>NZ_SDOY01000169.1 GCF_004117935.1 Streptomyces roseicoloratus | reverse complement strand
CCGGCGAGATCACCATCGACCCGTACGACCCCGCCCGCGTCTCCCCGAACGCCTACGACTGGCGCCTCGGCGACACCCTCCGCGTCTGCGCCGGCGACCTCGACGCCGCCATCCCCACCACCTACACCGAGCAGGCGATCCCCACCACCGGCCTGGTACTCCAGCCCGGCCTGCTCTACCTCGGCGTCACCCACGAGCGCACCGGCTCGGAGGCGTACGCGCAGATGCTCAACGGCGACCGCACCATCGGAGCCCTCGGCATCTGGGTCCACGTCTCCGCCCCGCTCGGACACCAGGGCCACGCCATCCGCTGGACCCTGGAGATCCGCGCGGCCCGGCCCGTCCGCGTCTACCCGGGCATGACGTTCGGCAAGCTGGTCTTCCTGGCCTCCCAGGGCACCCCGGCCAGCTACCAGCGGCAGCTCGCGAAGTACGCCTCCACCGACGGGATCGACATCTCCCGCCTCTACGAGGAGATCGACGGAGGCCGCCGGTGAGTCCTGACCGGAATCCGCTGGTCGCCACCTTCCTGGACCTGCCCGTCGGCAGCCCCGGCGGCAGCGTCGAACTCTTCCTCGACCTCTACACCGGCGAGAAACCCCTCATTCCCGCAAGGGCCTTCATGCTCGCCCCGACCGGACCCCGCCCGCGGACACCGGCCGGCCTCGACCTGCTCAGCGCGAGCGGTAAGTGCCTGGAGGGCCCCGCCTTCCACCGGTACGTCTCCCACCTGCGCCAAGCCCTGACGGCCGCGATCAACCCGTCCCAGATCGACGTCCTGCACCTGCAGCACCTCGCCTTCGGCGCCACCCCCGCCCTGATCCGGGCCCTGCCCGCGCACCCCCGCATCGCCCTGGTCCACGGCACCGACCTGCTCTTCGCCGAAGCCCACCGCGACCAGCTCCAGATCCTGCGGGCCACCGCCCGGGCGGCCGATGCCATCGTCGTCCCCACCGGTGCCATGGCCGACCACCTCCTCAAGCTCGCCCCGCAGACCGACCGCCGCAAAATCACCCACATCCCTTGGGGCATCCCCGACCGCCTCCTCACCGACCCGCCCGCCCGAACCACCCACACATCCAAGAGCCACCTCCGCCTGCTGTACGCGGGCCGGCTGACCGCCGAGAAAGGCGTCGAGGCCCTGATCCGGAGCGTGGCCCCGCTCCAGGGCGTCGAGCTGTCGATCGCCGCCCCCAGCGCCCAGTTCCATGCCCTGGCCCCACGGCTGCAACGGACCGGGGTAAGGGCCAACTATCTCGGCTGGCTCCGCCGTCCCCAGCTGTGGAAGACCTTCGCCGAGCACGACGTACTCGTCATGCCCTCCACGACCCTGGAGGCCATGGGCCTGGTCGCCCTGGAAGCCCAAGCCTGCGGCCTCCCCGTCCTCTACCAGCCCGTCCCCGGCCTCAGCGAAGCCCTCGCCCACGCCGGCATGGCCACCGACTTCACCCAGCCCACCGCCCTCGCCCGGGATCTCGACCGCCTGCGAACCGAACCCGGTCTCCTCCCCGCCCTCCGGCAGGCCGGGTACGCCAACGCCGCCCGGTACCCCCTGTCGAAGACCGCCCGAGAACTGGCCGGCCTCGGCCGACAGCTCACCTGAGAACCAGCCGGGGCGGGCAACGCCCCCGCGACCAGCGGCACGCCGTTGCCCAGCCCGACCGGCCCACGTCACTACGCTGGCCGCTGGGATGCCCACACGAAGAGGGAGACCATGCCGTACCGCACCGAGCGCATCGAGAACCTGCTGAACGAAGGCGTCCGCGACAAGGTCTACCCGGGCGCGGTGTGGGCCGTAGGCGACTCCGCCGGCGTCCGGGCGACGGGCACCACCGGCGTCCTCGACCCCGACGAGCCGAACGTGAGGATGCGGCCGGACACCGTCTTCGACGCCGCCAGCCTCACCAAGATCCTCGCCGTCTGGGCGTCCATCGGCGCCCTGTGGGAGGACGGCGTCCTCGACCTCGACGCCCCGCTCGGCACCTTCTGGGACGAGGTCACCGGCCACCCCCTCGGCACCGTGACCGCGCGGCAGCTCCTGACCCACACCGCCGGCCTCCCCCTCCGGGCCCAGCTGAAAAGCCTCTACGGCACCGACGTCGCCGCCATCCGCCGCGGAGTCCTGCACGAAGTCCTCAACCGGCCGCCCGGCCAAGCCGTCGAGTACACCGACCGGGCTGCCCTCATCCTCGGCTACCTCGCCGAACACCTCTCCGGCCAGCCCCTCGACCAGCTCTACGAGGCTAGGACATGGCGCCCCCTGGGCATGAACACCACCCACTTCGGCCCGCTGCCCGCCGGCATCGCCGCCCGTTGCGCCCCCACCGAACTCGACCAGCACACCGGCACCCACCTCAAGGGCACCGCCCACGACTTCTCCGCCCGGCTCCTCGGCGGGGTGTGCGGCATCGCCGGCGCCTTCACCGTCCTCGACGACCTGGCCGTCTTCCTCCGCTACATGCTCGACCACACCACGGCCCCAGGCGACGTCGGCTTCGGCGCCGATTGGAGGGCCCACTCCCTCACCGTGCAGACCGGCGGCCTCCAGCCGGAACGCGGCCTGTTCTGGCACCCGGCTTCCGGCACGACCGCCGAGCAGGACGTCTGGGTCCACTACGGCTTCACCGGCACCGGCATGTGGATCTCCCCCGCCCAGGAGCGGTGGGCGGTACTCCTCACCAACAAGCTCTACTACACCCGCGACCGCCAGCCACTGACCGACGTCCGCAACGCGTTCCGCGAGCTCGCCTTCGACTGAACAGCGGTCGCTCCGGCCTGCGCGCCGCCTTCATGAGCGGCTGCTCCACCGACTCTCCGCCGCGGCACTCCGAACGGCTGCAGAAGGCCGCCCGCCTGAAGACCTTCAACGTCAATGATGATCTTCACTCTCTTCTCCCGCTCGGTCTTCGCCTGGCGCGCCATGGCGCGCTTCGTGCTCTCGGGCAGCTGGATGTCCTTCAGCTCGGCCAGGGTGACCTCAACGCCCCAGTCGGCGGTGGTGAATACGTGCGACGAGTCCTCCTCCTTCCCAGCATCGCGCGGGCTCTCGGCCCGGGGCAGGGGGCGAACGGTCCGCATACGGGGCGCCCCCTCCCGCAGCCGTCTCGGCGTGGAGACGCGTTTCATGGTCAGAGGGCCTTCGGCCGCGGAACATTGGACGGGCTGGCCTGCCGGCGGCTCATGCCCTCCGTCAGAAGCCGCGCGCCGGTTCGCACGACGTCTCACGGCGCGCCACCCGACGTCCCCACGAGCGCACCAGGACCGTACGACATCCGCCACGACCAGCACCCTGAGCAGGCCGAACCGGCCCGTGGTCCGCGAGCTGACCGCTGATGGCCGACCGCCGCTCCCGGTCTCCTCCGAGCGTCCGGCCTTCGTGTGGTCCCCGGAGAGCCGTCCGGGAACCGCCGTTTCCCGGCTGGGCTGCGCATCGGCGGCCCACATGTGGGCAGACGGCCCCGTAAGAGCCGGCGCACTCCCTCGCAGAGAGGACCGACATGGCGGCCTCGATTCGACGGCACCGCACCATCCGTGGCCCGTGGGCCGCCGCCGAGGCACGCCGCGAGATGCACGGCCTCGTGGCCGATGCCCTCCTGGCGGGCAAGGCGGTCGGTGAGGTGACCGAGGCCGACGCGATGCTGGTGGTCAGCGAACTGGTGACCAACGCCGTCCGTCATGCCGGAGGCGGATGCTCCGTGGACCTCACCCTGCGACCGGACGCCATGGACATAGACGTGAGCGATCAAAGCCGCGAACCACCGCATCCCAGGAGCCCCAGCTCTGACGGGGACGGCGGATACGGCTGGGGCATCATCGCCCGTCTGACCAGCGAGCTGACCGTGATGTGCCACGGGAGCGGCAAGACCGTCCATGCCCGGATCGACCTACCCCGCTGACAGACGATGACGCGGGGATGCACACTGGAAAAACGGCCGAAGGATCCTCCAGCCAACCCACACCGGTGAGGGGGGCTGATTGTGATGGAAACGAACAACCCACGGATCCCGAGCGGCGAGGCGCCGCATGTCGCCCTTCACTCCGCGCGGGGCGTCTACCGAGCGGTGAACGGATACGCACGCGTCGAGCGTGTGGGCAACGAGGCATCCGCGACGTGGTTTCTCCGTGCGGCGGGCGAGTTCGACGCCGACACCGTCGCTTGCCTGCGCGAGGCACTCGGCGATGCCCGCCGGGACGACGCCGAGCGAATCCTGCTCGATGTCTCCCAGGTGGGCTTCGGGGACCCCACCTTCCTCCACGCACTGGTCGAGGCGCATCGCGGACCCGCCGGGCTCGTCCTCGTCGGGCCGCTTCCCTTCCGGATCCGGCGCCTGTTCGAGATCACGGGCACTCTGCGTCTGTTCCCCCTCGCGACGGACCGCGGCGCCTCCGGCTTCGTCTGAGTCTTACCCTCTGATCAGGCCGACTCCCGCGGCGGGCCCGCCGACCCGGGCGGCCCGGCGAGGAGGATCTCGGCGGCCTGCGTGGCGTTGTCGGCGTCGACGGCGCGGGCCATGGCCTCGCGGGCGGCCTCCGGTGGTGTGTCCGGCGGGACGACCATCAGGGAGAAGTGGTCGTTGTCGCCGCGGGTGACCAGGACGGTGTCGTCGCCGACGGGGAAGGAGTCGAGGTGCACGACCCGGCCGTCGACCACCAGGCGGGTCGGGATGGCGTTCCAGGCGGAGGCGTCCAGGCCGACCCGGGTGACGGGCCCGAGGTACTCGGTCAGGGCGGTGAGCAGCGACGGGAGCTCCCGCTCGACGTCACGTGAGCGCGGCCACCACGCGCCGTCCAGAAGGCTCTGCCGGGACCCGGTCGTCTCCATCCGGAGCAGCGCGGTGCCCGGCCCGACCGACCGGTGGATCTCGTCCGGCAGGAGGCGCGGGGGCGCCGGGATGTGGTGGGGGGAAACGTTCGCGTCGGTCATGGTGGTCCGCCCGTCCACGGGTGGTGCCGCTTCCGCCGGGTCGGTGCGACAGTGGACGCCGGGCCGGCGGGCGGGGCGACGGCCCCGCACTTTCACCGTACTCCGGGAGGACGCGCGGACGCGCAGCTCTCCGTCGGGGAACCGATCGGCTCCCGGGCTCCGGACGTGCCGTGGACGTATGGGGGCGTACCCGCCTCACTTCGGTCGCCCGGGCAGGCCCCGGGGGAAGGACTGTGCCGTCCTGGACCGCAACGAGCCGGACGCCGGAGCCCCGTCGCCGCCGGGGACGCCGAAGTCCGGATCGTCTCCGCCTCCACGGACGCCGCCCGCAGAGTGGCCGACACCCTGCGCCACCGTCTCGCCGACGGTCAGCGGTGCGGCTGACCCGCCCCGGGCAAGGGCACCCGCCTGCGTCCCACCGTCGACACCACCCGCACCGCCGGGCCGGGCCTGACTGACCACCGGCCGTCCCCAGCGGGGCACCGGGCCCCACGCCGAGGGACCCCGACCGGGCAGCCGGAGTCGGCGGACGCGCGTGGCGGCCCCGGCCACCGCGAAGCATCCTGGAAGCCGCACCGCGATGCCGTCGGACCGGCCCGTCGGCACCGGTCCACAGTGTCGCCCCGCCGCCCGCCTGGAGGCCCCGGATGACCGTCGGACGGTACGAGGACGGGGACCCCGACCGCTCGGAGAGCTTCGGGGAGATGCTGCTGGGCGGGCTCCTGGACCACACCCACGCGTTGCCGCCCGACCGGGTCGGATCGGCCCTCGCCGACGCGGTCGCCCGGATCGGGGGCCGCGAGGTGCGGATCCTGCTCCAGGACTACGGGCAGCGGAATCTGGTCCCCCTCGCCGGGGACGGATTGGCGGACGGCGACCCCGTGCCCATCGACGGTTCGGCGGCCGGTCGTTGCTTCCTCACCTCGCGTCCGGTCGAGGTGCCGGTGGTCGAGGGGGTGCGGGTCCACGTCCCGCTGCTCGACGGCGGCGACCAGGCCGGTGTCCTGGCCGTCACGCTGGACGCGGTCGACGATGACGCCCGCCGCATCCTGCGCAGGCTCACGGCCCTGGGCTCCGACATCATCCGGACCAAGAACGGCTACACCGACCTCTTCTTCCGCACCCGCCGCGGCGAACCGATGAGCGTCGCCGCCGAGATCCAGTGGTCGCTCCTGCCGCCGCTCGCCATGACGATGCCCCGCGTCGCCGTCGCCGGAGTCCTGGAACCCGCCTACGACGTGGCCGGCGACAGCTTCGACTACGCCCTGAACGGCGACGTCCTCCACCTCGCCATGATCGACGCCATGGGCCACGGCCTGGACGCCGCGACCATGGCCACCGTCGCCATCGGCGCGTACCGGCACGCCCGCCGCACCAGCGTCGAACTGTCCGAGATCTACCTCTTCATGGACCGGGCCGTCGCCCAGCAGTTCGCCCCCGACCACTTCGTCACCGCCCAGATGCTGCGGCTCGACACCGACACCGGCCACCTCCAGTGGGTCAACGCCGGACACCCCGCCCCCATGCTGATCCGCGACCACCGCGTCGTACGCCGCCTCGACAGCCCCACCACCCTCCCCGTCGGCTTCGGCGGAGACCAGCCGCAGGTCAGCGAGGTGACGCTGCTGCCCGGGGACCGGATCCTCTGCTTCACCGACGGCCTGGTCGAGGAGCACGAGAGCGGGCAGGAGGAGTTCGGCGAGGACCAGCTGATCAACTGGGTGAACCAGCTGGACAGGGCGGACCGGGAGGTACACGCGGTGGCGCGGGACCTGTCCCACACCCTCAAGCGGGCACGCGGCGAGGCCACTTCGGACGACGCCACGCTCCTCCTGGTCGAGTGGCGCGGGTGACGGAGGGACGTGCCGCGAGGTGAGGTCACCGACGCCGACCGGGCGGATGCTCCCGGCCCGGGAAATCGGCTGGACGGACACCACTCGTCCGCCCCCGGCGCGGAGTAGGCTGAAGGTACCGGGAGTAACTCGAACACCCGCTCCCACGCGGACGTCGTTTCCGGCGATCAAGACACTGGGCCGCCCTGCAGGGCGGCCCGGAGACAGGTCCGCGATCATGACCACCACCCTCGCACCCTCGCATTCGGCGCGCCTTTCGCTGACGCCGAAGACCACACTCGCCGGTCTCCTGGACGGCGCCTGGTGGCCTCGCTCGCGTGACCTCGCCGCTGAGCTTCCGCCCCTGGTCGACGCGCTGGAAGAGCGCTTCGGACGCATCACACGGGCCACGGTGAACCCCACCCGCTGGCCCGTCGTCCCGCACAAGGTCGCCGTCGCCGGGCACACCGTGCACGTCGGCTGGTTCACCGAACAGGATCCCGACAAGATGATCCTGCTCTCCTACACCGTCGGCCGCGTCGACCTGCTGGTGATACCGCCCGAGACCGAACCCGCCGCGGCCACCCGGCTCATGGCGGCCGCCGCCGTCCCCGGCAGCGTCCTCACCGCCGGTGTCCTGATGTCCGACGAAGCCGCGACCGGCCGCCGCATGCGCGTCGCCCGCAGCAGCGAGGACGCCTGGGAGACGGACGGAGGAGCCGCCCTGCCGCCCCTCCGGCACCCGGTCGTCGGCGCGCGGATGATTCCGCTGCCGAAGAACACGCGGTGGTGACGACATGGAGACCCTGATCGCACTCGCGGCAGTCGCCGTGCTGATCACGCTCGGCGCGCGCCTTGTCCACCGGCTCAACGCCCAGCACGACGCGCGCATCGCCGCCCGCCACTACAGCGACCCCTTCCCGGCCATCTTCCGACCGCCCGGTCACAGCCCCCACACGCCGACAGAGCAAGCCGCCCGCCGCAGGGCCATGGGCACCTGGCCCTGACCGCTCCAGAGACCACTCCTCCGACCGAAGGCCGCGGGTGGGGCACCCGACATCCGGGACAACCCACCCGCCGGCCTCTCGCTCACCCGTGAAGGGACCACGCCCCTTGTACCGCACCGACACCGCAGCCCTGCCCTCGGCCGGACAGGCCGAGATCCGCATCGTCGCCGCCACCCCCGAAGCCGCCCGCGCGGTCGCCGAGGTGATCCGCCGCTCGTTCGCCGGGACGGAACAGCGCAGCTACCCCGTCCTCGACGGCGGCACCCGGCTCCACCTCTCCGTCGACACCGAAACCGCCGCAGAGCCCGCCCGCTCCTGGCTCACCACCAGCGGATCGTCTCCTCTCACCGGCACCCACGTCGACGAAGTCTGAGCGGAATCGGACCTTCACACGACGAAAGGACCCGGTCATGGCCACACTCCACCAGCGACAGGGGTACCGCGAGCGGGTCCTGACCGCCCTCTACGAAGCCACCGAAGGCAACCGCCTCCTCGGCATCACGGGACGGAAGCTGCGCAACGACCTGCGCATCCCGGAGGAAGACCTGGCCGCCGCCTGCACCTACCTCACCGGCGAGGGCCTGATCAGCGTCGACTGGGAACCGGGCAACACACCCGCGATGGTCTCCCTCACCCACCAGGGAATCCTCCGCATGGAGGCCGAAGAACAAGAGCGCGGCTGAGCCGGACCACCCCGACGTCCCGCTCTCGCCCGGCCCGCCCGGCCGAGAAGTCGTACGATTGAACACGGATCGAGCACGCTCACGTGTGACGATCCGGAAGGGCGGCCCCGACGGAGTGAATGCGCCGGGGCCGTTGTGACGACCGCCGCCAGGCCCGCGCACCCGGCGTCTCGGACGTGGCACCGGCAGGTGCGTCGGCGCCCGTCGTCCTCGCGACGCCAGTCAGCGCCGGCCCGGAGATCCGCCGTCGGGGCCCGCGCCCTGTCGCGGGCCCCGACCCCTTCCGTCGTCTATTGCATGGCGCAGAGGAGCGGGGGCGCCAGGCGGCAGTGGATCAGAGTCCTGCGAGGTGCGGGTCGCGGAGGCGGGGCGGGACGGCGGTGCCCTGGTTCGCGCGGTTCCCCGTGTGCGAGGAGAACCGCTGCGAGCATCGGAACGCAGGTCAGGAGCAGGAACGTCATGACCGGCCTGCCGCCGTCAGGGAGCCTGCATGGGCCCGCTGCCGTCGTGTTGGTGCAACGGCGTTCAGAAGGTGCTGAACGGCCCGGGAGGGGTTCGCGAGTCTGAGACGGCGTCCCTGCTGGGGCCACAAGTCGAGGACGGCCAGGAAACCGGAGTCGCAGAAGGTGACCCGGGAGGCGTCCAGGACGAGCCCGGTGCAGCCGTCGTCGGCCGCCGAGGCCAGCAGTGCCCGCAGCGGGGCGGCGCTGAAGTGGTCGATCTCTCCGGCGAGGCGGACGACCAGGGTGGTGCCGAGGGTGGTGCAGGAGTCGAC
The DNA here is from genome assembly GCF_004117935.1 of Streptomyces roseicoloratus. GTDB lineage: Bacteria > Actinomycetota > Actinomycetes > Streptomycetales > Streptomycetaceae > Streptomyces > Streptomyces roseicoloratus. Next base: position 6,372 of record NZ_SDOY01000169.1, on the reverse strand, counting down.
GACTATGACGCCGGGCGCGGTGTCCGCGCCCGAGTCGTGCACGACGGGACGAGCGGGGGTGGCGAGAGCGGCGGACAGTATCGGTGCGGCGCTTGAAGTACTCACGTCCCCATCAACGCCTCCCGCCCGGGGACGGGGAACGAGCCACGCGACCCTTTCACCCCATGTGACCAGCACTGATCCCCGACAAGGGGGAAAGATTCCACCCGAACGAGGCAGGCGGACGCCCATGATGCGACCGCTGTCCTCCGGAATCGCCGCGACCGCGCCCCGAGTGGGAGCGGCTGCGAGGGGGAGCGTCTCCCCGGGCACCCTGCTGGAGACCCGTCGCGTGCCCCATCCGTGCCCTTCACGGCGGTGAACAGCGGTCACCAGGGGTGCGGGCGGAACCCCTCGGAACACCCTGCGAAGATGCTTGCCCGCAGGTCAGAGGCCATGTGGGCGGCCAAGGCGACGGTGATTCCCAAGCTTATAGCGCGGGTTCGATTCCCGTCATCCGCTCTTGAGAGAAGGCCCAGGTCAGCGACCTGGGCCTTCTTCGTTGTCTAGACCTCTCGGAGCTCACGTGCCATTCGCGTGCCATACGGGACCTGAGGGTGCATCAGGGCGAGACCCGAGATTCCCGCTTCACGCCACTCAGTCGCAGCAGTCGCAGTCGGCGCGGCAGCCGCAGGCATCTGTCTCGGCTGTCACCGCCTGGGGCGCGCAGCAGCCCTTGCCCTGCCAGGCGTCGCGGCCTTCCTTAACGGCGATGGCGGCGATGACCAGGGCGGCGATCGGGTCGGCCCAGGACCAGCCGAGCGTGGCGTTGAGGACCAGGCCGAGCAGGAGCACGGCGGACAGGTACGTGCACAGCAGAGTCTGCTTGGAGTCGGCGACCGCGGAGGCGGAGCCGAGTTCGCGGCCGGCACGGCGCTGGGCGGCCGACAGGAACGGCATGACGGCGAGGGAGAGGGCGGCGATGACGATGCCGGGGATGGAGCGTTCGGCTTCCCCGGTGCCGGTGAGCGCGCGGACGGCGTCGACGGTGACGTACGCGGCGAGTGCGAAGAAGGAGACGGCGATGATCCGCAGGGTGCGCTGCTCACGCGCCTCGCGGACGGCATGATCGCGGGCGGAGAACTGCCAGGCGACCGCGGCGGCGGAGGAGACCTCGATGACCGAGTCGAGGCCGAAGCCGATCAGGGCGGTCGAGGAGGCGAGGGTGCCGGCGGTGATCGCGACGCCGGCCTCGATCACGTTGTACGCGATCGTCGCGGCAACCAGCAGCCGTATCCGGCGGGTGAGTACGTCGCGGCGGGCCGGGGAGGGGCCGAGGGATATCGATATCTCGGCGGTCATGGTCAGCAGCAGCCCTTCTCGTCGGCATCCGAGCAGGTGCGGTCGGTCTCGACGGCCACGACGGCAGTGCGCAGGTCGTCCAGGGCGTGGCCGAGGCGTTCGTCGGCGAGCTCGTACCGGGTACGGCGGCCGTCGGGGGCGGTGACGACCAGGCCGCAGTCACGCAGGCACGCCAGATGGTTCGAAAGCCGGGTACGGGAAACGCCGATCGCGTCGGCGAGGTCGGCCGGGTAGGCCGGGGCCTCGCGGAGGGCGAGCAGGATGCGGCAGCGGATCGGGTCGGCGAGAGCGCGGCCGAACCGGGCCAGCACCTCGATGTCGGAGGCAACAGTCAGCACACGCTGACAGTACACATAATCCTGAATTCACGTACCAGTGGATCGTTCTGACCGGCCTTGCGCTTGCTCGCAACCGGCACTTGGATCAGCGGCGCGGGCCGCCGATAGGGTCCGGCGACATGACTGTCGCTCGTTCCGTTGCCCTGTTCGCCGTCGCCGCCCTGTTCGAGATCGGTGGAGCCTGGCTGGTGTGGCAAGGCATCCGCGAGCACAAGGGCTGGATCTGGATCGGCGCCGGCGTCATCGCCCTCGGCCTTTACGGCGTGGTGGCGACCTTCCAGTCCGACGACAACTTCGGCCGGATCCTCGCCGCGTACGGCGGGATCTTCGTGGCCGGATCGATCGCCTGGGGCATGGTCGCCGACGGCTACCGCCCCGACCGTTACGACGTCATCGGCGCCCTGGTCTGCCTCGCCGGCATGGCCGTGATCATGTACGCCCCGCGCAGCCACTGAACAGCCGCTGAGCAGCCGCGGCAAGGCGCATCTAAGCTGCTCCCGGACACGAACGGGAGGCCGAGGACCGTGGCGGACGAGCAGGAGCTGGCCGAGATCCAGCGACGGCACTGGCAGGACACCTACACCGCCCATCCCGGCATGTACGGCGAGCGGCCCTCCGCACCGGCCACGTGGGCAGCCGACGTGTTCCGTGCGGCCGGGGCCCGTGACGTGCTGGAGCTCGGCGCCGGGCACGGCCGAGACGCCCTGTACTTCGCCCGCGAGGGGTTCACCGTCCAGGCCACCGACTTCTCCGCCATCGGCCTTGAACAGCTGGAGGAGGCCGCCCGCACCCAGGACGTCGACGACCGGGTCAGCACGGCGGTGCACGACGTACGTGATCCGCTCCCTCTGGCGGACGCCTCCGTGGACGGGGTCTTCGCCCACATGCTGCTGTGCATGGCCCTCTCCACGAAGGAGATCCACGCAGCGGTCGGCGAGATCCGCCGCGTCCTGCGGCCGGGCGGCGTGCTCGTCTACACCGTCCGGCACACCGGCGACGCGCACTACGGCGCCGGCACCGCCCACGGTGACGACATCTACGAGCACGGCGGCTTCGCCGTCCACTTCTTCGACCGAGCCCTGGTCGACGACCTCGCCGACGGCTGGACCCTGGACGACGTCCACGCCTTCGAGGAGGGCGACCTGCCGCGTCGGCTGTGGCGCGTCACCCAGACCGTGCCCCGATGAGCACCGCACCCGTACCCACGCCCGCCATCACCGTCGACGGCACGGGCATGCTCCGCGTCAGCCTCCTGCTGCGCCTGCGCAAGGAGATCGACGGCGCGGAACCGGGTGCCGTCGTCCACGTCATCGCCACCGACCCGGCTGCTCCGCTCGACCTGCCCGCCTGGTGCCACATGACAGGCCACCACTACCTCGGCGCGGTCCCCGACCCGGACGGACGACTGGTCTACGCTCTGCGGCTCGCCGCCGACGCCCGCCCCACCCGGCCGGACGCCCCCTGGCACACCGTCGACCGCTGACACTTGGCGTCCGTCACCGAGGCCCTGACTCTGACTCGGCCCGCATACGAAGAGGACCCCGGTGCCGACACCGGGGTCCTCTTCGTATGCGATGACGTCACCTCTGCCGTGCGCTCGCCGGGGAAGGCGGGAGAGCGGGCGGAAGCATGCGGACTACGGCGTTCCCGCCCTCGGTCAAGCTCGGAGAAGCCGCCGCGCGCCGCCTGCGCACATCCGCGTCGATGTCGTCGGCGAGCTTGCGCTGGTGGGCCTTGGTGGAGTGCTGGTAGATCAGCTGCGCCCGCTCCGAGGACTGGCCGGCGCGGACCATCAGGTCCTTCAGCTTGGCACCGGTATCGGCGGCGAGGGTGTTGCCGGTGTGCCGGAGGTCGTAAAAGCGGAACTCCTTCGGCATGCCGACCGTGTCACGGGCCTTGCGCCACTTCCGGCCGAAGGTGGTGCCGCGCAGGGCGGCGCCCTTCTCGCCCACGAAGACGAGGCCGCCGGGTCCGTCCTGTGCGAACCACTCCAGGTGCCGGCGGACATCGAGGAGGATGAAGCCGGGCAGCATGATCTCCCGTTTGCCCGCACGGGACTTGGGGTCACCGATCACCCGGCGCCCGGTGTTCAGCTCCGGGGCGGCCCGCCGGACCCGTACCGAGCCCGCGTCGAGGTCGATGTCGGCTCGGCGGAGTTCGGCAAGCTCTTCCGGCCGCATGGAGGCGAAGGCGCCGAGCAGGACCATCAGCCGCCAGCGGATGCCGATGGCCTCGGCGAGGGCGAAGACCTGCTCGACGGTGGCCACGGGGCGCTCGTCCGCGTCCTCACGGCCCGCCCCGCGGATGAAGCAGGGGTTCCGGCGGAGCAGGTCGTCCTCGACGGCCGTCTGCATGACGGCCTTGAGGAGGCGGTACGACTTGGCGGTCGTCGTGGCCCCGGTCGCCTTCCGCCGCTCCGCGCGCCAGGTCCTGACCTTGGCGGGGCTGATGGCGTTGACGTACTGGTCGCCGAAGGTCGGCTCCAGGTGGAGACGGAGCAGCCGCCGGTACAGCTCCTCGGTGGTGGCTGCGACACCGCGCTCGTCAATCCAGCGCTTGGCATATTCCGAAAACAGCACCTCGCCTGCGGTCGGATCGATCCAGTCGCCTCGGGCCTGGTCCGCCTGGGCCTGGGCGAGGAAGAGCTCCGCTTCGCGTTTGGTCTCGTACGTCTCGGGCGCGGCACGCAGGACGCCGTCCGTTCCGGGGTAGCGGGCCTGCCAGCGGCCGGAGGGAAGCCGGCGGATCGCGCCGAAGCTGCGGCGCGGGGCCCTCGTGCGGGGTCGTGCCATCAGGCCACCAGCCCGAAGCCGGCGCGGCGGGTGCGGACGGGTTCGACCGTTCGCTCCTCGACGTAGGCGGTGAGCACGCTCTCCGAGATCCGGACGTGCTTGCCGAGCTTCACGTAGCGGATCCGGCGCTCGGCGATCAGCCGGCGGATGAAGCGGACGCCGGTGCCGAGGCGTTCGGCGGCCTCGTCGACGGTGAGGAGACGGTCGTTGGTGTTCACCTCCTTCGCCGTGCGGGGCTGGGCGGAGGCATGGGGTATCGCCGTCTGGCGCAAGCAGGGTCCTCTCCTGGCCTCGGCGGATGGGGCGGCAACCCCGGCCGGGCCGGTGTCGTTCAGGGATGGGATGGGCGTGTGATGCAGCCGGAGCCTGGGGGTTTGCGGTCCAGGGCGGCCGGAGGGGCGGACTATGGCTGGGGCGGCAGGCCGAACTCCTCTTGGTTGATCTTCATGGTGCTCTCGGCGATGGCGTTGCTGACCATCGCGTTGGCTTCCTCGCGGATGTCCGGGTGCTCGTCGAGGTAGGCGATGAGCTCGGCATTGGCCCGGCGGTGCGCGTGCTGGGCTCTCTGGGCGGCCGCGCTGGCGGCCACGACGGTGTCGATCAGCTCCATGGCGCGGCCGGCGGCGGCCAGGGCCGGCGGGCCGACGAGGTTGGACAGCGACACCCCGAAGACCTCGGCGAAGCCGATGGCCTCGTCGAGGTTGATGCGGCGCTTGCCGTTCTCGATCCGCCATACCGCCGACGGGTTCATCTCGTAGCCGGCCTCGTTGAGGCGGTCGGAGAGCGTGGTGGTGCTCCAGCCGCGCTGCTCGCGCTCGGCCTTGATCCGCTGGGCGGCGTTGTTCTCGCCCTTGAGCAGGACGCCCTCGGGCTCGCCCTCGTGGTCGTCGTCGGACATTCCCCCTCCTTCCTCTCGCAGCATGTCCCTGCAATTCGCAGCAGCCTAAACAGTACACCACGTTCTGCCGCTTGCATAGCCGCTCTGCGTGTGGCATGGTTATTGTGCTGGACCGCTGCTATCCGCAGGAGACCGCCAGCACCTAGCCAGACATGCAAAAAGCCCCCCAGTGCTTGCGACACCGAGGGGCTCAAAGCGCAAACCTCACGCCGCCCATCCCTGAACGACTAGCTGCATGGCCGGGATTGCCGTCCCGTATGGCCCGCAGATTGAGGAGCTCGATGTCCAGTATGGACGAAGCCACCCCGAACACGCCATCGCTTCCCGCCGCCTGGCCGCCGGTCGCCGTCCCCGGCCAGCCGACCGCCCCCACGCCCACCCCTGCCCCGGACCCCGAGGGCGTAGACGTCCTGAACCTGCTCCGGGACGCCATCCGACGCTACGTCGTCATGCCGAGCGACGAAGCCCTGACCGCGACCACGCTGTGGGCGGCTGCGACCCACCTGCAGACCGTGTGGCAGCATGCGCCGCGCCTGGCCGTGGTCGGACCGGCCAAGCGCTGCGGCAAGTCGCGGCTGCTCGAAGTCCTGATCGAAGCGGTCCACGAGCCGCTGATCACGGTCAACGCCTCCGCCGCCGCGATCTTCCGCTCGATCGGCGAGGGCGACCCGCCCACGCTCCTCGTGGACGAGGTCGACACCATCTTCGGCAGCCCGAAGGTCGCGGAGAAGAACGAGGAGATGCGCGGCCTGCTCAACGCCGGCCACCAGCGCAACCGACCCACCCTGCGCGTCACCGGCCCCAACCACGAGGTGGTCAAGTTCGACACCTTCGCCATGGCCGCCCTCGCCGGAATCGGCGACCTCCCCGACACGATCATGGACCGGTCGGTCGTCATCCGCATGCGCCGCCGGGCCGAGACCGAGAAGGTCAGCTTCTGGCGCTACGGCCGCGACGACCTGGCCGTACGCGAGCTCCGCACACGGCTGGCGGCCTGGCTGGC
>NZ_SDOY01000168.1 GCF_004117935.1 Streptomyces roseicoloratus | reverse complement strand
GCGGCGCGCAGGCGGCGGGCGCGGCGGCCGTCTCCGTCGGCGGCGGTGGCCTGGGCGGGGATGGCGAGCTCCTCGTCGGGCAGGTCGTCGTCGATGTCGCGGCGGCGGCCGGGCAGGGCGAGGACGAGCAGCACGAGGGCGAGGAAGGCCTGGGCCCAGATCCACAGGGTGTGGGTGAGCGGCTGCTCGTGGGTGAGGTCGAGGCGACCGCCGCCTGCGGGCAGTTCGAAGCCCTGGGCCCAGCCGTCGACGGTGACCGGCTTCAGCTCCTGGCCGTCGAGGGTGGCGGTCCAGCCCTCGTCGGCGCGGTCGGCGAGGCGCAGGACGCGGCCCGCGCCGCCCGCCGGGATCGTGTACCGCGCGTCCACGGAGCCGCCGGACACGGCGTCCAGCGGGATGCTCTTCTTGCCGCCGTCGGCCTGCGCGGCGCCGTCGGCGCTCGCCGCGCCGGTGCCGCTCGCCGTTCCGCCGTCGGCGTTCGGGGCGCCGGCGGGGGTGACGATCGTCGCGCGGGTGGCCGTGCGGGCGCCGACGGCCCACAGGGCGCCGCCGTCCTGCTCGCTCTGGCGGTTCAGGCCGGGGGTGGCGTCGAGGACGCGGATCATGTGGCGCGGTGCCCCGTCCCTGACGAGGACGAAGCGGATCGCGAAGCCGTTCAGGGCCTCGGTCTGGTCGGCGCCGGAGCCCGCGACCAGGTGGGCGACGGTCTTGTCGAGGAGCGGTTCGCTCTCGCCGGCCAGGGTCAGCTCGGCGTCGCCGAGGTGCGCGCCGGAGCCGCGGACCAGGGTGTACGAGACCTCGCCGGCCGCGTCGCCGCCGAGGACGAGGGTGCGGGGCTGGCCGCCCTGGCCGCTCTCGTACGCGACGAAGGCGGGGACCTGGACCGGGTCGCGGCGGGTCAGCGGGCCGTCGGCGCCGCCGATCATCCAGCCGGCCGCGGCGACGACCGGGCCGGCGGCGCAGGCGAGCGCGACGAGCGCGGCGACGGGCTGGCGCCAGCCGAAGCCGTGGGCGGCGACGCGGGTGCGGCCGCCCTCGGCGCCGATCGTTCCGGCGGCGAGCAGGGCGGCGCCGTAGACGAGGGTGGCGGGTCCGGCCCAGCCGGCCCCGGCGTCACCGGCGCCGTTGGTGAGGACGGCGAAGAGGAGTCCGGCGAGGCCGGCGGCCCAGGCGGCGCGGACGGCGAAGGCGCGCTCCTCGCGCAGCAGGGCGGCGAGGGCGGCGAGCACGATGCCGATGAGGACGAGCCCGCCGGTGGTGCCGGGGCCGCCGGGGCTGGTGCCGAGCAGGTCGAGCGCGGAGGCCGTGCCCGTACGGATGTCGAGGCCGGCCTCGCGGAGGAAGGCGGTGGGGCTGGTCAGGAGGGACAGTGACCAGGGCGCCAGGACGAGGATCGGGGTGCCGACGGCGGCGAGGAAGCGCAGTCCGTAGGCGGTGATGTCGTCGCGGCGCAGGACGAGGACGCCGATGCCGAGGAGGACGGCGATCGGCCAGACGACCGGGGTGAAGGCCGTCACGAAGGTGAGGAGGAAGGCGTACGCCCAGGTGGCACGCCAGCTGCCCCGCTCACCGGGACCGGAGCCGGGGCGGGAGTCCGACCGGGAGCCGGAGCCGGGGCGGGAGTCCGACCGGGAGCCGGAGCCGGCCGCGGGGCTGCCTTCGAATCCGGCGACGGGGTCGCCGGCGGGATCGGAGCCGGCGCCCGAGGAGGTGCCCGGCCGGTTCAGGCCGTGGGCGGCGACGGCGGCGCGGGCGATCAGCGGCAGCAGGATCGCGAGGACCGCGGTGCCGAGCCGGCCGGTGGCGAGCGCGCCGGTGGCGGCGGGCAGGAACGCGTAGGCGACGGCGGCCCAGGCGCGCAGCAGCCGGGACTCGACGATGCCGCGGGAGGCGAAGTAGGCGGTGACGCCGGCCAGCGGGACCGAGCAGACGAGCAGCAGGGTCAGCGCGAAGGAGGTCGAGCCGAGGAAGAGCGCGGAGAGCGCGGCCAGGACGGCGAGGTAGGGCGGGGCGGTCTGGGTGCCGCCGGTGCCGATGTCGTGCCAGCTGTCGGCGTAGCGCGACCAGAGTCCGGAGACGGTGTCGGGGGCTGGCAGCAGGGCGCCGCCGGCCAGCGAGCCGCCGCCGAGGAGGTTGCGGCAGGCGACCAGGGAGACGACGAGGAGCAGGGCGAAGAGGATGGGGCCGGGCCGGCGGGCGATCTTCTTCAGCCGGGCGAACTGCTCGACCTCCAGGTAGTCCGCGTCGTCGCCGCCGGGTCCCGACTCGACGGCGCCGTGCCGCGAGCCGCCGGAGTCGGCGTCGGAGCCGCCGAAGTGGGAGGCGAGCTGTTCGACGGTGGCGCGGACGGTGGCGCCGGGCGCGGGGAAGAGGGAGCGGAGTTCGCCGGCGGGGACGGCCGGGTTCTTGCGGCGCTTGCGGGCGGCGAGGATCTTCTCGGGGCGCAGCAGGGTCGCGAGCAGTCCCATGATCTCGTCGACGGCCTGGCCCGGCGCCTTGCCGACGAGGTAGGCGAGGGTGCGGAGCAGGGTGCCGAGGACGAGCCGGAGGAACACGTACGGCAGCGCGGCGCCGCGGGTGTTGGCGAGCAGCGTGTAGACGGCGCCGGCCTTGTCGACGCGGTGCGGGTTGGCGGCGGTGCGGCCCGCGCAGTCGACGGTGCGGCGTTCGCGGGCGGAGGCCTCGGCGTGCCGCAGGACGGCGTCGGGGGCGACGAGGACGCGGTGGCCGGCGGCGTGGGCGCGCCAGCACAGGTCGACGTCGTCGCGCATGAGGGGCAGTCGGCGGTCGAAGCCGCCGAGCTCCTCGAACACGTCGCGGCGGACGAGCATGCCGGCGCTGGAGACGGACAGGACGGAGCGGATCTGGTCGTGCTGGCCCTGGTCCTGTTCGCGGCGGTCGAGGCCGGTCCAGCGGCGGCCGCTGCGGGCGATGGAGACGCCGGCTTCGAGGAGCTGCTTCTTGTCGTACCAGCCGCGCAGCTTGGGGCCGATGACGGCGGCGTACTCGTCGGAGTCGGCGACGCGCAGGAGTTCGGTGAGCGCGCCGGGCTCGGGCGCGCAGTCGTCGTGGAGCAGCCAGAGCCACTGCACGGGCTCGCCGTAGGGGAGTTCGGGGAGGTCGTAGGCGTCGTCGCGCCAGGTGCGGGTGACCGGGTCCCAGCCGCTGGGGCGCTTCAGGTACGGGAGTTCCTCGGGTCCGAGGACGGGTGCCGTACGGGCGGCCTCCTCGACGGCGGCGCCGAATCCGGTGCGGCGTGCGAGGTGGAGGACGCGGTCGTCGCCGAGGGACTCGGCGAGCAGTCGCGCGGAGTCGTCGGCGCTGCCGGTGTCGGCGGCGACGGCGTTCTGTACGGGGCGCTCCTGGGCGAGGAGCCCGGCGAGGGCGTCCGGCAGCCAGCGGGCGCCGTCGTGGGCGACGAGCACGGCGGTGACGACGTGTCGCGGAAACTCAGGAGTTGAGGACATCGAGCTACGGGCCCTCCGGCCGGGGGTCGCCCGCGGGGGGGCGTGGGTGCGTCTCGGACGGAGGCCCACACTAACGGCAGACGGCGGGGGGGCGGTGCGCGGTGCCCGGATGAGGGGTGGGGGTGCGAGGGGGGGCGCGGGCGGGAAAGAGAAAGGTCCGCCGCCCGGGGGAGAACCCGCGGGCGGCGGACCGTTCGCTATGTGTCCTGGTCTGCGTTGTGGTGTCCGTGTCCGTGTCCGTGTACCTGCACGTGTCCGCGTCTGCATGGGTGTCGGCGTCTGCATGTGCGTCTGCCTCTGCCTCTGCCTCTGCCTCTGCGTCCGTCCGGCGTCCGGTGTCCGCCCTCCGAGGGGCGTGGCCGGATTCAGACGGCGGCCTTCTTGAGACGGCGGCGTTCCCGCTCGGACAGACCGCCCCAGATGCCGAACCGCTCGTCGTTCTGCAGCGCGTATTCGAGGCATTCGGAGCGGACCTCGCAGGCGAGGCAGACCTTTTTCGCCTCGCGCGTCGAGCCGCCCTTCTCGGGGAAAAAGGACTCGGGGTCGGTCTGGGCGCACAATGCGCGCTCCTGCCAGCCGAGTTCCTCGCCCGCGTCCTCGACCAGCAGTTCCTCGAACAACTCGGTCATGTGCGCCCCTCGTCCGTCTGTGCGTCCCCGTGATGTCGCCGAAATCGATCCCGATCGATCCGGCCGAACGACACGAGTGAAATTACAAGTTCGTGCTCTGTGCGAGTCAAGCCGAGATCTGCTATTGGGCCCCGTATTCACTCTGCGGAACCAAGCCTATGCGGAAAGTGTTCAAATCACCAAAAACCTGACATATGCCACCGACCCGGCCACACCGTCACGCCTCACCAGAGAGGACGACCGAGACTTCGATCTTGTTGCGATCCAGCCACGGAAGCGATCCGGATCACAGTCCGATCACGGAATCCCGTCCGCGTTTACGGCGACGGCTGCTGCGCCATGTCTCCGGGTCCGGCGCTGCGCAAACCTTTCTGCACACGCGGTAACCGGATGAGGTGAATCATTACCGCCATTTCGGGCATTGAGTTGACAGTCGGGTGTCCCGCCCGCCACTTTGGTGGCATGCCAGCGACCTCAGCGCCCTCCGCGACCCACGCCCGTGGGTTCCGCCGCGCTGTCCAGGCCCGCTGTTGTTGTTGCTGTCCCAGCTGTTGACGCGCGCGATCTCCCGTAGCGCTCCGGCTTCCCGAGCGGCCGCCGTCCCGCCGCCGCACCCCGCGTGACCGCGCACCCCGCGCATCCGCACCGCTTCGCCTCCGCATCCGCATCCGCTCCATCCGTTCCGCGACGTGCGAGGGCGCAGGCGAGACCCCCACCGCAGCACCCCCACCGCGACACCCCGCACTTCTGCCGAGGAACCACCGCACCCATGAACATGGACAGCGACCTTCAGATCGCCGGCGACATCCTTGAGGTCCCGCACCTCCTCCAGCCGGCCCGCGAGCACCCCGTCACCGTCGCCGAGTTCGTCGGCCTCGCCCGCGAACTCGCCGCCGACCGCGCCCTGTGGGCCCCGTACGTCGCCTACGACGCCACCACCCGCTGGTACCACCGGCTCCGCACCGGCCCCGGTTACGAGGTCTGGCTGCTCTCCTGGCTGCCCGGACAGGGCAGCGGCAGCCACGACCACGGCCCGTCGTCCGGCGTGCTCACCGTCCTGGAGGGCGAGCTGACGGAGCGCACGGAGCGCGGCGTGCGGACCCTCGACGCGGGCGCGCAGCGCGTCTTCGCGCCGGGCTACGTCCACGAGGTCGTCAACGACTCCCTGGAACCCGCCGTGAGCCTGCACGTCTACTACCCGGGCCTGACGGAGATGCCGATGCACGCGTCGGCGCGCGAGCAGTGCGCGGCGCAGCCGGTGGTGGCGTAGGCGGGGCGGCGCTGCCGGGATCGCACAGCCGGTGGTAGCGCGGCCTGGAACTGCGTGGCCTGCGGCGGCGCTGCCAGGGATGCCCGCCGGGGCGGCTGCTGCGGCTTCCGCCCCGGCGCCCCACGGAGTCGTACCCGCCTGACAGACTGCTCTGCATGCGCATTGTGGTTCTGGCCGGTGGCATCGGTGGTGCCCGCTTCCTTCGCGGCCTCAAGCAGGCCGCGAAGGAAGCGGAGATCACGGTCGTCGGCAACACCGGTGACGACATCCATCTCTTCGGCCTCAAGGTCTGCCCCGACCTCGACACCGTGATGTACACCCTCGGCGGTGGCATCAACGAGGAACAGGGCTGGGGCCGTGAGGACGAGTCCTTCACCGTCAAGGAGGAACTCGCCGCGTACGGGGTCGGACCCGAGTGGTTCGGCCTCGGCGACCGCGACTTCGCCACCCATATCGTCCGTACCCAGATGCTCGCCGCCGGCTACCCGCTCAGCGCCGTCACCGAGGCGCTCTGCGCCCGCTGGCAGCCCGGCGTCCGGCTGATCCCGATGTCCGACGACCGGATCGAGACGCACGTCGCGATCGAGGAGGACGGCGAGCAGCGGGCCGTGCACTTCCAGGAGTACTGGGTGAAGCTGCGCGCCTCCGTGGACGCGAAGGCCGTCGTGCCGGTCGGCGCGGAGCAGGCGAAGCCCGCGCCGGGCGTCCTGGAGGCGATCGCCGAGGCCGACGTCATCCTCTTCCCGCCGTCCAACCCCGTCGTGTCCGTCGGCACGATCCTGGCCGTGCCCGGCATCCGCGAGGCGGTCGCCTCCGCGGGCGCGCCCGTGGTCGGCCTCTCCCCCATCGTCGGCGACGCACCGGTGCGCGGCATGGCCGACAAGGTGCTCGCGGCGGTCGGCGTGGAGTCCACGGCGGCGGCCGTGGCCCTGCACTACGGCGCCGGGCTCGTCGACGGCTGGCTCGTCGACACCGTCGACGCGGGCACGGTCGCGGATGTCGAGACGGCGGGCATCCGCTGCCGCGCGGTGCCGCTGATGATGACGGACATGGACGCGACGGCGCAGATGGCGCGCGAGGCGCTGGCGCTGGCGGCGGAGGTCCGCGAGGCGGGCGGCGCCGGTGACGCGGCCGCGACGGGCGGGGTGGGCGAGTCGGGCGACGGGGCTGCGTCGAGTGCATCGGGTGGTGCGGGTGCCGCCGACGGAGCCGACGCGTGACGGGCGGCGTGGCCGGGAGCCCGACCGACGACGAGACGGGCGACGGGCCCTCGTCCGGGGGCGGCGGCCGTGTCGGTGACGACGGGGACGCGCGTTACGAGGTGTGGGCGCCGGCCGGGTTTCCCGAGGTCACGGCCGGGGACGACGTCGCCAAGCTGATCGCCTCCGTCCTCCCGGGTCTCGCCGACGGCGACGTCCTCCTCGTCACCTCGAAGATCGTGAGCAAGGCGGAGGGGCGGGTGATCGCCGCCGACGACCGCGAGGAGGCGATCGACGCCGAGGCGGTACGGGTGGTGGCGCGGCGCGGTGCCCTCCGCATCGTCGAGAACCGGCAGGGCCTCGTGATGGCCGCCGCCGGTGTCGACGCCTCCAACACCCCCGCCGGGACGGTGCTGTTGCTGCCCGAGGACCCGGACGCCTCGGCGCGCCGGATCCGCGCGGGGCTGCGCGAGGCGCTGGGCGTCGAGGTCGGGGTGATCGTCACCGACACCTTCGGGCGGCCCTGGCGCGGCGGGCTCACGGACGTCGCCATCGGCGCGGCCGGGGTACGGGTCCTGGACGACCTGCGGGGCGTGACGGACTCCCACGGCAACGAGCTGAACGTGACGGTGGTCGCCACCGCCGACGAACTCGCCGCCGCCGGCGACCTGGTGAAGGGCAAGGCCACGGGCCGGCCCGTGGCCGTCGTCCGCGGACTCGGCCATGTCGTGGGCGGCGACGAGGAGCCGGGTGCGCGGGCGCTGGTACGGAACGCCGCCGACGACATGTTCCGGCTCGGCACGTCGGAGGCGATCCGGGAGGCGGTGACGCTGCGGCGCACCGTACGGGAGTTCACCGACGACCCGGTCGACCCGGGCGCGGTACGGCGCGCGGTCGCGGCCGCCGTCACGGCGCCCGCGCCGCACCACACCACCCCGTGGCGCTTCGTGCTGCTGGAGTCGGAGGCCTCGCGGGTACGGCTGCTCGACGCGATGCGGGACGCGTGGATCGCGGACCTGCGGGCGGACGGGAAGTCGGAGGAGTCGATCGCGCGGCGCGTCCGCCGCGGCGACGTCCTGCGCAAGGCGCCGTACCTGATCGTGCCGTGCCTCGTCATGGACGGCGCCCACCACTACGGCGACCCGCGCCGGGACGCCGCCGAGCGCGAGATGTTCGTGGTCGCGGCGGGCGCGGGCGTGCAGAACCTGCTGGTCGCGCTGGCCGGTGAGCGGCTGGGCTCGGCGTGGGTGTCGTCGACGATGTTCTGCCGCGACGTCGTCCGTGACGTCCTCGGCCTCCCGGCCGGCTGGGACCCGATGGGCGCCGTGGCGGTGGGCCGCCCGGCGGCCCCGCCGAAGGAACGGGCGGCACGGCAGGCGGGGGCGTTCATCGAGGTGCGGTGAGTGGTGGGGCGGTGCGGCTCGGCGGTGCGGCTCGGCGGAGCGGCTTGGCGGTGCGGCCGGGCTCGGCCGACGGCGGGCCGGTCGGCGAGCGGGCCGGTCGGCGAGCGGGCCGGTCGGCGAGCGGTGCTGCTCGCCGACTCAAGCGGCCGGCGGGCCCAAGGCCTCTGCCGAGGGCGGCCGCTACAGCCTGGTGATCGCTACAGCCTGGTGATGTTGTTGGGTGCCAGGCGCGGTGCCCGGCGGGGCGGGACGCGGCCGCTGAGAAGGATCAGGCGGGCGGCGCGGTGGCGCTGGCCCTCGTAGGGGGCGAGCAGTTCCAGCATGGCCGCGTCGTCGGCCGCGCGGTCCCCTGCGAGCGCCCAGCCGACGATGCCCGGGAGGTGGAGGTCGCCGGTGGTGACCTCGTCCGGGGCGCCGTTGCTGCGCTGGACGGTCTCGGCGGAGGTCCAGGGGCCGATGCCGGGGATGAGTTCGAGGCGCTTGCGGGCGTCCGCCGGGGCCATGTGCGCGGCCTCCTCCATGCGACGGGCGACGCGGGCGGCGCGGACGACGGTGGCGGCGCGTTTGCCGTCGACGTTCGCGCGGTGCCACTCCCAGGACGGGATCATCGCCCACGTACGGGCGTCGGGCATCACGTACATGCCGTCCGGGGCCGGGCCGGGGGCGGGCTCGCCGTGCGTGCGGACGAGGTGCCGCCAGGAGCCGTAGGCCTCGTCGGTGGTGACCTTCTGTTCCAGGACGGAGGGGATCAGCGACTCCATCACGAGCCCGGTGCGGGTGAGCCGCAGGCCGCGGCGGGCGCGGTGGGTGAGCGCGAGGAGCTTGTGGCGGGGGACGAAGGCGTCGGGCTCGTCGTCCGCGCCGAGCAGCGCGGGCAGTCCGTCGAGCAGCCAGGTCGCGCCGGGCCCCCACGCCTCGGCGGCGACGGCCCCCACGTGGACGCGGACGCGGAGCGTCCCGGGTCCGTCGGGCGTCCGGCTGGCCCGCCAGACGGAGCCGTCGGAGGTCGTACGGAAGGTGGGGTCGGCGGGGCCGCGGCGCAGGGGCCCGAGGGTGAGGCCCAGATCGAGGTCGTGCCCCAGCTCCAGCACCCGCGCCTCCGCCTCCGCCTGCGGCTCTGGGCGGGGCTGGGGGCTGGGCGCGGGTACGGGTACGTGGCCGCCGCGGTACGTGGTGCGCGTGGTGGGGGTGCGGGGGGCGAAGCGGCCGGCCATGCCATGAGCCTAGCCGTGCGGCGGGCAGGAAGGCCGCCGCCGTCCCGCCGTGCCCGCTCGACGCCCCTCCGCTGCGGGCGGTCCCGCCGCCGGTGCGCTGTGGGCGGCCCCGCCGCCGTTGCGCTGCGGGCCTTCGCCCGGGCCGCGCCGCCGTTGCGCTGTAGGCCTTCGCCCGGGCCACGGCCGCCGTTGCGCTGCTGCCGGCCCCGTCGCTCTGCTGTAGGCCTTCGCCCGCACAGTGGGCGTCCCGCTGTGAGCCTCCGCACGCAGAGCCGCGATCGCCGTTCCGCTGTGGGTGACCCAGGCCGTGGCGCTGCGTGCCTCCACCCGCGGGGCCGCACCGCCGTTGCGCTTGGGCGGGGCCTGCCGCTCCGCTGTGGGCGGCTCAGTCCGTGGCGCTGCGGGCCTCCGCCCGCAGGGCCGCGCCCACCGCTCCGATGTGGGTGGCGCCCACCGTTGCGCCGCGAGCCTCCGCCGCAGGCCGCGCCCGCCGTCCCGCCGTTTCGCTGTGGGCATTCGTTCCGCCGGGGCGGAACGGGTGGGCACAGCGGAACGGCGCCCCTGCCGCGCCTAGGCCCCCTGCGCCTTGACGGTCACCCAGAGGACGCCGCGCCGTAGTGGTGCGGCCAGGAACCAGGAGCGAAGGCGCCGCAAAGGGCGCCGTCCCGTGTGCCCACCCGTCCCGCCCTGCGGGACGAATGCCCACACGTAGGTGGGCGACACCCGCACCGCACCGCCCGGCGCGGGCACACACGGGAAGGGACACCACCACCGCACCGCCCAGCCAGGCGCCAGCCCACATGGAGGTGGGCGACACCCGTGCCGCCAGCCAGGCGCCAGCCCACACGGCGGAGGCTCGACACCGCACCGCCTAGCAGGGCGCGGCCCCACACGGGAGGCGGCGCCATCGCGGCACCGCCCAACAGGGCACGAGCCCACAAGGAAGTGGGCGACACCCGCACTGCCCAGCCAGGCGGGGGCACGGCACCGCACCGCCCAGCCAGGCGCGGGCACACATGGGAGCGCGCACCACCACGGCACTGCCCAGCCGGGCGCGAGCCCACACGGCGGAGGCTCGACACCACACCGCCCAGCCAGGCGCGGCCCCACACGGGAGGCGGCGCCATCGCGGCACCGCCCAACAGGGCACGAGCCCACACGGCGGGGGGCACGGCACCGCACCGCCCAGCCAGGCGCGGGCACACACGGCGGGGGGCACCACCACGGCACCGCCCAGCCAGGCGCGGCCCCACACGGGAGCGGGCACCACCACAGCACCGCCCACCTGGGCGCGAGCGCGTACAGCGAGGGCACCGCACCGCGCAGCCGGGCGTGGGCGCGTATGGCCGTGCAGCAGTAGGTGGGGGCGGAGGGTTACTGGTCCGAGGAGAAGCGGAGGGAGGCTGGGGGAAGGGTGGTGTCGCACCAGACGCGGACGCCGTCCCTCAGCTCGTTGTCCGCCCCCACCTCCGCCCCGTCCCCGATCACCGCTCCCGTCAGCACCGTGCGCGCGCCGATGCGCGCGCCCGCGCCGATGAGCGAGTCGGTGACGACGGCGCCGGGTTCGACGACCGCGTTCGCCATCACCGTCGAGCCGGTGACGCGCGCACCCGCGCCGATCACCGCGCCCGGGCCGATCACCGTACCGCCGGTCAGCTTCGCGTCCGGCGCCACCGTCGCCGTCTCCATGATCAGCCGGTCACCGCAGCGACCCGGCACCGCCGGCGACGGCGCGCGGCCGAGGACGAGGTCGGCGGAGCCGCGGACGAAGGCCTGCGGGGTGCCGAGGTCGAGCCAGTACGTGGAGTCGACCATGCCCTGCAGGTGCGCGCCGGAGGCGAGCAGCTCCGGGAACGTCTCGCGTTCGACGGAGACCGGCCGGCCCGCCGGGATCGTGTCGATCACCGAGCGCCGGAACACGTACGCGCCCGCGTTGATCTGGTCGGTGACGATCTCCTCCGGGGTCTGCGGCTTCTCCAGGAAGGCCGTGACCCGGCCGGTCGGGTCCGTCGGGACCAGACCGAAGGCGCGCGGGTCCTCCACCCGCGTGAGGTGGAGGGAGACGTCCGCGCCCGAGGACCGGTGCGTGGCGACGAGGGCCTGGATGTCCAGGCCGGTGAGGATGTCGCCGTTGAAGATCAGGACCGGGTCCTCGGGCGCCGAGCGGAGCCGCGAGGCCACGTTGCGGATGGCACCGCCGGTGCCGAGCGGCTCCTCCTCGGTGACGTACTCGATGCTCAGACCGAGCTTCGAGCCGTCACCGAAGTACGGCTCGAAGACCTCCGCCAGGTACGAGGTGGCGAGGACGATGTGCTCCACGCCCGCCGCCCGGGCCCGGGCCAGCTGGTGCGTCAGGAAGGGGACGCCGGCCGCCGGAACCATCGGCTTGGGCGTGTTGATCGTCAGGGGACGCAGCCGGGTGCCTTTGCCACCGACCAGGAGAATCGCTTCGGTCACCTGTCGTCTCTGCTTCCTGTTCGGGTCCGGTCTCGTCACCGGGGACGGCATTCGTTCGGCCGTCCGTACGATATGACCGGTCAGTTTATGCAGATGGTTGAGCCGGGTTGATTCCGCGCCCCCCGCACGTCCCCTCCGCACATCCTTTCCGCGCCTCCCGTCAGCCCCTTCCCTGGTACTTCGCCGAGGCCGAGCGGGCGGTGCCGAGCTTGCCGTAGAGACGTACGCCCGGGCACTCGGTGGCGAAACCGTCGCGGTGGCCGGCGATGGCGTTGAACTTCACCTTGCTGCCCTTCTTGTAGCGGTTTCCCCCTCCCGAGGTGAGCGTCACCTTTCCCTTCGGATTCACCCCGTGCAGCCCCAGCTTCCACGCGGTCAGCCGAGCGACGGCCGTCACGACGGCGGCCGGCGGCGTCGAGCTGCCGTACGTGCCGAGGACGGCGACGCCCATGCTGTTCGTGTTGAAGCCGAGGGTGTGGGCGCCCAGGACCGGCTTGGAGACGCCGCCGGCCCGGCCCTCGTAGATGTTTCCGCACTTGTCGACGGCGAAGTTGTAGCCGAAGTCACGCCAGCCCAGGCTCTTCACGTGGTAGCGGTAGATGCTGCGCAGCACGGAGGGGGCCTGCTTGCAGGTGTAGTTGTTGCCGGTGGCGGTGTGGTGGACGAACGCCGCCTTGATCGTCTTCGTGTAGACGAACTTCCGCTCGCGCATCTTCTCGTCGGCGCCCCAGCCCTTGCGGGTGATGATCTTGGGGCGGGGACCGATGTACGGCTTCGCGGCCGCGGCCGCCGGGGCGGCGGGAGCGGCTTGGGCGGCGGGAGCCGCGGGGGCTGCCGGGGCCGCGGGGGCTGCCGGGGCCGCGGGAGCCGCCTGCGCGGCTGCTCGGTCGGCAGCCCGGTCGGCGGCTGCGGCCGCCAGGGTCTGGGCGCGGGTCAGGGCGGGGAGTTCCGCGGCGTCGGCGGAGGCGGCGAGGCCCGACACGTCGACGCTCGCGGCGGCGGACCTGTCGGCCGCCCGGGCGGCGGCCTGGACGGCGGCCTGTTCGGCGACCCAGCCGCCGGCCGGGTCGGGTGCGGGCACCGCCGTCCGCGCGACGGACTTCGCGTGCGGGGCGAGGCGGGGGGCGAAGGCCGGGCCGGGAGCGGAGTCCCGGGCGACGTCCGGAGCGACGTCCGGAGCGGTGTCCGGGGCGACGTCCGGAGCGATGTCCGGGGCGATGCCCGGAGCGGAGTCCCGCGTGGCTTCCGGCGCCTGCTGCTCGCCCGAGTCCGCGGCCCGGTCGGTGCCCGGGTCCGGGCCCGGGTCGACCAGTTCCAGGCGCAGGCCCGCCGGGAGAGGCGCGGCTTCTCGCGCTCCCGCTTCCGGGCGTACGCGGACCTCGACGCCGTCCGACGCGCCCACCCACAGCGGCGCCGTGGCCCCGCGCAGGGCGCCCGAACGTCCCTCCGCCGTGGCCGGGTCGGCGCCGTGCTCGTCGTTGTGGGTCTCCACGTCCTGCCACGCGGACCACGCTCCGTCCGCCGCGGCCCGGGTGCGGACCTGGACGGTGCCGTGCAGCGGGGCACGCGCGTCGTCCCAGACCACGCCGACGAGCGAGAACGGCCTGACGTCCCGTCGGGTGAGGCCCTGCTCCCCCGCCGCCTCGGCGGGGCGCCCCACCGACCGGCCGTGGACCTGCGGTTCGCGCTCGTCGAGGGGCTCGAGAGATCCCTGCGGTTCGCCGGGTTCGCGGGGTTCGACGGGGTCCAGGGGCTCCAGGGGGAGCGACTGGGTCGACCCCGCGAGGTCGCCCTGCTGCGCCGCCGCCGTCACGGCGGCCTCGTCAGCCGGGGCGGCCGGGGCGGCCAGGGCCGCCGGGACTGCTGGGGCTGCTGGGGCTGCTGGGTCCGCGCGTACGGCGGAGGCGGGTGGGTCCGTACGGACGGCAGGGGCGGTCAGCGCTGCGGCCGCGCCGGCCGGGGTCGTGAGGGCGAGCGGCAGGGCGAGTGCCGCCGCGCACGTGACGGCGATCGAGGAGGCGAGGTAGGCACGCATGGAGCGATCGTCCGCACCGCGCCCGGGTTCCGCTCGGCGGGAACGCGCACGGAAACTGACGCCCCGTCGGGCCGACCGGTGGACGACGTCACCGGTACGGCGGACCCCGCCGGGCGGCGCGCGTACGCTTGCCCGCGTGAACGCCAGCGACCGCACCCCTGCCGACCTGCTGCGATCCGCGCTCGCCGCGGATCCCGCCCGCCCCTTGGTCACTTTCTACGACGACGCCACCGGTGAACGCGTGGAATTGTCGGTGGCCACCTTCGCCAATTGGGTGGCGAAGACCGCCAATCTGCTCCAGGGCGAGCTGTCCGCGTCCCCGGGCGACCGGGTGGCGCTGCTGCTGCCCGCGCACTGGCAGACCGCGGTGTGGCTGCTCGCCTGCTCCTCCGTCGGCGTGACGGCGGAGCTCGGCGGCGATCCGGCCGACGCGGACTACGTGGTGGCGGGGCCCGAAGGGCTCGAGGCGGGCCTCGCCTGCTCCGGGGACCGGATCGCGCTCTCCCTCGCGCCGCTGGGGCGCCGGTTCCCGGCGCCGCCGGCCGGATACGCGGACTACGCGGTGGAGGTGCCGAGTCAGGGTGACCGGTTCGCGCCGTTCACGCCGGTCGATCCCGATGCGCCCGCGCTTGTCGTCGACGGTACGGAACTGACGGGCGCCCAGCTCGTCGAGCGCGCCCGCGCGGATGCGGAGGAGCTGGGGCTCGGGGTCGGGTCGCGGCTGCTGTCCGGTGGCGCGTACGACACCTGGGCCGGGGTCTCGGCCGGGCTGTACGCGCCGCTCGCGGCGGGTGGGTCGGTGGTGCTGTGCCCGCATCTGGAGCAGTTGGACGAGGGCGGGCTGGCGCGGCGGGTGGAGAGCGAGCGGGTGACGGCTACGGCCGACGGGCGGCCGTAGGCGCCCGTGACGGCGCCGGGCCGTCGGACGGGGCCGGGTCCCTTCGCGCGCCGCGCGGTGTGAACGGCGCACCGTTCCGGGGGTGGCGGGCAGGCGCAGGGGCGGAACGCGCCCGCAAGGGCGCCGTCCCGTGTGCCCACCCGTCCCGCCCCAGCGGGACGAATGCCCACACGGAGGTACAAGGACGGGCACCGCCCCGCCAGGCGCGGGCCCCGCGCGGAGGTCCGACCCCCCACCGCCCCGCCGAGCTCAGGCCCACACGGAGGCCACGACCACAGCACCGCCCCGCCGAGCACGCGCCCCACGCCGAGGCACGACCACAGCACCGCCCCGCCGAGCTCAGCTCACACCGAGACGCGAACGACGGCGCCGCCTCCTCCCCCGTGGGGCCGGTGGGAGGGGGGTTGGGTCACCCGTGTGGTGGATCGACTCGCCGCGTACTCGGGTGTGGGTGGGGAGTCCGGTACATGATCGGCTCGGGGGTATCGATGCCTTCCGCAGAACCGTGGGCCGGGATCCGCCGTCTACCTCAGTGGCCGGCGTGCCACGTGCCGCCGACGCCATCGAGGACGGATCAGACGTGACGGACAGCGCAGACACGCCCCCCGGGGGCGCTCGCGGGCGGCGGCGCTGGCTGCGCTGGACGGCGTTGGGGGCGGCGGTCGTGGTGCTGATGGCGGCGGGGGTGGGCTGGTGGCTGTACCGGAAGCTGGACGGGAACATCACCACGGACACCACCGCCGCGGCCGAGCTGCTCAAGTACGAGAAGGAGCGGCCCTCGCCCGCCGTGAACGCGGCGCGGAACATCCTGCTCATCGGCTCGGACACGCGCGCGGGCGCCGGGAACGGCAAGTACGGGCAGGACGGCGGCACCCAGCGGTCGGACACCACGATCCTGCTGCACCTCTCCGCCGGCGGGGCGGGGGCGACCGCGGTGTCGATCCCCCGCGACCTGATGGTGCACATTCCCAGCTGCGCCAGGACGGGAAGCGAGAAGGGCGGGAAGAAGGGCGGGAAGAAGGGTGGCAAGGAGGGCGGCAAGGAGGGCGGGGGCCAGGACGGGGGGCGGACCTCGCCGCAGTTCGCTCAGTTCAACTGGGCCTTCGAGTTCGGCGGCACCGCCTGCACCATCCGCACCCTGGAGAAGCTGACCGGGATCCGGATCGACCATCACATGGTGATCGACTTCCGCGGCTTCAAGAAGATGGTCGACGCCGTCGACGGCGTCGAGATCTGTCTCAAGGAGCCGATCGACGACGAGGACGCCCATCTGAAGCTGCCCGCCGGCCGGCAGGTCCTGCACGGCGAGCAGGCGCTCGGTTTCGTCCGGGCCCGGAAGTCGCTCGGGAACGGCAGCGACACCGAGCGGATGGACCGGCAGCAGCAGTTCCTGGGGGCCCTGGTCAGCAAGGTGCAGAGCGACGGCGTCCTGCTCAATCCGACCCGGTTGTATCCGGTGCTGGACGCGGCGACGAAGTCGATCACGACCGATCCGGGGCTCGCGTCGCTCCGGGACCTGTACGACCTGGCCCGGTCGATGCGGGCGATCCCGACCGAGAAGGTGCAGTTCCTGACGGTGCCCCGGCGGTCGTACCCGCCCAACCCGAACCGGGACGAACTGGTGCAACCCGCCGCCGACCAGCTCTTCGCGCGGTTGCGCGCCGACCAACCGGTCACCGTCCGCCCGGGCGGCACCGGGAAGGCGGACGGGGCCGGGGAGTCGGACGGGGCTGGCGAGTCGGGGCGTACGGCGGAGGAACCGGGCGCCTCGTCGGCGGCGCCGTCGTTCGCCGGGCGGAACGCGGCCGAGGGGGCGTGCCGGTGACCGGGTGGGGGCGCGTCCGGGCGCGCCGGGACCGCCGGGCGGAACGCGGCCGAGGGGGTGCGGTGGCGACGGAGACGTGTGCGGCCCTCGTGGCGAGTTCGTAAAGGGGGAACCAAGGGATGGACGGTGCCGGATGAGGTTTGGGCAAATTGCCCGGGTGTAAGGGGCGTGGAATTTGTCACGGACGTCGCCCCACGCTGAACTGGGCGGATAGTGTGACGCGATCCGGTGCACCCGACCGCGTGGTCGCGCACTCGATGGATCGAACGACCGAGCGCCCGAGGGGGAGGCGCCTCGCGTGGCACCGACGGAGGACTCAAGTAACCGTGGACGCGCACAGCCGTGGACGGGCGGACGAGATCGACCCCGCCGACCAGTGGGTGCTCAACCCACAGACGGGCAACTACGAACTGCGACTGGACCACTCCGCTGGGCAGTCACAGCCGGCCGCTCCGTCCCACCCGCGCCCCCGCACCGGCGGCAGTGCCACACCTCCCGGGCAGAGAACCCACGACCGGCCGGCCGAAACCGCTCCGGCGGCTCCGCCGGTTCCGGGCCAGCGCCGTCGCCGTGCCGCCGAGCCCGGTGACCGGCCGTCCGCGCCGGGCCGCCGCAAGCGCCGCCCGGAGAAGTCGCGCAAGAAGAAGGTCCTGATGTGGACCGGCGGCACGATGGCCGTCGTGCTCGTGGGCGGCGCCGCCGGCGCGTACGCGCTGTACAACCACTTCGACAACAACATCAACACCATCGAGGTGGCCGGCGGCTCCGAGGGCTTCAAGGACGACGAGGCCTTCAACATCCTGCTCATCGGCACCGACAAGCGGACCGGTGAGGGAAACTCCGGTTACGGGGACAAGAACAGTCCCGGCCACGCCGACACCACGATCCTCTTCCACGTCTCCAAGGACCGGACGAACGCCACGGCGATGTCCATCCCCCGGGACCTGGTCATCGACATCCCCGAGTGCGAGACCAAGCTCCCCGACGGCAGCGTCAAGAAGATCCCCGGCCAGCAGAGACAGCGCTTCAACATCAGCCTCGGCCAGTCGGGCCGCGACCCGGGCTGCACCATGCGCACGGTCAAGGAGATCACCGGCCTGACCGTCGACCACTTCATGATGGCCGACTTCAACGCCGTCAAGGAGATGACGACGGCCGTCGGCGGCGTGAAGGTCTGCGTGGAGAAGCCGGTCGACGACCCGAAGTCGCATCTGAAGCTGCCCAAGGGCGAGTCGACGATCATGGGAGAGCAGGCGCTGGCCTTCGTCCGCACCCGCTCCAGCTTCGGCAACAAGAGCGACCTCGACCGCATGAAGGTCCAGCAGCAGTTCCTCAGCTCGATGATCCGTCAGATGAAGTCGGACGACACGCTCACCTCGCCGACCAAGCTGTTCGACCTCGCCGACGCCGCGACCAAGGCGCTCACCGTCGACACCGGCATAGGGAGCATCTCCAAGCTGAAGTCCCTGGCCGGGGAGCTGTCCAAGATCGACACGAAGAACATCACCTTCCTGACGATGCCGGTCATCGACAACCCGGCCGAGCCCAAGCCGGTCACGGTCGTCCCGCACCCGGAGGAAGCCCCGCGGCTCTTCGAGATGATGCTGTCCGACACCTCGCTGACCGAGGTGAAGAAGAAGGAACAGGACGCCAAGAACGCCCAGGCGCAGGCCGAGGCGAAGCTTCTCCAGGGTCCCCGTTCCACCGCGCGCGAGGTCCGCGTCGACGTCTACAACGGCAGCGGCAAGACGGGCGCGGCGCAGAAGACGATCGACTGGCTGCAGAACGAGCACGGCGTGACGCGGTCGAGCAACAGGAGCAACGCGCCCGAGAAGGCGGCGAAGACCACGCTCACGTACGCGCCGAACCAGGCCGACCAGGCCCGCAAGCTCGCGGACCTGATGGGCCTGCCGGCCTCGGCTCTCCGGCAGGGCACGCAGGCCGCCGCGGAGCGTGAGCCCATGACGCTGGTGCTCGGCGACGACTACAAGGGCGCGGGGGTGCCCCTCACCGGTCCGGCGAAGGCGCCGGAGGGTGCGCAGACGGCAGACAAGCAGGTGTGCGCCAAGTGAGCCGGACACGTCCGGCCTTGGCCGGCCGCACCTGAGTGACTTGAGGAGACCTGGGGTGGGACAGAGCAGCGTGCGTGGGGAGGGGGCGCGGGAACGCGCCTCGCGCGCCCGTGAGTTGGGCTGGGACGAGAGTCTCTACGAGGACGGGTCCGGGCACGCGTCCGGGACCGGTTCCGCGGACGGCGGCCGGGGCAGGGGCCCGGGCGTCACGGTGCCGCGCGCCCGCCGGGCCCGGGGCGGCTCCGGCGGTGACGGCGGCCCCGGTGACGGCGGCCCCGGTGGTGACGAAGGCGCGGTCGCCACGGACAGCCCGGGCCGTACGGGCGGCAAGGGCGGTGGCAGCGGTACGGGGCACCGGCGCGGCGGCCCGCGCCGCCGGGCCAGGAAGTCCGGCAAACGCCGGATACTCCGCTGGGTGGCCGTGACGCTGTCGCTGCTGATACTCGGCACGGCGGGCGCCGGCTACCTCTACTACCAGCACCTCAACGGCAACCTCCGCGGCGGTGCCCGCGCGGGCGGCGACAGCGGCGTGAAGAAGGCCGCGCCGAACGCGCTGGGCGACACCCCGCTGAACATCCTGCTCATCGGCTCCGACGACCGCTCCGACGCCCGGAACGTGGCCCTGGGCGGCGGCAAGAACGACCGGAACCGCAAGCCGCTCGCCGACGTGCAGATGCTGCTGCACGTCTCGGCGGACCGGAAGAACGCTTCGATCATCTCGATCCCGCGCGACACCGTCGTCCCGATCCCCAAGTGCACGGACGACAAGGGCCAGACGTACGCCGCGACGAACACCCGGCCCATCAACGAGACGCTCAGCCGCGGCGGCCCCGGCTGCACGCTCACCACCTGGGAGACCCTCACCGGCGTCTACATCGACCACTGGATCATGGTCGACTTCGTCGGTGTGGTGGCGATGGCCGACGAGGTCGGCGGCGTCCCCGTCTGCGTGAAGACCGGCGTGTACGACAAGTCGACGCCGCAGCAGAAGGGCGGCTCCGGCCTGAAGCTGCCCAAGGGGACGACCGAGGTCAAGGGCGAGCAGGCGCTCCAGTGGCTGCGCACCCGGCACGCGTTCGGCAGCGACCAGAACAGGGCCAAGGCCCAGCACATGTACATGAACGGCATGATGAAGAAGCTCCAGGAGCAGAACGCCTGGACCGACACCGGCCGGCTCACGGGGCTCGCGGAGACCGCCACCACGGCCCTCGCGGTCTCCGACGAGATCAAGTCGGTGAGCAAGCTCTTCAACCTGTCGATGCAGCTGAAGAACGTGAAGCTCGACCGGCTGACCACGGCCACCGTCCCGACGCGGGAGTACCCGGGCAACCCGAAGGCGTGGCTGGAGCTGGTCCCGTCGGCCGCCGACAAGATGTGGGCGATGCTCCGCGACGACGTCGCCATGGACAAGAACGGCGACCCGGCCGACGCGAAGCCCAAGCCGAAGTCCTCGGCGCCGGCGAAGCCCTCGGTCGCCGCGGAGGCACCGGACTCCTTCGGCGTCACGGTGGTCAACGGCACCGCGGGCGACGACCGGCCGGCCGCCAAGGGCCGGGCCGGCACGGTGGCGGAGCTGTTGCAGGGCAAGGGCTTCGACCGGGCCGACGCCTCCCGGGAGGCCCAGCCGCGCAAGGACACCGTGGTGTTCTACCCGAAGGGTGACGGCGACCAGGGCAAGGCCAACGCCCAGTCCGTGGCCACGGCGCTCGGCCTGCCGGCCGCGGCGGTCCGCGCGGACGCCCAGGTCACGGACGTCACGCTGATCGTCGGCGCCGACTGGCGCGAGGGCTCCACCTACAAGAAGCCGCAGGTGGAGGCCGGTGACCTGCCGGAGGGTGCGTCCGACAAGGCGGACTGCATGGACGTCTACTCGGTCTACCAGTGGGACGGCAAGAGCTGACCGCTGACGGTCCGCCACCTGAAACGGCGGTGGCCGGACCCCCTGGAGGGGCCCGGCCACCGCCGTTTCCGGGCTTGTGGGGGCGGCCTGCGGCAGAGCGACCCGTGGCTGGATGGCCCCTGGCAGGGCGACCCGTGGCTGGATGCCCCTGGCAGGGCCTGCACCAGGCGCCGTACGAGGACTCAGACGGTCTCGGCCGCCCCGGCCGCCTCCGCCGCACCGGTCGCACCGGTCGCACCGGTCGGGGCTGCCGCACCGGCCGTCCCGGTCTTCCCCGGCGTCGGGTCGGCCTTCACCACCGGCCGCCTGCTCGCGATGACCTTCTTCGCCAGTGAGCGCGGGCTGGTCAGGAAGCCGAAGCCCCACGACATGTGCATGGTCGCCAGGGCCACCGGGATCTGCAGCCGCGCCTTCAGGGACAGGCCCTTGCCGGCCGGGACCGAGCCCGCGGTGATCGCCGCCAGGTAGCCGGCCGGGACCACGAAACCGAGCGGGGTGAGTGTGGCGCCCACCACGACGCCGGCGGCGATGGCGCAGACGGCGGTCGGCGCGGCCAGGTAGCGCAGGTTGATGGAGCCCTCGTGGTAGCGGGCCACCACGTGCCGCCAGCGGCCGTAGTCCTTGTACTGCTTGGCGAGCGCGCGCACCGAGGGGCGCGGGCGGTACTGGACGCGCAGCTCCGGCGAGAACCAGATCAGTCCGCCGGCCTCGCGGATGCGGAAGTTCAGCTCCCAGTCCTGGGCGCGGATGAACTCCTCGTTGTAGCCGCCCTGCCGCTCCAGCGCCTCGCGGCGGAACACGCCCAGGTACACGGTCTCGGCCGGGCCGGCCGCGCCCCCGGTGTGGAAGGACGCGTTGCCCACGCCGATCCTCGAGGTCATCGCCGCCGCGACCGCCTCCTCCCAGGCGTTCTCGCCCTCGGCGTGCATGATGCCGCCGACGTTCATCGCGCCGGTCTCCTCCAGGAGACGCACGGCGGTCGCGATGTAGTTCGGCGACAGCATGCCGTGGCCGTCGACGCGTACCACGATCGGGTGACGGGAGGCCTTGATCGCGGCGTTGAGGGCGGCGGGCGTACGGCCCGTGGGGTTGGGCACGGTGTGCACGCGGGCACGCTTGTCGGCGTTCTCCCGGACGAGTTCGGCGGCGATCTCGTCGGTGCGGTCCGTGGACGGTCCGAGCGCGATCACCACCTCCATCTCGCCGTCGTACTCCTGCTCCAGGATGTGACGGACCGAGTTGCGCAGATGCCGCTCCTCGTTGAGGACCGGCATGATCACGGAGACGGGGGGCATGGCGTTCATCGCGTGCCACGTTACCGCGAACGGGGGACACGGTCGCGCGCCGCCGGAGGTGATGCCCGGTGGCGCTGATCGTATGGGCCTACGGTGCTCACGGTCCCCCTGTCGTACCAGCGGAGGTGTCCACCGGTGACCGCACCCTCCCGCACGCCCCGTCCTCCCCGGCCCGCCGCCCGCCGCGCCCCCGCACCGGCGACGGCTCCGGTCCGCGGACGGCGGCGGCCCAGACGGCCGCGGTGGGGCATGCGGGCGGCGACCACGCTGTCCGTCGTGGTGCTCGCCGCCGGCGGCATCGGGCACGCGGTGGTGACGAGCCTGGACACCGGCATCCACCGGATCGACCCGTTCAAGGACATGAAGAACCGCCCGCAGGCCGGGCACGGCATGAACGTCCTCGTCGTCGGCACCGACGGCCGTGACCGGATCAGCGAGGAGGAGCGGCGGAAGTACCGGCTCGGCGGCGCGCCCTGCCACTGCACGGACACCGTGATGCTCGTGCATATCTCCGAGGACCGCGGGCGGGCGAGCGTGGTGTCGCTGCCGCGCGACTCGTACGCCGAGATGCCCGAGCACACCGACCTCACCACCGGCAGGCACCACCACGCCCACCCGGTGAAGCTGAACGCGGCGTACGCGGAGGGCGGGCCCGGGCTCACCGTGCGGACCGTCGAGTCGATGACCGGTGTGAAGATCGACCACTACCTGGAGGTCGACTTCACCAGCTTCATGAAGACCGTCGACGCGGTCGGCGGAGTGCAGATCTGCACCACCAAGCCGCTGAAGGACTCCCACACCGGCCTCGACCTGCCGGCCGGGACGCACGAGCTGGACGGCGGGCAGGCGCTGCAGTACGTGCGCTCCCGCCATGTCGACGCGGCCGCCGACATCGGGCGCATCCAGCGCCAGCAGAAGTTCCTCGCGGCGCTGATCGACCAGGTCACCAGCGGCGGGGTGCTGCTGAACCCGGTGCGGTTCCGCGAGGTCGCCTCGACGATGCTGAGCTCGGTCCGGGCCGACCAGGGCTTCGGCACGGAGCAGATGCTGGCCCTCGCGAAGGCGATGCGGGGCTTCTCGCCGGCCTCGTCGGAGTTCGTGTCGGTGCCGATCGGCGACATGAGCTTCCCGGTGAAGGGGATCGGCTCCACGGTGAAGTGGGACGCGGCGAAGGCGCAGAAGCTGTTCCAGTCGCTGCGCGAGGACCGGCCGCTGGCGCCCGCCCGGCCGCCGGCCGCCGCCAGGGGGCCGCAACCGGTCGACGTGGACGTCGCGCCGCGGTCGATCCGGGTGCAGGTCGACAACGGGACCCGCACGGACGGGCTCGGCGGCCGGGTCGACGAGGCGCTCCGCGCCACCGGCTTCGACACGACGCGCGCGCCGAGGACCGCCGACGGGGGCCGGGAGCACACGCGCACGCTCGTCGAGTACGACCCGGGCTGGGACCGCTCGGCAAGGTCCCTGGCGGCCGCCCTGCCGGGCGCGGAGCTCCGCCCGGTGAAGGGCCAGGGCGCGACGCTGCGGGTCACGGTCGGCGCGGACTACAAGGGCGTGACGCCGGTCCGGGAGCGCGAGCGGCAGTCGGGCCAGTTCGAGGCGGTCAGGGGCGACCAGGTGGTGTGCCCGTGATCACAGGCGCGGGGCCGGGGCGACGGGCCGTCGCGGGCGGGAGCCGGCGGCCGGCGGCTCAGTCCTCGTAGCCCTCCGCCACCCGGCGTTCGCGGAGTTCCATGATCGCGCGGCGGCGGGCCAGGCGGTGGGTGCGGCGGATCTGGGCTTCCTGGTAGCGGCGCTTGTCGCGCTCGGTCTCCGGGACGACCGGGGGGACCGGGCGGGGCTTGCCGTCGGCGTCGACGGCCGCGAAGACGAGGTAGGCCGAGCCGACCTGGGTGGCGGGCGTGGACTCGTTCCAGCGCTCCGCCATGACCCGGACGCCGACCTCCATGGAGGACCGGCCGGTCCAGTTGACCTGGGCCTTCACATGCAGGAGGTCGCCGACCCTGACCGGCTCGAGGAAGGCCATCTCGTCCATGGACGCGGTGACGGCAGGGCCGCCCGAGTGCCGGCCCGCGACCGCGCCCGCGGCGTCGTCCACCAGCTTCATGATCACGCCGCCGTGCACCGTACCCAGGAGGTTGGTGTCATGGCTCGTCATGATGTGGCTGAGGGTGGTGCGGGAGGCGGAGGTGGGCTTCCCCGGGATGTCGCCCTGATCTGTCATGCCCTCTACCTTATGCCCGCCCTTGGTATGCCTGCCCCGGGGATGCCCGCCAGGCGGACACCTGCCCGGGAATGCCCGCCCGGGGGACGCCCGCCCCGGGGGAAGCACCCCCCGGGAATGCCCGCCCGGGGACGCCCGCCCCGGGGCCCAGGTCGCGGCGCCGTCCGGTTTGCATCAGCTTGGCAACAGCGCCGACCCGATTCCCCACCCGCCCTGTCGGGCCACCGGGGCCGACCGGCACACTGTTCCGCATGAATGACTGGCCCGACGCCCAGCCCGAGGGGCCTCGCCGGATGCGCCACGTGCAGCGTCCGCAGGTCCCCCCGCAGCAGCCGTACCCGCAACAGCACGAGCAGCAGCAGTACGGCCAGGGGCACAACCAGGCGCGCGGCCAGGGCCGTGACGAGGGTTACCACCCGAGTTTCACGCAGGCGCAGGTCTCCGGCTACGACTCCGGCTACAGCTCGGGCCAGGTCTACGGCGGCCCGCAGGGCCCCGGCCGGGGCCCGGGCGGTCCCGGCGGTCCCGGCACCGTGCCGCCGCAGTACTCGCCGCCGCGGACCGGCGGCGGCGCCGGCGCGCCCGACTGGCGGCGCCGGATCAAGATCGGTTCGATCGTGCTCGCCGTGGCCGTGGTCGGCTGGAGCGTCGGCACGTACGCCTGGGCGAGCTCGAAGATGCGCAACGAGGTCGACCTCTCCAAGGTGATCGAGCGCCCCTCCGAGGGCGACTGCACCACGTATCTGATCGTCGGCTCCGACAGCCGTGAGGGCATGACGGCCGAGGAGAAGAAGAAGCTGCACACCGGCTCCGCGGAGGGCAAGCGGACCGACTCGATGATGATCCTCGCGGCCTGCTCCAGCGGGAACACGATGGTCTCGCTTCCGCGTGACTCGTGGGTGACGATCCCGTCGTTCGTGGGCTCGGAGTCCGGAAAGAAGTACCCGGCGCGCGGCGGCGCCAAGCTGAACGCCGCGTACGCCATGGACGGGCCCGAACTCCTCGTCCGTACGGTCGAGTTCAACACCGGCCTGCGCATCGACCACTACGCGGAGATCGGCTTCGCCGGCTTCGCGAACATCGTGGACGCGCTCGGCGGTGTCGAGCTGAACATCGAGAAGGGCTTCAAGGACAAGAAGTCCGGCGCCGACTTCCAGGCCGGCACGCAGACCCTCAACGGCGAGCAGGCCCTGGCCTTCGTCCGCACCCGCTACGCCTTCGCCGAGTCCGACCTGGCCCGTACGAAGAACCAGCAGAAGTTCCTGTCGGCGCTGGCGAGTCAGGCGGCGACGCCAGGCACGATCCTCAACCCGTTCAAGCTGTACCCGACGCTCGGCGCGGGTCTGGACACGCTGATCGTGGACAAGGACATGTCGCTGTACAACCTGGCCACGATGTTCTTCGCGATGAAGGGCATCAGCAGCGGGGGCGGCACGTCGATGAACATGCCGATCGCGGGCAGCGCGCCGCAGGGCTCCCTCAAGTGGGACATGCCGAAGGTGAAGCAGCTGGTGGAACAGATCAGGAACGACGAGAAGGTCACGGTCACCTCGAACCGCTGAGCTCGAAAACCGCTGAGCTCGAAACTGCTGAGCTCGAACCGCCGAGCTCGACTCGGCCCGGTCGGCGTCCTGTTCGGACGCCGACCGTTTGATTTCGGACGGCAAACCCGAGAATCTTGGCGAATCGCCGCCTGAAGTGGCAGAGTTCCGCCGGAAGAACGGGGAGATTCGCACATGCCATGGGACGAGTGGGAACAGCTCAAGGCGGAGACGGCGGCGCGCCAGTCGCCGTCGATGCGCCTGAACCAGGTGGCGCCGGCGCCCGGCGGGGGGTACTCGGAGGACCTGAAGACGGACAAGCGGGCCTGGGTGAAGGCCGGCGAGGGCGTCTCGGGCCTGAAGGAGGGCGTCACCACGGCGCTGACCAAGCTGGAGACCGGCCAGGCGGGGCTGGGCGACGGCCAGGGGATGCAGAGCGCGGCGGCGCAGAAGGATTTGTACGACTCCTGGAAGAAGTACCTCGGGGACGTGAGCGGCCGCTGTGAGGCGCTCGGCGGGCTGCTCCGGAAGTCGGGCAGCGACCTGGCGAAGACCGACGAGACGGTCGAGCAGGACATCGCCGTACTCGCGAAGCGGTACACCGACACCGAGGCCGTCGGCGGCCAGGCGAAGGAGAAGTGACGGCGTCCATGGACCTGGAGACCTTGCGGGCCTTCAAGCAGGCCGAGTACGAGGAGGCCGCGGACGGCTACCGGGCGGCTGGTGACATGGCCATGGCGGCCAAGGACACCATCGACATCAAGATCACCTCCGGTATCCGCGCCGAACTGAAGGGCAAGGCCGCCGAGGCCGCCCTGGGCGAGCTCAAGGAACTGTCGAAGAACTTCCACTACGCGCAGACCGAGTGCGGTCTGGTCAGCACCGCGCTGAATGGTTTCGCCTTCGACCTCGGCGCGGCCAAGCGGAAGCTGGACGCGGCGATCTCCGACGCCCAGGCGGCCGGCTGCACCGTGAACCCGAACGGTTCGGTCACCTTCCCGCCGGGCGCGAAGCCCGGCGCGGACAAGACCGCCGACGGCGGCACGGTGACCGGCAGTGCCGGGGGCACCGAGACCTCGGACGCGATCGAGCGCCAGGCGATCAACATCCACCCCAACCCGCACTACGGCAAGGCGCTCGGCTTCGCGAACCGGATCGCCGACGCACTGAAGGAGGCGACGGAGGCCGACGCCAAGTGGGCGCCGAAGCTGCGGGCGCTGAAGGCCGACGACGACCTGAAGGTCACCGACCGGGACTGGACGGACACGAAGTCGGACATGGACAGCGTGCTCCGGACCGCCGACCCCTATCTGGACAGCATCAAGGCCCCGCCCAAGGACGGCACGCCCTACCAGAACGCCGAATGGTGGAAGGGCCTCACCCCGCAGCAGCGGGCCGACTACCTCTCTGTCCACCCAGGCGCCCTCGGAGCGATGAACGGGCTCCCGTCCGACGTTCGCGACGAGGCGAATCGCATGGTCCTGGCTGAGACCAAGGCGGCATACCGGCTGGAGCTGGACGGCATGCCGAAGGAGCCGACCAAGTTCGCCCCCAACCCCAACGGGGGTTACCCCATGGCCATGATCACCCCGGAATGGCGGGAGTGGCACGAGAAGTACGGGGAAAGGAAGGCGAAGCTGGAGAACGTGATGAAGGGGATGGACGCCATCCAGGCCCGCTTCGACCGAACCGGCGAGAAGGGCCTGCCCGAGGCCTACCTCTTGGGCTTCGATCCCGTCGGACTCGACGACGGCAAGGTCATCCTCGCCAACGGCAACCCGGACACGGCCGATCACGTGGCCGTCTACGTCCCGGGCACCTTCGCAGGTATCGAAGCCATCGGTGAGGGGCACGACCACGGCGACATCGGCCGGGGCGAGCGTCTGTGGTCAGAGGCCCAAAGTCTGGCACCTACGCAGGAGTTCGCCACCATCACGTGGCTTGACTACAACGCTCCTGACGGCGTCATCACGCAGGCCACGAGCGGAAAGTACGCCGAGGAAGGCGGCCCTCGCCTGTACGACTTCCTCCAGGGCAACCGGGCGGCCCAGGAGGCGGTCGATGGGGCCCCCTCGCACACGACAGTCATCGGCCACAGCTACGGCAGTACCGTGGTGGGCGTCGCAGCACAGTCCGGGAGCTGGAAGGATCCGCAGGTGGCGAACGACTTCGTTTTCGCCGGAAGTCCCGGAGTGCAGGCAGACCACGCAGGGGACCTGGGAGTCAAGCCCGACCACGTGTGGGCCATGGGCGCCCCCTGGAACGACCAGGTCGTACGGCAGGGAGGCCGCTTCGTAGGCCTCGGCGACAACTGGACCATCCCGACCGACGACTCCTTCGGCGGCAACATCATGCAGAGCGACGCGGGCAATCACTCAGAATTCTTCGACGCGGACTCTTTGAGCCTCAGGAACCAAGCAGCCGTCATTGCCGGCCATTACGAGAGGGTTGCACTTGAGTAGGCGATTCTCGGCATTCATGTTTGTCATGGCGACCTGCACGCTGGCTGTGTCGTGCACGAGCGGAAGCGAGACGACGGTGAAAGAGCGCGACAGCGCGGGGGTGCAGGAGGATGTGGAGAAGACGTCCAGCGGCATCCTCGACATGCTGGGGATCAACGGGAAGGTGACCAAGTCCGGCGCGATGATCTCACGTTGCTCCGGCTACGACGACGAGGACGAGGTCTACCGCGCCCGTCATCCCTGGAGTGTCCACGACGTTCCGTTCGCCGACATGGAGCAGGCCATGGAACGCTTGCGAACCGAGCTTCCCAAGAACGGGTGGACGATCGTGAAGGACGGCACGGACGGCAGCAAGTCCAGGAGTCCCCAGATCATCGCAGAGTCGAGCAACCGGGAATTCGCACTCGACGCCCGCCTGTACAAGGCGAATCGTAAAGAAAACTCCCCGGACCTGATCAACGTTGCCGTCGAATCGGCCTGCTTCAAGGCGAAGTGACAGGACAGGACCCGTCCTCGTTTCGGCTTGAGCCCCGGGTGGTGCAACGGCGGGGAGAGCGTCGTCGACGGCACCCTGAGCAC
Organism: Streptomyces roseicoloratus; assembly: GCF_004117935.1. Lineage (GTDB taxonomy): Bacteria > Actinomycetota > Actinomycetes > Streptomycetales > Streptomycetaceae > Streptomyces > Streptomyces roseicoloratus. Next base: position 1,888 of record NZ_SDOY01000168.1, on the reverse strand, counting down.
CACCCCGGCGCACACCCTGCTCTCCCACCCTCCGAGGATCACAGCGACGTCGGGAAGGAAGGCAGCGAAAGCCTTCGGAACCAGGCTCTGGTCGTCGCCGGCAAGGGCGACTCCGTCACCCTCAAGCCCCCGCCCAACCCCACGCCAGGAGTGCGCTGAATGAAGACCAAGGCGGGGGCGTGCGCGTTCCTCCTGTCCCTCGCTCTCACGATCCTCACGGGATGCAGCATGAACGACAAGGAATCCGGCGGCCTTCCTTCCGCGGGCACCGCCACGACGAACCAGGCGGCGCGCACGGCGGAGAAGATCTCCAGCGAGCTCTACGACCTCATCGGCGTCAAGGGAGAGGCGAGCGACACCAGGCCTGGCGTCTCGGAGTGCGCGGGCAAGGACCCGGCGAAGTACTTCACGGTCTTCCACCCTTGGACCTTCACTCCCACGTCTCCCGATCAGCTCAAGGGCGTCATGGAGCGGCTGAGGGAGGAACTGCCCAAGCACGGCTGGAAGGTCGTCGAATACGGCCCCGACACCAGCAAGAACGAGAATCTCGCCATCACCGCCGACAACGACGGGAAGAAGTACGGGGTCAAGATCGCCTACTTCGCCAAGGACGCCCGGCCGAACCTGAACCTGTTCCTGACGTCCGGTTGCTACCAGGTCCCGGACGGCCAGACGGTCGAGAAGTTCTGAACGCGCCGCGGCCCCCGAGAGCGGAAGCTCCGGGGGCCGCGGTGTTCCCGTGTGGGGATTACGGGAGGTTGCGGGCCATGACGATGCGCTGGACCTGGTTGGTGCCTTCGTAGATCTGGGTGATCTTGGCGTCGCGCATCATGCGCTCGACGGGGTAGTCGCGGGTGTAGCCGTAGCCGCCGAGGAGCTGGACGGCGTCGGTGGTGACCTCCATGGCGACGTCGGATGCGAAGCACTTGGCGGCGGCGCCGAAGAAGGTCAGGTCGCCGTCCACGCGCTCGGACTTGGCGGCGGCGGCGTAGGTGAGCTGGCGGGCGGCCTCCAGCTTCATGGCCATGTCGGCGAGCATGAACTGCACGCCCTGGAAGTCGGCGATCGGCTTGCCGAACTGCTTGCGCTCGGTGACGTAGCCCTTGGCGTAGTCCAGGGCGCCCTGGGCGATGCCGAGGGCCTGGGCGGCGATGGTGATGCGGGTGTGGTCGAGGGTCTTCATCGCGGTGGCGAAGCCGGTGCCCTCGGCGCCGATCATGCGGTCGGCGGGGATGCGCACGTTGTCGAGGTAGACCTCGCGGGTCGGGGAGCCCTTGATGCCGAGCTTCTTCTCCGGCGCGCCGAAGGAGACGCCCTCGTCGCCCTTCTCCACGACGAAGGCGCTGATGCCCTTCGACCGCTTCTCCGGGTCGGTGACGGCCATCACCGTGTAGTACTCGGAGACGCCGGCGTTGGTGATCCACCGCTTCACGCCGTTGAGGACCCAGAAGTCGCCGTCGCGGACCGCGCGGGTCTTCATCCCGGCCGCGTCGGAGCCCGCGTCGGGCTCGGACAGGCAGTAGGAGAACATCGCGTCGCCCTTGGCCAGCGGGCCGAGGTACTTCTTCTTCAGCTCCTCCGAACCCGACAGGATCACCGGCAGCGAACCGAGCTTGTTGACGGCCGGGATCAGCGAGGACGAGCCGCAGGCGCGCGCGACCTCCTCGATCACGATCACCGTCGCCAGCGCGTCCGCGCCGGCGCCGCCGTAGCTCTCGGGCACGTGCACCGCGTGCAGGTCGTTGGCGACCAGCGCGTCCAGCGCCTCCTGCGGGAACCGGCCCTCCTCGTCGACCGCCGCCGCGAACGGAGCGATCTTCGCCTCCGCCAGCGCACGGACCGACTCCCGGAGCATCTCGTGCTCCTCCGGCAGGCGATACAGATCGAA
>NZ_SDOY01000167.1 GCF_004117935.1 Streptomyces roseicoloratus | reverse complement strand
CAGGTGCCCGCGCCGCGGCCCCGCACCGAGCACGTCGGCTCGCGACCGCCCACGTACGAGGCCGAGCCCACCGCGCTGCCCGCCGCCCGGCCCGACGAGCTCGACGCGCTCGTCGCCGACACCGTCCTCGACGGCGCCCGCTACGGCGCCTACACCCTGCGCGCCGCCTCCGTCCGCGGCGACTCCGCCCGGTTCCGCGGCGAGCCCCGCCGCGACGCCCTGCTCACCGCCCGCTTCGGCCAGGACGAAGCCGCCCTCGTGCTCGTCGCCGTCGCCGCCGGACGGCGCGACTCCGAGCACACCCACCTCGCCGCCGCCGACGTCTGCCGCTGGATCGCCGAGTCCGTCGGCCGCAGCCACTCCCGGCTCTCCGAGGACATCCGGGCCGCCCGCCGAGGAGACCTCAAGTCCGGCCTCCACCGGCTCACCGACCGCACGTACGGCAAGCTCCGCGCCCGTGCCGCCGAACGCGGCCTCGACCCCGAGGAGTACACCGCGGGACTGCGCTGCCTGCTGCTCACCGCGGACCCCGACTGCCGCACCCGGGTGTTCTTCGGCATCGGCGCCGGCGGGCTGTTCCGGCTCCGGGACGGCGCCTGGCAGGACATCGAACCGCTTCTGCCCGATCCCGCCACCACCGTCGGCGGGCCCGTCGTCGGCTTCGGCTCGCCGCCACGGCAGCGGCCCGCGACCGCACCGGATCCGGCCGAGGTGCCCGGGACGGGCGACGACGGCGACCGGCTCACCATGCGGCTCGGCGTGGCCGAGCCGCCGAACCGGCCGTACGTCGAGGACCCGCCGCCCCCGCCCGCCGAGCCCTTCCGCTTCCGGGCCTCCGTCGCCCGTCCCGGTGACACCCTGCTGCTTGCCTCGCACGGCCTCGCCGAACCCATGCGCGGCGAACCGTCCCTGGCCCGCGAGCTGGCCGCCCGCTGGGCCGGCGCCGAACCGCCCGGCCTCGCCGCCTTCCTCGCCGACACCCAGCTGCGCGTCACCGGTTACGCCGACGACCGTACGGGGGTGGCGGTCTGGGAGGCGTAACCCCGCGGCTCATGGGTTGATGGACGCATGGCCAAACAGAACGTGGCGGAACAATTCGTCGACATCCTCGTCCGGGCGGGCGTCCAGCGCCTCTACGGAGTGGTCGGCGACAGTCTGAACCCCGTCGTCGACGCCATCCGGCGCACCTCCGGCATCGACTGGGTCCAGGTGCGGCACGAGGAGACCGCGGCCTTCGCCGCCGGCGCCGAGGCCCAGATCACCGGCCGGCTCGCCGCCTGCGCCGGCTCCTGCGGCCCGGGCAACCTCCATCTGATCAACGGGCTGTACGACGCTCACCGCTCGATGGCGCCGGTACTGGCCCTCGCCTCGCACATTCCGTCCGGCGAGATCGGCCTCGGCTACTTCCAGGAGACCCACCCCGACCGGCTGTTCCGCGAATGCAGCCACTACAGCGAGCTGATCTCCAACCCGCAGCAGATGCCCCGGCTGCTGCAGACCGCGATCCAGCACGCCGTCGGTCAGGGCGGCGTCAGCGTCGTGTCGCTGCCGGGCGACATCGCCGGCCGGCCCGCGCCCGAGAAGACGGTCGAGACCGCGCTCGTCACCTCACGGCCCACCGTCCGGCCGGGCGACGCCGAGATCGACGCCCTCGTGCGGCTGATCGACTCCGCCGACCGGGTGACGCTGTTCTGCGGCAGCGGCACCGCGGGCGCGCATCCCGAGGTCATGCAGTTCGCCGAACGGGTCAAGTCACCCGTCGGACACGCGCTCCGCGGCAAGGAATGGATCCAGTACGACAACCCGTTCGACGTCGGCATGAGCGGGCTCCTCGGCTACGGCGCCGCCTACGAGGCCACCCACGAGTGCGATCTGCTCATCCTGCTCGGCACCGACTTCCCGTACAACGCCTTCCTCCCCGACGACGTGAAGATCGCGCAGATCGACGTGCGGCCCGAGCGGCTCGGCCGGCGTTCCCGGCTCGACCTCGCGGTATGGGGCGACGTCCGCGAGACGCTGCGCTGCGTCATCCCGCGGGTGCGGGCCAAGACCGACCGGCGCTTCCTCGACAGGATGCTGAAGAAGCACGCCGACGCCCTGGAGGGCGTGGTCAAGGCGTACACCCGCAAGGTCGAGAAGCGCACCCCGATCCATCCCGAGTACGTGGCGTCGGTCCTCGACGAACTCGCCGACGACGACGCCGTGTTCACCGTCGACACCGGAATGTGCAACGTCTGGGCCGCGCGCTACCTCACGCCCAACGGGCGCCGCCGGATCATCGGCTCGTTCAGCCACGGCTCCATGGCGAACGCCCTGCCGCAGGCCATCGGTGCCCAGTTCACCGACCGCGGACGGCAGGTCGTGTCGATGTCCGGTGACGGCGGATTCAGCATGCTCATGGGCGACTTCCTCACCCTCGTCCAGTACGACCTGCCGGTGAAGGTGATCGTCTTCGACAACTCCTCGCTCGGCATGGTCGAGCTGGAGATGCTGGTCGCCGGGCTCCCGTCGTACGGCACCACCAACAAGAACCCCGACTTCGCCGCCGTCGCCCGCGCCGCCGGAGCCTTCGGCGTCCGGGTGGAGAAGCCCAAACACCTGGCCGGCGCCCTCAAGGACGCCTTCCGGCACAAGGGCCCGGCGCTCGTCGACGTGGTCACCGACCCCAACGCGCTGTCCATCCCGCCGAAGATCAGCGCCGACATGGTCACCGGCTTCGCGCTCTCCGCGGGCAAGATCGTGCTGGACGGCGGCGTCGGCCGGATGCTCCAGATGGCGCGCTCCAACCTGCGCAACGTACCCCGCCCCTGACGGGCCGTGACGTCCGCCCGGCCCGTTCGTGAATGCGGGCCGGGCGCCTGGGCATGCATCCCCGTGAGCCTGTTCGATCCGACGACGGGGTGGGGGATATGGCCGGGGAGGCGAGGCAGCGGACTCGACTGCTCAGAAGGGTGGGGAGCGCGGATCTCACCGCGGTTCCCGAAGTGCGCCGCGCGTTACGGGAGTTGCTGGGCTCCTGGGGAGGGACCGGCGCCTGTGACGTCGCCGAACTCCTCACCAGCGAACTGGTGACCAACGCGCTGATCCACACCGACCGCGGGGCGGTCGTCACGGCGACCGTCGTCCCCGAGCACCTGCGGGTCGAGGTCAGGGACTTCGCCTCCGACATGATCCGGCCGCGCGTACCGAACGCCGACGACGGTACGCACGGCCGGGGACTCGTCCTCGTCCAGGCCCTCGCCGACTCCTGGGGAGTGGAGAACCGCGGCGTGGGCAAGGTCGTGTGGTTCGAACTGGCCGACGGGGCCGACCGCTAGGCGTGTGTCGAAAGAAGCGTCGTCTGCCCGCCGGGCAGGCGGGACTTTCGACACACGCCCTGGTCGGAGCGGCCCCGCCGGACCGTGAGGGCGGGCGCGCCTCAGCCGAACTGCTGCTCCAGGTCGGCGAGTTTGCGCTCCAGGGAGTCCAGGCGCGGCAGCGTCTGGGTGTCGTCCTCGGCGGTCAGGTCGACCGTCCGGGACTCGCCGGGACGCGGCTCAGCGCCCCTGACGGCCTGAAGGGAGGGCCGGTGGCGAAGCGGCAGCTGTCCGGGGTCCGCTATGGCGGGCTCCGCGACGGCGGCCTGCACCGTGCCCGTCGCGGAGCCCGTACCGGTGGCGGAACCGAGTGCCGCCACGTCGACCTGCCGGCCGCCGTTCCGCCCGAACGCGCGGTGCTGCCGGTTTATCGCCTTGAGCCGTGCCCGGTCCAGCTTGGCCTGCTCGCGCCGGCGGATCCGGTTCTGCTCCTTCTCCCGCCGGTCCTCGCGGACCTCGTCGACCGCTTCGTCCAGGGTGCGTACGCCCTCCAGGAGCATCAGCGACCAGGCGCCGAAGGTCTCCCGGGGCGCCCGCAGCCAGCGGACCATGCGGATCTGCGGCAGCGGCCGCGGGATCAGGCCCTGCTCGCGCAGCGCCGCCCGCCGGGTCTGCTTCAGCGCCCGGTCGAACAGCACCGCCGCCGACAGGGACATGCCCGCGAAGAACTGCGGGGCGCCCGCGTGACCCATGCCGCGCGGCGCGTGCACCCAGTTGAACCAGGCGGCCGCGCCCGCGAACGTCCAGACCAGCAGGCGCGAGCCGAGGGCCGCGTCGCCGTGGCTCGCCTCGCGGACGGCCAGCACCGAACAGAACATCGCGGCGCCGTCGAGGCCGAACGGGACCAGGTACTCCCAGCCTCCGGAGAGGTTGAGGTTCTGCCGGCCGAAGCCGACGAGCCCGTGGAAGGAGAGCGCCGCCGCGACCGCGGCGCAGCAGAAGAGCAGGACGTAGGAGGCGGTGCCGTAGACGGCCTCCTTGCGTCTGCGGCGTTCCTCGCTGCGCTCCCAGGAGTCCTCGGCCGCGGCCTGGTCACCGGCGCGCTTCCCGCGCGCGAGCACCGCCACCGCCGTCAGGACCCCCGCCACCATCACGCCGCCCGGAAGCAGCCAGTCCAGCGATATGTCGGTCAGTCTCATGCGGTGTCCCTTTGCCTCGCAGTAGGGCGATTCGGCCGCCCATACTGGCCGACCCGGCGGGGCCGGAACGGGGTTTCGGAACAAGAGCACGCCATCGGGGTCGCACGGCATACGAATAGGTGCGATTCGGTCGAACTCCCGCCCGGGGAGCGGAAGTCGCGTTCGATTCGCATCACCCCTGCGGGTGGCGTAACGGGGGAAGGGCGTCAGGCGGTGGCCGCGAGGCGGCGGACCCGCTCCGGATCGGCGGTGCGCGGACACGTCAGGCAGGTGTCCTCGGGGCGGAGCGTGTAGAAGAAGCAGCACGAGGCCCGGTCGCGCGTGACGCGGGCCGTGCCGCACGCCTCCGCCGAGCCCGGCAGCTCCCGGAAGCCCGCGGCTCCCACGTACGGCTTCGTCGCCCCCGGCAGCAGCAGCTCCAGCTCCGCGAGCGCCCGGCCCTCCTCGCCGAGCAGCTCCGCGATGTACCAGAGCCCCTCGACGATCTCGTCGGTCACCATGCCCCACAGCGCCCGCCGGCCGCGCCGCATCCGGGGCCCGATGCCGGCCAGGACCTCCTCGAAGTGCTCGGCGAGGGCGTCCCGCACCTCGGCCCGCAGCGCCTCCTCGTCCGCCACCACGCGGGCGCCGGGCAGTGCCGCCGCCGGGTCCCCGGGCAGGCACGCGAACTCCTCGATCCGCACCGCGACCCGGCCGAGGGCCCGCTGGAAGGCCACGTTGCGCGCGGGCAGCCGGGGCACCCGGCGGTGCAGGAACCAGGGCAGCGTCACCAGCAGACAGGCCGGCCAGGCGTACCGGTGCAGCGCGAAGCTCGCCACCACGTCGGGGCGGGCCGCCCGCCCGTAGTCGCGCCGCACCTGCGCGTCGTCCCAGGCGAGAAAGGCGTCCGTGCCGTCCCCGCCGGCGCCCAGCTCGTCCGACGCCACCCAGCCCGTCCCGCGCGGCAGCCGCTCGTGCCCGGCCCGCTCGTCGACGCGCAGTCCGGTGAACACCTCGGCGAGCCGGGCGTAGGCGGCCGCGACGGGCGAGGCGGGAGGCGACGGCAGCAGAGCGGGCAGGGCCATGCGGGACCACCGAATCACGATCGTTAACAGGTTAGCCTTACCTTACCCGATCGTTGCGGTGTTTGAACTGCGACGCCGTCCGCCTATCGTGCACGGGGGACCCCGGCGCCGCGAGCCGGGCCCGGCACGAAGGCGCAGGAGGACCCGGGTGGAGCAGGGCAGCACGCGCGGGCGGACGACCGGCCGACCCGCTCCGGCGGCGTACGGCGCCCCGGCCCACGGCGATCCGGCCTCCGGCGACGGCGCGTACGGCGACGGCGCGTACGGCGAGGGCGCGTACGGCGAGGGCGCGTACGGCGAGGGCGCGTACGGCGAGGGCGCGTACGGCAAGGCCTCGGACGACGAGCCGGCCCATCGCGAGCCGGCCCCCGGCGAGGGCGTGTACGGCGCCCCGGCCCACGGCGCCCCGGCCCACGGCGGGCCGGCGGCCGGCGCCCGCGCCGTACGGGTCCCCGAGCAGGCCCGCGGCGAACACACCCACGGCGAGCGCGGCAGCCGCACCCCGATGGAGCGCGGCGACCGCGCCCACGGCAGCCGCACCCACGGCGAGCGCGACGACCCCGAACCCGGCGGAGGCCTGGCGGCCGGTCTCGGCGAGCCCCGTACCGTCCGCCGCCACTCCGTGCGCGGCCAGATCCTCCGGGCCCTGCGCACCGCCCTGGTCAGCGGCGAGCTCGTGCCCGGCGAGGTCTACTCCGGCCCCGCCCTCGGCGAACGCTTCGGCGTCTCGGCCACTCCCGTCCGCGAGGCCATGCAGCAGCTCGCCACCGAGGGCGCCGTCGAGGTCGTGCCCAACCGCGGTTTCCGCGTCGTCGAGCGCACCCCCCGCGAACTCGCCGAGCTCGCCGAGGTCAGGGCCCTCATCGAGGTCCCCGTCATGCTCCGTCTCGCCCGCACCGTCCCCGCCGAGACCTGGGCCGGACTCCGGCCGCTGGCCGAGGCCACCTCCACCGCCGCCGCGCGCGGCGACCGTGCCCACTACGCCGAGGCCGACCGCGCCTTCCACCGCGCCGTCCTCGCCCTCGCGGGCAACGAACAGCTGCTCCACATCGCCGACGACCTGCACCGGCGCTCCCAGTGGCCCCTGGTCAGCGCGCCCGCCACCCGCCACGGCGAACTGGTCGCCGACGCCGCGGAGCACACCGCCCTGCTGGACGCACTGATCGCCCAGGACCTGCCCGTCGTCTCCTCACTCGTACGGGAACACTTCACCGGGGCGCAGGACTGACGGGGGCGGTCCGGCGGCCGGGGACCTCGCGACGCTGGCAAGATCGGGAAGACACCCCCTAAGGTCGACGGCGTCAGCCCGTACGCCGTCCGAAACCGCGCCGACCGAGAGGTGCCCATGCCGTCCGTCCGCGCGGAGCGCCCCGGGGCCGCGGCCCTGCTCGGCTGGCTCACCGATCCCGAGGCCCCCCGCCTCTGCCTCGTCACCGGCGCCCCCGGGCTGCTGGACTGGCTCGCCGCCCACGAGCCCCGGGGCGCCGGGCGCCGCCGTACCGCCCGGGCGCTCGTCCCGCTGACCGGGCGCACCGCCCTCGGCACCGCCTGGGCCGTCGCCGACCGGCTGGGCGTCGTCGCCGGCTCCGCGGGCGACCTCGTCCGCGCCCTGGCCACCAGCGAGACCGGCCGCGCCGCCCGCACCGTGCTGCTCCTCCCGGCGCTGCACGCCGCCGCCGAGCCGGAGGCCGTCGCCGCGCTGATCGCGGACCTGGCCCGGCTCGGCCGGGTGCGCCTCGTGGTCGAGGCGGACCCCGGAACCCCGGGCCACGCCCTCCTCACCGAGGGCCGCGTCACCGTGGTGGACGGCGACCAGCCCGGTGCCGGCGGGCCGCCGGGTCCGCCCGGCGCCGTCGACCTCTCCGACCCCGCCGCCGTCTGCGCCGCCGATCCCGTCGCCGTCACCACCGGCTACGTCCGCGACGCCGCCGACGACCACGGCGGGCTGCGGACCGCCTGGCTGCGCGCCGGGCAGGCGCTGTGCGCGGCCCACGGGTCCGCCGAGCGGGCGCTCGGGCTGCTCGCCGTCCTCGGTGACGGTGCCGACCCGCGGCTGCGGCCCGCCCTCCGGGACCTCGCCGCGGCCGCGCCCTGGCGGGTGGGGTGGACGCGGGTCGCCGGGGACGTCGCCCCGCCCTGGCCCGGACCCGTCGCCGCGCTCGCCGCGCAGGGCGGGACGCTCCTCGTCGCGGACCTCGGCGGCACCGTACGGCTGCTCGCCGCGGACGACGCCCGCCCGCTCGGGCGCCTCGATCATCCGGTCACCGGACGGGTCGGCGCCCTCGCGCCGGCGCCCGACGGGACCGTGCTGCTGCTCGACGAGCGGGGCCGGCTGCACACCGTACGGGGCAGACAGCCCCGGCCGCCCTACCTCCAGCGGCTGACCGAAGCGGTCACCGCCACCCTCACCCGCCATCCCGGCACCGCGCTCGCGGCCATCTCCGGCTCGGTCGTGGTCGGTGACCGGCTCGGCTCCGTCCACGCCTTCGGCCTCACCGGCCTCCACCAGGCGGCCCTGCACAGCGGCCGGGTCACGGCGGTGGCCGCCGTCGAATCGGTGACGCCGTTCGTCTGCAGCGGCGGCACCGACGGAGCGGTGCGGCGGTGGACGCCCGGCCGGGACCCCGACCCCGAGCCCCTGGCGGAACGCCGCTCCCCGGTGGTCGCGCTGGCCGCCGCCGAGACCCCGCACGGACCGGTCCTGGCCGCGGCCTGGGCCGACGGGACGGTCGAACTCCACCGGATCGAACAGCACGCCCGGCTGACCTTCCGCCCGGGACCGGCGGTCCGCGCGGTGGCGGTCACGGAGGACGGCGCCCTGGTGGTCGGCCTCGACGAGGCGGTGCTCCGGCTGGAGCGCGCGGGCTGATCACGGGGTGGGCAGGACGAGCCGCCCGCGCCGTGATCAGATCGCCGGACGTGGCGTCAACTGCGCCGTCAGCCAGGTCGGTACGCCGCCCAGGAGGCGGAACAGCCGGCTCGCCTCCGCGCGGAGGCGGCCCGCCTCGGGTTCCGTCTCGGCCTCGGCGAGTGAGGCGAGGGCGGGGACGGTGCCCACCAGGTAGCCCAACTCCTCGCGGATCCGCAGCGATTCGGCGAATCCGTGCCGTGCCTCCGCCAACTCGCCTTCACGCAGGGCGAGTCCGGCGAGGTGGCGCCAGGTCGAGGACAGCAGCAGCGCGTCGTCGTGGGCGGTCGCGCCGGCGTGGGCGCGCCGGTAGGCGGCCCGGGCGGCCTGCGGGGAGTCGCCGAGGTTCTGCGCGAGCAGCCCGCGGCGGTAGTCGAGGAGCGCGCGGCCCGGTGTCCCGGGCCCGATCAGGGCGGCCGCGCGGCCGAGCGCCGCACGGGCCTCGTCGGCGCGGTCGCGGAAGCCCAACAGCGTGGAGGCGTAGGCGAGATGGCCGCGTTCGCAGGCGGCGGCCCCGCGTTCCTCGTCGGTCTGGACGACCGCCTCGGCCGCGCGCAGCGCCTCCTCGGCCTCGGCCCAGCCCTGTTCGGTGTACAGGCAGCGCTCGATCAGCAGGGCCGCCCGTTCCAGGGCCGCGGCCGGTTCGGCCGCGCGGGGTGCGAGGAGTTCGGCGGCATCCGTCCAGCAGCCGCGGGAGCGGAGCCTCCAGATCGCGGTCTCCAGTGGGGTGCCCCGGCCATACGCCACATCGCCCTCCCCGAGCGCGCCATCGAGCTGTGAGTAGGACGGCATCTCAGCACGAAGTCCGGGGACCGGCCAAGGGGTCGGGTGAAAGTTTTCACAAAGCGGGAAGGCCCGGAATCACGGGGGAGTGGTGGTGGGGAACGGCAACGGGGCGGCAGTTTCCTGCCGCCCCGTCATCCCGCTTGATCACCCGATGAGATGAATCGGGTCAGCGGAGGATCGTCTTCACCCGTTCAGCTCATCCGGAGCGCCAGGAAGAAGTCCAGCTTGTCCTCCAGGCGGGACAGGTCCCGGCCGGTGAGCTGTTCGATGCGGCCCACCCGGTAGCGCAGCGTGTTCACGTGCAGGTGGAGGCGGGTCGCGCAGCGCGTCCAGGAGCCGTCGCAGTCGAGGAAGGCCTCCAGGGTCGGGATGAGCTCCGCGCGGTGCCGGCGATCGTAGTCCCGCAGCGGGTCCAGGAGCCGGGCCGTGAAGGCGCGCCGGACGTCGTCCGGGACGAAGGGCAGCAGCAGGACGTGCGAGGCGAGCTCGTGGTGGCCGGCGGCGCAGACCCGGCCCGGGCGGGCGGCGGCCACCCGACGGGCGTGCCGGGCCTCCTCCAGGGCGCCGCGCAGCCCCTCGGCGGAGTGCACGGCGGCGCTGACGCCGAGGGTCAGCCGGCCGTCGTCGGCGAGACCGGCGGAGAGCGGCGCGCGGACGGCGGCCAGCAGGGCGTCGGCGTGCAGCCCCAGCGCCACGGGCGGCAGGTCGTCCTCGCTGTCGGGCAGCGGGCTGGCGGCCAGCGGGACCAGCGCGATGGCCTCGTCGCCGCTGTGGGCGACGGCGATCCGGTCGGCGCTGTCGGCTCCGGCGGCGGCCGGGTCGATCAGGATCTCCTCCAGGAGGGACTGGGCGACGGGACCGCTGTCGACGCCGTTCTGGCCGGGCTCCTGCTCCCACTCGACGCGGGCGACGACGACCTGCCAGTGCGGGGCGGTGCCGAGGCCGGGCAGCAGGACGGGCGCGGCGACCCTGAGACGGGCGGCGATCTCGGCGGGCGCGGCGCCCGTCTGGACCAGCTCGAGGACCTCCTGGGCGAGCCTGCGGCGCACGGTCCGCGCGGCGTCGCGGCGGTCCCGCTCGACGGCGATCAGCTGGGTGACGCCCTGGAGCAGGTCGAGCCGGGCGGCCGGCCAGTCGCCCGCGTCCGCCTCGACGGCGAGCAGCCAGTCGGACAGCACGGTCTCCCGCACGTCGCGGGAGGGCGGCGGGGTGCCGCGGCCGGTGTTGCGGATCGGGAACAGCGAGTACGTGGTCCCGGCGACGCCGACCCGGTGCGGGCCGCGCCGGCCCGTGCGGGTGGCGGCCAGGTGCTCACCGGCCAGGGAGGCCGCGAGACCGGGCTCCAGGGGCTCCCCGGCACCGGCGATCCGGCGGCCGGTGGGGGACAGCACCCAGGCCCGGAGGTCCAGGTCGGAGCCGAGGAGGTCGAGGACGACCTCGGGTCCGCCGCCGGCCGGTCCCGAGGTCATCAGGCGCCTGTGGCGGTCCACGACGGCGGCGAGGTCGCCGGCCCGCTCGCCGGAGACCTGTCGAACAACGTGCTCGGTGATCGTCGCGAACGCAACGGATTCGTTGACGGCGAACAGGGGAAGCCGATGGCGAGAACACGCCTCTACGAGGTCGTCCGGGATGTCACCCAGCTCGGCCTCGCCGACGGCCAGGGCCGCCACCCCGGTGCTCGCGAGGATCCGGACGAAGGGCTCGGCGTCGCCCGGACCGTGCAGCCAGGCGAGGCCGGTGAGGACCAGCTCGCCGCCCGACAGGTAGCGACTGGGGTCCTTGAGGTCCGTCGTCATCACACCGCGGACGGTGCGGTCCAGCTCGTCCTCGCCGCCGAGCAGGCGCAGCCCGAGCGCGTCGTTCTCCAGCAGTGCGCGCAGCCGCATGAGGTCGCCGCCGTTCCTTGTCGTGGGTGGAAATGAGTGTCTCGTTGTCGTCGGTGGCCTGGTGCCACCGTTTCCAGGGGGAAACGGAGAGGTTGCCGTTACCCGCCTTTCGTTCGAATCTACAAGACGACCATGGCAGCCAGCCAACTCCTTCATGGTTTCGGTGGCTGCACAGCGGCGAGCGGGGCTTGTGTACTAGGCCACACACCGCGTTAACAGGACATGAAGAAGATCGTCCGTCGAGGGCCGGCCGTCCCCCATGGCCCGTACGTACGACCCCCGATCACCCGAAGCACAAGAAGAGAGCCACCATGGACTTCCTTCGCCCCGCCAGCTGGGAGGAGGCGCTCGCCGCCAAGGCCGAGCACCCCACGGCCGTGCCCATCGCAGGCGGTACCGACATCATGGTCGAGATCAACTTCGACCACCGGCGTCCCGAGTACCTCCTGGACCTCAACCGTATCGAGCTGCTGCGTGAGTGGGAGGTCGGCGAGGAGAGCGTCCGCCTCGGCGCCTCGGTCCCGTACTCGCAGATCATGGAGAACCTCCGTGAGGAGCTCCCCGGTCTGGCCCTCGCCTCGCACACGGTCGCCTCCCCGCAGATCCGTAACCGCGGCGGCGTCGGCGGCAACCTGGGCACCGCCTCCCCGGCCGGTGACGCCCACCCCGCGCTGCTCGCGGCGGGCGCCGAGGTCGAGGTCGAGTCGGTGCGCGGCACCCGGCTCATTCCCATCGACGAGTTCTACAAGGGCGTGAAGCGCAACGCGCTCGAGCCCGACGAGCTCATCAAGACCGTCCACGTGAAGAAGGCGGACGGCCCCCAGCAGTACTCCAAGGTCGGCACCCGCAACGCGATGGTCATCGCCGTCTGCGCCTTCGGCCTGGCCCTCCACCCGGAGACCCGGACCGTACGGACCGGCATCGGCTCCGCCGCCCCCACGCCCGTGCGGGCCACGGCGGCCGAGGAGTTCCTGAACGCGGCCCTCGAAGAGGGCGGCTTCTGGGACAACGGCAGGATCATCACTCCCTCGATCGCCAAGCAGTTCGCGGACCTCGCGTCCGGCGCCTGCAACCCGATCGACGACGTACGAGGCACCGCCAAGTACCGCCGGCACGCCGTGGGCATCATGGCCCGCCGCACGCTCGGCTGGACCTGGGAGCAGTACCGCGCCGGCAACGGGCGCACCCTTGAAGGAGCTGCATAACCATGCGCGTGAATTTCACGGTCAACGGTCGTCCGCAGGAAGCCGACGACGTCTGGGAAGGCGAGTCCCTCCTCTACGTGCTGCGTGAGCGCCTGGGCCTGCCCGGCTCCAAGAACGCCTGCGAGCAGGGCGAGTGCGGCTCCTGCACGGTCCGTCTCGACGGCGTGCCGGTGTGTTCCTGTCTGGTCGCCGCCGGTCAGGTCGAGGGCCGCGAGGTCGTCACCGTCGAGGGCCTGGCGGAGTTCGCCAAGGAGCGCCAGGAGCACGGCCACGGCGGCTCCTGCGGCACCGGAGCCTGCGGCGGCACCTCGCTCGACGAGGCCAAGCGCTGGGAGGCCAGGCCGCAGGACTCGCAGACCGGCGAGGGCGTCGAACTGAGCCCGATCCAGCAGGCGTTCATCGACGCCGGCGCCGTGCAGTGCGGCTTCTGCACCCCCGGTCTGCTGGTCGCGGCCGACGAGATGCTGGAGCGCAACCCGTCCCCGACGGACGCGGACATCCGCGAGGCGCTCTCCGGCAACCTCTGCCGCTGCACCGGTTACGAGAAGATCCTCGACGCGGTCCGCCTGGCGGCCGCTCGCCAGGAGCGCCAGGGAGAGGCGGTCTGACGATGGCTCAGCACACACGCGCCGTACCGGCGGGCACGCCCACGGACGTCACCCAGAAGCACACCGAGGGCGGCGTCGGCGCCTCCACCCTCCGCCCGGACGGCACCCTCAAGGTCACCGGCGAGTTCGCCTACTCCTCGGACATGTGGCACGAGGAGATGCTGTGGGGCCAGGCCCTGCGGTCCACCGTCGCCCACGCCGAGATCGTGTCCATCGACACCTCCGAGGCGCTGGCCGTGTCGGGCGTCTACGCCGTCCTGACCGCGGACGACCTGCCGGCCGCGAAGAACTACGGCCTGGAGTTCCGGGACACCCCGGTGCTCGCCTACGGCAAGGTCCGCCACCACGGCGAGCCGGTCGCCCTCGTGGCCGCCGACCACCCGGAGACCGCCCGCCGCGCCGCCGCGAAGATCAAGGTCGAGTACCGCGAGCTGCCCCTCATCACCGACGAGGCCTCGGCGACCGCTCCCGACGCCGTACTCGTCCACGAGGGCCGCACCGACCGGCACGCCTCGCACGTCCCGCACCCGAACATCGTGCACCGCCAGCCGATCATCCGCGGCAACGCCGACGAGGCCGCCAAGCGCGCCGACGTCATCGTCAGGGGCGAGTACACCTTCGGCATGCAGGACCAGGCCTTCCTCGGCCCGGAGTCCGGCCTCGCCGTGCCCGCCGAGGACGGCGGCATCGACCTCTACGTGGCCACCCAGTGGCTGCACGCGGACCGCGAGCAGATCGCGCCCTGCCTCGGCCTGCCCGAGGACAAGGTCCGCATGACCATGGCCGGCATCGGCGGCGCCTTCGGCGGCCGCGAGGACATCTCGATGCAGATCATGGCCTCCGTGCTCGCCCTGCGCACGGGCAAGCCGGTCAAGATGGTCTACAACCGCTACGAGTCCTTCTTCGGGCACGTCCACCGGCACCCGGCCAAGCTCTACTACGAGCACGGCGCCACCAAGGACGGCAAGATCACGCACATGAAGTGCAAGATCGTCCTGGACGGCGGCGCCTACGCCTCCTCCACGGTCTCGGTCGTCGGCAACGCGTCGTCCCTCTCGGTCGGCCCGTACGTCATCGACGACGTCGACATCGAGGCGATCGGCCTCTACACCAACAACCCGCCCTGCGGCGCCATGCGCGGCTTCGGCGCGGTCCAGGCCTGCTTCGCCTACGAGGCGCAGATGGACAAGCTGGCGGCCAAGCTGGGCATGGACCCGGTCGAGTTCCGCCAGATCAACGCCATGGAGCAGGGCACGCTCATGCCGACCGGCCAGGTCGTGGACTCGCCGGCCCCGGTCGCCGAGCTGCTGCGCCGGGTCAAGGCCCGCCCGATGCCGCCGGAGCGCCAGTGGGAGACCGCCGGCGAGGGCGCGGACGTCCGCGCGCTGCCGGGCGGCCTGTCCAACACCACCCACGGTGAGGGCGTGGTGCGGGGCGTCGGCTACGCGGTCGGCATCAAGAACGTCGGCTTCTCCGAGGGCTTCGACGACTACTCCACCGCCCGGATCCGCATGGAGGTCATCAACGGCGAGGCCGTCGCCACCGTGCACACCGCCGCGGCGGAGGTCGGCCAGGGCGGAGTCACCATCCACGCCCAGATCGCCCGTACGGAGCTCGGCGTCACCCAGGTGACCATCCACCCGGCGGACACGCACGTCGGCTCGGCCGGTTCCACCTCCGCGGGCCGCCAGACGTACATGACCGGCGGCGCCATCAAGAACTCCTGCGAGCTCGTCCGCGAGAAGGTCCTGGAGATCGGCCGGCGCAAGTTCGGCTCCTACCACCCGGCGTGGGCCACGGCCGAACTGCTCCTGCAGGACGGCAAGGTCGTCACCGACGGCGGCGAGGTCCTCGCGAGCATCGCGGACGTCCTCGAGGACGAGGCCGTGGAGATCGAGGAGCAGTGGCGGCACCGCCCCACGGAGGCCTTCGACCTCGTCACCGGCCAGGGCAACGGCCACGTCCAGTACGCCTTCGCCGCGCACCGCGCGGTGGTGGAGGTCGACACCGAGCTCGGCCTGGTCAAGGTCATCGAACTGGCCTGCGCCCAGGACGTCGGCAAGGCGGTCAACCCGCTCTCCGTCATCGGCCAGATCCAGGGTGGCACCACCCAGGGCCTGGGCGTGGCGGTGATGGAGGAGATCATCGTCGACCCGAAGACCGCGAAGGTGCGCAACCCCTCCTTCACGGACTACCTGATCCCGACCATCCTCGACACGCCGACCATCCCGGTCGACTACCTCGAGCTGGCCGACCCCAACGCGCCGTACGGCGTGCGGGGCATCGGTGAGGCCCCGACCCTGTCGTCGACCCCGGCCGTCCTCGCGGCGATCCGGAACGCGACGGGCCTGGAGCTCACCAAGACGCCGGTCCGCCCCGAGCACCTGACCGGCACCCTGTAAGACCTCCCCGGACGGTGCGGGCCTCCCAGGAACGTCACACTTCCCTCCCCGCCCGCACCGTCCGGGGAAAACCCCCACCGCAGTACGGCACTCCATACGGCAGTACCGCAGTGAACAGCAGTAGCCGCAGTACCGATTCACCCGTTCGTCTCGGGCCGTCCCCCGGGTCGTGCAGCCAACTTGATATCCCAAATCCCGCAATCCCCAACGCTTTCTGCGGGTGCCCCTTTGAACCTTGGGAGTAGGCCCCATGACCCAGTCGTCAGTGGAGCCCAAGACCACGGCCGAGGACGCGGGCAACGGCTCGCGCAACCCCGCCGGCAGGTCTTGGCTCGACCGGTACTTTCACATCTCGGAGAGAGGATCCACCGTCGCGACGGAGATCCGCGGCGGCGTCACCACCTTCATGGCGATGGCGTACATTCTCCTGCTCAACCCCCTGATCCTCTCCGGCAAGGATGTCGACGGCAACGTCCTCAGCCAGCCCGCGCTGATCACCGCCACGGCCCTGGCCGCGGCGGCCACGACCCTCCTCATGGGTTTCTGGGGCAAGGTCCCCCTGGCCCTCGCCGCGGGACTCAGCGTCTCCGGCGTGATGGCCTCGCAGGTCGTGCCCGTCATGACCTGGCCGCAGGCCATGGGCATGTCGGTCGCGTACGGCGCCGTGATCTGTCTCCTGGTGGTCACCGGCCTCCGCGAGATGATCATGAACGCGATACCGCTCGCGCTCAAGCACGCGATCACCATCGGCATCGGTCTCTTCATCGCCATCATCGGCTTCGTGAAGGCCGGCTTCGTCCACGAGAACCCCGCGCCCGGCGGCGGCCCCGTGTCGCTCGGCCCGGCCGGTGAGCTCATGGGCTGGCCCGTCCTGATCTTCGCGGTCACCCTGCTGCTGATCTTCGCGCTGCAGGCCCGCAACATCCCCGGCGCCATCCTCATCGGCATCGTCGTCGGCACGATCGTCGCGGTCGTCCTGAACGCCGTCGCCGACATCCCGGCCAAGTCCTGGTTCTCCGGCCCGCCGGAGCTGGACGGCAGCGCGGTCTCCACGCCGGACTTCTCGCTCCTCGGCGAGGTGTCCTTCAGCGGCTGGGGCGACGTCGGCTACCTCACGATCACCATGATCGTCTTCACCCTGGTGCTCGCGGGCTTCTTCGACGCCATGGCGACCATCCTGGGCGTCGGCACCGAGGCCAAGCTCGCCGACGACAAGGGCCGCATGCCCGGCCTGTCCAAGGCGCTGTTCATCGACGGCGCCGGCGGCGTCCTCGGCGGTGCCGGCGGCGCGTCCGGCCAGACGGTCTTCGTCGAGTCCGCCACCGGCGTCGGCGAGGGCGCCCGCACCGGTCTGGCCTCCGTGGTCACCGGCGGGTTCTTCGCCCTGGCCCTCTTCTTCACGCCGCTCACCGCGATCGTGCCGCAGGAGGTCGCCGCCGCGGCCCTGGTCGTCATCGGCTCGATGATGATGCAGAACGCCAAGCACGTGGACTGGAGCGACCGCTCCGTGGCCATCCCGGTGTTCCTCACCGTGGTCCTGATGCCCTTCACGTACACCATCACCACCGGTGTCGCGGCCGGCGTCATCTCCTACGCGGTGATCAAGACCGCGCAGGGCAAGGCGAGGGAGGTCGGCGGCTTCATGTGGGCGCTGACCGGAGTCTTCGTCGTCTACTTCGCGATCCACCCGATCGAGAGCTGGCTGGGCGTCAGCTGACGCCCGACGTCGCCCTCCACACCAGACACCCCAAGGAGAACGCCATGCTGGACATCGCCGAAGAGCTGCACCGGTGGGTCGAGCAGGGACGCGAGTTCGCCGTCGCCACCGTCGTGGCCGTCGGCGGCAGCGCGCCCCGGCAGCCGGGAGCCGCACTGGCCGTCGACAGCGACGGCACGGCGATCGGGTCCGTCTCCGGCGGCTGTGTGGAGGGCGCCGTCTACGAACTCTGCCAACAGGCCCTCGAGGACGGCCGGACCGTTCTGGAGAGCTTCGGCTACAGCGACGAGGACGCCTTCGCGGTCGGTCTGACCTGCGGCGGCATCATCGACATCCTCGTCACCCCGGTCCGCGGCGGGGTCTTCCCGGCCGCGCTGGCCGCCGCGGTCTCCGGCGAGGCGGCGGCCCTCGCCAGGATCGTCTCCGGCCCCGAGGACCTGCTGGGGCAGGCCCTCCTGGTCCGCCCCGACGGCTCGTACGAGGGCGGCCTCGGCGGCCACCCCGAGCTGGACCGCACCGCCGCCGGCGAGGCCCGCGCGATGCTGGACGCCGGACGGACCGGCACCGTCGGGATCGGCGCCGACGGCAGCCGCTGCGGGCAGCCCGTCACCCTCCTCGTCGAGTCCTCCGTACCCGCCCCGCGCATGATCGTCTTCGGTGCCATCGACTTCGCGTCGGCCCTCGTCAGGGTCGGCAAGTTCCTCGGCTACCACGTCACCGTCTGCGACGCCCGCCCGGTCTTCGCGACGAAGCTCCGCTTCCCCGACGCCGACGAGATCGTCGTCGAATGGCCCCACCGCTACCTGGAGTCCACGGAGGTGGACTCCCGCACCGTGCTGTGCGTCCTCACCCACGACGCCAAGTTCGACGTGCCGCTCCTGGAGATCGCCCTCAGGCTTCCCGTCGCCTACGTCGGCGCGATGGGCTCCCGCCGCACCCACGAGGACCGCAACAAGCGCCTGCGCGAGGTCGGCGTCACCGAACTCGAACTCGCCCGGCTGCGTTCCCCGATCGGCCTCGACCTCGGCGCCCGTACGCCGGAGGAGACCGCCCTGTCCATCGGCGCCGAGATCGTCGCCAACCGGCGCGGCGGCAGCGGCGTCTCCCTGACCGGCGCGCACACCCCGATCCACCACGACGTCCCCCGCGAACCCACGGGGCGCATCGGCTCGGTGGCCTGACACGGCACGACGGCACGACCGCACGACCTCGCGAGACGGCCGGCCGGGCAGCACGCCCGGACGAGACCACGCGACGCGCCCCGAGGGCACCCCGGACTTCCGGGGTGCCCTTTCGGCGTCGCGGCAGGACTCGGGGCGTGCGGACGCGGGGTGCGCCGGGTGGGTTCGGGGCGTGCGGACGCGGGGTGCGCCGGGTGGGTTCGGGGCGTGCGGACGCGGGGTGCGCCGGGTCGGCTCAGGCCTCGCGGACGCGGGCCTTCTGCAGGCCGTGCAGCAGCAGTTCCGCGAGCTGTTCGTACGCGGCGGCGTCGGCCAGGCCGGTCGCCGCGGCCACCTGGCGCTGCTGGATGCGGACCATGACCGAGGCGATCACGTCGGCGGCGAAGGCGACGTGCACCTCGCGGAACACGCCGGCCGTCACGCCTTCCTCGATCAGCTGCTGCACCCGGCCGGCGGCGGCCCGGGTGTTGCGTTCGTAGACCTCGGCGGCCGGCTCGAACGCGGCCACGTCGTCGAAGAACTGCGGTGAGACCGGCGCCAGCTCGGCGGAGACGGCGCGCAGATAGGCGGCGAGCCGCTCGGCGGGCCCGGTCGCGGCGGCGAGCACCGCCTCGACGCGGGCCGTGGCACGTCGGAAGAAGTGCACCACGGCCGCTCTGACCAGCTGTTCCTTGCTGCCGGCCAGGCCGTAGAGGGTGCGCTTGGAGCAGCGCAGCCGGGCCGCGAGGTCGTCGAGGGTGAGCTGGGCGAAGCCCTCGCCCACCAGGAGCGCCACGAGTTCCTCGAAGAGCTCGGAACGCCTGGCTGCGCCGCGGCCCGTCAGGCGGGGTGCGGCGGCGGAGGTCTCGATCACCCGAACAGTATGCCCGGTCGACCCGTTCGGGGGCTTGTGCGTTCTCCCCTCTGCGCTACGCTAACCGGTACTGCCGTACCCCTCGCAGTACCGTTTCGCAGATCTGCGGATGCCGCAGCATCGTCTGTGCCAGTTGGAGTCGCCATGGATGTCGACCGCCTGCTTCCCACCCCCGAGGCAGCGGACCTCATCGCCCTCACCCGGGAGATCGCCGACAAGGAGCTCGCCTCCCGGGTCGACGAGCACGAGGCCGCCGAGAGCTACCCGGAGGGCCTCTTCGGCACCCTCGGCGAGGCCGGACTGCTCGGCCTCGCGTATCCCGAGGAGTACGGCGGCGGAGGCCAGCCCTACGAGGTCTACCTCCAGGTCCTCGAGGAGCTCGCCGCCCGCTGGGCCGCCGTCGCCGTCGCGACCAGCGTCCACACCCTGGCCTGCCACCCGCTGCACTCCTTCGGCACCGCGGAGCAGAAGGAACGCTGGCTTCCCGCCATGCTGGAGGGCCGGCTCGTCGGCGGCTACAGCCTCTCCGAGCCGCAGGCCGGCTCCGACGCCGCCGCGCTCGCCTGCAAGGCGGAGCTCACGGAGGACGGCGCCGCCTACCGCGTCACCGGCAACAAGGCCTGGATCACCCACGGCGGCAAGGCCGGCTTCTACGCCCTGTTCGCCCGCACCGCGCCCGGCAGCCACGGCATCACCTGCTTCCTCGCGCCCGGCGAGACCGAAGGCCTGAGCTTCGGCAAGCCCGAGCGGAAGATGGGCCTCCAGGCCGTGCCCACCACCTCCGCCCACTGGGACGGCGCCCTCGTCGAGGCCGACCGCCGCATCGGCGCGGAGGGCCAGGGCCTGCAGATCGCCTTCAGCGCGCTGGACTGCGGCCGCCTCGGCATCGCCGCCTGCGCCACCGGCCTCGCCCAGGCCGCGCTGAGCGCCGCCGTGGCGTACGCCAACGAGCGCACCACCTTCGGCCGGAAGATCATCGACCACCAGGGCCTCGGCTTCCTGCTCGCCGACATGGCCGCCGCCGTCGACGCGGCCCGCGCCACCTACCTGGACGCGGCCCGCCGCCGCGACCTCGGCCGCCCCTTCAGCCGCCAGGCCAGCGCGGCCAAGCTGATCGCCACCGACACGGCCATGAAGGTCACCACGGACGCGGTCCAGGTTCTCGGCGGCTACGGCTACACGCGGGACTTCCCGGTCGAGCGCTACATGCGCGAGGCCAAAGTGATGCAGATCTTCGAGGGCACGAACCAGATCCAGCGGCTGGTCATCGCGCGGGGGCTCACCGCCTGACCGGCTCCGGTTGCCGGGGCGGAGCACCGGGCGTACGCCGGAAGGGGGGTCCCGATCCGCAGGTTCCGGAGAGGAGTCCCATCATGCTCGGCGAACAGATCGGTGACGAGCAGGGTCAGACGACAGGAATGCGGGTGGTGTCGGTCGACGGCGGTCACCCGCACGTGGAGGCGTCCTTCCAGGCGACCGGCACGCTGCTGGGCGTGGCGGTCACGGACATGGGCACGTACGACTCGGTGATGCAGCCGGACGGCACCCTCTTCGGGGACGGCCAGGGCTGCAGCATGACCCAGGGCGGCGACATCATCACCTGGCACGCCACCGGAGCCGGCCGCATGACCGAGTCCGGCGGGATCAGCTACCGCGGCGCGATCTTCTTCGAGTCCGCCTCGGCGGACTTCAGCCGGCTCAACGGGACCGCGGCGGTGTTCGAGTACGAGGAGGACAAGGACGGCAAGAACACGGCCAAGGTCTGGGAATGGACGTAGGACGCGCACAGCGCGCGAGCACACACGCACGGCGGCCCGGAGGCGGGCCGCCGGTTCGTACGAGGAGATTCATGGACATCGCAGGATCCGCCGCGCTCGTCACCGGTGCCGCCTCGGGGCTCGGCGCCGCCACCGCGGCCGCGCTCGCCGCCCGCGGCGCCACCGTCTACGGCCTGGACCTCGACAAGGCCGTCGCCGGGGCCGAGGCGCCCGCCGACGGGGTCACGCTGCTCGCCGCGGACGTCACCGACGAGGAGCAGGTGCGGGCGGCGCTCGCACGGATCGAGGAGGACGGAGCCGAGCTGCGGCTCGCCGTCAACTGCGCGGGCATCGCGCCCTCCGCGCGGATCCTCGGCCGCAAGGGCCCGCACGACCTGGAGCTGTTCCGGACGGTCCTGGAGGTCAACCTGCTCGGCACCTTCAACGTGATGCGGCTCGCCGCCGAGGCCATCGCGAAGCGGGAGGCCGACGAGCACGGCCAGCGCGGACTCGTCGTCAACACGGCCTCGATCGCCGCCTTCGAGGGCCAGGTCGGGCAGATCGCGTACGCCGCCTCCAAGGCGGGTGTCGCCGGCATGACGGTCACGGCGGCCCGCGACCTCGCCCAGTACGGCATCCGCGTGGTCACCGTCGCGCCCGGCATCGTGGACACCCCGATGATGGCCGGGTTCTCCGAGGACGTGCGGGCCGGGCTCGCGGCGAGCGTCACCTTCCCGCAGCGGCTGGCCCGCCCCGAGGAGTACGCCCGCCTCGTCACCATGATCGCCGAGCACGACTACCTCAACGGCGAGACCATCCGGATGGACGGCGCGCTGCGGATGGCGGCCCGCTGACCTGGGGCGTGGCACCAAGTGCCGCCGCGAGAGGGATCCGAGTGCTAGGTTCGAGGGCATGAGTACCAGCCCCGCCACCCCTGCCAAGCCCTCGATGCGCGACTCCCTCGTCGCGGCGGCCTTCGAGCTCTTCCTGGAGCGAGGCTACGAGCAGACGACGGTCGACGACATCGTCCGTACGGCCGGGGTCGGCCGGAGGTCCTTCTTCCGCTACTTCCCGTCGAAGGAGGACGTGGTCTTCCCCGACCACGAGCAGAGCCTCGCCGACATGACCGAGTTCCTCGCGGCGAGCGCGGACGCCGACGACCCGCTGGTGCGCGTCTGCGACGCCACCCGGCTCGTCATGCGCATGTACGCCGAGAACCCCACCTTCTCCGTCCAGCGCTACCGCCTCACCCGCGAGGTGACCGGGCTGCGGACCTACGAACTCTCGGTCGTCTGGCGCTACGAGAAGATCATCGGCGACTATCTCCGCACCCGTTTCGCCGACCGCCGCGACGGCACCCTGCGGGCCAACGTGGTCGCCGCGGCGGTCGTCGCCGCCCACAACCACGCGCTGCGCCACTGGCTGCGCTCCGGCGGCGAGGGCGATCCCCTGGCGGAGGTCGACCGCGCCCTGGAGTTCGTCCGCGAGACCTGGAGCGGGGACGCGCCGGCGCCCGCGGAGAGCGACGACGACGTGGTGGTGGTGATCACCAAGCGCTCCACGCCGATGTGGCGCGTGGTGCGCGAGGTCGAGTCGAGCCTCGGCGAGGGCTGAGGCGGGCCGAGACGGGCCGAGACGGGCCGAGCCGGACCGAGACGGGCCGAGGCGAACCGAGACGGGCCGAGACGGGCATAGCCGGGCTGAGGCGGGGCCGAGACGGGCCCGAGCCGGGCTGAGGGCCGAGGAGGGCGCGGACGCCGCGGGGCGACTCGTCGCCGACCCGGCCCGGGCAACCGCGGACGCCGCGGGCGCCCGCGGATGCCCGGGCGGCGGGGCGGGGCGTCAGGGGCCTGGAGGGACGACAGGGACACGTAGGGGTCTCAGTATCGTCAAATGAGGGAACTCAGGTCTTTATTTGCTGGCACTCAGTGCCATATCTTTGCTCCATGCACGGTTGAGCCGCCGAGTGCAAGGAGAAGTCATCGTGTTCCACACGGGATCCACGGGCCTGCGGAACGGCACCGCCGCCCTCCTGGCCGACGAGTCGGCCACCGAGCCCGAGCTCTACTTCCAGCGCTGCCGCTGGTGCCACACCACCACCTTCCAGCGCCTGCTCTGCCCCACCTGCGGGTCGACCGACCTGGCACCCGAACTCAGCGCCGGCGAGGGCGTGATCTCCGTACGCCGCGCCTTCACGGCGGCCCAGGCGGACCTCTGGCCGGTGCACATGGCCGAGGGTTTCGTCGTGCGCTGCCGGGTCGACGGACCGCCGCACGCGGTGCGACCCGGCGTCCGCGTCCGGCTCCTCCACGACGGCTCGGGGCCGGGCCGCAGGCCGGTCGTACGGCTCTGCGAGGAGGTCGCGCTCGACGGCTGGTTCTGAGCGCGCCGCACGGGCGGACGACGAAGGGGCGGGTGGCACTCTGTGCCACCCGCCCCTTCTCGTGCCGATCGACCGCCGGCCGGTCGGATCAGCGGGCGCCGATCTCGTCCGTCAGCTGCGGGAGCACCTCGAAGAGGTCGCCGACCACGCCGTAGTCCACCAGGTCGAAGATCGGGGCCTCCGGGTCCTTGTTGACCGCCACGATCGTCTTCGAGGTCTGCATGCCGGCCCGGTGCTGGATCGCGCCGGAGATGCCCGCCGCGATGTACAGCTGCGGCGAGACCTGCTTGCCGGTCTGGCCCACCTGGTTGGAGTGCGGGTACCAGCCCGCGTCCACCGCGGCGCGCGAGGCGCCGACGGCCGCGCCGAGCGAGTCGGCCAGCTTCTCGACGACCTCGAAGCCCTCGGCGGCGCCGACACCGCGGCCGCCCGAGACCACGATCGCCGACTCGGTCAGCTCGGGACGGCCGGTGGAGACCCGCGCGGTGCGCGAGACGACCTTGGCCGCGTTGCCGGTGAAGGCCACCGCCACGTCCTCGACCGCGCCCGCGGCCGGAGCCGCCTCCGGGGCCGCCGAGTTCGGCTTGACGGTGATGACCGGAACGCCGTGCGACACGGAGGACTTCACCTGGTACGAGGCGGCGAACACCGACTGGGTGGCGACCGGGCCGTTCTCGCCGGCCTCCAGCTCCACCGCGTCCGTGATCAGACCCGAGCCCAGGCGCAGCGCCACGCGCGCCGCGACCTCCTTGCCCTCGCCCGACGAGGTCACCAGGACGGCGGCGACACCCTTGTCCTTGGCGATCTGGGTGAGCGCGTCGACCTTCGGCACGACGAGCTGCTCGGCGAACTCGGCGCCGTCCGCGACGTACACGGTGGCCGCGCCGTACTCGCCGGCCTTCGCCGCGATCGAGGCCGCGGCCTCGCCGGCGCCGAGGACGACCGCCGAGGGCTCGCCGAGCCGGCGGGCCAGGGTGAGCAGTTCGAGGGCCGGCTTGCGGACCGCACCGTCGGCGTGGTCCACGAGAACCAGGATCTCAGCCATGATTCCTTGCTCCTGAGGGGTGGTGACGGTGGGTCAGATGAACTTCTGCTCGGACAGGAACGCGGCGAGCTGCTTGCCGCCGTCGCCCTCGTCCGTGACGATCGTGCCCTGCGTACGGGCCGGGCGCGCCGCGGCCGACTCGACCAGGGTCCAGGAGCCGCCGAGGCCGACCTCGTCGGCGTCGATGCCGAGGTCGTCCAGGTCCAGCTCCTCGACCGGCTTCTTCTTCGCGGCCATGATCCCCTTGAAGGAGGGGTAACGGGCCTCGCCGGACTGGTCGGTGACCGACACGACGGCCGGCAGCGGAGCCTCCAGCTGCTCGCTGGCGGCGTCGCCGTCACGGCGGCCCTTCACCACGCCGTCCTCGACCGACACCTCGGACAGCAGGGTGACCTGCGGCAGGTTCAGCCGCTCGGCGAGCAGCGCGGGCAGCACGCCCATGGTGCCGTCCGTCGACGCCATGCCGCAGACGACCAGGTCGAAGCCGGTCTTCTCCAGGGCCTTGGCGAGGATCGCGGAGGTGCCGATGACGTCGGTGCCGTGGATGTCCTCGTCGTTGACGTGGACGGCCTTGTCGGCGCCCATCGACAGCGCCTTGCGCAGCGCGTCCTTGGCGTCGTCCGGGCCGACCGTGATGACGGTGACCTCGGCGTCGTCGGCCTCCTCGGCGATCCGCAGGGCCTGCTCCACGCCGTACTCGTCGAGCTCCGACAGCAGGCCGTCCACGGCCTCGCGGTCGGTGGTCAGGTCGTCGGCGAAACCGCGGTCGCCGGTGGCGTCGGGAACGTACTTCACACAGACAGCGATCTTCAGGGTCACGGCCTGTCTCCTTTCAACGGGCGGGTGGTTACGGGAGGTTGCGGGCCATGACGATGCGCTGGACCTGGTTGGTGCCTTCGTAGATCTGGGTGATCTTGGCGTCGCGCATCATGCGCTCGACGGGGTAGTCGCGGGTGTAGCCGTAGCCGCCGAGGAGCTGGACGGCGTCGGTGGTGACCTCCATGGCGACGTCGGATGCGAAGCACTTGGCGGCGGCGCCGAAGAAGGTCAGGTCGCCGTCCACGCGCTCGGACTTGGCGGCGGCGGCGTAGGTGAGCTGGCGGGCGGCCTCCAGCTTCATGGCCATGTCGGCGAGCATGAACTGCACGCCCTGGAAGTCGGCGATCGGCTTGCCGAACTGCTTGCGCTCGGTGACGTAGCCCTTGGCGTAGTCCAGGGCGCCCTGGGCGATGCCGAGGGCCTGGGCGGCGATGGTGATGCGGGTGTGGTCGAGGGTCTTCATCGCGGTGGCGAAGCCGGTGCCCTCGGCGCCGATCATGCGGTCGGCGGGGATGCGCACGTTGTCGAGGTAGACCTCGCGGGTCGGGGAGCCCTTGATGCCGAGCTTCTTCTCCGGCGCGCCGAAGGAGACGCCCTCGTCGCCCTTCTCCACGACGAAGGCGCTGATGCCCTTCGACCGCTTCTCCGGGTCGGTGACGGCCATCACCGTGTAGTACTCGGAGACGCCGGCGTTGGTGATCCACCGCTTCACGCCGTTGAGGACCCAGAAGTCGCCGTCGCGGACCGCGCGGGTCTTCATCCCGGCCGCGTCGGAGCCCGCGTCGGGCTCGGACAGGCAGTAGGAGAACATCGCGTCGCCCTTGGCCAGCGGGCCGAGGTACTTCTTCTTCAGCTCCTCCGAACCCGACAGGATCACCGGCAGCGAACCGAGCTTGTTGACGGCCGGGATCAGCGAGGACGAGCCGCAGGCGCGCGCGACCTCCTCGATCACGATCACCGTCGCCAGCGCGTCCGCGCCGGCGCCGCCGTAGCTCTCGGGCACGTGCACCGCGTGCAGGTCGTTGGCGACCAGCGCGTCCAGCGCCTCCTGCGGGAACCGGCCCTCCTCGTCGACCGCCGCCGCGAACGGAGCGATCTTCGCCTCCGCCAGCGCACGGACCGACTCCCGGAGCATCTCGTGCTCCTCCGGCAGGCGATACAGATCGAA
>NZ_SDOY01000166.1 GCF_004117935.1 Streptomyces roseicoloratus | reverse complement strand
GGCATCTTCGTGGAGTTCTCGCGCCAGCGCGGTCTGGCGGAGGACGGGCGGTGCAAGTCGTTCTCGGCCGACGCGGACGGCACGGCCTGGGCCGAGGGCGTCGGCGTCCTGGTCGTCGAGCGACTGTCGGACGCCCGCCGCCTCGGCCACCAGATCCTCGCCGTCGTCGCCGGATCCGCCGTCAACCAGGACGGCGCCTCCAACGGCCTGACGGCACCGAGTGGTCCGGCCCAGGAGCGCGTCATCCGCGCCGCCGTCCAAGACGCCGGACTCGACTTCTCGGCCGTCGACGCCGTCGAAGCGCACGGCACGGGCACGGTACTCGGCGACCCGATCGAGGCCCAGGCCCTGCTCGCCACCTACGGCAGCGACCGGGAAGACACCCAGCCACTGCTGCTCGGCTCCCTCAAGTCCAACCTCGGCCATGCCCAGGCCGCCGCCGGAGTCGGCGGCGTCATCAAGATGGTCATGGCCCTACGCCACGGCGAACTGCCCGCCACACTCAACGTCACCAAGCCCAGCGAGCTCATCGACTGGGACACGGGCGGCGTCGAGCTGCTCACCGAGGCGCGACCCTGGACCGCGAAGGGCGACAAGGTCCGGCGCGCCGGCGTCTCCTCCTTCGGCATCAGCGGCACCAACGCCCACGTCATCCTCGCCGAAGCCCCCAGCCACGAAGAGCCGACGGACGACGCGGCGGAGGCGCCCCTCGACGGTTCCGCCCTACCGTGGGTCGTGTCCGGTCGTACGGCGGACGCGCTCGCAGCGGCCGCGGGTGAACTCGCCGCGTACGTGCGGGCCCATCCCGAGCTGAGTCCGGCCGACGTCGCCCACTCCCTCGCCACCGGGCGTTCCGCGTTCGAGTCCCGGGCCGTGGTCTCCGGCGCGGACGGGCCTGAGGGCCTGCTCGCGGGTCTGGAGGCGCTGGCGTCCGGCGAGTCCGAGGGCGTCAGCGGAGTGTCCTCTTCCCGTGCCGTGTTCGTGTTCCCGGGCCAGGGCTCGCAGTGGGCCGGCATGGGAAGCGAACTCCTCGACTCCTCCCCCGAGTTCGCCCGCGTCATCGCCGAGTGCGAGACAGCACTCGCACCCTTCGTCGACTGGTCCCTGACCGCCGTCCTGCGCGGCGACGACAACGCCCCCGGCCTCGACCGCGTCGACGTCGTCCAACCCGCCTCCTGGGCCATGATGATCGCCCTCGCCGCCCTCTGGCGCCACAACGGCATCAACCCCACCACCGTCGTCGGCCACTCCCAAGGCGAAATCGCCGCAGCCGTCGTCGCCGGCGCACTCACCCTGGAAGACGGCGCCCGCGTCATCGCCCTCCGCTCCAAAGCCCTACGCGCCCTCTCCGGCGGCGGAGGCATGGCCTGGCTCGGCATCCCCGAAACCCAAACCGAACAACTCCTCACCACCTGGCACGACCAGATCTCCATCGCCGCCGTCAACGGACCCTCCTCCACCGTCGTCGCCGGCACACCCGACGCACTCGACGCCCTCCTCACCCACTGCGAAACCACCGACATCTGGGCCCGCCGCATCCCCGTCGACTACGCCTCCCACTCCCCCCACGTCGACAAAATCCACGACACCCTCGCCCACGAGCTGGAAGGCATCCGACCGCAGGCCGGACGCATCGCCTTCCACTCCACCGTCACCGGCGACGTCCTGGACACCCGTGAACTGGACGCCGCCTACTGGTTCCGCAACCTCCGCAACCGCGTCCGCCTCGCCGAGGTAATCCAACAACTCGCCACACCCGACACCGTCTTCATCGAGGTCAGCCCCCACCCCGTCCTCGTCAACGGCATCACCGAAACCCTCGAGGCCCTCGGCCACACCCCCAGCGCCGTCGGCACCCTCCACCGCAACACCGGCAGCCTCGCCCGGTTCGCCGAGTCCGCCGCCCAGGCCTGGTCGCACGGCGTCAGCGTCGACTGGCCCGGTCTCCTCCGCCCGTACGGCGGCCGTACGGTCGAGCTGCCGTCCTACCCCTTCCAGCGCCGGCACTACTGGCTCGAGGCCGAGGCCACCGGCCGGCCCAGCGCCCCGCGTTCCTCCGCACCGCCCGCTCCGCAACCGGCGGAGTCCGTCGGCCTGTTGGGCGTACGACTGCCGTCGTCGCCGCTCGCCCAGGCCCAGTTCGCACCGCGGCTCGACCCGAACGCGCACCCGTGCCTCGGTGACTTCGTGCTCGGCGGACGGCCGATGGTCAGCGCCGGTGTGTTCCTGGAGACGGTGATCGAGGCGGTCACCGAGATCGCCGGGCCCGGTCCGGTGTCCGTCGAGGACCTGGAACTGCCCCTCGACCTGGTGCTCGAACCGCTCGGCGGCGGCTCGTCGGCGTCCGCCGGCGAGCGGGCCGCCCAGCTCGTCGTGGACGACGGCCGGTTCCGTCACTACGCGCAGGACGCGTCCGGTGCCTGGCGGCTGCACGCGCAGGGCCGGGTCCGGCCGGGCGCGGCCGCCGCGCCGACGGTGGCGCTGGCCACGGTCGGGTCCGGTCGCGAGCTGAGCGGCGACGAGCTGTACCGGCTGCTGTGGCAGCGGGCGATGTACCTCGGTTCGGCCGTCCGCTGGGTGGAGCGGATCAGGCTCGGCCGGGGCGAGGCCACGGCCGAGATCCGGCCCGCCGTACCCGGCGAGGCGGAGCCGTACCTGATCCACCCGGGCGTGGTCGACGCGATGTTCCAGACCGCTCTGGCCTGCTTCCCCGTGGACGGTCCGGCCCTCGTGCCGGTCGCTGTCGAGCGCTTCGTCCACTACGACCGCTGCGCCCTGCGGGACGGGCTGCGCTGTCACGCCGAGCTGTTCGAGGACGGCACCGGCACCCGGGCGCGGATCCGGCTCGTCGGCGCGAACGGCCGGCTGGCCGCGGAGGCCGACGGCGTCCGCTTCGCCACCGCCCTGACGCGCCCGGCGGCCCTGCCGGCCGCCGCTCCGGCGCCCACCGCCGAGGCCGTGGCCACGGCGCGGCCCGAGTCGCGCCGCCAGGCCCCCGCCACGACCGTCCCGGCGGCACCGGCCACCGTGCCGGAGGCTGCTCCCGCGGCCGAGCCCGCCCTCGCACCCGAGGCCGTGCGGGCCCGGGTGGCCCGGACCGTCGCGCAGGCCCTGGGCAGCCCGGTGGCGCGGTTCGACGCGCGGCAGTCGTTGCAGGCACTCGGGCTGGACTCGCTGATCGCGATGAAGATCCGGACGACGCTGAACCGCGAGTTCGAGGTCCAGCTGCCGATGACGGCGTTCCTCAACGGCCGGTGCGGCGACGACATCGCCGAGGACGTCCTCTCCGCCCTCGGCGCCGCCGAGGCGGACACGGAAACCGAGGCGGAGAGCGAAACGGAGGGGAAGAACGAAGCCCAGGCGGAGAACGACGCCCAGACGGAGAACGGAGCCAGGACGGAGAACGCTGCCGGGGCACGGAGCGGTGCCGGGGCGCAGGCCGCGGAGGACGCTGCGCCCGGGGCGCTCGTCGAGCCCGCTGCCGACGACGCCGACCGCTACGCGCCCTTCCCCCTGACCGACCTCCAGCAGGCCTACCTCGTCGGACGCGGCGACGCCTTCGAACTCGGCAACACCTCCACGTACTTCCAGATCGAGATCGACCTGGAGAACGTGGACCTGGACCGGCTCGGCGCGTCCCTCCGCGCGATGATCGAGCGGCACGACCAGCTGCGGGCCGTCTTCACCGCCGAGGGCGAGCAGCGCGTGCTGCGGGAGGTCCCGGCGTACGTGATCCGCGAGACCGACGTCTCCGGCCTGGACGAGGCGGGTCGCGAGGCCGCGCTCGCCGCCGTCCACGAGGAGATGCGCCACCAGGTCTTCGACACCGCCCGCTGGCCGCTGTTCGACGTGCGGGTGACGCGGATCGACGAGCGGGCGGTCCGGCTGCACGCCGGCTTCGACGCCCTGATCATCGACGGTTTCAGCACGTCGATCCTGTTCAAGGAGTGGGCCGCGCACTACCGCGGCGAGACGCTGCCGGAACTGACGCTGCGCTACCGGGACTACGTGCGGCAGGCCCGCGCGCTGGAGTCCGGGCCGGAGTACGACCGGGCGCTCGCGTACTGGCGTGACCGCTTCGACACCCTGCCGGGCGCACCCCAGCTGCCGCTGGCCGTGAGCCCGTCGAGCCTGGAGCGGCCGGTGTTCACGCACCGCGGCGCGACGCTGGCGAAGGAGGACTGGGACCGGTTCAAGGAGCACGCGGCGGCGGCCGGGATCAGCCCTTCAGCTGCGCTGTGCACCGCGTACGCGCAGGTCATCGCCGAGTGGAGCGCCACGCCGCACTTCTCGCTGAACCTGCTGTACTTCAACCGGCAGCCTCTGCACCCGCAGGTCGGCGACGTCATCGGCAACTTCTCCACGACCCTGATGCTGGAGATCCGCGACGACGCGGCCCAGTCGTTCGCCGCCCGCGCCGCGGACGTGCAGGGTCAGCTGTGGAGCGACATGGAGCACAGCCAGGTCAGCGGTGTGCAGGTGCTGCGGGAGCTGAACCGGGCCCGGGGCGCCTCGATGCGGGCGGCCGCGCCGGTCGTCTTCACCAGCCTGGTGAACTTCGCGGGTCAGCAGGACACCGAGCGGCGCGGCGTCGTGCAGTACCTCAACGGCATCGGGGAGAACGGCCGTCAGGTGAGCAGCTCGGTCCGCACGCCGCAGGTGTGGCTCGACCACCAGGCGGTCGAGGAGGCGGGCGAGCTCGTCCTGAACTGGGACGTGATCGAGGAGCTGTTCCCGGAGGGCTGCGTCGACGCCATGTTCGCCGCCTACCAGGACCTGCTGCGGGGGCTGTGCCGCGACGCGGCGGCCTGGCAGCGGCCGAGGCCGGTGCTCACGCCGGCGGCCGACCTGGAGGTACGGGCGGCGGCCAACGCGACCGACGGCCCGGTGCCCGAGGGACTGCTGCACGAGGCGGTGCTCGCGCAGGCCGCGGCGACGCCCGACGCGCCCGCGGTGCTCACGCAGGCGCTGGACCTGACGTACGCGGACCTCGACCGCAGGTCCAACGAGGTGGCGCACCGGCTGCGCGACCTGGGAGCCGGTCCCGGCGACCTGGTGGCGGTCGTCATGGACAAGGGCTGGGAGCAGGTCGTGGCGGCCCTCGGCATCCTGCGGGCCGGGGCGGCATACGTCCCGATCGACGCGCGGGTGCCGGCGGAGCGGCTGCACGTTCTGCTGCACAGCGCCGGGATCGGCCGCGTCGTCACCCAGCCGTGGGTGGACGGGGCGGCGGACTGGCCCGAGGACGTGGCCAGGGTCGTGGTGCGGGCCGACGACAAGGGTGACGAGCGTCCGCTCGGGCCGTCGGGCGCGAAACCGTCCGACCTCGCCTACGTGATCTTCACGTCCGGCTCGACGGGTCTGCCGAAGGGCGTGATGATCGAGCACGGCGCGGCGCTGAACACGATCGTCGACCTCAACGAGCGCTACGACGTCACCGCGGCGGACCGGGCCCTCGGACTGTCCGCGATGAACTTCGACCTCTCGGTCTACGACGTGTTCGGACTGCTGTCGGTGGGCGGCGCCCTGGTGCTGCCGGAGCCGGCGGCGCACCGCGAGCCCGCCCGCTGGGCCGAGCTCGTCACCGAGCACGGGGTGACCGTCTGGAACAGCGTGCCCGCGCTGATGGAGATGTTCACCGAGCACGCCCTCGCGAACGGGCTCACCGGGCTGCCGGTGCGGCTGGTCATGATGAGCGGGGACTGGATCCCCGTGACGCTGCCGGGCCGCATCCGGCTGCTGCTGCCGGAGGCCGAGCTGTGGAGCCTCGGCGGTGCCACCGAGGCGTCGATCTGGTCGATCCTGCACCCGATCGGCGAGGTCGGGGACGACTGGGTGAGCATTCCGTACGGCAGCCCGATGCGTAACCAGCGCTTCCACGTGCTGGACGGCGCGATGCGGCACTGCCCGGTGTGGGTGCCGGGCGACCTGTACATCGCCGGGGTCGGTCTGGCCCGCGGCTATCTGAACGAC
This sequence comes from Streptomyces roseicoloratus, assembly GCF_004117935.1. Lineage (GTDB taxonomy): Bacteria > Actinomycetota > Actinomycetes > Streptomycetales > Streptomycetaceae > Streptomyces > Streptomyces roseicoloratus. The sequence goes on along the minus strand of NZ_SDOY01000166.1, from coordinate 136,380 downwards.
GAGGCCAAGACGAGCGCCGCGTTCCTGCACCACCCGGTGACCGGTGAGCGCCTGTACCGCACCGGTGACCTGGGACGCTATCTGCCGGACGGCACCATCGAGTTCCTCGGCCGGCAGGACTCCCAGGTGAAGATCGGCGGCTACCGCATCGAGCTGGGCGAGGTCGAGGCCGCGCTCACCCAGTGCGCGGGCGTCCGCGCCGCGGCGGTCGTCGCGGCGGGCGAGCAGCACGGGCCGAAGCGCCTGATCGCGTACGTCGTCCTGGACGAGGGCCGCGAGGACACCGAGCAGCAGATCTCCGGCGCGCTGCGCCAGGTCGTGCCGCAGCATCTGGTGCCGCAGCGCATCCTGGTCCTGGACGAGCTGCCGCTCAGCGACAACGGCAAGGTGAACCGGGCGGCGCTGCCCGCGCCCGACGAGGTCGCGGCCGAGGGTTCCGGTTTCGTCGCCCCGCGCGACGAGGTGGAGCACCGGCTCGCGGAGATCTGGGCGGAGTTCTTCGGCGTCGGCGAGATCGGGGTGACGGCGAGCTTCTTCGAGCTCGGCGGTGACTCGCTGCTCGCGGTGCGTCTGATGTCCCGGATCGCCCGCGGTCTCGGCCGCAGCCTGCCGCTGTCCACGCTCTTCGCCCGGCCGACGATCGAGCTGCTGGCGCAGGTGGTCCGGGAGGCCGGCGCCGAGCAGGAACGCCGGGCGCTGGTCCCGGTGCGCACCACCGGTTCGCGGACCCCGCTGGTGTTCGTCCACCCGGTCGGCGGTGACGTGCTCTGTTATGCGGAACTCGCCGAACTCCTCGGCGAGGAGCAGCCGTTCTACGCGCTCCAGCTCCCGGACGCGGAGCTGCCGAGCGTGGCGGACATGGCCGCGCACTACGTCGCCGCGGTCCGCGAGGCGCTGCCGGAGGGGCCGTACCGGCTCGGCGGCTGGTCGATGGGCGGCGTGATCGCCCTGGAGATGGCGACGCAGCTCACGGCGGCCGGTGCCGAGGTCGATCTGCTGGCGGTGGTCGACCTGATGGTGGAGCCCGGTCCGGCCGTGGGCGGGCAGGTCTCCGACGAGGTGCTGCTGTCGTGGTTCGCGCGGGATCTGGCGGGTCTGGCCGGAGTGGAGTGGGAGCCGGGGCCGGAGGCGTTCGACGGTCGCCCGCCGGTGGAGGTGCTGCACGCCGAGGCGCGTGCCGCGGGGGCGCTGTCCGAGGACATCGACCTCGGCACGCTGACCGCGATCGTGGACCGGTTCCGGAACAACTACCGGGCCCTGCTGCGGCACACGCCCAGCGCCTTCGCCGGCCGGGTGCTGTCGCTGCGGGCGGCGGACGGCGGTGCGACGGCGGAGACCGCGGGCCGCTGGATGGAGTACTTCACCGGCGAGGCCGCCCTGGTCGACGTGCCGGGCGACCACTACACGGTGATGCGGGGCGAGCGGCTGCGCGTGCTCGCCGGCGAGCTGCGCCGGGCGCTCGACGCCGGCTGACCGGGTCGGCCGGCCGGCCGACCCGGGACACGAGCGGCCGTGACCGGCCGGCCCGAGGGCGGGCCGGTCACGGGTCGCCCCCAACCGAACCGGCCGGGCCCGTCCCGTACGCGGCCCGGCCGGTCCAGCCCGGACCGGTCCTGCGGGTCCGGCGGGATCCAGGTCCACGACGTGAGGACATGCGGTATGCGAATTGACGAGGCCGACCGGAACAGCACCGGAGCGGGCCGATGAGCGCGCTGCCGGCCGAGGTGCCGGTCGCGGTCATCGGGGCGGGCCAGTCCGGGCTCGCCGTCGGCTACTACCTGCGGCGGGCGGGCGTGCGGTGCGTGCTGCTCGACGCGGGCGACGAGGTGGGCGAGAGCTGGGAGCGGCGCTGGGACTCGCTGAAGCTGTTCACGTCCGCGCAGTTCTCCGGACTGCCGGGCCTGCCCTTCCCGGGCGACGGCGCGCACTACCCCGGCAAGGACGAGGTGGTGGCGTACCTGCGGGACTACGCCGAGCGGTTCGAGCTGCCGGTGCTGACGGACCATCGGGTGCGGTCGCTGCGCAGGGACGGTGACGGTTACGTCCTGACCACCGGGCACGGCGAGTGCCGGGCCGGTCAGGTCGTGATCGCGACCGGTGCGTTCGGTCTGCCCCGGCTGCCGGACTTCGCCGCCGGGCTGAGCCCGGACGTGCACACCCTGCACACCGGCGAGTACCGCGGGCCGGGACAGGTGCCGCCGGGCACCGTGGTCGTGGTCGGTGACGGCAACTCGGGCCGACAGATAGCCGTGGAGCTGGCCGCGACGCACGACGTGGTGCTCAGTTGCAGCGAGGCGGTGTCGCCGCCGCTGCCGCAGACCGTCGTGGGCCGGGACATGTTCTGGTGGATGAGCGTCCTCGGCGTGATGAGCCTGCCGGTGAACATGCAGGCGCCGGACCCGGTCGTCGGCGACCGGGTGCCCGAGCTCCTCGCCGCGGGCGCGCTGCGGACCATGGGCCGGATCACCGGTGCCGAGGGCGCCGAGCTGCTGACCGCGGACGGCGAGCGGGTCAAGCCGTCGGCGGTGGTGTGGGCGACCGGCTACCGCACCGACTGGAGCTGGCTCGACCCGGAGCTGCTCGACGAGGACGGGCAGCCCCGGCAGACCGGCGGCGTGGGCGCGGTGCCCGGCAGCTACTACCTGGGCCTGTACCGGATGCGTACCCGCGGCTCGGCGCTGATCGGCTTCGTCGGCCGGGACGCCGAGCACGTCGCGACGGCGATCGTCGCCGCCGCCCAGGGCACCCCGACCTCTTCCCCCACGGCAGAAGGCGAGCCGTCATGACCGACACCACGACTTCACCGAGCGGTTCCGTCACCGCTGAACTCGACTTTCTGGGCGCCCTGTTGGCGTTCGACTTCATCGGCTTCGCGCAGAAGGGCGGCGCGCTCGACCCGGCCGACCCGGACTTCGGGCGGGCGGTCGGCGCCGGGTTCGGGATCGCGGCCCGCCGCCGTTTCCCGCAGGGCGCGTCCGCGGAGGAGGTCGACGGCTACGTCGCGGGCTTCCTCGGCTCTCTGGAGGCGGGCGCGGAGGACTTCGACGCGGCGTACCTCGCCGAGCTGATCGCCGCGGCACTGCGGGACACGGCGCCGGCCGTCGAGCACCCCGACCCGCGGGCGACGGTCCAGGCGCGCCTGGTGCTGACGCTGCGGATGGTACGGGAGCTGGGCCTCGGCCCGGACGAGCAGCGCGAACTGCTGGCCGAGGCGGCGGCCCGGCTGACGGCCGCCTGACGGCCGCCGAGCCGCGAGCAGAGGGCGAGGCGCCCCGGAAGTCCCGGTGATCCGGGACCCGGGGCGCTTCGGCATGAGGTCGAGGCGGGCCTGGGGGCCGGGCCCCGGCCGCCCGGGGGCCGGGGCGGCCGCAGGGCCGGGGCGGCCGCAGGACCGGGGCGGCCGCAGGGCCGGTCAGGGCGACACCGGGACCGGTCCGTCACGCCCCCACGGTCAGGGCCGCGTCGGCCCCTGGGTGTCCGCGCCCGGCGGGGCCCAGACGTCCAGGGCGCCGTCCGCGTACAGCTTCCGTACGGCCCGCTTGTCGTACTTGCCGACGCTGGTCTTGGGCACCGCGTCCACGAACGACCAGCGTTCCGGCACCCACCAGCGGGCCACTCGCCCGTTCAGGAACTCCCGCAGCGCGTCGCCGTCGGCCTCCGCGCCCGGCACCAGCGACACGCAGGCCAGGGGGCGTTCCTCCCAGCGCGGGTCGGGCACGCCGACGACGGTCACCTCGAGGACGGCGGGGTGCTCGATGATCGCGTTCTCCAGCTCGATGGTGGAGATCCACTCGCCGCCGCTCTTGATGCCGTCCTTGAGCCGGTCGCTGACCACCACCCAGCCGCCCGGCTCGATGACGCCCAGGTCGCCGGTGCGCAGCCAGCCGTCGTGGAACTTCTCCGGGGAGTCCTCGGTGTCGACGTACGAGCCGGTGACCCACGGTCCGCGCAGCTCCAGCTCTCCCACGGAGGTTCCGTCCCAGGGCTGTTCGCTGCCGTCCTCCGCGATCAGCCGTGCCTCGACGAACGGCATCAGCCGGCCGCTCTTGGCGAGCCAGTCCACCTCGTCCTCGTCCGGGGTGCCGTGCGGCGGAACGGCGAAGGTGGCCAGCGGACTGGTCTCGGTGAGCCCCCACCCCTGCTTCAGACGGACGCCGTAGCGGTCCTTGAGCCGCTGGAGCAGGGCGCGCGGCGGGGTCGCGCCGCCGCAGCCGGCGAGCCGTACGCCGCTCAGGTCCAGCGGGTGCCGTTCGCCGTGGTGCACGAGGCTGTTCCAGATGGTGCAGATCGCGGCCACCGCGGTGGGCCGCTCCTCGTTGATGACGCGGGTGAGGTCCTCGGTGTGCAGCAGCCGCCCGTTCATGATCAGGTCGGAGCCCGCGAGCCAGGCGGCGTAGGGCCAGCCCCAGGCGTTGGCGTGGAACATCGGCACGATCGGCAGGACGCGGTCGCCGTCGTGCATCGCGAATCCGGCGCTGGCCGAGACGCCGAGCGTGTGCAGGATGATCGAACGGTGGCTGTAGGCCACGCCCTTGGGGTTTCCGGTGGTGCCGGTCGTGTAGCAGAGGGCCGCCGCCTCCCGCTCGTCGAGGTCGGGCCAGACGAAGCCGGGCTCCTCGGCCGCGAGCAGCTCGTCCCAGCGGTGGACGGCGATGTGGCCGGGCACGTCGGGGAGGGCGTCCGGGGTCGTCTCGCCGATGACGACCAGGTGGCGCACGCTGCCCAGCCGGTCCCGGATCGGGGCCAGCATGTGCAGCAGGGTGGCGTCGACGAGGAGGAAGGCGTCCTCGGCGTGCTCGACGATGTAGCCCAACTGGTCGTGGTGGAGGCGGAGGTTGAGGGTGTGCAGCACCGCGCCCATGCTCGGGACGGCGAGATAGGCCACCAGGTGCTCGGGCGTGTTCCAGGCGAGGGTGGCGACGCGTTCGCCCGGCCGCACGCCGAGCCCGGCCAGGGCGGCGGCCAGCCGCTCGGCCTGGCCCGCGATCTCGGCGAAGCTCTGTAAGGAGCGGGCGTGCGGCCCGTCGGCACATCGCACCACCCGGCTGTCCGCGTAGACGCGTTGGCCGTGCATGAGGATGTCGCGGACGAGCAGCTCGCGGTCCTGCATCGTGCTCTTCATGGTGCGGCCTCCTTGACGGTGCGGGAAGAAGGACGCAGCCGGCCCCGATGGCGGAGCCGGCTGCGCGGACGTGCGGGTGGTGGCGGGTGACGACGGCATGCCGTCGCCCGCCACGGTCGGAACAGGGTGCGGGATCAGCCCAGGTACTCGATGTCGCCCACCAGCATGCTGGTGACGCGGGAGTGGTCCAGCATGTTCACGCGGGCGCTCATCTTGCCGCCGCCGCGGGCGAACGCCCAGTTGCCGGTGCTTCCGGTGATGGTGAACGTGCCGGTCGGGTAGACCATGGTGTCCGTGGTCACCGGTGCGGTGAGGCTGTAACTGATGGTGAGCTTCTCGCCGTTGGGCTCCGTGATCGTCCCGGTCCCCTTGATGTCCCACTTGCCGGGGATGGTCGCCTTGCACGCCGTCTCGGTCTGCGACCAGGTGCCGCCGTTGCCGAGCGGCTTGCCCAGGGAGCTGCCCGACCCGGTCACCTGGAAGCCGTCGCAGCCGACGGTGTCCGGATGCGGGGTCGCGACCACCGCGAAGGTGTTGTTGATCTCGACCGTGGGAAGCCAGGTCGTCTCGGCGCGTACGTCCGTGCCGGTGGCGTCGGCCGCGTACGTGACGCCGGCCGTCCCGCCGGCGATCAGTACCGCTCCCGCCACCACTCCCGCGAGACGTGCCGACCATCTGTAGCCGGTTCTTGCCATGCCATATCCCCCCGTACATCGACAGATGACGTTCAACTAGGCCTTCTCTTCGGCCAGTTGGGGGACAGTTTTGCCCACCGGAAGCGCTTCCGTCGAGACGTTCGGCGGATTGGCGAGGTTCCGTTTCGCGCCGGAGTGCCGGCGGCGGGCCCCGGACGGCAGCGTCTCCGGCAGAGCCCCGCGGACGGCCGGCGTCCGGCGGCGGGCCTCAGACGGCCGACGTCCGGCTGAACCAGCCGCTGAAGGCGGGAGACCTCGTGTCCGCGTCGCCGCCGTGCCGTTCGGCCCGCGCCAGGAGCCGTGCGGCCTCGGCCCGCCAGGTGGCCGCGTCCGCGCGCGGCGGCGGCAGGAAGGGGCCGCGGCGCGGCGCGTCGGCGGCCGCGCCGAAGAAGTCCCCGCCCTTGCGCTTCGCGTCGTCCGTGCCCCACGGACGTCCGGCGCCGCCCGCCGGGACCTTCTGCAGGTGCGGGATGTGCTTGGCGCAGTGGATGTACGCCTCCTCGACCGTGACCTCCACCCACACCAGGGACCGGCGGCCGGGCACGGGGTCGGTCCCGAGCCCGTGCCGGGTGCGGCGCATCTCCTCGTCGGCGACGATCCGGGCCCGCCCGTTGACGTGCAGACCGATCCGGTGCCGCAGGAAGTCCACCATGAGGAGGCCGACGTGCGGGTTCTCCTCGATGTTGCCGAGGCTCGCGTGGACGCCGTTGCCACGGTACTCGGGGTAGGCGAGGGTCCTGTCGTCGAGGACGTGGAGGAAGCCCACCGGCCCGGCGCGGAAGGTGTTGTCGCACTCGCCGTGCCGGTCGGCCGTGGCGAGGAAGAACATCTCCTGCTCCGCCGCGAACTCCCGCATCCGGGCGTTGAGCCGGTCGAGGACCTGGTCGGCGTAGAAGCGGTCGGCGCGCCCGGTGCTGCCCATGCGCTGCTGCACGAGGTGTTCGCCGTCGCTGCCCGGGCGGGTGGTGCGTACGGGCGGGTGGTCGTGCGGGTACGCGGCGTGTTCGAAGGTGCTCAACTCGCGGCTCCGGCCAGTTCTTCGAGGGAGTCGTGTCGGATGCGCCCGGCCGGGATGCCGATGCCGACGAGGGCGTCGACCCCGCGCCGGATGAGTCCCGGCGGGCCGGACAGGTACGCGTCGTGCGCGTCCCATGGCCCCGAGGCGCGCACGGCCTGCGGCAGGCCGCCGGTGGGCAGTCCGGCCGCGTCGTCGTCGAGGACGGGGTGGACGGACAGCCACGGGTGGGACTGCTGGAGGCGCAGCATGGTGTCGATGTCGTACAGGTCGTGGCCGCTGCGGGCGCCGTAGAACACGTCGACGGTCCGCCGCCGGCCGTGCCGGGCCACGTCCTCGACCAGCGCCTTGATGGGGGCGATGCCGGTGCCGCCGCCGAGGCACAGCAGGGCGCTGTCGCGCGTGTGGTCCACGGTCATGGAGCCCGTGGGCGGGCCGAGGCGGAGGACGTCGCCGGGGCGGGCGCGGTGGACGAGCGCGTTCGACACCCAGCCGGCCGGCACGGCCTTCACGTGGAACGAGAGCAGTCCGTCCGGGCGGGGCGCGGAGGCGAAGGAGTAGTGCCGCCAGACGCGCGGCCACCAGGGCGTCTCGAGGGCGGTGTACTGGCCGGCGAGGAAGGGGTACGGCTGGTCGGGCCTGACGGTGACGACGGCGATGTCGGGCGTCCGCCGCTCGTGCGCGACGACCTCGGCGTGCCACCAGGCGGGGGCGCGGAGCTCGTCGGCGGCGGCCGCGTCGATCATGATCTGGGAGACGGTGGTGTACGCGCTCACCCACGCCGCCTCGGTCCTCGGTCCCCAGGTGCGCGGCGCGTGGAGGGCCAGGGCGCCGATGAGCGCCTCGCCGACGGCCGGGTAGTGGCCGGGCAGCGTCCCGTACTTCCGGTGTCCGCAGCCGAGCCGGGTCAGGTACCCGGTGAGCGCGGCGGGGTCGTCCGCGTGGGTCGCGGCCGTGAGCAGCGCCTTGAAGAGCCGGTCGCGCTGGGTGTCCATCGCTGCGGGGAAGAGCTCCCGCACCTCGGGGTGGCGGAGGAAGAGCAGGGCGTAGAAGTGGGCGATCGCCTTGTCGGCGACCGGCTCGATCTCGGCCATGGTGCGGCGCAGCAGTCCGGCGTCGGAGGTGTCCTCGACGGCGGCGTCCGGCCCCGCCGGACCGTCCCCGAACCAGCCTCCCCCGCGACCGCCGTCGGCCGACGTGGTGTGCGGACCATCCATCCGTGTGCCTCGCCTCGAACGTCCTCGGTCGTCTTGCCGTGCGCATGTCCCGTACGAAGTCCCCCGACGGGTTTCACCCGGGTGAGTGAACCGGGCCGACCATACCCGGCCGTCTTGACGCGGCAGCCGGGCCGACGGGGGCCCTCTTCCGGGCGTTACGGCAGGCCAGGACGGGTTACCGACGAGTTCGAGCGGACGTGCGAGGCAGGCTCGCCCGGTGGACCACGGGGAATCCCCGTCAAAGACTCACGAGCGCGCTCGATCTCCTTGGCGGAATCCCCGCGGAAGCTTCACAAGCAGGGCCGGGGCGCTCACGGGCCCGGAGCGCGGCGGGCTCGGGGCTCGCGGTCCGGGGTCCCGCGGGCCCCGGAGGGGCCCGGATCGGCAGGCAGGCGGCCTGCGGCTCCGGGCCCGCTGCCGGCACCCTGGAGTGCGCCTCGGCACTCAGGGAGACGTCGCGGACACCACGTACACGCGCGGGAAGGCGGGGTCCGTGAGGTCGACCGTGATGTCGCTGGTGGGGCGGGGGCGCTCGCGGGTCACCGTGGCGCCGGACCAGCCGCGGTCGGGGGTGAAGTCCCATCCGACGATGTCGGCGTCGCGGTCGCTGACGGACACCTCGCCGGGCGTCAGCGCGTCGCGGCCGGTGCCGCTGTCGTGGAGGAAGGTGTCGAGGCCGGTGGCGGTCGTCGTGAACTGGACGTAGAGCCGGCTGGTCTTCCAGTTGCTGGTCTCGTAGTAGGCGACGTTCCACGCGTCGGAGGGAACCGGGATCTCGAAGACGTTGCGCTTCATCTGGGAGGGCCGGTTGTCCTGGAGCCCGACGACCGAGGACTCGCGCTCCTTGTCCCGGCCGCTGTCGCGGCTCTGGCCCGCGGAGATCATCAGATAGCCGGCCGGGATGCCGATGAGCAGCACGATGGTGAGCAGGGTGAGGATCCGGCGGCGCACCATGTGCGCGCGGTCCTCGGGGAGCCGGCCGGCGGGCCGCTCGGGCGGCGGTGCGGAGTGCTCGGGCGGCAGGGTCGGGTGGGGCACGGTCATGACTGCGGGTCCGGGTCCTGGGTGGTGCGGGGGGCACGGTCGGGCGTGCCGCCGCGCAGGACCTGCGCGTAGCGGCCGTAGCGTTCGTAGCGCTCGACCCGGCGGCGGTTGGCCCGGCGGAAGCGCCGGGCGACGAGCCGGGCGAGGTCGGCGGCACCGACCATGCCGGCCTCGGGGCCGAGCTGGGCGCGGGCGATCCGGGCCTCGGGGCGGTAGCCGCGGCCGGTGAGGTGGCGGCGGAAGGCGTCCCTGGCGGGGCCGATGAGCAGGTCGTCGGCGGCCGAGACGCCGCCGCCGATGACGAAGCAGGAGGGGTCGAGGGCGGCGGCGAGGTTGGCGATGCCGACGCCGAGCCACTGGCCGATGTCCTCCAGGAGCTCGACGCACATGGCGTCGCCCTCGCGGGCCAGCTCGGTGATGAGCGGGCCGGTGATGTCGGGGACGTTGCCCTTGACCCGTTCGATGATGCCGTACGCCACCGGGGAGTCGGCGGCGGCCAGCTCGCGGGCCTCGCGGACCAGCGCGTTGCCGGAGCTGTACTGCTCCCAGCAGCCGCGGTTGCCGCAGGGGCAGCGGTGGCCGCCGGGGACGACCTGCATGTGGCCGAACTCGCCGGCGACCCCGTACTTGCCGCGCTTGACCCGGCCGTCCTCCAGGATGGCGCCGCCGATGCCGGTGCCGAGGGTGATCATGACGAGGTGGTCCTCGCCGCGGCCGGCGCCGAAGCGCCACTCGGCCCAGGCGGCGGTGTTGGCGTCGTTGTCCACCATGACGGGGACGGCGAGCCGGTCCTGGAGGGCGTCGCGCAGCGGTTCGTTGCGCCAGGCGAGGTGGGGGGCGAAGAGCACCCGGGCCCGGTCGGCGTCGACCCAGCCGGCCGCGCCGATGCCGACGGCGTGCACGTCGTGACGGTCGGAGAGGTCCAGGACCAGCTCGACGATGGTGTCCTCGACGACCTTGGGGCTCTTGGACTTGTCGGGCGTCTCGGTGCGGACCTTCTCCAGGATGTTCCCGTCCGCGTCGACGACCCCGGCCATCACCTTCGTGCCGCCGATGTCGATGCCGACGGTCGGCACCCGGGGCGCGGACAGGTGCGAGCGCCGTTCCCGGGGGCCGACGGTCCGCAGGACCGTGCCGCGGGCGGAGGCGCGCTGGGTCAGGTCACGGTAGGTACTCATCGGCTCGATTCTGCCAGGCGGGGTGTGAGGGGCGCGTCACGAAGCGGACGGCGGGCCGGCCGGTCGTTCCAGTTCGTGGCGCAGGTCTTCCAGCTCGCTGCCGCCGGCCATCTGGCGGGTCAACTCGTCCAGGGTGACGGAGTTCTTGGTGTGGCTGCCCGCCGTCACTCCGCGCTTGAGCAGCACGAAACGATCTCCGACGAGGTAGGCGTGGTGCGGGTTGTGGGTGATGAGGACCACGCCGAGGCCCTCGTCACGTGCGGCCGCCACGTACTTCAGGACGACTCCGGACTGCTTGACGCCGAGCGCGGCGGTCGGCTCGTCGAGGACCAGGACCTTGGCGCCGAAGTGGACGGCCCGGGCGATGGCCACGCACTGCCGCTCGCCGCCGGAGAGGGTGCCGATGGGCTGGTCCACGTCGCGCAGGTCGATGCCCATGCGCAGCAGCGCCGTACGGGTGGTCTCGCGCATCAGCGCGACGTCGAGGCGCTTGAAGGGGCCCTTGCCTCGGGTGGGCTCGGAGCCGAGGAAGAAGTTGCGCCAGACGGGCATCAGCGGGACGACCGCGAGGTCCTGGTAGACGGTGGCGATGCCGCGGTCCAGGGCCTCGCGCGGGCTGCCGAGGGTGAGCTCCTCGCCCTCGACGCGGAAGGTGCCGGCGTCGTGCCGGTGCAGTCCGGCGACGATCTTGATGAGGGTGGACTTGCCGGCGCCGTTGTCGCCGAGGACGCAGGTGATCGCTCCGGCGTCGACCCGCAGGGAGACGCCTTCGAGGGCGCGGATGTTGCCGTAGTACTTGCTGACGCCGTCGAGCTCGACGAGCGGCGGCCGGGCTTCCGTGGCCGTACGGGCTTCGGTGGTCACTTGACGGCCTCCACGCGCTTGCGGATCCAGGCGTTTAGGAGCGTCGCGAGCAGCAGCATCGCGCCGAGGAAGAACGTGAACCAGTCGGGGTTCCACTCGGCGTACACGATGCCCTTGCCGGTCATGCCGAAGAGGAACGCGCCGACCGCGGAGCCGATGGCGGAGCCGTAGCCGCCGGTGATCAGGCAGCCGCCGATGACGGCCGCGATGATGTAGATCAGCTCGTTGCCGACGCCCTCGCCGGACTGGACGACGTCGAACGAGAAGAGCAGGTGCTGGCCCGAGATCCAGGCGCAGAAGGCCACGCCCAGGTAGAGGCCGATCTTGGTCCTGCGGACCGGGACGCCGACCGCGCGGGCGGCGTCGGCGCCGCCGCCGACGGCGAAGATCCAGTTGCCGAACCGGGTGCGCAGCAGGATCCAGGTGGCGACGGCGACCAGGGCGAACCACCAGAGGATGGTCACCTTGAGCTCGACGCCGCCGACCGTCCAGGTCGACGCGAAGAGCTCGCGGGCGGAGGGGAAGCCCTCCATGTCGGCGATCGACTTGGTGGAGACGGTGCCGCCGATCAGCTTGGTGAAGCCGAGGTTCAGCCCGGTCAGCATGAGGAAGGTGCCGAGCGTGATGATGAAGCTGGGCAGCTTGCTGCGGGTCAGCATGAAGCCGTTGAACGCGCCGATGGCGAGGGTCACGAGCAGCGAGACGCCGACGCCGACCCACACGTTCGCGGTCATCTGGTAGCTGAACATCGACGAGACGAGCGCCGAGGTGGTGACGAGCACACCGGCCGACAGGTCGAACTCGCCGCCGATCATCAGCAGGGCGACCGGTACGGCCATGATCCCGATGGTGGAGGCCGCGTAGAGCACCGTGCCGAGGCTGGAGGCCCGCAGGAAGCCGTCGGCGACGATCGAGAAGAAGAGGAAGACGGCGACGGCGCCGACGACCGAGCCGAGCTCGGGCCGGGCGAGGAGCTTCTTCAGCGGCGAGGTGCGCAGCAGCCGTTCGTCGACGTGGTCGAGGCCGTCCGAGGGCGGGGAGGCGGCGCTCATCGGGTACCCCGCTCGGTGTAGTCCTTCAGCGCCGCGGCCTGGTCCCTGGTGATGATCTGCGGGCCGGTGAGGACCGGCTTGCCGCCGCCGAGGACGTCGGCGTTGTACTTGTACAGCCAGAGGAGGTCGACGGCCTGGTAGCCCTGGAGGTACGGCTGCTGGTCGACGGCGAAGCCGAGGGTGCCGGACTCCAGGCCGGAGGCGACCTTGGCGTTGAGGTCGAAGGTGTCGACCTCGGCCTTGCTCCCGGCGGTCCTCCTGGCCTGGGCGGCGGCGTCGGCGAAGGGCGCGCCGAGGGTCACGACGGCGTCGATCGACGGGTCCGACTGGAGCTTGGCGAGGATGGAGGCCTGGACGTCGGGCATGTTGGTGCCGTCGACGTAGAGGTTCTGCAGCTCGCCGCCGAAGGTCTGCTTCGCGCCGGCGCAGCGCTGCTCGTGGCCGACGTTGCCCTGCTCGTGCAGGACGCACAGGGCCTTCTTGCGGCCGCGCCGGTCGAGTTCCTCGCCGACGGCCTCGCCGGCGACGGTCTCGTCCTGGCCGATGTGGGTGAGGGCGCCGAAGGCCTTGGACTGTTCGGCGCCGGAGTTCACCGTGATCACCGGGATGCCGGCCTTCACGGCCTTCTCGACGGCCGTCCTCATCGCGTCGGGCTTGGCGAGGGTGACGATGATGCCGTCGACCTTCTTCGCCACGTACGAGTCGATGAGCTGGGCCTGCTGCTGCGCCTCGTCGCTGTGGGCGTAGAGGAAGTTGATGTTGTCCTTGACCGCGGCCTGCTTGGCACCGTTCTGGACGATGTCCCAGAAGGTGTCACCATCACCCGAGTGGGTGATCATGGCGAAGGTCCAGCGGGGGGTGTCGACGGCCGCCCGGCCCTGGGCCGCGGCCGCCTTGCGGGCGTCCTCCGCGCGCTTGCCGCCGGTGCTGCTGCATCCGGCGAGCGCGGCGGTCAGCGCCACCGCGAGCACGGCGCCGACCGCCGCGCGTACCCCTCCTGTGCGAACCCTGGTCACGAGGCCGTGCCCTCCTTTGTGTCCTTCTGCGTGCATTGCAGTATCGGTCATGAGGGTCGTGCCGATCTTCGGCGGGGCCCGGGACCGGCCCCGTCCGTCCTACCCGCGAACGGGCGGCCGGAACGCGCCGGGCGTGTCCTTGACACCCGGTCCGTTCCGAACGACCTTGGGGGCCATGCGGATCGGACTGGTCGGGACGGGACGGATCGGGGCGTTTCACGCCGGGGTGCTCGCACGGCACCCGGAGGTCGGGGCGCTGGTCCTGGCGGACGCCGACGCGCCGCGGGCCGCACGGGTGGCGGGAGCCCTCGGGGCGGAGGCGGCGCCTTCGGTCGAGGCGCTGTTCGCGCACCACGCGCTGGACGCGGTGGTGATCGCCTCGGCGACGGCCGCGCACGCGGAGCTGATCGGGCGGGCCGCGGCGGCCGGGCTTCCGGCGTTCTGCGAGAAGCCGATCGCCCTCGACGTCCCGGGGACGCTCGGCGCGCTGCGGGCCGTCGCGGCGGCCGGCACCGAGCTGCAGCTGGGATTCATGCGACGGTTCGACGCCGGGTACCGGGCGGCGCGGGAGGCCGTGGCGGCCGGGCGGCTCGGCCGGCTGCACACCGTACGGGCGGCGAGCTCGGATCCGGCGCCGCCGCCGGCGGCGTACCTGCCGCTGTCGGGCGGGCTCTACCGGGACTGCATGGTGCACGACTTCGACATCGTGCGGTGGGTGACCGGGCGCGAGGTCGTGGAGGTGTACGCGACGGGCTCGGACGCCGGCCCGGCGATGTTCCGGGAGGCGGGCGACCTGGACACGGCCGCCGCCCTGCTCACGCTGGACGACGGCACGCTGGTGACGGCGACCGCGACCCGCTGCAACGGCTCCGGTTACGACGTGCGGATGGAGCTGGCCGGGGAGCTGGCGCAGCTGGCGGTCGGTCTGGACGAGCGCACTCCGCTGGAGTCGGTCGAACCGATGGGCCCGCCGCCGCCCGCCAAGCCGTGGCCCGGTTTCCTGGAGCGGTTCGCCCCGGCGTACGAGGCGGAGCTGGACGCCTTCGTACGGCTGGTGCGCGGCGAGCGGGAGAACCCCTGCGACGGGGCCGAGGCGCTGGAGGCGCTGCGGGTCGCGGAGGCGTGCGTGCTGTCGCGCCGGGAGCGGCGGCCGGTGCGCCTCGCGGAGATCCCCGCGGCCTGACGGCCGAACCACGCCGTCGAGGCCGCGGGGCGGAGGGCCCCGAGGGGCCTCACCAGACGACGGGGAGCCTCCTGGTGCCGCGGACGAGCATGCCCGGGAGCCACTCGTACGGGCCGGACCGGGGGTCGAGTTCCAGCCGTGGGAAGCGCTCCAGGAGTGACCGGATGGCGATCTTGCCTTCCAGGCGGGCGAGCGGGGCACCCAGGCAGTAGTGGATGCCGTGGCCGAAGGCGAGGTGGCCGCGCGGGTCGCGGCGGATGTCGAAGGCGTCGGGTTGCGGGAAGCGGCGCGGGTCGCGTGCACCGGAGGCGAGGGCGACCACGACGACGGCTCCGGCGGGGATGACGGCGTCGCCGATCGGGACCGGCTCGGCCGCGAACCTGAGCGTCGCCGTCTCCACCGGGCCGTCGTAGCGCAGGCCTTCCTCGACCGTGCCGTCGATCAGGTAGAAGTCGGCGCGCAGAGCGGCGAGTTGATCGGGGTGGGTGAGCAGGGCGCGGACGGTGTTGGCGATGAGGTTGACGGTGGTCTCGTGGCCCGCGATGAGCAGCAGGTAGCCCAGGGCGCGGAGTTCGGGCAGCGAGAGCCGGTCGCCGTCCTCGGCGCGGGTGCGGATGAGGGCGGACAGCAGGTCGTCGGCGGGGCCGGCGGCACGCTTGTCCTCGATGAGTTCGCCGAGGTAGCCGCCGACCCCCTCGACGGCTTCCTGCTCGGTCATCGCCCCGGTGGGGGCGACGAGTTCGTTGGACCAGGCCCGGAAGGCGTCCCGGTCGGCGGCCGGGACGCCGAGCAGTTCGCAGATGACGGTGATCGGCAGCGGGAAGGCGAAGGAGTCGACGAGGTCGGCGCGGCCGTTCGGTGCCATGGCGTCCAGGAGTTCGTCGGTGAGCTCCTGGATCCGCGGGCGCAGCGCCTCGACGCGGCGGCCGGTGAACTCGCCGGCGACGAGCTTGCGCAGCCGGGTGTGGTCGGGCGGATCGATGATGAGCAGGTTCGGCCCGACGATCTCCTCCTCGGGAAGGGCGATGCCCATGGAGGAGAAGGACTTGGAGAACCGCTGGTCGGCGAGGGCGGCGCGGGCCTCGTCGTAGCCGACGATCAGCCAGGCCGGCATGCCGTCCGGTGTGAGGACCTCGTGGACCGGACCGGCCCCTCGGAGCTTCGCGTAGTACGGGTACGGGTTCGCGGTGAAGTCCGCGCCGTATTCCCCCAGATCGATGACGGACATCAGTCCACCCTAGGACCCGTTCTGCCCGTCCGGGAGGTCCGGGAGTCCGGCGTCGTGGACGAGCAGGGCGATCTGGACACGGTTGTTGAGGCCGAGTTTGGCCAGGATGCGCGAGACGTGGGTCTTGACGGTGGGGACGCTCATGCAGAGGGCGGCGGCGATCTCGGCGTTGGAGCGGCCCTGGCCGACGGCGACGGCGACCTCGCGCTCGCGCACGGCGAGCGGGGCGAGGCGTTCGAGGGCGAGGGCGCGGCGCGACGGCCGGGGCGGCGTCCCGCCGTGCCCGGCGACGTGGCTCATGAGCCGGCGGGTCACGGCGGGCGAGAGCACGGGATCACCGGCGGCGACCCGGCGGACGGCGGCGACGATCTCGGCCGGCGGGGTGTCCTTGAGGACGAAGCCGGCGGCCCCGGCGCGCAGCGCGCGCAGCACCTGCTCGTCGGCGTGGAAGGTGGTGAGGACGACGACCTCGGGGGCGCCGGGCCGGGAGCGCAGTTCCTCGGTGGCGGCGAGGCCGTCGACCGCGGGCATGCGGATGTCCATGAGGACGACGTCGGGGGCGAGCCGGTCGACGAGGGCGGGGACCTCGGCGCCGTCGGCGCCTTCGCCGACGATCGTGATGTCCTCCGCTCCGCCGAACATGAAGGCGAGGCCCGCGCGGACCAGGGGGTCGTCGTCGATGATCAGCAGCCGGATGGTCATGCGGGCCACGGTAGCCATGCGTGGACGGCGAACCCGCCGTCGGGGGCCGGTCCGTGGTCGAGACGGCCGCCGGCGAGGGTGGCGCGCTCGGTGAGACCGATGAGTCCCTGCCCGGAGCCGGGGACGTCCGTGACGGGGCCGGAGGGCGCGGCGTTGCGGACGTCGACGGTGAGGCCGTCGCCGGGGCGGCCGCGCACGGTGACGGTGACCTCGGCGCCGGGGGCGTGCTTGCGGGCGTTGGTGAGGGCCTCCTGGGCGATCCGGTAGACGGTGCGGCCGGTGGCGACGGGCACCGTGTCCGGGTCGGTGACGGCGGAGTCGAGGACGACCTTCATGCCGGCCCCACGGACCTCGGCGACGAGGGTGTCGAGGGTGGCGAGGGTGGGCTGCGGGCGGTCCTCGGCGCCCTCGCCCGGGGAGCGCAGCACACCGATGATCTCCCGCAGGTCCTGGAGGGCCTCGTGGGCGCTGTCCCGGATGACTCCGGCGGCCCGGGCGATCTGCTCGGGCGGGGCGTCGGGCCGGAACTCCAGGGCGCCGGCGTGCACGCTGAGCAGGGTCAGCCGGTGGGCGAGGACGTCGTGCATCTCGCGGGCGATGGCCTCGCGGGCCGCCCGCTGCGCCTGCTCGACGCGCAGCTCCGCCTCGGCCTCGGCGCGCAGGGCCCGGTCGCGCAGCGCCTCGACCAGCCGGCGGCGGGAGCGTACGAGCATGCCCCAGGCCGTGACGAGGAGAACGACGACGACGCCGAGCGCGATGCCGAGGGGGACGCCCGTCTCGGGGTCGGGGCGGACGAAGACCTGGACGGTCGAGGCGGCGATGGCGAGCAGCCCGATCCCGGCGACCTGCCGGAACGGGCGGCGCACGGCGACGCTGAACAGGCTCGCGAGGAGAGCGCCGGCCGCGGTGGGCGCGACGACGCTGACGACGGACAGGGTCACGGCGAGGCCGACGGGCCACCGGCGGCGCAGCCAGAGCGCGACGCAGGCGAGAGCGCCGACGATCTGGTCGGCGAGGGTGACGGCCTCGCTGTTGTACCGGGCGCTGGTCTCGGCGGCGAGCAGCCCGACGAACGCGGCGAGCAGGAACAGACAGGTGTCCACCACCCAGTCCCGCGCGGTCCGCCGCGGCCGCGGCCCCTCCGCCCCGTCGAGCGCGCCCGTCCGGGCGGCCTCGACCAGGTGGGAAGGGAGCAGCCAGGTGCGTGTCATACGGGAAATGTACGCAGGTGGGAGCCGTGTCGCGGCCCGGGAACGGCCGGTCGATACCAAAGTCGCACGGCCCGCGACTTCGGTCGTACGGCTCCGCATCGACGCGATACCTCCGCCCGACGCGGCGACACCCGCCCGGGGATCAGGCTCGGGGCATGAAGAAACTTCTCGAGGTGACGGGCTTCCTGCTGACGGTCTTCGGCGTCTTCGGCGTCATCCGCGAACTGACCGGGGGCTGGTTCCGCTTCATGGGCGTGACCCGCTTCCTGACGGAGAACGTCTGGTTCCTGGAGCACCGCGCCCTGTTCGCGAACATCGTGATCGCGGCGCTGGGCCTCGCGCTGATGGTGATGTCGGACCGGGTGAAGAGTTAGGTCGCCCTCTTCGGATCCGGCCGGGATCCGGAGGAGACGACCCCGGCCGCCCCGCGGCCCCACGCCGTGCCCGCCAGGACCAGTGCCGCGCCCGCCAGGCCCACGAGGCCCGGGCGGTCGCCGGCCAGGGCGATGCCCGCGGCGGCGGCCCACAGGGGCTCGGTGCCGAGCAGCAGGCTGACCCGGGACGGCGAGGTGCGGCGCACGGCCCACATCTGCACGAAGAAGGCGAAGAGCGTGCAGAAGACGGAGAGGAAGAGCAGGCCCGCCCATTCGCCCGGCCCGAAGTCCGCTGCCGCCGCCCACGGCGTGGCGCCGCTGCCCGGGAGGGCGGACAGGACGGCGAAGACGGCGACGGCGGAGCCGAGTTGGACGGTGGTGAGCGACAGGGAGTCCGCGCTCCGGACGGCCTTGATCCGCGCCATCGCGAGCACGTGGACGGTGCGGGCGAGGGCCGCGAGCAGCATCAACAGGTCGCCGAGGGAGGGCGCGGTGAACCCGCCGCCCTGCGTCAGCAGCACCACGCCCGCCACCGAGAGCCCGGCGGCGGCCAGGAAGGCCCGGGGCGGCCGGATCCGCGTGACGGCGGCCTCGGCGAGCGGTGTGAAGATCATGGTGAGGCTGATGATCAGACCCGCGTTGGTGGCGGAGGTCTGGACGACGCCGTACGTCTCCAGGAGGAAGATCCCGGCGAGGATCAGGCCGAGGACGGCCGCCCCGCGCCACTGTGCGGCGTCCAGCGCCCGCAGCCTGCGCCACCCGGCCGTGACGAGGACCGGCAGCACCACGGCGAACCGCAGGACGAGGACGGCGAGCACCGTGTGGGCGGTGGTGATGCCCTTGGCGGCGAGGTAGCTGGCTCCCCAGACGACCGCGACGAGCAGGACGGGCAGATCGGTGAGCCAGGCGCGGCGGGGAGCGCCGAGGGGTACGGGTACGGCGGCGGTCGTCATCGTCGAGCGGTCTCCGGCTCGTGGGGCGGGGTGGAGACGTCGGCGGCTCTCACACGGGAAGGATCACCGTATCGGCCGGGGAGGATGGTGGCTACATCTTTCCCGCGCGCATCCCGGCCGGCTCCCCCGCGCATCCCGGTCGGCTCCCACGCGCCTCGCTCCTCCGCGCCTCGCGCCCCGCACCCGGCTCCCCCTCTCCCCGCGCCCCGTGCCCGCTCCTCCGCGCCTCGCTCCTCCACTCCCCGCGCCCGCTTCTCCGCTCCCCGCGCCCCTCCCGCCCGCACAACCGCCGTGCGCCGCTGCCGCCGTGCGCTGTCGCCGCCGTGCGCCCCTCGGTGCCGTGCGCCCGTCGGTGCCGGAGGCCGTCGGCGCCGGACGCCCGCTACTCGCCGATGGTGCCGAACGTCGGCCGTCCCGCCTGCTCGTACGTCTGGATGGTGACGCCCTTGCTCGTGGTGCGGGAGCCGGCGAGCCGGAAGGCGCTCGGCGTGGCGCCCTCGGTGAAGAGGCGGCGGCCCTTGCCGAGCACGACCGGGAAGACGAGCAGGTGCAGGGTGTCGATCAGGTCGTGCTCCAGGAGGGTGCGCGCCAGGCCGCCGCTGCCGTGCATCTGGATCTCGCCGTCCAGGCGGGACTTGAGCGCGGAGACCGCGTCGGCGGCGTCGCCCCGCAGGACGGTCGTGGTGGGCCAGTCGGCCTCGCCGAGCGTGGTGGAGACGACGTACTTGGGGAGGGCGTTCAGCTTGCCCGCGATCGGGTCGGCGGGGTCGGTCTGCTTCGGCCAGTAGCTCGCGAAGATGTCGTAGGTGCGGCGGCCCAGGAGGAAGGCGTCGGGCCGTTCGAAGAGCGTGTTGACGAACCGGCCGAAGTCGTCGTCGACGTACGGGTGGACCCAGCCGCCGAGGTCGAAGCCGCCGGTGGTGTCCTCCTCGGGGCCGCCGGGGGCCTGGTAGACGCCGTCGAGGGTGAGGAACTGGGTGAGGCTCAGGGTGGCCATGACGGGTGCCTTTCGGTTCGGCCGGGTCTCCCCGGACCATGGTGTCCCACTCCTTCCGACCGTGCCGCTCGGCGGAACTGATCGGTGGGTGCGCCGGGGTCGCCGCCGGGCCCGTCCCTTGGCCGTCTCGGCGTCCGATTCCCGCCAGCGCCGGCACTCCCGCCCACGTTTGATTGAGCACGCAACAACACGCGGCAACACGTGGCCCCGCTTCGCAGCGCACGACATGCGCGGCGAAGCGCGATGACCACCGACGTACGAGGAGTTCGGGAATGTCCACGATGAACGGCAAGGCGGTTCTGGTCACCGGCGGCAGCCGGGGCATGGGCGCGGCGACGGCCGTCCGCCTGGCCCGTGAGGGCGCGGACGTGGCCTTCACCTACGTCCGCGGCGAGGAGCAGGCCCGGGAGGTCGCCGCCCGGATCGAGGAGGCCGGCGGCAAGGCGTTCCCGCTGCGGGCGGACGCCGGGGACGCGGGCGACGCGGCGGGAGCGGTGGAGTGGGCGGCCGACGCCCTCGGCCGGCTCGACGTCCTGGTCAACAACGTCAGCGTCGGTCTCCTCGGCCCGCTGGAGTCGATCTCCCTGGCCGACGTGGACCGGGTGCTGGCGGTGAACGTCCGCTCCGCCTTCCTCGCCTCGCAGGCGGCGGCCGCGCGCATGGAAGAGGGCGGCCGGATCGTCACCATCGGCACCTGCATGACCCAGCGGGTGCCGGGCCCGGGCGGCACGCTGTACACGACCAGCAAGGCCGCGCTGGTCGGCCTGACGAAGGCCCTCGCCCGGGAGCTCGGCGGCCGGGGCATCACGGCCAACATCGTCCACCCGGGTCCGACGGACACCGACATGAACCCGGCCGACGGCCCGTACGCGGAGGGCCAGGCCCGGATGACGGCACTCGGCCGCTTCGGTACGGCGGAGGAGGTCGCGGCGATGGTCGCCTTCCTGGCCGGGCCGGACGCGCGCTACGTGACGGGCGCCGAGTTCTCGGTGGACGGCGGCCACGCCGCTTGAGCGGCACGCGCCCTGCCCGCGCCGCGTGAGACGCGAGGGCGCACCGGTGCTGTCATTCCGGTGCGCCCTCGCGGGCCGAGCGGGGTGTCGTACCCGCTCAGTTCGGGGTGGCGCGGCGGTGCCGGCCGCCGCGCGCCTGGGCCGTTTCGCCGGAACCGGCCAGGCTCCGGAAGAGACGGCCTGGGGCCGGGGCGGTCGGTCGGCCCGCCGGGCCCCGGTGCCGGGGCGGGCGGTCGGCCCGCCGGGCCCCGGTGCCGGGGCGGTCGGCCCACCCGGCACCGGTGTCGGACGGCGTCAGCCGCCGAGCTCCTGGTGGCGGGCGGTCAGCTTGGCCGCGCCCGCCTCGGTGAGGGAGCCGAAGAGACGGAGGCGGGAGATGCCGCCGTCCGGGTAGATGTCGATCCGCACCCGGGAGCCGACCGCCGGCGTGTCGAGCACGAAGCGGTGGTTGGTGTCGGGCTGGAGGCGGGTCCGGGGCAGGATCTCGGTCCAGTCCTCGGAGCCCTCGGCGGCCACGGACAGCGCGGCCCAGCCGGCGCTGTTGCCCTTGAGGTACGCGGTGTCGATCTCGACGGCGCGGATCTCGGACTCGGCGGCGAGGCTGTAGCGGATCCAGTCGTTGCCCTTGTCGCGGCGGCGGCGGGTCTCCCAGCCGTCGTCCATCTTGCGCGAGCGGCCGGGCTGGATGGTGTTGGTGGCCGGGGAGTAGAAGCGGTCGGAGGCGTCCTCGACCTGGCCGCCGTTCTCCAGGGCCGCGAGGTCGAAGGTGCCGAGCACGGCCAGCCACGCCGGGTCCGGGGCGACCTCGCCGTACACGCGGAGGCGGGCGATGCCGCCGTCCGGGTGCTGGTTGACCCGGAGGTGGGTGAAGCGCTGCTCGACGTCGACGGCGAAGCCGTTGGCGGCGTGGCCGCCGATGGCGGTGCGCGGGACGAGGGTCGTCCACTTCACGTCGTCGGCGAGCAGCTCCTCGGGCGAGGGCGAGCCGGCGACCGAGGTGGCCTCGATCGAGACGGCCTGCGGGTAGTTGCCGCGGAAGTGGGCGGTGTCCACGACGATGCCGCGGATCACGCCGGGCGCACCGAGGCGTACGAGGGCCCAGTCGTGGTCGTCCTCGGTGGGGTGCGGCTGCTCGGCGGAGACGCCGCGGCGGCGGCGGGTCTCCCAGCCGTCCATGATCTTGCCCTTGTGGCCGAAGTGCTCGGGGTCGAACTCGGC
This sequence comes from Streptomyces roseicoloratus, assembly GCF_004117935.1. Classification (GTDB taxonomy): domain Bacteria; phylum Actinomycetota; class Actinomycetes; order Streptomycetales; family Streptomycetaceae; genus Streptomyces; species Streptomyces roseicoloratus. The sequence continues at coordinate 114,298 of NZ_SDOY01000166.1, read as the reverse complement.
GGCCTCGGGCTTGAGCAGGTTCTCGCGCTCGGCGAAGAACTCGTCGTTGGCGGCGATCACGCCCGCGCCCAGGCGGCGGTCGGCGAGGTCCGCGTACTGGGTGAAGGGGAAGTCGGCCGTGCGGTAGTCGGCGTACGGGTCGCCGCCTCCGTAGGGGCTGGCGTCGCCGGTGAAGGAGGCCAGAGGGGATATGTGCAGCCCGGTCACGGTCAGTTGTTCCTTTCGAGGAGGCGGCCCGAAGGCTCGGCCAGGGTGCCGCGGTCGTTGATGCGTTCGCCGCGCAGCCAGGTGGAGGTGACGACGCCGTACAGGGTCCGGCCCGCGTAGGCGGTGATCCGGTTGCGGTGCTGGAGCTCGGCCGGGTCGACGGTGAAGGTGGCGTCCGGGTCGAGTACGGCGAAGTCGGCGTCGCGTCCGGGCTCGATGGCGCCCTTGCGGGAGAGGCCGGCGAGCTCGGCCGGGGCCTGCGACATCCAGCGGGCGACGTCGGTGAGGTCGTGGCCGCGGCGGCGGGCCTCGGTCCAGATGGCGGGCAGGCCGAGCTGGAGGGAGGAGATGCCGCCCCAGGCGGAGGCGAAGTCGCCGGTCTTGAGGTCGGCGGTGGACGGCGAGTGGTCGGAGACGATGCAGTCGATGGTGCCGTCGGCGAGGCCCTGCCAGAGCAGGTCCTGGTTGGCGGCCTCGCGGATGGGCGGGCAGCACTTGAACTCGGTGGCGCCGTCGGGGACCTCCTCGGCCGTGAGGGTGAGGAAGTGCGGGCAGGACTCGACGGTGATCTTGACGCCCTCGGCCTTGGCGGCGGCGATGAGCGGCAGCGCGTCGGAGGAGGACAGGTGCAGCACGTGGACGCGGGCGCTCAGCCGCCGGGCCTGGTTGACCAGGTTCTCGATGGCCGTGTTCTCGGCGACGCGGGGCCGGGAGGCGAGGAAGTCGGCGTACCTCTCGCCCGCCTTCTGCGGGGCGGCGTCCAGCTCGTGCGGGTCCTCGGCGTGGACGATCATCAGTCCGCCGAAGCCGGCGATCTCGGCGAGGGAGGCGGCCAGCTGCTCCTGGTCGAGCTGCGGGAACTCGTCGACGCCGGAGGGCGAGAGGAAGCACTTGAAGCCGAAGACGCCCGCGTCGTGCAGGGGGCGCAGGTCCTTGACGTTGTCGGGCAGCGCGCCGCCCCAGAAGCCCGTGTCGACGTGGGCCTTCGGGCGGGCGACGTCCTGCTTGGTCCGCAGGTGCTCGACCGTGGTGGTGGGCGGCAGCGAGTTGAGCGGCATGTCGAGCAGGGTGGTGATGCCGCCGGCGGCCGCGGCGCGGGTGGCGGTCCAGAAGCCCTCCCACTCCGTGCGGCCGGGGTCGTTGACGTGGACGTGGGTGTCGACGAGACCGGGCAGGACGACGTCGTCGCCGACGTCCTCGAGCCGGGCCCCGGCGGGCACCTCGGCGTCGTGGGGCAGCACGGCCGCGATCGTCCCGCCGGCGACGGCGATCGACGCCGCACGCGTCCCCTCGGGAGTGATGACACGCGTCGAACGCAGGACCAGGTCGATGTCCACCCGTACCCCTTCTTCCTCGCCTGCTTCCGGGAAGCAGAAATTCAACGAACTGTTGAAGGAGTGTGCGTCCGGGACGACAGGTCGTCAAGGGCACACTTCCAGGATGAGACGCGGACGAACCGCGCTTGGATGTTTCCACGAAGTGGAATGCGAATTTCGTACCGTAGAACGTAGCTCCGCACATGCGGGGTGCACCCGGAGCCCTCACGGCAGTCGCCGACAAACGGACAAACACCCCCTGACCGGCCCGGACACCGGAACCTGGGCCGTGTGCCCGGCGCGGCGGCCCGGTAGGCTGCTGACGTGCCGCCTGCCCCGAAAGGACCGTGACGTGCCGACGTCCAGCGCCAGCACCACCGACGCCGCCAAACCCGCCGCGAGCGGGGGCGTCCAGTCCCTCGAGCGTGCCTTCGACCTCCTCGAGCGGATGGCCGACGCCGGCGGCGAGGTCGGGCTGAGCGAGCTCTCCGCCAGCAGCGGCCTGCCGCTGCCCACCATCCACCGTCTCATGCGCACCCTGGTCGCCTGCGGATACGTCCGCCAGCAGCCCAACCGGCGCTACGCCCTCGGCCCCCGCCTGATCCGCCTCGGCGAGTCCGCCTCCCGGCTGCTCGGCACCTGGGCCCGCCCCTATCTGGCGCGGCTCGTGGAGGAGACCGGCGAGACCGCGAACATGGCGCTGCTCGACGGCGACGAGATCGTGTACGTCGCGCAGGTGCCGTCCAAGCACTCGATGCGCATGTTCACCGAGGTCGGCCGGCGGGTGCTGCCGCACTCCACCGGCGTCGGCAAGGCGCTGCTCGCCCACACCCCGGCCGACGAGGTCCGCGCGCTCCTCGCCCGTACGGGCATGCCGGCCGCGACCGAGAAGACGATCACCACGCCCGAGGGCTTCCTGGAGGCGCTGGCGACCGTCCGCGAGACGGGCTACGCGGTCGACGACAACGAGCAGGAGATAGGAGTCCGCTGCCTCGCGGTGCCGGTACCCGACTCCCCCACCGCGGCGGCCATCTCCATCTCGGGCCCGGCGGGCCGCGTGACCGAGGCGGCGACCGAGAAGATCGTCCCGATCCTCCACCAGGTCGCCGAGGAACTCTCGACCGCCCTCGCCAACACGGCGGGCAACGGACACGGCTGAGAACGCGCGGAGGTGCCCGGAACCACACGGTTCCGGGCACCTCCGCGCTTCCGTCGGACGCGCGCCGCACCCCGCGGCCCCAGGCAGCCTCCGCCGGACCCGCGCCACACCCCTCGGCCCGCGCCACACCCCTCGGCCCGCGCCACATCCCTCGGCTCTCGCCGCATCCGCCGGACGCGCACCGCATCCGTCGGACCCGCGCCGCTCCGTCAGACGCGTGCCTCCTCCGTGATCCGTCCGTCCCGCACGGTCACCACCCGGTCCGCCCGGTCCAGGTGCGTGCGGTCGTGGGTGACCAGGACCGTCGCCGTCCCGCGCTCCGCCGTCAGCCCGGCGAGCAGCTCCATGACCGCCGCGCCCCGCTCGTGGTCCAGGGCGCTGGTCGGCTCGTCGACGAGCAGCACGGACGGCTCGTTCATGAGCGCCCGGGCGATGTTCACGCGCTGGCGCTGCCCGCCGGAGAGCTGGTGCGGGCGGCGGTGCGCCTGCACCGCCAGACCGACCGCGTCCAGCAGCTCCCCGGCCCGTTCCCTCGCCGTCCGGCTCGTCCGCCCGGACAGATGGGCCATGACCTGGAGCTGCTCCAGGGCGGTGAGCGAGGGCAGCAGGTTCGGCTGCTGGAACACGATGCCGACCGTCTCGCGCCGCAGCTCCGCCTTCTGCGCGGGACCGAGCGACGAGGTCTCGGTACCGGCCACGACGACCCGTCCGCTGTCCGGGGTGACCAGGGTCGCGGCGACCGCGAGCAGGCTGGACTTTCCGGAGCCCGACGGGCCGACGACCGCGGCGAGCGATCCCGCGGGCACATCGAGGGACACGGCGTCGAGGGCCGTGAGCCGGCCGTCGCCGTCCGGGTAGGTCAGGGTCACGTGGTCGAGCAGCAGGCTCATCGGGCACTCCCGAGGGCGGTCAGGGGATCGACGGCGGTGATCCGCCGGATGGACAGGGCCGCGCCGAGCACTCCGAGGACGACGATCACGGCGGCGGGGCCGAGCACGGTCAGCGGGTCGAGCACGAAGGGCACGTCGCCGCCGCTGATCAGCGCGCCGAAGCCGACGGCGAGTCCGGTGCCGAACAGCGTGCCGGCGGTCAGCATCACCACGGCCTGGCCGAGCGCGTCCTTCAGGAGGTACCGCGTCGAGGCGCCGAGCGCCTTGAGGACCGCCACGTCGGCGCTGCGCTGGATGGTCCAGACGGTGAAGAAGGCCCCTATGACGAGCGCGGAGATCGCGAAGAGGAAGCCGCGCATCAGCTGCAGCGAGCCGTTCTCGGCCTGGTAGGACCCTATGGCGCCGAGCGCCTCGTCGATCGTCTTCGAGGAGGTCCTCAGGGCGGCGTCCCCGGCCGCCCAGTCGGCGCCCGCGCCGCTGAGCGCGATGACGGTGGCCTGCTCCTCGGGCGTGGTGCCGCTGTGCCCGAGCTTCTGCCAGTCGCCGAGGGAGGTCCACACGACGGGCGTGTGGCTGTACGAGGCGTCCCCGGAGACCGCGGCGACCGCCGCGTCCAGGGTGCCGAGGCGCACCGTGTCCCCGGGGGTGACGTCGAGTTCCTTCGCCGCCGACGTGGAGAGGACCACCCGGCCGGGGCCGGTGCCGCCGGGCGCGATCCCGGATCCGGACGCGGTGCCGAAGGCGGAGACGGCCGCGGTGCGCCCGCCGGCCGCCGCGTTGAGGGTGCGGATGCCGAGCGGCTCGGCGGCGCTGACGCCGGGCCGGGCGGCCCAGTCCCGCCACTGCGAGGCGGTGACGGTCGAGTCGGTGAAGGAGACCGACCGGCCGTCGGGCGGGGCGGCGAAGGCCAGCCGGTCCGCCGGCAGGCCGGTGATCGCGGAGACGTTCTCCCGGGCGAGCCCGGCGGTCAGCCCCGACAGCAGTCCGACGAGCAGGGTGATCAGGACGATCACCGTGCCCATCAAGGTGAATCGCCCCTTGGCGAATCTCAGGTCTCTCCATGCCACGAACATGCGCCCAAGCCTGCTGCGCGAGGGCCGGGGCGGGCATCGCGCCACGGATGGCTCCGGGGTCGAACTTTCGGTTGATTCGGCAGATCGCCGTCACCTGGGCAGACGTGCGGAGTGAGCTCTCCATGACGGCCTTGGCGGCTGCGTGTGTCCGGTGTGCTGCCGTCAGTGGCGAGGGGCCTTCGAGATCCGGGCGAGGACGGCCGTCGCCCGCGCCGGGTCGGCGCGCAGCCAGGCGATCAGGTGCTCTCGTACGGCCTCCGCAACGCAGGCGCGGACGGGCCTGTTGCCCAGTCGGCTGCGGGTTGCCCCCTCGAACTCGGGCGAGTCCAGCTTCACCGACACGACCGCCGTCAGGCCCGCACCGAGCTGAGCGGGGGTGAAGTCGGGATCGGAAGGACCGAGCAGCCGTCGTTCCCGGGCATAGCCATGGAGCGCGGCTGCCAGGCCGTCTCGGAAGCCGAGTTCGTGCGTGCCGCCGTCGGTGGTCGGCAGGCTGTTGGCGTAGCTTGCGATCCGTTCCTCTCGGAAGTCGCACCAGCGGAGGGCCACCTCCACCGTTCCCTCCATCTCGGAGTACTCGCGCTCGAAGCCGATCACGTCCGGGTGGAGTGGGGCGCTCTGTTCCGCGAGGTAGTCCTTCGGGCCGCCAGGAAAGCGAAGGTGCACGGCCCGGGGCGCCGCAGGGTCGCGGTCATCGGTCAAGGTGATGTCCAACTCGCGGTTCAGGAAGGCCAGTTCCCTGAACCGCTCGACCAGTGCGTCGAACGAGAACACCCGCGTCTCGAAGATCTCGTCGTCGGGCCGGAAAGTGAGCGCGGTACCGCTGCCGTCGGCCGGCCCGGAGCGGGCGGGCACCCCGACGGGCACGCCTCGCTCGTACTCCAGCACCCAGCGGGTGCCGTCGCGCCGTACCTCTGCCATCAGACTGCTCGACAAGGCGTTGACGACGGCCAACCCGATACCGAAACATCCGACGTGCAGCGAGTGTCGGCCGGCGGGCGGTGCCCCGCAGGAGAGCACGGTCAATCGGGTCTCCAGCGAAGGGCCGTCGGTGGAGCCGGCGTGGCCGACGGTAAGCGCCGTGCCGTCGTCGGCGACACGGACGCCGCCGTCGGCGGTGAGAGTGATCTCGACACAGCTGGCGGTGCCGCCGAGGATCTCGCTCAGCGACCGCTCGGCGGCCTCGAGCACCAGGTGGTGAAGACCCCGTTCACCGACCGATCCGATGTACATCCCGGGTCGTTTCCGAACTGCCTCCCGGCCCTCCAGCACCACGATCGCGCCGGCGTCGTAGGTCGTGGATTCCTCGCTCATGGTGCCCCCTCCGAGGGTGTCCGACACAGCTCCCCCAGCCTAGGGAATTCCCCAGAAAGCACCAGGTCAGAGCAGAAACGGCGGGGCCCCGGACGGGCTCCTGAAGGGCGATCGGGGGCGGTCCGGCGGGAAGGGTGCGCGCTGCTGCGGCAGGGCCGCCGCGGCCCTCCGAGGACCGTTTGCGGCCCTGGCTCGGGCGGCCCTGGGGCACGAACGTCAAGGAGTCTTCACCTCGGCGCGGTGCGGCCGTGGATGCGGCGTGAACCGCTTGAGGTCTCGTCGTCGGCGCGGGGCGAGGTCGTGGGCCCGGTCGGGTGGCCGGTCGGCCTCAGGTGGGCCGGCGGACCCCGCTCCGCGCTTCCGGCACGGCGGTTGCCTCGACGCCTCGAAGTCGATCATCGGCGACCGATCAGGGATCCGACCGGACGACCGGCTACTTGATCAGCGCGTTCGCCACCGCGATCGCCAGGCCGATCGTCGCGTCCGCGAGGCCCACGAGCACGGCCGAGCCGCGTCGGTAGCCGGATCTGAGCGCGGCGAAGGTGCCCCAGCCGCCGAGCAGCAGGGTGTTGAGCGCCAGGCCGGCCGTGGTGACCGGTTCCTCGGGCCAGTCCGCCGCCCCGGCCAGCAGGAGCAGCGCCACGGTCGGCAGGACGCCGACCACCAGGGGCCACTCGTCCCCCAGCGCGGTGACCAGCCGCTTCCAGCGCACGGCGGCGCTGCCGGTGTGATGGGTGGCCATGTGGTGCGCGTATCCGTGCACCAGGCCGGCGGCGATTCCCGTGACCAGGATCCACAGCGCGTCGTACACGGGCGTGAAGGGTTCGCCCTCGCTCTGCAGGGCCGCGAGCAGCGCGCTCGCCAGGACGGTCCCGTAAATGCCGCCGAACATCCAGTTACGCATGATTTGTCACCGTACGGGAGATCCGCCAGGCCTCCGAACCGGGCCGTTACCTCGTCCTTATGCGGACAATCAAACTTTCGGTCGATCCCGGATCGCACGGACCGGCGGCGGGGCCCGCCTACCCTGGACGGGTCATGGATCCCCGTTCGCTCACCCCCGCCCTGCGCGTGCTGCGCCTCTGCCTCCATCTCCTGATGGCGGGCCTGCTGGCGCTCGCCGCGCTGCGCGCGCACCCCGCCGCGGGCGTCACGGCCGCCGTGGTCACCGGCGCGGTGTACGCGGCGGGGTCGGTGCTGCCGTCGGTCCGGGCCTCGCAGCGGGCCGCCGCGGTCTGGCTCGGGCTGCTGTGCCTGAGCTGGCTGGTGCTGCTGTGGGTGACGCCCGAGGCACTCTGGATCGCCTTCCCGCTGTACTTCCTGCAGCTGCACCTGCTGCCGGCGCGCTGGTCGCTGCCGGCGGTGGCGCTCACCGCGTGCGCCGCGATCCTGTCGTACGTGCGGCACGGCGCCGCGCTGAATCCGGGCGTCTTCATCGGTCCGCTGCTCGGCGCCGCGGTGGCCGTCGCGACGGTGCTCGGCTACCAGGCCCTGTACCGGGAGAGCGAGCGGCGGCGGCGCATGGTCGAGGAGCTGATGGCCACGCGGGCCGAGCTGGCGGCGGCCGAGCGGCACGCGGGAACGCTCGCCGAGCGGGAGCGGCTCGCCCGGGAGATCCACGACACCCTGGCCCAGGGGCTCTCGTCGATCCAGCTGCTGCTGCGGGCCGCCGAGCGGGCGCTGCCCGCGGGCTCGCCGGCCGCCGGGCACATCGACGAGGCGCGGCGGGCCGCGCAGGACAACCTCGCGGAGGCGCGCCGCTTCGTGCGGGCGCTGACGCCGCCCGACCTGGAGCACGGTTCGCTGGCCGGGGCGCTGGAGCGGTTGTGCGGGACGACCGGGCCCGACGGGCCGCGGGTGCGCTGCTCGGTGAGCGGGACGCCGGTCGGACTGCCCACGCCGTACGAGGTGGCGCTGCTGCGGATCGCCCAGTCCGCGCTCGCGAACACGGTGCGGCACGCCTCGGCCTCGCGTGCGGAGATCACGCTGTCGTTCATGGGCGGCTCGGTGACGCTGGACGTGGTGGACGACGGCAAGGGCTTCGACCCGGTCACCGTGCGGCCGTCCTCGGGGGGCGGCTTCGGTCTTCCGGCGATGCGCTCGCGGGCCGAGTCGCTGGGCGGCTCGTTCACCGTCGAGTCCGCGCCCGGCCAGGGCACCGCCGTGGCCGTGTCCCTCCCCCTGCCCGGAGCCTGACGATGACCGTCCGACTGCTGCTCGCCGACGACCACCCGGTGGTACGGGCCGGACTGCGCGCCGTCCTCGACACCGAGCCGGACTTCACGGTGGTGGGCGAGGCGGCGACCGCGGAGGAGGCGGTCGAGCTGGCCGCCGCCGGGGGTGTGGACGTGGTCCTGATGGACCTCCAGTTCGGGGCCGGGATGCACGGCTCGGAGGCGACCGCGGCGATCACCGCCGTACCGGGCGGGCCGCGGGTGCTGGTCCTGACCACGTACGACTCGGACGCGGACATCCTCGCGGCCGTGGAGGCGGGCGCCTCGGGCTATCTCCTGAAGGACGCCCCTCCGGAGGAACTGGCGGCGGCGGTCCGGACCGCGGCGGCGGGCCAGTCGGCGCTGGCCCCCGCGGTGGCGCACCGGCTGATGGACCGGATGCGGACCCCGGCGGAGGCGCTGACCCGGCGCGAGCTGGAGGTGCTCCAGCTGGTCGGCGAGGGTCTGTCGAACCAGCAGATCAGCAAGGCGCTGTTCCTGAGCCAGGCGACGGTGAAGTCGCACCTGGTGCACATCTTCGCCAAGCTCGGCGTGGACTCCCGGACGGCGGCGGTGGCGGCGGCGACCGCGCGGCGGCTGATCAGGCGCTGAGCGGGCCTGGCGGCTGGCCGGGGACTGAGCGGACGCGGTGGCTGGCCGGGGACTTAGCGGGCCCGACGACCGATCGAGGGCCGAGCGGACGCGGCGGCTGGCCGGGGGCTGAGCGGGCCCCGGCGACCGATCGGGGGTTGCGCGGGCACAGATGCTCCTCAGGCGCTGCGCGCGCATCCGAGGACCCGGGTGCCACGGCACCCGGCATCCCGGGGCCTGCCCGGCCGGCGGGCCGTCTCAGGACGCGTCGGCCGGAGGGGGTGGCGGCGGGCCGAAGAGTTCGACGGCGCCCCGGACCGCCGCGAGCCCCTCGGCGAGGGCGCTGACCGAACCGACCGCGCCCGCGATGAGGAGCAGCGAGCGGCGCAGCCGCCACACCTCCGGAGCTCCGCCGGCGGCCATCGCGTCGAGCGCGGCGAGCTCGTCCTCGGCGATCCCGCGGTCGGCGAAATCGCGGCGGTGTCCGGCCAGTTCGCGCCGTAACCGGGACACGGCGGCGCGCAGTTCGGCCACCCTCGGGTCCACGCCGTCAGCGCTCACTCGCCTCTGCCCCACGCTTCGCAACATGGTTCCCCCACTTGCGCACGCCACTGTGCCGACCGCCGGGCCGTGGTCGGGCGCCCTGGGTCGCGGGCCAGTTAACTCCCCCGCGCGCCCGGCACGCCAGCGGCCGGACGCAAGTTCAGACATCCGTGTGATCCGGCCGCGATGCGGTATGCACTCCCCATGACTCGTGAGACGGAAGAACCCCTCGTGGCGGGACTGCTGCTCGCGGCCGGCGGCGGCCGGCGGCTCGGCGGGCGCCCCAAGGCCCTGCTCACGCACCGCGGCCGGCCGCTCGTCGAGCACGCCGTACGGGTGCTGCGGGAGGGCGGCTGCGAGGTGGTGCACGTGGTGCTCGGCGCGGCCGCCGAGCGGGTGCGGGCGGAGGCCCGGCTGCCGGGGTGCGTCCTGGTGGACAACCCGGACTGGGCGGAGGGCATGGGTTCCTCGCTGCGCGCCGGGCTCGCGTCGCTGAAGGCGGAGGCCCTGCCGGTGGACGCGGCCCTGGTGTCGCTGGTGGACCAGCCGGGGATCGGCCCCGCGGCGGTGGACCGGGTGCGTGCCGCGTACGGCTCGCGCGGGACGCTCGCGGCGGCCTCGTACGACGGGAGGCGCGGCCATCCGGTGCTGTTCGGCGCGGACCGCTGGGCGGCCATCGCGGCGGGCGCGGTCGGGGACCAGGGGGCGCGGGACTACCTGAAGGCGCATCGGGATGCGATCACGCTCGTGGACTGTTCGGATGTGGCCGAGCCCTATGACATCGACACGGAGGCGGACCTGGTGCACCTGGAGTGAAGGTGGTGGCACCGAGCGCCACGTTGTGTCGACCCGAAGAATCTCGACATCAACAAACCATTGAACTTCCACCATGAGGAAACTAGTATCCACTGTTCAGAAGCGCCTGATCCTCCGAGACGGCGCTCCCGGCCGTATCCCGGCGCCAGTGGCACTGCGTGCCGCGCGACGCGCCCGGCGGCCGGACTGGCACCGCCCGTGAAGCCCGCTGAAGGAAGTGACAGTTCATGTCCGCACCAGCGCCGTCCTCCCTGGTCGTCGTCGAAGCCGAGCCCCTGCCGCGCCAGGAGGAGGTGCTCACCGACACGGCCCTGGCCTTCGTGGCCGAGCTGCACCGTCGGTTCACCCCGCGCCGGGACGAACTGCTCGCCCGCCGGGCCGAGCGCCGCGCCGAGATCGCCCGCACCTCGTCGCTGGGCTTCCTGCCCGAGACGGCGGCGATCCGTGCCGACGAGTCCTGGAAGGTCGCTCCCGCACCGGCGGCGCTGAACGACCGCCGGGTGGAGATCACGGGCCCGACCGACCGCAAGATGACGATCAACGCGCTGAACTCGGGCGCGAGGGTCTGGCTCGCGGACTTCGAGGACGCCTCCGCGCCCACCTGGGAGAACGTGATCCTCGGCCAGGTCAACCTGATCGACGCGTACACCCGGAACATCGACTTCACCGACCCGCGCTCGGGCAAGGGCTACGCGCTCAAGCCGGCCGAGGAGCTCGCCACGGTCGTCATGCGGCCCCGCGGCTGGCACCTGGAGGAGCGTCACCTGACCGTCGAGGGCCGCCCGGTGCCCGGCGCGCTCGTCGACTTCGGCCTCTACTTCTTCCACAACGCCCAGCGCCTGATCGACCTCGGCAAGGGCCCGTACTTCTACCTGCCGAAGACCGAGTCGCACCTGGAGGCCCGCCTCTGGAACGACATCTTCGTCTTCGCCCAGGACCACGTCGGCATCCCGCAGGGCACCGTCCGCGCCACCGTCCTCATCGAGACCATCACGGCCGCGTACGAGATGGAGGAGATCCTCTACGAACTCCGCGACCACGCCGCCGGGTTGAACGCGGGACGCTGGGACTACCTCTTCTCCATCGTCAAGAACTTCCGTGACGGCGGCAGCAAGTTCGTCCTCCCGGACCGCAACGCGGTCACGATGACGGCCCCGTTCATGCGCGCGTACACCGAACTCCTCGTCCGCACCTGCCACAAGCGCGGCGCGCACGCGATCGGCGGCATGGCGGCCTTCATCCCGTCCCGCAAGGACGCCGAGGTCAACAAGGTCGCGTTCGAGAAGGTCAAGGCCGACAAGGACCGCGAGGCCGGCGACGGTTTCGACGGCTCCTGGGTCGCCCACCCCGACCTCGTCCCGATCGCCATGGCCTCCTTCGACGCGGTGCTCGGCGACAAGCCGAACCAGAAGGACCGGCTGCGTGAGGACGTCCACGTCGAGGGCCCCGAGCTCATCGACATCGCGTCCCTGGACGCCCAGCCCACCTACGACGGTCTGCGCAACGCCGTCCAGGTCGGCATCCGCTACATCGAGGCCTGGCTGCGCGGCCTCGGCGCCGTCGCCATCTTCAACCTGATGGAGGACGCGGCCACCGCCGAGATCTCGCGCTCGCAGATCTGGCAGTGGATCAACGCGGAGGTCGTCTTCGAGAACGGCCGCAAGGCCACCCCCGAACTCGCCCGTGAGGTCGCCGCCGAGGAGCTCGCCGCGATCCGCGCGGAGATCGGCGAGGAGGCGTTCGCGGCCGGGAAGTGGCAGCAGGCCCACGACCTGCTGCTGCACGTCTCGCTCGACGCCGACTACGCGGACTTCCTGACCCTTCCCGCCTACGACCAGCTGGTCGGCTGACCGCACAGCAGCCGTCCGGCGTCGTCCGGGCCCCCGGCCCGGCTCCGCCGCGCAGAACGACCCCGCCCCTGGTGCTCGCACAGCACCGGGGGCGGGGTCCTTCGCGTACCGGACGCCCGGGCCCCGGCCCTTCGCGTTCGATACGCGATCCGTTTGCACCGCTTTTCGATCCATGGTGTTTCACAAGTCACGTGACGCAACCGAAATATGCAGCTACCTAGCGGTAACAACCCGGTGCGTGCGAGATTCCGCCATGCCACCGGCCGGCGGCTGTCCCCCACTCACTGCGCACCGCTCACCGCAGGAGCACAGCCATGTCTTCGTCCCCGCACCGCCGCGCCCTGCGCGGACTGCTCGCCCTGTGCGTCGCCGCCGGGCTCGTCTCCCTGACCCCGGCCCCGGCCCTCGCCTCCCCCGGGACCGGGCCCACCGCCGTCGTCTCCCTGGGCGACAGCTACATCTCCGGCGAGGCCGGCCGCTGGATGGGCAACAGCCTGACCACCAGTGGCAGCCGCAACGGCACCGACCGGGCCTGGACCGGCAGCACGTACGACCCGAGCCGGATCTACGGCGCCTCGGAGGCCAACGGCTGCCACCGCTCGGACTCGGCCGAGGTGAAGAGCGCGGGCCCGATCGCGAGCGAGCTGATCAACCTCGCCTGCTCCGGCGCCACCACGCGCAACGTGTTCCGCTCGGTCGCCGGCGGCGTCTCCTACAAGGGCGAGGCCCCGCAGGCCGACCAGCTCGCGGCCGTCGCGGCCACCCGAGACGTGAAGCTGATCGCGCTGTCCATCGGCGGCAACGACCTCGGCTTCGCCGACATCATCACGACCTGTGCCACGGACTACATCATCTGGTACTCGTACTGCCACGACGACCAGCAGGCCGAGGTCGACGCGAAGATCAACGGCGTGATGGCGGACGTCGGCAAGGCGATCGACGAGATCAGGGCCGTGATGACCGGCGCCGGATACTCCGCCTCCGACTACCGGATCGTGCTCCAGTCCTACCCCTCCCCCATCCCCCGGTCCTCCGAGAACCGCTACGGGGAGAGCGGCTGGAGCCGCACGAGCACCGGCGGCTGTCCGTTCTGGAACCGGGACTCCGACTGGGCCCGCGACTCGCTCGTCCCGCAGATCGCGAACCGGCTGAAGGCGGTCGCGACGGCCAAGGGAGCGCAGTTCATGGATCTGCGCGACATGATGCAGGGCCGCGAGGTGTGCGCCAAGGCCAGCAAGCAGGTGTCGTCGACCGTGCCCGCCTCGGCGACGACGAGCGAGTGGGCGCGCTGGATCGACCAGAACCGGACCCAGGGCCCGCTCCAGGAGAACATGCACCCGAACTACTACGGCCAGCAGGCGCAGGGCCGGTGCCTCGCCCTGATCAGCGCGAAGCCGACCGGCAACTACAGCTGCCGCAACACGGCGGGCGCGGGCGCCTCCGGGATGTACCTCACGGCGGGCTGAGCGGGCGAGGTCCGGATGCCACGGAGCCAGGCCCTTCGCCGAGGGGTCCGGCTCACACGGGCCGACGCCTGACGGCGGGCCGGGGCCGCGAGGGCCAGAGCTCCGCGCGGCGTCGGCCTCACGGCGGGGCGAGGCCGAGGGGGCCGAGGACCCGTGCGGTCTCGTGCGGGTCGGCGGTCGCCATCGTGGCGACCAGGGCCGCCGAACCGCCGGGCCAGCCCGCCGCCGCCTCGTCGAAGGCGGTGCGCCGGGACTCCAGCGGCCCCCGCTTGCCGGGCAGCCCGTCCAGGACCCGCAGGGCCCGGGCCGATTCCGGCACCACGCCCGGTTCCACCCGCTCGCCCCGCGCGCGCAGCGCCTCCTCGGCTCGTGCCCCGGCCACCGGGTCCGGAAGGGCCTTCCGCAGCGCCTCGGCCGGTGCGGCGGACCAGTCGAGCAGACCGAGCAGGGCACGGGTGGCGGCGGCTTCGGAGGTGCCGGCGTTGACCGTGCCGACCGCCGCGAGCAGCTCACCCCAGGCCCCGGCGCCGTCGCCGCGGGCGCGCAGCCAGTCGGCGAGCACCCGGCCCGCGACGGCCGGCGGCCAGCCCTCTGCGGCGGCCACCAGGCGGGCGGCGTCCCAGCCGGCCGTCTCGGCGGCGTCGGGCACGGCGACCCTGCGCACCGCGAGGAGGTAGCGGACCACGGCGCAGCCCCGCGGGGTGAGTCCGAAGGCGTCGCCGTGGCGGAAGACCAGTCCGGTCGCGGCCAGCCGGTCGACGACCGCGGCGAGTTCGCGCGCGGGCTTGTCGAGCCGGGCTCGGTCGGTGTCGGTGATGCCGGGCGAGCCGAGCAGCCGGGCGAGTTCGCCGGCGGTCGGCGTGGTGTACGCGGGCGAGGCGGGGGGCGGTACGCGGACGGGCGCGTCCTCCAGGGCCGGGTCGACCGCCCAGTCCTCGAACTCGGCGGCTCGGCGTGCGACCGACTCGGCGGAGCAGCCGCGCTGGTAGAGCGTGTAGAGCAGATGGGCGGCCTCGCCGCCGTAGGGCCCGGCCCCGCCCCCACGGGGGCCGGACCCGCCACCGCCCGGCTCGGGCACGCCTGCGCCTCCCGCCCCGGCCGTACCTCCAGTCCCGGCCGTACCTCCGGTCCCGGCCATACCTCCAGTCCCGGCCGTCATGCTCGTCCCGGGCGCCTCGCCGGCCCCGTACGGCTCCGCCTCCGCGAGTTCGTCGACGGCGGCGGCGAGCAGGTCGGCGTCCCGTTCGACGTCCTCCTCGGCCGCTTCCGTCTCGGGCGGCGGCAGCGGCACGGACGGGTCGCCGTAGTAGTCGAGGTGCTCGTCGAGCAGGGCGTCGGCGAGGACCAGGTGGGGGAAGTCGTCCGGGCCGGGCGCGAGGTGGGCGTACTCCCCGGCCAGCCCTTCGGCGAGCCCGGCCGCGGTCCACCGGTCGAGCAGCGCGGCGGCGACGGTCCCGATGCCCTGGGCCACCTCGTGGTCGCCGAGCAGCGGCCCGGCGGCGGGCGGCCGCTCGGCGTCCCGGACGTAGGCCCTCGTCAGGACCTCGCTGAGGAGGAGGTCCGCGACGGCGGTGCGGCCCATGAGGTCGGCCCGTCGCGCTCCGTCGGGCAGCGGCGGCCCGTCGAGCCCGGCGAGCCAGGCCCGTACGGCCTGGGGGTCGTCGGGGTCGGTGCCGTCGGTGCGCAGCAGCTGGGCGTACCAGCGGGGCCAGGTGAGGTTGCCGGGGTCGCCCATGGCCCGTTCGAAATCGGCCTCGGCCTCGCCGACCGCCCCTTCCACCCGGCCGCGCCGCTCTCCGTCGAACCGCCCGGCGAGCGCCCGCAGGACGGCGGGATAGGTCCCGAGGTCACCGGGGGCCGCGCACACGAAGGCGGGCAGGTCTTCGAGGAGGAGCTCCTTGGCGAGTGCGGGCGTCGGCTCCGGCACCCCGGTCGCCCGGTCCGCGCCCCGCAGCGCGAGCAGACTCAGCACGGCATCCGCGGCCCTGACGGCTCCCGGTCCCCGGAACTGGGGGTTCGCTTCCAGGAAGGCGTCAAGACCGGTGTTGGTGAGGACGATCTCGGCCACGCTTCCCAGCGTAGTTCGGGGCGCGGCGGTGTGGCGGGTCGGCGACGGCCGCCGAACCTCCGCCGGGCTCGCCGGTCGCGCCGGCGCCGTCAGACCGTCACGACCGTGCGCGGGGCGGAGAAGTCGCCCCAGGTGCCGTCGGGGAGCCGGGCGCGGAGGGTGAGGGCGTAGCGGACGCCGGGGGTGGCGGGGACGGTGAGGGTGTACTCGACGGGCCCGGGGCCCGGGTCGGCGCCCCAGACGATGGTGGTGGCGAAGCGGCCGTTCAGGTGGAGCTGGTGCTCCTTGACGGGGGTCGCGGTGCGGGGCGGGGTCCAGGTGACGGTGATGGTGCCCTTGGCGGCGGTGGCGGTGACGCCGGTGGGCGCGGTGGCGGGGCGCCTGCCCGGGGCGGCGGGTGTGGTGAGGTCGGCGGCGTCGCTGTCCGGGGAGGAGTTCTCGGCGGCGTCGCGGGCGCGGACGGTGAAGGTGTAGGCGGTGGCGGGGCGCAGGGTGGTGAGGCGGGCCTCGGTGGCGGAGCCGGGGACGGTGTGGACGCGGGAGCCCGACTGGTAGACGTCGTAGGCGGTGACGCGGGTGTCGTCGCGGGCCGGCCGCCAGGTGAGCGTGGCGGCGCCGGGACCGGTCGGGGTGACGCGCAGGGCGGTGGGGCGGCTCGGGGGCGTGCGGTCCTCGGCGGTGGCGGCGGGTGTGGTGGCGGTGACGGCGGCGCTGTCCGCGGAGACGTTTCCGGCGGCGTCGCGGGCGCGGACGGTGAACGTGTGGGGCGTGGCGGGGGCGAGGCCGGTGACGTCGGTCATGAGGGTGCCGGCGGGGAGCTCCTTCACCGGGCGGCCCTGGTGGTGGACGGTGTAGCCGGTGACGGCCTTGTCGTCGGTGGCGGCGTTCCACATGACGTGGACGGTGGTCGCGCTGCCGGCGGTGGCGGTGACGCCGGCGGGGACCGAGGGCGGGCGGGTGTCTCTCGCGGCGACGGCGGTGCCTGAGCAGGCGGTGAGGGGCGCGGCGGCGAGGGCGGTGAGGGTCAACAGGGTTGCGGTGAGGGGGCGTTGCATGGGGGTGCCTCCATCCCGTAAAGGTCTGGACCTATATCGCACGACGGGTGGCGCGGAGGCAAGGGGGCGACGGGAAGGACGCCGTCCGGGGCGTTGTCAGTGGGGTGCGCTTCACTGGTTCCATCACTCTCCGCGACGGAATGAGGGGGAATTGTGACGGACCGTACGACGTATGTGTCGCTCGCCGGGCTGCGCGGGCGCGGCTGGAACCACGCGATGGTGGACGCGCTGCTCGGCCAGGCCGACGTCCAGGGGCGCGACCCGCGGCGCTGGACGCTCGCACCGGTGCGGCTCTATCTGCTCGCGCGGGTGGAGGCGGTGGAGCGCACGCCGGAGTTCGCCGAGTCCGCCACGCCCGCGGCGCGGGGCGCGGCGGCCGAGCGAAGGCGGCGGGCGGTCCTCGCGACGATCCGCGCCGAGCCCATCGAGGTGCCCCGGCTGCCGGCCGCCGAGCTGGAGCGCCGGGCGGTCCGCCACCGGCACCTGCTCGGCGCGCGCGGACCCGGCGGCGTCGCGGCCGGCGCGATGGTCCGCTGGCAGGTCGGCTACCTCCGCCACGCCCTCTCCCGCTACGACGCCCTCCTCGACGGCCTGTACGGCGCCACGGGCCGCGCCGAGGCCGAGCGCCTGCTGCGCCGCCGTCTGTACGAGGCGATCGCGGCGGCCTATCCGCACCTGGCGCACGAGTGCCGGCGCCGGACGGAGGTGGAGCGGTGAGGGCGGTTCCGGTGACGCGGTGGTCCGGTGACGCGGGAGGCCACCGGCGGCGCGGTGAAGGCCGTCAGGGCGCCCCGGTGAGCAGCTCGGTGACGCGGCGGCAGGCAGCGGGAATGGGCGCGACGACGGGGACCGGGAGACGCGGGCGCAGGGCTTCCGCGGCCTCGCCGAGCGGGCCGCCGCCGATGACCACGGCCTCGGCTCCGTCGCGTGCGACGCAGGCGTGGGCGGCGTCCGTCAGCGCGGCGAGCAGTGCGTCGGGGCGGGCGGCGAGCCGCTGTGGGTCGCCGGCGGTGAAGCGGGCGCCCGTGTACGCCGGCGTCAGGCCCTGGCGGGCCACGTGCGCGGCGAGGGCGTCGGCGAGGAGCGGGGTGGTGGTGGCGATGCCGAAGCGGCGGCCGGCGGCGGCCGCCTCGGCGAGCGCGGCCGCACCGATGCCGACCACCGGCACCGGGAGCGCACGGACGGCGTCGAGTCCGGGGTCGCCGAACGCGGCGACGATCACGGCCGCGCAGTCGCCGGAGGCGACGGCCGCACGGGCGGCGGTGACGACCTGCGGAGCGGCGGCGCGCAGGGCGGCCGGGTCGGTGAGCATCGGCGGACCCTCGGAGACCGTGACGCCCCGGACCCGGAGCCCCGTTCCGGCGAGGGCGCGGCGGGCGATCGCCGTCATCGTCCTGGTGGTCGCCGCCGAGGTGTTGGGGTTGACGAGCACCACGGCGGGCCGGCCGGGAGCCGTGGCGAACGGTCCGCTCACCACGGCCGGCCCCGGGCGTGCCGGGCGTGAACGGCCGGCGCCCCGGACCCCGCGGTGGGTGCGGGGGCCGGGGCGGGCGGGAGGGGGGCCGGGTGGCTCAGTGGACGTGCACCGCCTTGGCCGCGGCGGTCCCGGAGATGTCGTCGCCGGGCTCCATGGGCGCGGTCACCGTGTCGTCGTCGCGGTTCCTGCCCAGGTGGTTGAAGACCAGGTTGAGCAGCACGGCGGCGACGCAGCCGGTGGAGATGCCGGAGTCCAGGATGATCTTCGCGGTTTCCGGGAAGGCGTGGTAGAACTCCGGCGCCGTGATGGGGACGATGCCGACGGCCAGCGAGACGGCCACGATCAGCACGTTGTTGTCCTTCTCCAGTCCGGCCTTGACCAGCGTCTGGATGCCGCTCGCGGCGACCGAGCCGAAGAGGACGACGCCCGCGCCGCCGAGCACCGGTCGCGGCACGACCGAGATCAGCGAGGCAGCCACCGGCGACAGGCCCATGAGGAGCAGGAATCCTCCGCCCCAGGCGACCACGAAGCGGCTGCGGATGCGGGTCATGGCGACCAGGCCGATGTTCTGCGCGAAGGCACTGCACATGAAGCCGTTGAACAGCGGGCTGAGCGCGGAGCCCAGGGTGTCGGCGCGCAGTCCGGCCGCGATGGTCTTCTCGTCGGCGGGCCGCTCGACGATCTCGCCGAGCGCCAGCATGTCGGCGGTGGACTCGGTCATGGAGACCAGCATGACCACGCACATGGAGATGATCGCGGCGAGGGCGAACTGCGGGGCGCCGAAGTGGAAGGGCGTCGGGAAGCCGACGACGTCGGCCTCCGTCACCGGGCTGAAGTCGGCGACGCCGAAGGGTATGGCGATCAGCGTGCCGAGGACGAGACCGACCAGCACGGCGACCTGCTTGAGGAAGCCGCGGGTGAAGCGGCGCAGCAGCAGCACGATGACCAGCGTGATGGCGGCCAGCGACAGATAGGTGGTCGAGCCGTAGTCGTCGGCCGCGGGACTGGGCCCCTGTGCCCAGCCGAAGGCGACCGGCAGCAGCGAGACGCCGATGAGGGTGATGACGGTGCCGGTGACGACCGGCGGGAAGAACCGCACGAGGCGGGAGAACCAGGGGGCGGCGATGAAGCCGAGGAGTCCGGCGACGATGATCGCGCCGAAGATGACGGGAAGGGCGTCGGCCTTGTCCTTCGTGGTGTCGACGATCGCGAGCATCGGGGCGACGCCGGCGAAGGTGACGCCGTTGACGAAGGGCAGCCGGGCGCCGATCTTCCAGACGCCGAGGGTCTGGAGGAAGGTGGCGAGGCCGGCGGTGAAGAGGCTGGCACCGGTGAGGAAGGTGAGTTCGGTGCCGGAGAGGCCCACGGCCGCTCCGACGATCAGCGGCGGGGCGACGACGCCCGCGTACATGGCGGCCACGTGCTGCAGGCCGCTGGTGAGCATCTTCAGTGGGGGCAGGGTCTCGTCGACCGGATGTCTGGTCCGGTCGTCATCGAGGTCGGATCCTGCGTCTTGTGCATTGCGAACCTGGGGCTTGGCAGCCACGGCGGTCCTCCGGTCGGTTACACGTCGGCGGCGACGAGGGTGTCAGGGAGGTGGTGCGATGCGGTGCGGGTGCAGGAGGTGCGGCTCGTTGCGCGGGTGGGGCGGTGCGCCGGCGGAGGGGGTGCGGCACGGGGACGGCGCGTCCGGTGGGGGTGCGGACACGGGTTCACCGACCCGGGGGGTGCGGTACGCCAGGGCGTACGCACACCCCCCGGTCCGGCTGCCGCGGACCCCGCTTGGGTCCACGGCGACCGACCGAGGGCCGTCCCCCTCGGTCGGACTCCTTGGGGAGGGATCAGCCCTGGGCCGTGATGCGGGCCAGGCGCTGGGCCTCCGCGCGCGCGTCGCGCGCGATCTGGTCCTCGTCGGCGGTCAGCAGTCGGTTGTTCTCGACGATCTGCCTGCCGTTGACGAAGGACGCGGTGACCGGGGCGGCCGCGCCGAAGACGACGGCGGTGACCGGGTCGGCGATCGACGAGTGGCCGAGGCCGTCGATCTTCCACAGGACGAAGTCGGCGAGCTTGCCCGGCTCGAGGGAGCCGATGCTGTCGGCGCGGCCGAGGACCTGCGCACCGCCGAAGGTGCCGAGGCGCAGGGCCTGGCGGGCGTTGAGCGCGGCCTCGCGGTGCGCACCGAGCCGGTTGATGAGGAGCGCGTTGCGCAGCTCGGTGTGCAGTTCGCCCGACTCGTTGGAGGCGGTGCCGTCGACGCCGAGGCCGACGGGCACGCCCGCCTTGAGCATGTCGGGTACGCGGGCGATGCCGGCGGCGAGGCGCGCGTTGGACGACGGGCAGTGGGCGACACCCGTCCTGGTGCGGGCGAAGGCCGCGATGTCGGAGTCGTTCATGTGGACGCAGTGCGCCATCCACACGTCCTCGCCGAGGAATCCGGTGGACTCGAAGTAGTCCGTCGGGCCCATGCCGAACAGCTCGTGGCAGAACTTCTCCTCCTCCACGGTCTCCGAACCGTGGGTGTGCATCCGCACCCCGAGCCGGCGGCCGAGCGCGGCGCCCTCGCGCAGCAGCTCGGTGGAGATGGAGAAGGGCGAACAGGGGGCGACCGCGACCTGGGTCATGGAGTCGAAGGAGGCGTCGTGGTAGCGCTTCACCGTCTCCTCGGTCGCGGCGAGCGCGCCCTCGGTGGTCTCGACGGCGAAGTCCGGCGGCAGGCCGCCGTCCTTCTCGCTGCGGTCCATGGAGCCGCGGGCGAGGGTGAAGCGGACGCCCATGTCGGCGGCGGCGCCGATGATCGCGCCGGACAGGTCTCCGGAGCCCTGCGGGAACACGTAGTGGTGGTCCATCGCGGTGGTGACACCGCCGCGCGCCATCATCGCGAGCGAGCCCTGGGCCGCGACCCGCACCATCGACTCGTCGATCCGCGCCCACGTCGGGTAGAGCGCGACCAGCCAGTTGAAGAGGTTGTGGTCGGTCGCGAGACCCCGGGTGATCCACTGGTAGAAGTGGTGGTGGGTGTTGATCAGACCCGGAGTGATCAGGTGACCGGTGGCGTCGATCCGCCGGACCACGTTCTCCAGGCCTTCGGGGGCCTTGCCGGCACCGAGGGACTCGATCTTGTTGTCGGCGACGACGAGGTGGCCGGTGGCGTACTCGGTGTCGTTCGCGTCGACGGTGGCGATCGCCGCGTTCTCGATGACGATGCGCTGGGTGGCTGCCGAAGGTGCTGCCATGGCGGTGCTTCCTTCATTCCAGAGGGGATCGGTGGGCACGGCAGGACCCTAGGAGGATTTGAGTGCCGGGGCCGCCTGACGGCTCCGGGTGCCGAGATGATGGAAGAACAGATTCAGCAGGACGGCCACGAGCGCGCCCGCGCTGATGCCGGAGCCGAGCACGGTCTGCGCCCAGGCGGGGAATCCGGCGTAGAAGGTGGGGGCGGCGAGCGGGATGATGCCCGCTCCGAGCGCGACGGCCACCAGGATGATGTTGGAGCTGTCGTCGAGCCCGGCTTCCGAGAGGGTACGGATGCCGCTGACCGCGATGGAGCCGAAGAGCACGATGCCCGCGCCGCCGAGGACCGGCATCGGCACCAGCGAGACGACCGCGCCGAGGACCGGGAAGGCGCCGAGGACCAGCAGGGCGCCGCCGGCGACGGCGACCACGTAGCGGCTGCGCACCCGGGTGAGGGAGACGACGCCGACGTTCTGCGCGAAGGCCGAGGTGGGGAAGCCGCCGAAGACCGGACCGAGCAGGGTCGCGATGCCGTCGGTGCGCAGGCCCCGGGTGATGGTCTTCCCGTCGCTGCGCCGCTCGCAGATCTCGCCGAGGGCGAGCATGCCGGCGCTGGACTCCGTCATCAGGACCAGCATGACGATGCACAGCGAGAGGATCGCGGCGGGCTGGAACTCGGGGGCGCCGAAGGCGAAGGGCGCGGGCAGCGCGGCGACCGGCGCCTCGCGCAGGGCGGTGAAGTCCGCCATGCCGAAGGGGATCGCGGCGAGCGTGCCGATGAAGAGGCCGAGGAGCAGGGCGATCTGCTTGACGAAGCCCTTGCCGAAGCGCTGGAAGAGCAGGATGACGACGAGGGTGAAGCCGGCGAGCGCCAGGTACTTCATCGCTCCGAAGTCGGCGGCGTTCTTGTCGCCGCCCTGCGCCCAGCCCACCGGTACGGGCATCAGGGTGACACCGATGAGGGTGATCACGACGCCGGTGACGAGCGGCGGGAAGAAGCGGAGCAGCCGGCCGAAGAAGGGGCCGACGGCGAGGCAGAACACTCCGGCGACCATGACCGCGCCGTAGATGGCGGGCAGCTGGTGGCCTTCCGCGCTGGTCTCGGCGATGGCGAGCATGGGCGCGATACCGGCCGAGGAAGCGGCGTTGACGAACGGCAGCCGGTTTCCGGCGAAGCGTCCGAGGCCGATGGTCTGCAGGATGGTGGCGCAGCCGGCGATGAGCAGGCTGGCGGCGATGAGCCGGGTCATCCCGGCGGCGTCCAGGCCGACGGCCTGGCCGATGATGAGCGGAGGGGTCACGACGCCCGCGTACATCGCGGCGATGTGCTGGAGTGCGGCGGGGACGAGCCGCGAGGCGGGGAGCTTCTCGTCCACGGGGTGGCAGGCGGCCGGGGCCGCGGCCGTGCTGGACGACGGGGTGGTACACGGGCCTTCGGCAGATGCCGGCCCCTTTGCGGGCAGTGCCATGTGAGGTTCCCTCCGGTCTGGTGCCGGTCCCCGCCCGACTGCGGGCGGACGGGGACCGGGTCACTCAGTGCCGCTTAGAGGTTGGTCATGTCGACCGGGATCTGCGCCGTGGCGCCGTCCCGGAGGACGGTGGCCTCGATGAGGCCGTACATGCGGTCGGCGGCGTAGTAGACCTCGTTGTCGTTCTTGAGGCCGAAGGGCTCGAGGTCGACCAGGAAGTGGTGCTTGTTCGGGAGCGAGAAGCGGACCTCGTCGATCTCCGAGCGGTGGTTGATGATCCGCGTGGCCATCTGGTACAGCGTCTGCTGCAGGGAGTACGAGTAGGTCTCCGCGAAGGCCTCGAGCATGTGCTTGCGGGTCTGCTCGTAGGACCGCTCCCAGTTCGGCATGCGCTGGTCGTCCTCGGTCCAGTTGAACCGCCAGCGGCCCGACACCTGGGTGGCGAGGATCCGGTCGTACGCCTCCTTGAGGGTGGTGTACTGGTCCTTGATGTAGCCCCAGAACTCCGAGTTGGTGGAGTTCATGACGACGAGGTCCTTGAGGCCGGAGATGACCTCCCACTTCGCGCCGTCGAAGGTGATCTGGGTGACGCGGGTCTCCTGGCCCTTGCGGACGAAGGAGTGGTTGACCTCGTCGGCGCCGATGAACTTGGAGTTGGCGTCGGAGCTGGCGATGCGCTCCCAGGCGTACTCCTCGATCCGGATCCGGGCCCGCTTGATGGGCTCCTGGCTCGTCACGAAGTGGCGGGCGAGGTGGATGCCGAACTGCTCGGCGGACTCGATGCCGTACTCCTTGGCGAACGCGAAGACCGTGTTCTTCGTCGTGTCGGTGGGGAGGCAGTGGGCGTTCGAGCCGGTGAGGTGGACGTCGTCGAGGTCGCCGGAGAGGGCGACGGAGACGTTCAGGTCCTTGATGTGGTGCGTGCCGCCGTCGCGCGTGATCTTGACGACGCGGTTCTCTGCTTTGCCGTACTGGTTCTGGCCGAGAATCGTGGGCATGTCTGCTAGCTCCCTCGGTAAACGGAGTAGCCGAACGGGTTGAGCAGCAGCGGTACGTGGTAGTGCTCGCCCGGCACGACGGCGAACGTGATCGCCACCTCCGGGAAGAACGCTCCGGCCGCACCGCTGTCCCGATTCGCGGGGGCGTCCTGCTGCGCCTCGGCTTGCTGGTTCTGCTTGCTCAGGAAGTACGCCTCGGTCTCGAAGTCGAGGCGCACGTGGGTCGTGCCCTCCGGCAGGGCCGGGAGGTCCTTGCAGCGCCCGTCCGCGTCGGTGGCGGAGCCGCCCAGGGCGACCCAGTCGGCGTCGGAGCCGGCGCGGGCCGCGAGGGTGATGGCCACGCCCTCGGCCGGCCGGCCGATGCTGGTGTCCAGGATGTGGGTGGACACCGAGGCCGTGGTGTCGGTGCTCATCAGTTCTCTTCCTCGGTGGTCTCGACGAGACGGGTCAGACGGATGCGGTTGATCTTGCCCAGTTCGGTGCGGACGATCTCCCGCTCCTGCTCGAGCGAGTTCTCGATCCGTTCCCGGATGGCGTCGCGCATCTGCTCGCCGGTCCTGCCGGTGGCGCAGATGAGGAAGACATGGCCGAACTTGTCCTGGTAGGCCAGGTTCAGTTCGAGCATCTCGGCCTTGAGTTCCGCGGAGGCGCCGGCCATCCCGCTCTGCTCGCGGGAGGAGGTCGGGTCCCCTGCCTTCGGACGACCGATCGGCGGGTGGCCCGCCATCGCCTCGGCCAGGTCCTCGGCGGTCAGCTCGGCCATGGCGGCGTCGCTGGCGAGGAAGAGGGCTTCGGCGGTGGCAAACGGGCGCTGGGCGAGGATCTTGCTCCCCCACGCCGAACTGGAGCACACCTCGTGGAGCGCGGTGACGGCGTCACCCTCCGCCGAGGTGTTGAACCGGGCGAGGCCCGGAGTCGTACCTGAAGTCACGGGAAGCCTCCGTGGCTGTTTTTCGCTGTGCGTCGGACGGGCTGCGGATAGCTAACGCCCTCCGCAACACCACGTCAACACTTTGTTGAAAACTCGGTGACACAAAAGCCGCCGTCCCGGCATGTGGACGACGGCTTTCGGCGAGAGATGATCAACTAGCCGTTCCCGGAAGACTTTTCCCTGCTCAGGGCCGTCTCGCGGTTCAGGTAGTTGTACACGGTGAAGCGGCTGACGCCGAGCGCGCCGGCCACCGTCTCCACGCCGTGGCGCACCGAGAAGGCACCTCGTGCCTCGAGTATCCGCACGATCTCCTGCTTGCTCTTGCGGTCGAGCCCGGAGAGCGGCATCCCGTGCCGCCGCTCCATGGCGGCCAGGATGTGGTCCAGGGACTCCGAGAGCTGCGGCAGCCGTACGGCGAGGACGTCCTCGCCCTCCCAGGCGAGCACCACGTCGTCCTGCTCCGCCTGCTCCGGGCCGAGCAGCTCGGCGCCCATCGCGTCGACCAGCGGTTTCACCGCCGCGACCAAGGGATGCTCGGTCATCTTTCCCCCTCACCGTCCTCGCCGGCCCCGCCGCCGATCACGTTCACCTGGAGCGAGACCCGGGTGGCCCCGGCCGCCAGGGACTTGCGCAGCAGCTCGTCGACCGCGGTGAGCACCGCGTCCGCGCCGCCCTCGGCCGTGTTGCCGAAGGGGCCGACGTCGACCGCGTCCAGCTCGGCCGACTGAATGACCTCCCGGGCCACGACCGCGTGCGCCGGCGCCTCGTCGAGGTCGAACGGCTCGGTCGTGAACTCCACTCTCAAACGCACCATGCCCCCACGCTACGGCCCGTGCGGGGCCCACGGGAGCCCCGGACCTGCGAGGTCCTCTTGACAAGTCGGCCGCCCGGATAGCAACCTTCCACCAGACAGAAACTTACTTCCGCAATACGGAAGGAGCGCCGACCCCTCATGGGATACACGGACCAGCGCTTCGATGTGAACCTGTCGATCCTCTTCACGGAACTCCCGCTCCTGGAGCGCCCCGCGGCCGCCGCCGCGGCGGGCTTCACCGCGGTCGAGCTGTGGTGGCCCTGGATCGACACCGCCACCCCCGACCAGAGCGAGCTCGACGCCCTCAAGAAGGCCCTCGAGGACGCCGGCACCCAGCTGGTGGGCCTGAACTTCTATGCCGGCCGGCTCCCCGGCCCGGACCGCGGCGCGGTCTCCGTGCCCGGTGAGGAGTCGGACCGCTTCCGCGCCAACATCGACGTCGCGGCGGACTTCGCCGCCTCGGTGGGCTGCAAGGCGCTGAACGCGCTCTACGGCAACCGCGTCGAGGGCGTGGACCCGGCCGTCCAGGACGAGCTCGCCCTGGAGAACCTGGTGCTCGCGGCCCGCGCGGCCGACCGGGTCGGCGCGATCCTGCTGATCGAGACGCTCAACAAGCCGGAGTCCCCGCTCTACCCGCTGGTGAGCGCGCCGTCCGCGATCGAGATCGTCGACAAGGTCAACGCGGCCACCGGACTCGGCAACGCCAAGTTCCTCCTCGACATCTACCACCTGGCCATGAACGGCGAGGACGTCAGCCAGGTCATCGCCCGGTACGCCGACAGGACCGGTCACGTCCAGATCGCCGACATGCCGGGCCGAGGCGCCCCGGGCACCGGCGAACTGCCGCTGGAGCAGCTCCTGGACGAGCTGACGAAGGCCGGCTACGACGGCTTCGTGGGCCTGGAGTACAAGGCCGCCGACGCCGCCGCGTCCTTCGGATGGTTGCCGACCGAGGCGCGCGCCGCCAAGTAAGTCCGGGCGTTCCGCCAGGCACTCCCCGACCTTTTCGTACGAAGCTTCAGAGAAGGACCCTCCCCATGAGCACTCTCCCCAAGGTTGCGTGGATCGGTCTCGGCATCATGGGCTCCCCCATGTCCGAGAACCTGATCAAGGCCGGCTACTCCGTCACCGGTTACACCCTCGAGCAGGACAAGCTGGACCGCCTGGCCGCCGCCGGCGGCGCCGCGGCCGGCTCGATCGCCGAGGCCGTCAAGGACGCCGACGTGATCATCACGATGGTCCCGGCCTCCCCGCAGGTCGAGGCGATCTCCTACGGCCCCGAGGGCATCCTGGAGAACGCCCGGGCCGGCGCGCTGATCATCGACATGTCGTCGATCACCCCGCAGACCTCGATCGACCTGGCGAAGAACGCCAAGGAGAAGGGCATCCGCGTCATCGACGCGCCCGTGTCCGGCGGCGAGGCCGGCGCCATCGAGGCCGTCCTGTCGATCATGGTGGGCGGCGAGAAGGCCGACTTCGACGCGGCCCTGCCGATCCTCGAGGCCCTCGGCAAGACCATCGTCCTGTGCGGCCCGCACGGCTCCGGCCAGACGGTGAAGGCCGCCAACCAGCTCATCGTCGCCGTGAACATCCAGGCGTGCGCCGAGGCCGTGGTCTTCCTGGAGAAGTCCGGCGTGGACCTCAACGCCGCCCTCGACGTCCTCAACGGCGGTCTGGCCGGCTCCACCGTGCTGACCCGCAAGAAGGACAACTTCCTGAACCGGGACTTCAAGCCCGGCTTCCGGATCGACCTGCACCACAAGGACATGGGCATCGTCACCGACGCCGCCCGCAACGTCGGTGCGGCCCTCCCGGTCGGCGCCGTGGTCGCCCAGCTCGTCGCCTCGCTGCGCGCGCAGGGTGACGGCGGTCTCGACCACTCGGCCCTGCTGCGCGCCGTCGAGCGCCTCTCCGGCCAGCAGGTCTGACCCGCGCCCGCCTCGGGGCGGGCCCCAGATTTCCGGACGGCGGCGGCGCTGACAACTGTCCTGTCGCGCCCAGGCGCCGCCGCCGTCCGGAACACCAGACTTCATTTTCAACAAACTGTTGACGTTGTTCGTGGGGCGTCCTTACGCTCCAGAGCACTCCCACCAGTCAGCAGTGCAGCTCCCCGTACGGAAGGTCGACCCGACACCATGGCCAAGCGTGTGCTTACGACCGAGTCCGGCGCCCCGGTCGCCGACAACCAGAACTCCGCCACCGCCGGCGTCGGTGGCCCCATCCTCCTGCAGGACCAGCACCTGCTGGAGAAGCTCGCGCGCTTCAACCGCGAGCGCATCCCGGAGCGCGTGGTGCACGCCCGCGGCTCCGGCGCGTACGGCTACTTCGAGGTGACGGACGACGTCACCGCGTACACGAAGGCCGCCTTCCTGTCCGAGGTCGGCAAGAAGACCGAGCTGTTCCTGCGCTTCTCCACCGTGGCCGACTCGCTCGGCGGCGCGGACGCGGTCCGCGACCCGCGTGGCTTCGCGGTGAAGTTCTACACCGAGGAGGGCAACTACGACCTCGTCGGCAACAACACCCCGGTGTTCTTCATCAAGGACCCGATCAAGTTCCCCGACTTCATCCACTCCCAGAAGCGCGACCCGTTCACGGGCAAGCAGGAGGCGGACAACGTCTGGGACTTCTGGGCCCACGCCCCCGAGGCGACCCACCAGGTGACCTGGCTGTTCGGCGACCGCGGCATCCCGGCCTCGTACCGCCACATGAACGGCTACGGCTCGCACACCTACCAGTGGACCAACGAGGCGGGCGAGGCCTTCTTCGTCAAGTACCACTTCAAGACGAACCAGGGCATCCGCTCCCTCTCCGCCGAGCAGGCCGCCGAGCTGGTCGGCAAGGACGCCAACTCGCACCAGACCGACCTGCTGCAGTCCATCGAGCGCGGCGTGAACCCCTCCTGGACCCTCTACGTGCAGGTCATGCCGGCCGCCGAGGCCGCGGACTACCGCTTCAACCCGTTCGACCTCACCAAGGTGTGGCCGCACGCGGACTACCCGCTGCAGCGCGTGGGCCGCCTGGTCCTCGACCGCAACCCGGACAACGTCTTCGCCGAGGTCGAGCAGGCCGCGTTCTCCCCGAACAACTTCGTCCCGGGCATCGGTCCTTCGCCGGACAAGATGCTCCAGGGCCGTCTCTTCGCCTACGCGGACGCCCACCGCTACCGCCTCGGCGTCAACCACACCCAGCTGCCGGTCAACGCCCCCAAGGCGACGGTGGCGGACAACTACGGCCGCGACGGCTTCATGGCCACCCGCAACGGTTCGCGCCACGACAAGAACTACGAGCCCAACTCGTACCAGGGCCCGGCCCAGACCGACGCCGCGCTCTCCGCGCCGCTCGCGATCCACGGCTGGACCGGCACCCACGCGGCCCCGGCGCACGTCAAGGACGACGACTTCTTCCAGGCCGGTGAGCTCTACCGCCTGATGTCCGAGGACGAGAAGTCCCGTCTGGTGTCCAACATCGCCGGCAGCCTCTCCCAGGTCGCCCGCGAGGACGTCATCGAGAAGAACCTCGCCCACTTCGCCGCCGCCGACGCCGAGTACGGCCGGCGCGTCGAGGAGGCCGTCCGCGCCCTGCGCGAGGACTGAGCCTCGACACCCCGACTGCGTACGGCACCTGACGGGAGGTCAGTGTCCGTACGCGGTCCGGATCGCCGGCCCGGATGAGGGGTGGCCGGTAACCCGGACAGCGTGAGGACCGCGGTGGCGCCGAGCCAGTGCGGTGGTAAGGGCCTGCGGCTCCCCTTCTTGACCTGAAGGAAGGGACCGGCCGCAGCACCCGTCGGCACCACCGCGGTCCCAACGCCCCCCTTCTCGCACGGAAGGGGGCCAGTCTCCGCCCGGCGGCGCGAACGTCCTGTCGCGCCAGCCTCGCGCCGTCGGGCGGTCATCAACGAGAGCGCGGAACCAGGTTTACGGTCCCTGGTTCCGCGCTCTTCCCTTTGCCGGCCGACGCCAGGGTCACCGCGAGCGAGGTGACGGCGAGCAGGGTCATCGCCGTGGTGGTCGAGGCGAGTTGGGCGAGGCCGCCGGCCAGGGTCGCGCTCAGGCCCTGGAGGGTGAGCATGCCCGAGGAGTGCAGTCCGAGCGCGTGACCGCTCAGCTCGTCCGGCACCAGTTCCACGAGCCGTTCCTGGTACAGCAGGCTCGCCGCGTAGCCGACCGCGGAGACCGTGACGGCGGCGAGGGCGAGCGGCAGCGCGGGGCGCAGGAAGAACAGCAGGTACGGGGCCGCCAGCAGCATCTGCAGCGGCGCGGCGAGGCGGCCCCGCCACCGATCCGGTACGAAGCGGCCGACGGCGGTGTCGCCGGCCAGCATCCCGGCGCCGGCACAGACGAACAGCAGCCCGGCGTGCTCGGGGTCGTACGGCACGAAGAGCGATTCGCAGCCGACGACGAGCCCGTTCGGCACCCAGAGCGCGACGTAGACGCGACGGCGCTCGGGCGAGGACCACAGGCGGGCGTTGGTCCGCCAGGTCTCGGCCGGCGAGGGCCGCCCGGAGGCGCGCGGGGCACGCGCGGACAGTCCGCCGCGGGCGAGCAGCGCGGCGGCCAGGTAGAGCGCGGCTCCGGTCAGCAGGGTGCCGCGGGCCGAGAGCAGCGCCAGCAGCAGACCGCCGGCGGCGAACCCGGCGATCTGGCAGACGCCGACGGACATGTTGAGCACCGAGCGGCCGAGGAGACGGCGGTCCCGGGGCAGGATCTCGTTGAGCAGTCCGCCGCGCACCCCGTTGCCGACCGAGCCGGTGAGCCCCTGGACGAAGAGGAGCGAGAAGGTAGCGGCGAGCGGAAGGCCGGGCAGGGCCTGGGCGGCGGTGCCGGCCGCGAAGACCAGGGCGACGGCGGTGAGCGCCGTGCGCGGGGGCAGCCGGTCGGCCGCCGCGAGCAGCGTGGTGGCGCCGACGAGCTGGGCGAGCGCCGGTCCGAACATGGCGAGCGCGGCGAGCAGCGGCGAGCCCGTGGCGCGGAAGACCAGTGTGGCGAGGCCGAGGCCGGCCACCGTCTGCGCGGCGGCGGACGCGGCGCCGCCGAGGAAGAGCGGCGTGAATTCGGGGACGCGGAAGACATCGCGGTAGCGGGGCATGCCGCGGAGTCTCGGCGGGCGCGGTGCGGCCCCGTTATTGTTTCGCGGGGAGGCGAAACGTGGGCTGGTGGCGGATCGGTGCGGACGCGCTCGCGAGCAGCAGGTTCGTGGTGTCGCCGCTGGCGGAGACCGTGGCGGCCCTGAAGACCCTGCACGGGGCCGGGGGCGCCCATCCGGGCGAGCGGGCCTGGCTGGCCGGCCATCTGCCCGCGTACCGGGCACGGCTCGCCGCCGAACCGCTCGACGCGCTCCTGGTCCGCGCCGCCATCGGGCCCACCTGGAACGCGGACTTCCTCACGCCGACGCCGCTCGGCGAGGGGGAGCAGTCCTTCGAGGACGAGGTCGTGGCGGTCCGGGAGGCCGAACCGGGCGACGCCGTACCGCAGTTGGAGGTGGCGGTGGGCGGGCCCGTACCGGAGCCGCTGCGGGCACGGCGGAACCTGCCGCGGCGGATGGCGGAGGTCCTGGAGTGGGTGTGGCGGGAGACGGTGCTCCCCGACTGGCCGCGCCGGCGGCGGATCCTCGAGGCCGATGTGGTGGCGCGGACGGCGCTGCTGAGCCGGGCCGGCTGGGCGGCCGCGCTCGACGAGCTGTGCCCGGGCAGGATGCGGTGGCTGGGCGACGGGCGGCTCCAGATCAACACCCGTGACTACCCGCCGCGTTCGATCGGCGGAGGCCGTCTGCTGTTCGTCCCGGTGACACCGGACACGGGCTGGGCGTCCTGGGAGGGCTCGGAGCGCTATGCCGTCGTCTACGCGTGCTCCGGCGCCCTGGCCGACGTCACGGGGCCGGTCGTGCCGGAGGCGCTCGGCGCGCTCCTGGGCCGCGCCCGCGCCGGGGTCCTCGTACGGCTCGAAGCACCCAAGTCCACCAGCCAGCTGGTGGCCCTGACCGGGCAGGGCCTGGGGTCGGTGGGCCGGCATCTGAAGGTGCTGCGCGACGCCGGTCTGGTGCGGCGCGGACGGGCCGGCCGGTCGGTCCTGTACGAGTGGACGGACGCGGGCGCGGCCCTCGTGGCGGCACAGGAAGGCCCCCGCCCCGGTGCTCCTCGGGGCGGGGGCCGTCTCACGGCCTCGCGAGCGGGGTCCCGGCGCGGTCCCGGGACCGCGCCCTGACGGGTTCCCCGGTCGGCCCGGACCTCAGGTGCGGGTGCCGGGTCAGACCTTCAGGGCCTTGATCGCGGTGGGCGCGTGGCCGGGCTCGGTGGCCAGGTCCTCGAACTCGGTGACGTCGCTCATGTCGACCGTCTTGCTCATCGCGATGTTGGTGATGCGCTCCAGGATCGCCTCGACGACGACCGGGACCCGGTACTCGACGGCCATCTTCTTGGCCTGCTCCAGGGCCTCGCCCAGCTTGCTCGGGTCCTCGACGCGGATCGCCTTGACGCCCAGGCCCTCGGCGACCTTGACGTGGTCGACGCCGTAGACGCCGATCTCCGGGGTGTTGATGTTCTCGAACTCGAGGTTGACCTCGAAGTTGATGCCGAGACCGCCCTGCGCCTGCCGGATCAGACCGAGGTAGGCGTTGTTCACGAGGACGTGGACGTAGGGGACCTTGTGCTGGGCGGCGACCGCCAGCTCCTCGATCATGAACTGGAAGTCGTAGTCGCCGGAGAGGGCGACGACCGGGGTCTCCGGGTCCGCGGTGGCGGCACCGATGGCGGCCGGGATGGTCCAGCCGAGCGGGCCGGCCTGGCCGCAGTTGATCCAGTGGCGCGGCTTGTAGACGTGCAGGAACTGGGCGGCGGCGATCTGCGAGAGACCGATGGTGGTGACGTAGCGGGTCTCCGGGCCGAAGGCCTTGTTCATCTCCTCGTAGACGCGCTGCGGCTTCATGGGGATGTCGTCGAAGTGCGTCCGGCGCTGAAGGGTGGCCTTGCGCTCCTGCGCGGAGGCGGCCCAGGCGGAGAAGTCCGGCAGCTTGCCCGCGGCCTTCCACTCCTTCGCGATCTCGACGAAGAGCTCGAGGGCGACCTTGGCGTCGGAGGCGATGCCGTAGTCGGGCGCGAAGATCTTGCCGATCTGGGTGGGCTCGACGTCGACGTGGACGAACTTCCGGCCCTTGGTGTAGGCGTCCATGTTGTAGCCGGTGTGGCGGTTGGCCCAGCGGTTGCCGATGCCGAGGACGAAGTCCGACTCCAGGAAGGTCGCGTTGCCGTAGCGGTGCGCGGTCTGGACGCCGACCATGCCGGCGGCGAGCTCGTGGTCGTCCGGGATGGTGCCCCAGCCCATGAGGGTGGAGATGACCGGGACGTTCGTGAGCTCGGCGAACTCGACCAGGAGGTCGGAGGCGTCGGCGTTGATGATGCCGCCGCCGGCCACGATCAGCGGGCGCTCGGACTCCAGGAGGAAGGTCAGCGCCTTCTCGGCCTGGGCGCGGGTCGCGGACGGCTTGTAGACCGGCAGCGGCTCGTACGTCTCCGGGTCGAACTCGATCTCGGCCAGCTGGACGTCCAGCGGGAGGTCGATGAGGACCGGGCCGGGACGGCCGGAGCGCATCAGGTGGAAGGCCTGCTGGAAGACGCCGGGGACCTGCGCGGGCTCCAGGACGGTCGTCGCCGCCTTGGTGACCGGCTTGGCGATCGAGGCGATGTCGACGGCCTGGAAGTCCTCCTTGTGGAGCTTCGAGGTCGGGGCCTGGCCGGTGATGCAGAGGATCGGGATCGAGTCGGCGATCGCCGAGTACAGGCCGGTGATCATGTCGGTGCCGGCGGGGCCGGACGTACCGATGCAGACGCCGATGTTGCCGGCCTTGGCCCGGGTGTAGCCCTCGGCCATGTGGGAGGCGCCCTCGACGTGGCGGGCGAGGGTGTGGCTGATCCCCCCGACGTTCTTGAGCTCTCGGTAGAAGGGGTTGATCGCCGCGCCGGGCACACCGAACGCGTTGGTGACGCCTTCGCGCTTGAGGATCTCAACGGCCGCTGCGGCGGCGGTCATACGAGGCATGGGAGTGCTCCTGCTTCGGCCAGGGGGACACAAGCGCGCCGGGGCTCCGGCGGGGCCTCGACGGCTTGTTTCCATAATGCGGAAGTACTGTTCTGCTATACGGAAGCAATGTAGGTGGGTCGATGGAGAAGCGTCAAGAGACGTCCACGGGAGAGGCCCTCCGGGAGGTCTCGGGGTGGAGGTCCGTCGCGTGATGGCCGAAGTTCCTCCCCTGGACGACCGAATTGGTGGAGCATGGGACCGCACGACGCAGGAGGGGGTTCGGAGTGGCTGAGTCGGTACAGGTGCGCTGTCCGGAGTGCCTCCGCACCCTTCGGTACGCGGCACCCGCGTTCCCCTGCTCCTGCGGCATCCCGATCGCACCCCCGGTGATCCCCGGCGCCGACGCCGTGCCCGTCACCCACCGCAACTGGTCCGACGAGTGGGTCACCGTCCGCTGCCCCGCCTGCACCCGCACCTCGGACTGGCCCCACCCGGAGGCGGGCTGCCCGTGCGGGGCGGTGCTGCGGGTGGCGGTGAGCCCGGCGGAGCCGGCCGCGACGGGGCCGGGCACCGGTGCCGGCGTCGATGCCGGCGGTGGCGCTGACGCCGGTGCTGGTGCTGGTGCTGGAGGCGCTTTCGGCACCGGTAGCGCCGGCAGCACCGACCACCCTGTGCCTGACGCGGCCGTCCCCGCCCAGCGGGGTCCGGCGGCCCCTCCCGTCACCCCTCCCGCCCCCGCCGAACCCTCCACCCCGGCCGCACCACCTGCGGCAGCGGTCCCGCCCCCGGCGGTGGCGCACCCGGCGGCCCAGCCCGCCGAGGAGCGTCCGGCCGGTGCGCGCACCGGGGAACGCCCCGCCACCGCGGGACCCTCCACCGCGGGCCCCGCCCCCTCCGGACCCGCCCCCTCCGGACCTTCCACCGCCGGCCCCTCGGCCACCAGCGCGGACGGCCCCGCCCGCGCCGAGGCCGGTGCCACCGCTCCCGTCGGGAGCTCCCCGTTCGCCGATCGTCACCCTTCCCCGCCGGCCCCGTCCGCCCCGCCGGCCCCACCCGCCCCGGCGCACACCGGTACCGGCCCCGAGGCGGCCCGGTCCGCGTTCCGGCCGGTCACGATCAGGACCGCGCGGGACGCCGTCGCCGCGTCCGCCGGGTACCTGCGCTGGCTGGGCTTCCGCGACGTCGTCCAGCCGGAGGAGCGCTCGGCCTCCGCCGTGGACCTGCGGGGCCCCGGGCTCGTGGCGCAGGTGGATCCGAGCACCCGGCCCACCGGGCTGCGGGCGGTGGAGTGCCTCTGGCTGAACGGGCTCAGCAGCTCGGCGGTGAGCGTCTACTTCTCGCTCGCCGGGTACACGCCGGAGGCCCACGAGCGCGCGGACGGCCTCGGCATCCCGCTGTTCGTGCTCGACCTCACCGGCACCCCGCAGCCGGTGAACCCGCCCGCCGGCGAACTCCTCACCTCCGGCGCTCCCTAACAGTTTCGGCCATTCGCACGTGACGACCGCCGCTCCCCCGGGCACAACTCCTTCGGGGGGTGGACACCATGACGACGGGGATGTGGTGGTTCCTTGGGGTAGCGGTCGCCCAACTCGTGGCCGCGGCCGTGCTGTTGCGTGTACGCAGCCAGGATCGACCGGAACTGCCGCCGCAGGCACTGGCGTTGCTGCGCGGCGGGCCGCGGGCGGCGGTCGTCGTGGCGCTCGTGGCGCTGCACCAGCGCGGCGCCGTCGCGGCCGGGCGGCGGGGCACGATTCGCGCCAACGGCGGCGCGGGCAGCACCCGCGATCCGCTCCAGCTCGGCGTGCACCGCTCGCTCCAGCGGGCCCTCACGCTCAGGCTGCTGGCGACCCGGCCGAAGGCCCGGCAGGCGCTCGACGCGCTGCGCGCGGAGCTCGGCAGGGCGGGACTGCTCCGCCCGCCCGGGCGGCTCAGGACGGCCCGGGCGCTGCTCGTCTGCGTCCCGCCGACCGTCGCCGCGGGGCTCGTCGCGACCGGTGTGTCCGGACCCGCGCTGGCCCTCGGCGCGGTCCCGGTGCTCGCGGCCGGGGCGCTGCTCGGCGTGCCGCCCACGACCCGGGCCGCCCGTCGGCTGCTCGACGCCCTGCGCGCCCGGCACCCGCTGCCCGCGCGTCGCCAGGAGGTCACCGAGGCCAGGGAGGTGCTGCTGTACGTGGCGTTGTACGGCGATCCCGCGCTCACGCTCTTCCTGCCGCACTTCTCCCGGGACGGCGGGCTGCTCGGCCACCGGGCGCACCGCGAGGACGGCTACGCGACGGGCCGGGGCCGCAACCCGGAGAACGGGTTCACCTGCCCGGGCGCGACGCCCGACTGAGGCGGGCGGATCGGGCCGCCTTGACGCGCCGCCGCCCCGGTCGCGCCATACTGGCGTATGCGCATCCGAGTGGCCGTACCGACCGAACTCCTCCTGCTCCAGGACATCGAACGCGCCGCGGGCGAGGCCTTCCGTCCCCTCGGCATGGCGGAGATCGCCGACGACGACCCCCTGCCGCTGGACGTCCTGGAGAGCTACCGCCGCGCGGGCCGGGCCTGGGTGGCGGTGGACGCGACCGACCGGCCCGTCGCGTACCTGCTCACGGACACCGTCGACGGCGCCGCCCACATCGAACAGGTCTCGGTGCATCCGGACGCCGCCCGGCGCGGCGTCGGCCGTGCGCTGATCGAGCACCTGGCGGGGACGGCACGCGAGCAGGGCCTGACGGCACTGACCCTGACCACCTTCGCCGAGGTGCCGTGGAACGCCCCGTACTACACCCGGCTCGGCTTCCGCCGCCTCGACGAGGGCGATCCCGCCCTCACCGGGGGACTGCGCGCCATCGCCCGGGCCGAGGCGGCGCACGGTCTCGCCGCCTGGCCCCGCGTGTGCATGCGCCGCGAGCTCACGCCGGCGGACGCGGGCGGCCCCGCCGAGACCGCCGGTCCGCGCGCCGCCGCCGGCCCGCGCACCGCCACCGCGCCGTGCGCCGTCGGCCCGCAGCGTCCGCTCAGCCCGCCGCGTACCGCTCCCGCAGCTCCACCTTCCGCACCTTCCCGCTGACCGTCATCGGGAACTCGCCGAGGATCTCCACCCGGCGCGGCACCTTGTAGTGGGCGAGGCGGTCCCGGCAGAAGGCCGTGATCTCCTCCAGGGTGGGCGGGTCGGCCGGGTCGCGCGGGATCACGCAGGCCAGGATCTCCTCGCCGTAGCGCTCGTCCGGCACGCCCACGACCTGGACGTCGGCGACCTTGGCGTGCCCGTACAGGAACTCCTCGATCTCGCGCGGGTACACGTTCTCGCCGCCCCGGATGATCATGTCCTTGATGCGGCCGACGATCCGGACGTAGCCGTCCTCGCGCATCACGGCGAGGTCGCCGGTGTGCATCCAGCGGCCCGCGTCGACGGCCTCGGCGGTCTTGGCGGGCTCGTCCCAGTAGCCGAGCATCACGCCGTAGCCGCGGGTGCACAGCTCACCGGCCGTGCCGCGTTCCACCGTCAGGCCGGTCGCCGGGTCGACGATCTTCACCTCGACGTGCGGCATCACCCGGCCGACGGTGCCGGTGCGGCGCTCCAGGTCGTCGTCGCGCCGGGTCTGGGTGGACACCGGCGAGGTCTCGGTCATGCCGTAGCAGATGGACACCTCGGACATGTTCATCTCGGCGACCACCCGCTTCATCACCTCCACCGGGCAGGGCGAGCCCGCCATGATGCCGGTGCGGAGCGAGGAGAGGTCGTACGAGGCGAAGTCGGGCAGGTCCAGTTCGGCGATGAACATCGTCGGCACGCCGTAGAGGGAGGTGCAGCGCTCCGCCTGCACCGCGCGCAGGGTGGCGGCCGGGTCGAAGGAAGGGGCCGGGATCACCATGCACGCGCCGTGCGAGGTGGCGGCCAGATTGGCCATCACCATGCCGAAACAGTGGTAGAAGGGCACCGGGATGCACACCCGGTCCTGCTCCGTGTAGGCGATCATCTCGCCCACGAAGTAACCGTTGTTGAGGATGTTGTGGTGGGAGAGGGTGGCGCCCTTCGGGAAGCCGGTCGTGCCCGAGGTGTACTGGATGTTGACCGGGTCGTCACAGGACAGCGGCGCGGGCGTGACGCCCTCCGGTGCCGTACGGGCGAGGAGTTCGTCCCAGGTCGGGTCGCCGAAGTAGACGGCCTCCCGCAGCGCCGGGCAGGAACCGCGCACGCGCTCGACCATGGCGCGGTAGTCGCTGCTCTTGTGGGTGAGCGAGGCGAACAGCAGGGAGACCCCGGCCTGGTTGAGCACGTACTCCAACTCGTGGGCGCGGTAGGCCGGGTTGATGTTGACCATGATGGCGCCGATGCGGGCGGTGGCGTACTGCACGAGCACCCACTCGGCGCAGTTGACCGCCCAGATGCCGACCCGGTCGCCCTTGGCGACGCCGCTGCCGAGCAGCGCGCCGGCCAGCCGGTCGACGTCGGCGCCGAACTCGGCGTAGGTCCAGCGCCGTCCGGTCGGCAGGTCGACCAGCGCCTCGCGGTCCGGCCAGGCGGCGACGGCCCGGTCGAGGTTGGCCCCGATGGTGTCGCCGAGGAGCGCGGTGTCCGACACCCCGTGCGCGTACGAGAGTCCGGCGCTGCCGCTGCGGCTCATGCGAGGTCTCCTTCGGTGTACTCGGTGCCGGTGTCGCCCTGGGCCGTGAGCCTGCGCAGCTCGACGCGGCGGATCTTGCCGGAGACGGTCTTCGGCAGGTCGGCGAACTCGATGCGGCGGATCCGCTTGTAGGGGGCGAGCACCTCGCGCGAGTGCGCGAAGAGCGCCTTCGCCGTGTCGGGGCCGGGTTCCCAGCCCGCGGCGAGGACGACGTACGCCTTCGGGACGGCGAGCCGCAGCGGGTCGGGGGCGGGGACGACGGCGGCCTCGGCGACGGCCTCGTGCTCGAGCAGCGCGCTCTCCAGCTCGAACGGACTGATCTTGTAGTCACTGGCCTTGAACACGTCGTCGGCCCGCCCGACGTAGGTGACGTAGCCCTCCTCGTCCCGGGAGCCGATGTCGCCGGTGCGGTAGTAGCCACCGGCCATCGCCTCGGCCGTACGCTCCGGGTCGCCGTGGTAGCCGGTCATGAGGCCCACCGGGGCCTCGGACAGGTCGAGGCAGATCTCGCCCTCCTCGACGTCCGGCCGCCCGCTGACCGGGTCGACGAGGGTGACCCGGAAGCCGGGACTCGGACGGCCCATGGAGCCTTCCTTGAGCCGCTGACCGGGGCTGTTGGACACCTGCACGGCGGTCTCGGTCTGGCCGAAGCCGTCCCGGATCGTGACGCCCCAGGCGCGCCGCACGCTCTCGATGACCTCGGGGTTCAGCGGCTCGCCGGCGGCGACGACCTCGCGCGGCGGGGTGGTCAGCCGGCCGAGGTCGGACTGGATCAGCATGCGCCAGACCGTGGGCGGGGCGCAGAAGCTGGTGACGCCGTGCCGGTCCATCTCCGCCATCAGCCGGGCGGGGTCGAAGCGGGTGTAGTTGTGGATGAAGACGGTCGCCTCGGCGTTCCACGGGGCGAAGAGGTTGGACCAGGCGTGCTTGGCCCAGCCGGGCGAGGAGATGTTGAGGTGCACGTCCCCGGGCCTGAGGCCGATCCAGTACATGGTGGCCAGGTGGCCGACGGGGTACGAGGTGTGGGTGTGCTCGACGAGCTTGGGGCGGGCGGTGGTGCCCGAGGTGAAGTAGAGCATGAGGGTGTCGTCGGCCCGGGTCGGACCGTCCGGCTCGAAGGCCGGCGGCTCCGCGTGGGCGTCCTCGTAGCGGAGCCAGCCGGCACCGGCGCCGCCGACCGCGATGCGGGTGTAGTCGCCGGGCACGTCGTCGAACTTGGCGGTGTCCTCCGCCCGTACGAGCACGTGCCGGGCACGGCCGCGGTCGACGCGGTCGCGCAGGTCGGCGGGGCCGAGGAGCGGGGTGGCGGGGATGACGACGGCCCGCAGCTTCATCGCGGCGAGCATGGTCTCCCACAGCTCGGCCTGGTTGCCGAGCATGACGATCACGCGGTCGCCGGCGCGGACGCCCCGCGCCCGGAGCCAGTTGGCGACCCGGTTGGAGCGCGCGGACATCTCGGCGAAGCCGACCTTCACCTCGCTGCCGTCCTCCTCGACGATGTGCAGCGCGGTGCGGTCGTTGCCGGCGGCGATGACGTCGAACCATTCGAGCGCCCAGTTGAACCGCTCGGGGCGGGGCCAGGCGAAGCCCGCGTAGGCGGTCTCGTAGTCCTCGCGGTGCTCGAGCAGGAAGTCGCGGGCGGCCCGGAAGCCTTCCGTCGCTTCCGTCGGCTCCGGCGCGCTCGTTGCGGTCATGCGTCCTCGTCCTCCTCGTTGCGGGACCGTGCCCGGACATCGTGTAATCGGTGACCCAGGTCTCACTACCCCCGTTCGGGGGGAGATCGCGCATGGCGACGAGGAGGTCCGGTGCCCGAGCAGAACGAGTCGGTGGACGGCGACGTGCGCGGCGCCCTGCTGCGGCTGCGCCGCGGCACCGGTCTGCAGGTGGTGTTCGGCGGGCTGCTGCACCCCGGCGGCGGCGCGCTGCGGATCGCCGAGACGAGCGGGGCGGTGACGCCGGCGCTCGTCGGGCTGACGGTCTCGGCGGGCTCGGGTCTCGGTGGGAAGTGCCTGGCCCTGTCCCGGCCCTGCGCGGTCACGGACTACCCCTCGGCCCGGCACATCACCCACGAGTACGACGGCCCGGTGTCGATGGAGGGGCTCCGCTCGGTGATCGCGGTGCCCGTCGTGGTCCGCCGGCAGGTGCGCGGGGTGCTGTACGGGGCGCTGCGCGACGCGCTGCCGATCGGCGAGCGGGTCTTCGACGCGGCGGTCGCGGCCGCCCGGGACGTGGAGCAGGCGCTCGCCGTACGGGACGAGGTGCGGCGGCTCGTGGCCGAGCGGGAGGAGATGCGCCAGGCCTACGGGGAGCTGCGCGAGCTGGCGCCGGGCGTGACCGACCCGGAGCTGAGGGCGCGGCTGCTCGCGGTGTGCGGCCGCCTGGAGTCCGCGTCGTCCGCCGCCGGGGCGGCCCGGGTCCCGGAGGTGGCCCTCACCCCGCGCGAGACGGATGT
The DNA here is from genome assembly GCF_004117935.1 of Streptomyces roseicoloratus. GTDB lineage: Bacteria > Actinomycetota > Actinomycetes > Streptomycetales > Streptomycetaceae > Streptomyces > Streptomyces roseicoloratus. The sequence goes on along the minus strand of NZ_SDOY01000166.1, from coordinate 73,737 downwards.
GCTGGCGGCGGTGGCGTCGGGCGCGACGAACGCGGCGGTGGCCCGGCGGCTCGGCCTCAGCCCGGAGACGGTGAAGGGCTATCTGCGCTCGTCGATGCGCAAGCTGGGCGCGCACAACCGCCTGGAGGCGGTGGTGGCGGCCCGCAGGGCGGGCGCGCTGCTCTAGGTGTTCCGTCCGGCGGATCAGGGACGGGTGGCGTGGACGATCTCGTACGGGACGTCGCGCGGGCCGAGGAGGCGCAGGGTCCGCTCGGCCTCGGCGGTGAGCTCGGCGCGCTGGGTGCGGGTGGTCCGTCCGAAGGCCTCGACGGTCAGGACGGTCCGGTCCCTGCCCTCGTCCAGGTGCCAGATCCCGGCGAGGAACCCGTCGAGGAGGAAGACCCGGTGGGCCTGGTTGCCGGTCCAGGTGCGGGAGCGGTACGCGGCGGGGACGACCCGGGTCCGGTCGGCGTGGGACAGCAGCAGGTTGTCGAACTCGGGCAGGAGGCGGGCCGGGGCGGGGGTGTCCGCGTCGGGACGGGGCGCGTCGGGCAGGTCGAACAGCTCGGTGCCGCGCTCGTCGCGGAAGACGAGGAGGCCGGGGCGGAGCCGTTCGAAGGCGGGCCTGAGCCGGGTGAGACCGCACCAGGCCTGCATGTCCCGGACGGAGGCGGGCCCGAAGGCACCGAGATAGCGCAGCACGGTCTCGTCGAGGTCGGCGGGGTCGTCGTCCACGGTGCCCGGGAACCACTGCCGGGCGGTGGTGAGCGCGACCTGCCCGCTGCGCCCCCAGAGCCCGCGGGGCGTGACCTGGACCAGCGGGAGCAGGCAGCGGGCGGCGGCGCCGAGGGCCTGCGGGTCGGCGTCGGGCCATTCCCGGAGCAGATGCGCGCGCAGCTCCTTCAGGGTGCGGGGCTGCTCCTCCACGTAGTCGGCGGAGAGCGCGCCGAGCCGGTCGAGGTCGACGCCGTCGAGCCGCTTGAGGAACATCCGCAACTCGCGATCGACGGCCCCGTCCTGGACGAGGCGCCGCAGGGCGACGGCGTCGTCGGCGGTGTGGGTGTGGACGGTGGACCGCAGCGTGACGATCCGGGCGACCTTCCGGTCCTCCATCAGGCGGGACAGGTCCTCGGGCCGGAAGCCGTCGAGGCGGGCGGCGAGCGCGTAGTACGGCGGCTTGGTGTTCTGCGCCTGCAGCCCGACGAGATGGCGCACCGCCCACTCGGCGGAGCCCGGCGCGAACCGGAGCAGCAACTGCCGGTCGAGGGTGGCACGGTTGAGTGCGCGGTCGGAGAGGACCGGGGGCGTGGTCGTCGTGAGGGCCATGGAGGCACGCTAGCGAGGATTGCGGACAGAGTGTGTCCGCGACCCGGAGTCGCTCACCGTTCCCGGCCCTCCCCCGCTGTGCCCGATTCGCTCGACGTCCTGCGAGACCCGCGAAGGTGCCGTCTCGCGTGCCCGCCGGAGGAGACCGGCGATGCCGTGGATGCCGCCGGCTTCCGCGCAGGGCATCGCCCCGGGGAAGGGTGGTCGGAACCACCGAGTGCGGCGGCCGCGGTCGTCCTACCCTATGGGCATGGTCATGGACATACGCATAGCGGTAGTCGGGGAAGGGCCGGACGACGCCCACGCGTTACTGCGGTGGCTGCAGGCGGAACCCCTGCTGCGCGGGCGGGTTCGAAGCCGAGCGGCACACACCGAGCCATCGGGCGGTGCCATGGGCATCGCGACGGACGCCCTGCTCGCGGTGCTGGCCCCCGGTGGGGTGGCGGCCGTCTTCGCGGGAGCGGTCGTCGCGTGGGCGCAGACGCGCCGGGGCAGCCAGACGATCACCATCACCCGCCCCGACGGCACGGAGATCAGCATCTCCGCGACCCATGTGCGCGGGCTGAACGCCCAGCAGACGACCGACCTGGCCCGTCGGTTGGCGGAGGACGTGGCGGGGGTGAGCAGGCCGGCCGACTCCGCCGACGACGACCCGCCCGCGGACGTGCGGCTTCCGGCCCCCAGCGCGGGCTCGGACGATGCCGTGCGGACCGTCGAGACGAGGACGGGGCCGCGTATGCCGCTCGAGAGCGCCCGGGATGACGGCCGCCAGGATGACGGCGACCGCGTCTCCGGCCCGCGTGCGGAGCCCGGCCGCCCCGTCGCCCCCCGCGACGACGCTCCGCACACCTCGTGACCGTCCACGAGCCGCCCACGAGCCCTGATGCCCTCGCCGCGCCGGGAGTCCACGCGGTCCTCGTCGGTACCGGGCATCACATCGCCGGCTCGGCACTGCCGGACCTGCCGTCCGTCGACACGACACTCGACGACCTGCAGCGCGTGCTGCACGCCGTCTGCGGAATGGCCGAGGACCGGGTCCACCGGATTCCCGCCGACGCCCGTCCCGAGGATGTCGTCGCCGCCGTGGAGCGGGTCGTCGACGAAGCCACCGGCGTGGTGCTCCTCCTGTACACGGGGCACGGGCTGCTCGGACCCGGGGACGAGCTCTATCTCGCCACCCGCACCAGCCGCTCCGCCGAGCAGGTGGCCGGCGCTGTGCCGTACCACACGCTCAAGGGGCTCCTCAGCCGCGCGGCCGGGGGCAGCGTGGTGATCCTGGACTGCTGCTTCTCCGGGCTGGCCGCCGCGCCCGACGACGGCGGCCGGCCGGCCGGCCCGTTCGTCTCCGTGCGCCCCAGCGGCAGTTTCCTGCTCAGCTCGGCCTCGTACCTCGCCCTCTCCTACGCGCCCGAGGGCGAGCGCCACACGCTGTTCGGCGGACAACTCCTCCGACTCCTCGAGTCGGGCGACCCCGCCGGCCCGCCGCTGCTCACCCTGGATCATCTGCACACCTCGCTCGCGCGCACGTTCAGGGACGGGCCCGTTCATCCGCGGCGGCAGAGCGAGGGGACGCTCGACAAACTGGTCCTCGCCCCCAACGCCGCCTATCGCGCCGCCTCCGGCCCGGACGACGTCCCACCGGCCGACGTGCCCTGCCCGTACCCGGGCATGAAGCCCTTCCCGGCCGAGGAAAGCGGCTACTTCCACGGCCGGGACGCGCTCGTCGAGCAACTGACCGCCCTGGTGGAGAGTGACGCCCCGCACCCGCTGGTCCTCGTGGGCGCGTCCGGTGTCGGCAAGTCGTCGCTGCTGCGGGCCGGGCTCCTCGCCCGCCTGGACCGCCGCACCGAGCCCTGGCCCGTCCTCCTGCTGCCCGCGCCCGGCCCGCGGCCGATGCACACCCTGGCCGACCTGTGGGCGCGGGCATCCGGCCGGGATCCGAAGGAGGTGCGCGCCGCGCTCGACCGTGGTCGCCTTCCGCCGCCCCGGCCCGATCGCCCGGCGTGCCGGCTGCTGATCGTCGACCAGTTCGAGGAGGTCTTCACCCGCTGCCACGACGCCAGGGAACGCGCCCGCTTCATCGGTCTCCTGACCTCGCGGCGCCAGGAAGGGCCGCACGTCGTGCTGAGCCTGCGCGCCGACCACTACGGCAGCTGCCTCGACCACCCGGAGCTCGTACGGGCCCTCGACCACCACCGGCTGAACGTGCCGCCGATGACCGAAGCCGACCTGCGGGCCGCTGTCGAACGGCCCGCCGCCACCGCCGGACTCGGTCTTCAGCCCGGCCTCACCGATCGTCTCCTGCACGACCTGAGGGGCGGCCCGGAAGGACAGGCCGGGCTCCCCTTCCTGGCCCACGCCCTGCGCGAGACCTGGTTGCGTCGCAGTGGCGCCACCCTCACCCTGGCCGGCTACCAGGCCACCGGAGGCATCTGGAAATCCGTCACCACCACGACGGACAAGCTCTACCAGGGCCTCGACCCCGCCGGGAGAACGGCCCTGCGCACACTGCTGCTGCGGATGGTGCACGTCGGCCCGGACGCCTCCCAGGACGCGGTACGCCGCCGGATCCCGATCGACGAGCTGTCGCCCGCGAGCGGGCGCGGCCTCCTCGACCGGCTCATCGACGCCCGGCTCGTCAGCCTCGACCAGGACAGCGCCCAGATCTCCCACGAGGCGCTGCTGCGCGCCTGGGGCAAGCTGCGGAACTGGATCGACGAGGACCGCACCGAACTCGTCCTCCGCCGTCAGGTCGCCGACGCCGCCGACGCCTGGGAGGACGCCGACCGCGACCAGGCGTATCTCTACCGGGGGACGCGTCTGCAGGGTGCCCGCGACCTGCTGGAGCGCGGCCGGCTGGACCGCCCCTTGGACGGCGACTTCGTTCGCGCCGGCAGTGTGGCGGCCGACGCGGAACGACAGCGGGAGGCCCGCCGCACACGGCGGCTGAAACGCACGCTCGGCGGGGCGGTGCTGGCGCTGTGCGCGGCACTGATCGCCACGGGTCTGGCGTACGAGCAGCGTTCCCAGGCCCGCGCCCATGGCGAGACCGCCCGGAACCGCCAACTCCAGGCAGCCGCCCGCGCGAACATCGGTGGCGACCCGAGAGCGGCGCTGCTGCTCGCCGTCGCCGCGTATCGCGATGCCCCTTCACCGGAGAGCAGGGCCACGCTGACGGACGTGCTGACCGGAACGCAGTACGCGGGCTCCGTCGAAGCGCCGGGCGGCGCAGCGGTCGACTCGCTGGCCTACAGCACGGACGGCCGGACGCTGGCGGTGGGTGGGGGCAAGGGTGTCGTCGGACTGTGGGACGCCTCCGACCCCGGTGAGCCGTCGCGGTTGGCCGAGGTCGTGGCAAAGGAGTCCTTCTTCCTGGGGAACCCCACGGTATGGATCGGCGACGGCACGTCCCTGCTCCTCACCGGTGCGGACCCGGCCGCCGCCGTGGGCGGGTTCTCGCTCGCGGACCGGAACCGCCCACGGCCTCGGGGCATGGCGCCGCTCCCGATGCCGGGGACGATGGAGCAGTCGCAGTTCAGCCCGGACGGCCGGTCGCTGGCCACCTCCACCGTCGGGGAGACACGGCTCTGGTCGGTGGTGCCGGGGCGCGGCACCGTCCGCGCCCGCGCGTCCATCCCCCAGCGGAAGAGCAACGTCCAGGCGATGGCCTTCGGGCCGGACGGCGCCCTCCTGGCACTGGGCCGGCAGGACGGGAGCGTGGAACTGTGGGACGTCGGGGACCCCGACCGCCCACGGAGCCTCGGTGCGCTGGACGGCACCGGCGGTCCGACGCGCTCCTTGGTCTTCGGCCGGGACGGACGCACGCTCGCCGTCGCGTCCCGCGACGCCCAGGTCCGCTTGTGGGACGTCACCCGGCCTGCCGACGCCCGGCGTACCGCGGTGATCAGCGGTCACGGCGGCTCGGCGGAGGCCGTCGCGCTCAGCGAGGACGGCCGCCTTCTCGCCGTGGGAAGCACGGACCACACAGCGACCCTGTGGGACATCTCCGGGGCTCTGCCCGTCCGTTCCGCCGTCTTCACCGGACACGACACCACCGTCTCGGCACTGGCCTTCGCGCCCGACGGTCGCACCCTGGCCAGCGGTGACCCCAACGGCTCCGTGTTCTTCTGGTCGCTGACGGATCGACTGACCCCCACGGTGGCCGCACGGCACGTCTCGCCGTCCGTCCGGAGCCACTACCCGTGGTTCGAGCAGGGCGTCCCGCACGCCCTGGCCCCCGAGGGACGACTGCTGGCCGTCGCCACCGGCGAGCGCGGGCTGAGTCTGATCCCTCTGACAGGACGCTCCGCGGGCCGGCCGGCAGGTGTGGTCCGGACAGAAGCGCCGGGGAGCCTCACCTACGGCGGACAGAACTTCTCGGCGGACGGTGGGCGCCTCGTCACCCAGGGTCCGCGGAACGTCCTGACCGTGTGGAACGTGAAGGACCCCGGCCGCCCGGTCCGGGAGTTCCGACGCGACTTCGGCCCCTCCGACTCCTTTCTCCCTCTGAGCGTGTCGGTGTCGGGGAACCTGATGGCGGTGGGCGGGCACCAGGAGGTCACCCTGTGGGACCTCGCCCGGCCCGGTACGCCCCGGCGGCTGGGCACCGTTCCGGGGAAGCACGAGAAGGTCCTGCTCGACCCCGACGGCCGGGTCCTCGCGGTCGGCTCCACGTTGTACGACGTCACCGACCCGCGCGCCCCCGCCCGGCTGTCGGCCCTGCCCACTCCCGACGGGGGCTCCGGCCCTCTGCACGCCAAGCCGCACGCCTTCGCTCCCGACGGCAGGACGCTCGTGGTGGGCAAGCTCAGCGGATATCTCTACGACGTGTCCGACCCCGTGCGGCCCAGGTTCCTGTCCCCGCTCCGCAACAGCCGGGGCGAAGGGCCGTACGCGTTCAGCCGGGACGGCGGACTGCTCACGGGCGGCGGCCCCGGCACCCAGGTGCTCGTGTGGGACGTGGCGGACCCCGCCGCGCCGCACCCCGTCACGTCGCTCACGCTGGACTCGACGGCCGAGGCGCTCGCCGTCTCGTCCGACGACGCCTTCCTGACCACGTACAACGAACCGGGCACGACCGTCCGCTGGAACATCGCACTCCTCGGCGCCACGCTCCGCGATCCCGTCAGCCGCGCCTGCCGTCTCGCCGCGGCCAACCCCACCGCCGCCGAGTGGGAGGCCATGGCACCGGGCATACCCTTCCGGCGCGTCTGCCCCGGCCTCGCTCCCGCGCCCGCCCCGCCCACCGGCGCGTTCCCCTGGGTCACCCCGGCTCCGATCCCTGCCGGAGACTGACGCGGACGTGCCCGCGCCCTCGGCGGGGGCACCCTCGCGGCGAGCCACCGCCGGCGGGCCGCTCTGCCGGTGCCCGGGTGCGGGGAACGGCGCCCTCGGCGGCCTGGCCCCGATCGGCGCCAACTGGTGGCACGGCCCGTGTGGTTCGCCCGGCCGGGTCCGGCAGGTCTCAGCGCCTGCGGGCGCGGGTCCGGCGTACGAGCACGCCCGCCGCGGCGCCGACGAGGGCGAAGCCGGCCAGGCCGGCGAGGGACCAGCCGACCGCGCTGCTCGCGCCGTCGGCCTTCGGGCTCGCGGAGGGCGAGGGCGTGGCCGGAGCGGCGGTCGGGGTCGGCGTGGTGGTCGCCGTGGGCGCCGTCGTGGGGGCCGGGGCGGATGCGGTGGGCGGGTTGTGGGTGGTGGGGGGCGAGGGGTCGACCACCGGGACCGAGACCTCGGCCGCGGCCTTGCCGAGGGCCGGGAAGCCCACGTCGACGGTGACCTTCCAGGTGCCGGGGGCGAGGGTCTCGGCGGTGCGCCAGGCCTTGCGTGAACCCGGGTCGCGGACCAGCACCCACGGGCCCATGGAGCGGGAGCCGTCGGGGCTGGTCGCGTTCACCGTGGCGGCGACGGACTCGTCGACGGCGTCGCCGTCGTTCTCCCAGGTGATCTCGGTCGTGACGTGACCGTCCCGCTGGCCGGTCACCACCACCTTGATCGTGTCGCCGTGGGCCTGGGCGGACGTCGGCAGGGCCAGGACCTGGGCGAAGAGCATGAGCAGGAGGCCGAGGCCCGTGCCGGCGCGGAGGGCGCGGTGTGTACGCATCGTCGTGGTGCTCCTGGTGCGTGAGTGCACCGCCGTGCGGGGCGGTGCGGTGCGGGGCTGTGCGGTGGCGCCGGTGGACGACCGTGGGGGGAGCCGTCCACCGGCGCCGGGTCGGCCCGGGGGCCGACGTCGTGGTTCAGGCAGGGGTGCGGGCCGGGGTCAGGAGACCTTCTGGACCGTCCACGCCTGGTTCGCACCGCCGTTGGTGCGCTGCAGGTCGAGCAGCCAGCTGCCGTAGTACGCGCGGTTGCTCACCGTCAGGGCGTAGCCGCCGCTCGGGTCGGTCACGGTGACGGCGCCGTTGCGGCCGGACAGCTTCCACTTCTGCGTGGCGGCGTTGCCGCACGTCTGCTGGGCGATCCACATGCCCTGTGCCGGGGCGCCGCCCGTCTGCAGGCACTTGCCGGAGACGGCGGAGCGGATGCGGACGAGTCCGTTGCCCGCGTCGTCGAACAGCCACTGCTGCTGGGCGTATCCGGTGGCCCGCGCCCCGACGAGCACGGTGCCGTCGGCGGAACGACCGCCCCAGACCTCGGCGGCCATGCCGGTGCCCGCGTTGCCCAGGGTGTAGCGGGCGCCGGGGGTCGTCGCCCCGCCGCCCGCGCCGGCCGTACGGAAGGTGGTCGCGGGTCCGGCGCCGCTGTCGCGGCCGGCGGTGTCACGGACCGAGACGGCGACCTTGTACTCGGTGCCGGGCCGGAGGTTGTAGATGCGCAGTGCCTGCGACTGCACCCAGGTCAGGTGCCTGCCGTCGAGCAGCACCTGGTACCAGGCGGCGCCGTCGACCTTGGGCCAGCTCACGACGACGGCCGTGGACTGGATCTGCCCTGCCGTCACCGCCGGTCCGCCGGTGGGCGGCTTGGTGGGAGTGGGCGTGGGGGTGGGCGTCGGGGTCCGGGTGGGCGTCGGCGTGGGGTTCGGGTTGGGCGTGGTGCTGCCGCCGGACCGCATCAGGAACTGGTTGTCGGCGATGTTCCAGTGCGTGGCCAGATAGCTGCCGGGCTTGGGGCTGGTGTGGAAGTAGTCGTCGTGGTTGCAGTCCAGGATGTTCTCGGCGGCCTGGTTGGTGCACACGTACCGCATCTGCGGGTAGTACGGCGTGTCCGAGTAGCACATGACGTCGTACTCGTCCGTGCAGTGCGCGCCGCGGCTGGTGTTGGGCGCGCTGTTGTTCACCGCACCGAGGTTGTGGCCCAGTTCGTGGGCCGCGGTGTGACCGCCCCAGCAGCCGGCGTCGGTACGACCGTACGACGGACCGAAGTTGCTCTGGTTGTTCTGGCCCGGCCGCTCGTCGCCGGCGAAGGTGCCGATGCCGCAGTAGACCTTGGCGTCCGCGAAGATCATGTACTTGCGGTCGCGCCGGTTGAGGCCCTTGTCGGCGAGTGCCCTGTTGGTGGCGCTGAACTCGGCGAGCGCGGAGGCGGAGAGCTCGATGTTGAGCACGGTCGGCGTGCAGTCGGCCGCGGTGACGTAACGGATGTGCCGTACGCCGCCGGTCTCCTTGGCGCTGGTGGAGTAGATGAGGTCGGCGTCGGCCGCCCACTTGCGGAACGAGGCGACGTACTCGGCGTACCGGTCGCGGTCGGGGCCGTGCACGTAGACGACCTGGACGCGGTTGCCGGTGCTGCCGTCGCCGTCGCACTGGACGGTCTGGCCCGCGGGGCCCGCGGCGACGGCCTGGCTTCCGGACGTCGCGGCCGGCGCCGGTGCCGCGGCGGCCGCGGCCTTGGCCCCGGTGGCGTCGGCGGCGGGCGCGTCCTGCGGGCGGGTGGCCGCGGGCGCCTTGGCGGTCACGGCGGGAGCCACGTCCGCCTTGATGTTCACGCCCTTGGGCGGAGCGTCGGGCCCGTGGGTGCAGTGCCCGGCGTCGGTGCGGTAGACGCCGGTGCAGCGGTCGCCCTTGTCGGCCACCTTGAGGCCGTTGTAGACCATGCCGCGCTTGGTGTCGTTGGCGGGCTTCTCGGTGAGGGGCTCCGGCTCCTCGTCCCGGGCCGGTGCCGCGGCCGGCGCGAGGGGTGCCGTCGTGGATCCGGCCTGCGGTATGCCCGCGGACGTACCTGCCTGGGCGTCACCCCCTATGCCGGCGTAGGTGATTCCGGCTGCGATCACCGCCGCCGACGCCATGGCGACGGTGGCGAGCATCAACCCCCTGGGCTTGCGTCTGTGTTCAGACCGCTTCCTGCGATGTCTGGTCATGCGCACCTCAAATCCTTGGTCGGAGGAGTGGGTGGCGGAAGCCTGTCAGACGTTCGCGGTGGAGAATTCGGGCAAACGGGAATGGCCGTCGAGATATCAGAACGTTACCTTCCCGGCTTGATCTGATGACCACTCAACTTGCTGATAGATAAGGCGAGTTGAGGAATCCCACTCGAAAGGTACAGGCCTTTGCGAGGATCTCGTTATCGAATCGAGATATACCGGTTCGAACTGTTGACGGTAATTCAGTCTGCGATTCACCTAATTACTACTTCGCGAATTCCCTCCGTCACGAGCCGTGAGGGACGCCGGCCGCCCCGGGGCGGCCGGCGCACGACGGGACGGACGGGAGGACCCGCACACCCGTCGCCGGCCCGCCACCCGGAGGGACCAACGGGCCGCGATCAGGTCGCGCCCTCGCGGATATCGGGTCAAGCTCGTGCATGCGTGCCCTTTCGGGCGGAACCGCTCCATGGCGGACCGCCGGAGGGGCCGGACGGAGGAGGCGGAAGTGAGCGAGCTCATCGTCATCGGATACGACGACGCCGACGCGGCGGACAGAGCGTCCGAGACGGTACGGGAACTCCAGCGGGACTACGTCGTGCAGCTCAACGGCCTGGCTGTCGTCGGGGTCGACGAGGACGGACGCATCCACGTCGACTCCGACAGCCGGGTCGTGGGCACCACGGCGGTGACGGGAGCCGTGTGGGGCGCGATCTTCGGCATGCTCTTCCTCGTCCCCGGTCTCGGCCTCCTGACCGGCGCCGCGCTCGGCGGCCTCGTGGGCAGGCTCAGCAGGTCCGGTGTCGACGACCAGTTCCGTCAGCAGGTCGCCCATCTGCTGAAACCCGGGGCCGCCGCGCTCGTGATCATGGCCTCCAAGGTCACCGACGACAAGTTCACGCCGGCGATGCGCCGACACGGCGGCACCATCCTCAAGACCTCGCTCAGCGACGAGGACGAGAGGGACCTCGCCGAACAGCTCGCCGGTCCGCGATAGCCCGAGCCGCCCGACCTGCCCAACCCGCCCGACCCACCCGGCGCGGCCCGCCCGGCGCCCCGACGCCGCCGAGGCCCCCGGTGCCGCCGAAGCCCCCGAAACCCCGAAGCCGCCGTTTCCCGGACTCCCCTGCCGCCGCCTCCCCCTCCTTCCCGGACTCCCCCTGCTCCCCCGCTTCCCTGACTCCCTCCGCTCCCCTGCTTCCCTGACTCCCTCCGCTCCCCTGGTCTCCCTGCATCCCCGACCCGAGCCACCCCCTACCGAGAAGACACCACCGTGAACCCTTCACCCGAGCGGCCCAGCCGCCCGGTCCGTTCCCGCGCCGTGAGCGCGGCCGCCGCCGTCGCCCTCATCGCCTGCGGCGCGGCGACGCTCGTCGCCTGCGGCTCCGACGGCGACGACGCGGACCGGACCGGCTTCAGCGAACGACCGACCCTGCCCCTCACCGACTCCTTCAGCGGATCGCCGCCCTCCGCACTCGCCTCCGCGGCCTCAGCGGCCGCCGAGTCCGCCCGCGCCGCCGCCTCGTCCGCCGCCGCGTCCGCCTCCGCCAGGGAAGCCTCCCGCCAGGCGTCCGTCGGGGCGGAGGCCGAGCGCTCGCGCCGCGAGGCCGAGGAGGAACTGGAGGACGTACAGGGGCGCGGGAACGCGCTGGACGAGGTGGCGCTGACCGGCAAGCCCCGGGCGGAGACCAACGGCGTCACGACCGCCGTCCTCACCATCACCAACAAGACCCAGGACACCGCCTCGTACGCCGTCCAGGTCGACTTCGTCGATTCCGCGGGCAAGGTCGTCGAAACCCAGTTCGTCGGAGAGGAGGATCTCGCTCCGGGCGAGCGCAGACAGCCCTTGGTCACCAGCCGGCAGCCCGCAGAGACCGTCCTCACGGCGAGCCTGGCCAAGGCCCAGCGGTACTGACAGCACTGCACAAGGAGATCCGCATGTCCGAGCTCATCATCCTCGGCTACGAGGACCGCGCCGTCGCCGACAAGGCCTTCGCCGAAGTCCAGCGGCTCGGCAAGGAGCACCTGGTCGACCTGACCGGTCTGGCCGTCGTCTCGGTCGACGCGGACGGCAAGACCCACGTGGACACCCCGTCCAGGACCGAGGGCATCGCCCTGTCGGCGACCGCCGGCGCCCTGTGGGGCATGGTCCTGGGCATCCTCGTCCTCACGCCGGGCATCGGCGTCGTGGGCGCGGCCGTCGGCGGCCTGATCGGCAAGCTCCAGCAGATGGGGGTGGACAACAACTTCCGCGGCAAGGTCCAGGAACTGCTCCACCCCGGTGCGTCGGCGGTCGTGATCATGGCCACGAAGGTCACGGAGGACCGGTTCGCCGCCGCGATGGCCCCGTTCGGCGGAGAGCTGCTCAAGACCTCGCTCTCCGAGCAGGGCGAGCGCGAGCTCGCGGAGCAGCTGGCCGGCCCGGAAGCCGCCGCCTGAGGCCCCGCCGCCTCGGCCGGGCCGCCGCGCGCACGGACGGAGCGGCCGGATCCCACGGGACCCGGCCGCTTCCGTACGCCTCAGGACACGGGCGACCGCTCCGTACGCCTCAGGACACGACCGACCGCTCCGCACGCCTCAGCGCGCACCCGGCCGCTTCCCGCGCGTCAGAACGCGACCGGGTCGCGGACCAGCGGGCAGGTCATGCAGTGGCCGCCGCCCCGGCCGCGGCCCAGTTCGGCACCGACGATCGTGACGACCTCGACGCCCGCCTTGCGCAGCAGGGTGTTCGTCTGGGTGTTGCGGTCGTACGTGAAGACGACGCCCGGTTCCAGGGCGACGGCGTTGTTGCCGCTGTCCCACTGCTGCCGCTCCGAGGCGTAGACGTCGCCGCCGGTTCCGATCACCCGCAGCTGGGGCAGGCCGAGGGCCTTGGCCACCACGTCCACGAACGCGGTGCGGCCCTCGTCGGTGATCTCGACTCCCGGCGCCTTGTCGGAAGGGCGCAGGGAGAACGTGTGCACGGCGTCCACGATCTTCGGGTACAGGGTGACGATGTCGCGGTCCGCGAAGGTGAAGACCGTGTCGAGGTGCATGGCGGAGCGGAGCTTGGGCATGCCGGCGACGATGACGTGCTGGGCGGCGCCGCCGTCGAAGAGGGCGCGGGCGACCTGGGTGACGGCCTGACGGGACGTGCGCTCGCTCATGCCCATGAGGACGACGCCGTTGCCGACGGGCATGATGTCGCCGCCCTCGAACGTGGCCTGGCCCCAGTCCTGTTCGGGGTCGCCCCACCACACGGTCGCGTTCTTGTAGTCCGGGTGGAACGCGTAGACCGCCTTCATCAGGAGGGTCTCGCCGTGCCGGGCCGGCCAGTACAGCGGGTTCAGCGTGACTCCGCCGTACAGCCAGCAGGTGGTGTCGCGGGTGTAGAGGGTGTTGGGGAGCGGGGGCATCAGGTACTCCCGTGCGCCGACGCCCTCGCGCGCGAGGGCCACGTAGCCGGAGCGGAAGTCCTCCGGCAGGTCGGCCGTGGACAGGCCGCCGATGAGGAACTCGGCCAGGGCGCGGGGCGCGAGGGAGTCGAGGTAGGCCCGGGTGTCGTCGACCAGGCCGAGTCCGACCTCGTTGGGGACGATCTTCCGGTCGAGGAGCCAGTCCCTCGCCTCGGGGATGGCCATGGTCTCCGCGAGGAGGTTGTGCAGTTCGACGACCTCGACGCCTCGCTGGGTGAGCTTGTTGACGAAGTCGGCGTGGTCGCGCTGGGCGTTCTCCACCCACATGACGTCGTCGAAGAGCAGGTCGTCGGCGTTGGTCGGGGTGAGCCGGCGGTGGGCGAGTCCCGGGGAGCAGACGAGCACCTTGCGCAGCCGTCCGACCTCGGAGTGGACGCCGAGTTCGAGCTTCGCGGCACCGGTACCGGTACCGGTCTCGGGGTGGGTCATGAGCAGCCTTTCCGGTGAAGCGGCGGGTACGGGCCCGGAGGGTCACAGCTCGATCCAGCCGACGGCCAGGGCGACGACGCCGACGACGGCCCCCGCGACGGAGACGGCGCAGATCACGGCCTCCTTCGGGGAGAACAGGCGCCGGTTCTGCTCCCTGCGGGCCTTGACGAACAGGAAGGTGGCGGGGGCGTAGACGATGAAGGAGACGAGGACGAACTTGAGCCCGGCCGCGAAGAGGAGGAACGCCGTGTAGAGGGTCGCGACGGAGGCGACGACGAGTTCGCCGCGCGTGCTCCGCCCGGCGACCTTCTCCTGCCGGGGCCGCAGCGCGATCTTCGCCGCGAAGGCCGCGGCCAGCAGGAACGGGATCAGGCTCAGGGAGCTGGTCAGGTCGAGGGCGAAGGTGAAGGCGTCGTCCGAGAAGGCCGTGACGACCAGGACCACCTGGCTGAGGGCCGTCGACATCAGCAGGGCGGGTACGGGCACGTCGTCCCCGCTCGACCGGCCGAGGAAGCGGGGCATGTCCTCGTCCTTGGCGGCGACGAACAGGACCTCCGCCGCCATGAGGGTCCACGCCAGGTACGCGCCCAGGACCGAGACGATGAGGCCGACGCTGACGAAGACCTTGCCCCAGGTGCCGACGGCCGCCTCCAGGACGCCGGCCATGGAGGGCTGCCGGAGCTCGGCGATCTCGCTCATGGGCAGGATGCCGTACGACACGATGGTGACCGAGGCGAAGATCGCGAAGACGCTGAGGAAGCCGAGCAGGGTCGCCCGCCCCACGTCCTCGCGCCGCCTGGCGTGCCGGGAGTAGACGCTGGCTCCCTCGACGCCGAGGAACACGAAGACGGTGGCGAGCATCGTGCCCCGGACCTGGTTGAAGAGGGAGCCGGCGTAGTCGGCGCCGCCGAAGTTGTCGGCGAACACGGACGGTTCGAAGCAGACCAGCGCCAGGATGACGAAGACGATGATGGGGACGAGTTTGGCGACGGTCACGATCTTGTTGATCGCCGTCGCCTCTTTGACGCCTCTGCGGATGAGGAGGAAGAAGCCCCACAGGCCGACGGAGGACAGGATGATGGCCGGCGCCGTGTCCCCGTCGCCGAGGGCGGGAGCGATCGCGCCGATCGTCGACATGATGAGCACCCAGTACGTCACGTTGCCGACGCACGCGCTGGCCCAGTACCCGAAGGCGGAGAAGAAGCCCAGGTACTCCCCGAAGCCCGCCTTGGCGTACGCGTAGACGCCGGCGTCCAGGTCGGGCCGGCGCACGGCGAGGGTCTGGAAGACGAAGGCCAGCATCAGCATGCCCAGGCCGGCCACCGACCAGGCGATCAGCGCACCCGCGACACCGGTCTCCTGTGCGAAGCGGCTCGGGAGCGAGAAGACGCCGGCTCCCACCATGGAGCCGACGACCATCGCGGTGAGCGTCAGGAGGGTGAGTTTCGCGGCCGGCGCCGTGGGTCCCGCTCCGGCGGTGTCGTCGTGGGTCTCGGCGTGGGCCATGTCGTTCCCTGTCGAAGCGCTCGGACGCTGCGGCGCCGCCATCGGCCCGCCGCACTATGCCCGAACTTATTTCGCTTCAACCCTTTTGTCCTGGAGGCGGGTCCGGAGCGCCGGAGGGTCGACCACCCCGCACGCACCCGAGGGCCGGCTTCATCGATCGAACGATCATCAATGATCGTACGTGCAGGACTTCTTGACGTTCGATCGAGATCCTCCCTAGATTCGGTCCGCCTGACCGGGCCGATCGGACCAAGGAGCGCACGGCATGTCCTCGATACCGCTTCCCCCGGAGGACCGCGTCCTCAGCCCCCGCACCGGCTGGACCCGGGCGCACTGGGAGGCGGTCGCCGACGGGCTGCTGACCGCGGCCCTGCGCCACGCAGGCCCCCGGCACGCCCTGATCGCCCTGCCCGGACCCCGGCCCAGCGTCTCGGGAACCCGGTCGGACGCCCTCGAAGGCTTCGCCCGCACCTTCCTGCTGGCCGCCTTCCGCGTCGCGGGCGCGCGCGGCGAGGATCCGCACGGCTTCCTGCCGCGCTACGCCGAAGGCCTGGCGGCGGGCACCCGCACCCCGACCAGCGACCGCGAGCTGACCGGCGCCGACCCGGTCTCCTGGCTCGCCGTCGGCGACCGCGGCCAGCCGATGGTGGAGGCCGCCTCCATCGCGCTCGCCCTGCGCCTGACCCGCCCCTGGCTGTGGGACCGGCTCGACGAGCCGGTCCGGGAGCGGGTCACCGCCTGGCTGGCCGGAGCACTGCACCACAGGCCCGTCGACAACAACTGGTGGCTGTTCCCGTTCACGGTGGGCGGCTTCCTGACGGAGGTCGGCGCGGAGGCCCGGGCTGGGTTCGGCGCGGGGTCCGGCGCAGAGGCCCGCGCTGGGCTCGGCGCGGAGGGCGGCGCGGAGGCCCGGGCGGGGTCCGGCGCGGAGGCGGCCGGTGGGGAAGTCGTCGGCGCCGCCCGGGCCGCCGTCGAGCGCGGCCTGGCGAAGATCGAGCAGTGGTACCTGGGTGACGGCTGGTACACCGACGGCCGCCCGCGCGCCTTCGACCACTACAACGGCTGGGCCTTCCACCTCTACCCCGTCCTGCACGCCCACCTGGCCGGCGACGGCCGCCTGACGGACGTCTACGGCCCGCGCCTCGGCACCCACCTCGACGGCTACGCCCGCACGTTCGGTGCCGACGGCTCCCCGATGCACCAGGGCCGCTCCCTCACCTACCGCTTCGCCGCCACCGCGCCGCTGTGGGCGGGCGCCCTCACCGGCCACACCCCGCTCACGCCCGGAGCCACCCGCCGCATCGCCTCCGGCGCGCTGCGCCACTTCGTCGACCGGGGCGCGATGGACGCGGACGGGCTGCTCACCCTCGGCTGGCACGGCCCCCATCTCCCGCTCGTCCAGGAGTACTCGGGCCCCGCCTCGCCGTACTGGGCGAGCAAGGGCTTCCTCGGGCTGCTCCTTCCGCCCGGCCACCCGGTGTGGACGGCGGTGGAGGACCCCGCGCCGGTCGAACGCGGGGACGCGGTCGTGCCGCTCGCCCGGCCCGGCTGGCTGATCCAGTCCACCGCCGCCGACGGGGTCGTACGGCTCCACAACCACGGCAGCGACGACCAGCCGGCCGACCAGGTCCTGCCGGACGATCCGCTGTACGCCCGCCTCGCCCACTCCACCGTCACCGGCCCGGTGTTCGACGGCCCGCCCGACAACCACGTGGGCGTCGTCGTCGACGGCGAACTCAGCCTGCGCGCCCGCGTCCGCCCGCTCGGCGCGGGCGACGGCTGGGCCGCCTCCGCCCACCGGCCCCGCGTCCGGGGCGCCGAACTCCCCGGTGTCACCGTGACCTCGGTCGTCCTGGCGGCCGGCGCGGACGAGATCCACGCCCACCTGGTCGCCGGCGCGGAGCCCGGCACGGAGGTACGCCACAGCGGCTGGGCGACGGCGGGCACGAGCGTCGCGGACGGCACGGGGGTCGCGCACGAGACGGGCGTCGCGGACGAGACGGAGGCCGTGGACGGCACGGAGGTCGTGGACGCGACGGAGGACGTGGACGGTACGGAGGCCGTGGGCCGCCCTGGCGGGCTGTCCGCCCGGGCGGTCGCCGCGAGGCCGGACGGTACGAGGCTGGCCTCGTCCATGCGGAACGTCCACGGGTACACCACGGCCCTCACCCTTCCCGTACCGAACGGCACCGCGTACGGGCCGGCGGCCGCGCTGCCCGTCCTCACCGGCAGCACGGACGGGCCGGCCTCCCTGTTCGTCGCCGCGACGAGGCTCTCCGCGAGCGGGCCTTCCGAACCGGAGGCCTCCGTACGCGTGGAGGGCCACCGGATCCGGCTGCGCAGGCCCGACGGCGCCGAACTGGAGGCCCTCCTCACGCCCGAGGCGGTCACGGTCACCGTGAACCACCCGGCAGCCGGCTGAGAACCGTCCGGGCCCGGCGGTGGGACGCGCACGGGCCGGGCCACCCCGCAGGACCGGTTGACGCGGGTGTGCGTCGGCGCGTCACGCCGTGTCCCCCGGTGCGCGGCCGAGGACGCGGTCGAGGTACGGGTTGGAGAAGAGGCCGGCCGGGTCGAGCCGGTCGCGCAGGGCGACGAAGTCGTCGAAGCGTTCGTAGCGGGGCCGGAGGCGTTCGGCGTCCAGGCCGTGCGTCTTGCCCCAGTGCGGCCGGCCGCCGTGGGCGCCGAGGATGTCCTCGCAGGCGCGGAAGTACCGGTCGTAGGGCATCCGGTGGTACTGGTGGAAGGCGATGTAGCAGCTCTCGCGGCCGTACGCGGTGGAGAGCCAGATGTCGTCGGCGGCGGCGAACCGGACCTCCAGCGGGAAGGACACCCTCTCGTCGTGGGTGTCGATCCAGCTCTTCAGCTCCCGCAGCGCCTCGCCGGCCCGCTCCCTCGGGATGGCGAACTCGCCCTCGTGGAAGCGGACGTCGCGCGCGGACGCGAAGACCCGGTGGGACAGGTCGGTCCACTCGCGCGTGGACATGGCGCGGGCGGCGAGGCGGGTGAGGGGCGGCACGAGGGCGGGGAAGCGGGTGCCCAGCCGGTTGAGCCCCTCGAAACCGAGGCCGCTGACGGTCTCGTCGACGCGCCGGCTCAGCTCGCCGATGGGCCTGAGCGGGGTCGTACCGGGCAGGCGGCGGAACCTGCGGGTGAGGGTCAGTTCGCTGTGCGGGAACCAGAAGAACTCGAAGTGGTCGTGGGTGTCGGCGAGTTCGTGCATCCGGTCGAGCGTCTCGGCCACGGGCGCGGTGGCGTCCCGGGCGTGCAGGACGTAGCCCGGCACGCACTGGAGCGTCACGCGCGTGAGGACGCCGAGCGCGCCGAGGCCGACCCGAGCGGCCGCGAACAGTTCGGGCCGCTCGGTGGCCGAGCAGGTGACCACCGATCCGTCGGCGAGGACCAGTTCGAGCGCCCTGACCTGGGTGGCGATCCCGCCGAAGCGGATGCCGCTGCCGTGGGTGCCGGTCGAGATCGCCCCGGCGACGGTCTGCCGGTCGATGTCCCCCATGTTCTCCAGCGCGAGGCCGTGCGCGGCGAGCAGCGGGTTGAGCTTCCACAGGGGCATGCCGGCGCCGACGGTGACCAGACCGCTCTCCGTGTCGACCGCGTACGGCTCGTCCAGCCGGTCGAGCCGCAGCTGGACGCCGTCGGCGACGGCGACCGGGCTGAAGGAGTGCCCGGCGCCGACGGCCTTGAGGCGCAGTCCCTCGCGGGCCGCCTCCTTCACGGCGTCGGCCACCTCGCCCGTACTCGCGGGCCGGGCGACCCTCACGGGACGGGCCTGCTGGCTTCCGGACCAGTTGCGCCAGGTCTCGGTCACGGGCGGATTCCTCTCGACGGGGGCGGCCGGGGCGGCCGGAGCAGCCGGGACGGCGGGGGCACCCGGGCGGCCGGGGCGTCCGGGTACGCGCGGCGGCCCGGTCGCGGGACGGCCTACCGGGGCGACGGCGGGCTTCGGTTGTCGTGCCCCGGATGGTCGTCTTGGTCGGTCGTCCAAGTCAAGGGTCCCGATGTCTTGACTTGGACGACCGACCAAGGACAAGGTGGCCGCGCCTCGGACGGCTCATGCCGCCGCCCCGCCAGGAAGGCAGCCACGCCATGCGCACCCCGCCCCCAGCGCCCCGCATCCGCTCCGCGCCGCACGCGCCCGCCCGCTCCCCCGCCGCCGCGGCCTCGGCTCCGTTCGCCGAGCTGGAGAAGGCGACGGCCGGACTCACGCCGCCGTTCGCGGTCGTCGACCTGGACGCGCTGCGCGCCAACGCGCGGGAGATGACCGGCCGCGGCAACGGCAAGCCCGTCCGGCTCGCCAGCAAGTCGCTGCGCTGCCGCGCGCTGATCACCGAGGTGCTGCGCCTGCCCGGTTTCGCCGGCATCCTCGCGTTCACCCTGCCCGAGGCCCTGTGGCTCGCCGAGCGGGCGGAGGACGTCCTCGTCGGCTATCCCACGACGGACCCCGAGGCCCTGCGCCGGCTCGCCTCCGACGAGACGCTCGCCGCGCGGGTGACGATCATGATCGACTCGGTCGAGCACCTGGACCACGTCACGTCCGTGATCGGCCACGACGGCCCTCCGGTACGGGTCTGCCTCGACCTCGACGCCTCCCTGCGCCTCTGGGGCGGCCGCGTCCACCTCGGGATGCGGCGCTCGCCGCTGCACTCCCCCGCGCAGGCCCGCGAACTGGCCCGGGCCGTCGTCGCCCGCCGCCGATTCCGGCTCGTCGGACTCATGTCGTACGAGGGGCAGATCGCCGGCGTCGGGGACGACCAGCCCGGTCCGCGCGCCGCCCGGGCCGCGCTCCGGCTCGTGCAACGGGTCTCCGCGCGCGAACTGGCGCGGCGCAGGGCCGACGCGATCCGCGCCGTCCGGTCGGTCGCCGACCTGGAGTTCGTCAACGGCGGCGGCACCGGCAGCCTGCACACCACCTCGGCCGAGGCGGCCGTGACCGAACTCGGCGCCGGCTCCGGCCTCTACGCGCCGGCGCTGTTCGACCACTACCGCGCGTTCACGCCGTATCCCGCCGCCTTCTTCGTCCTCCCGGTCGTCCGGCGTCCCGCGCCGCGGCACGTCACGGTCCTCGGCGGCGGCTGGACCGCCTCCGGCCCGGCCGGCGCGGACCGGCTGCCCGTGCCCGTCTGGCCGCCCGGGCTGCGCCTGCTGCCGCGCGAGGGCGCGGGCGAGGTGCAGACACCGCTCGCCGGAGAGGCCGCCGACGCCCTGCGGCTCGGCGACCGCGTCTGGTTCCGCCACGCGAAGGCGGGTGAACTGTGCGAGCGGGTCGACCGGCTGCACCTCGTCGCGGGCGGTCGGATCGTCGACGAGGTCGCCACGTACAGAGGAGAGGGCCACGCCTTCCTGTGACCTCCGCGCCCTCGGCCGGACCGCCGCCGCGCAGGACCGCCCGCCGCGCAGGGCCCGGCTCGGCGTCCTCGGATCGGACGCCGCCCCCCGTCGAGCCTCCGCACGCCGGGGCCGGCCTCGGCGTCCTCGGTCCGGCGGCGCCCCACGTCGGTCCGCCGCGGGCCGGGCACGGTCCGCGCGCCCTGGGTCGACTCCCGTCCCTCTCCACTTCGTAGACTCCTGTCCCTCCGTCCGCAGCACGCCCAGGGAGCCTGCATGACCCGCCTGTCGGCCGACGAACGCCGCGACCAGCTCGTCGAGGCGGCCATCGCCGTCATGATCCGCGACGGCGTCGCGAAGGCGACCACCCGGGCGATCGCCACCGAGGCCGGCGCCCCGCTGGGCGCCTTCCACTACTGCTTCCGCTCCAAGCAGGAGCTCCTGCACGCCGTGATCGACCGGATCATGCGGCGCACGCTCGTCCCCACGGCCACGACGGCCGGGGAGGACGACGGCCGTTCCCCGTACGAGATCATCCGCGGCACCCTGCACGCCTACTGGGACGGCATCCGCCGGAGCCCCGCCGAGCACATGGTGACGTACGAGCTGACCCAGTACGCCCTGCGGCAGCCGGAGATGGCCGAGGTGGCCCGCCGGCAGTACGCGCACTACCTGACCGTGTTCGGCGAGTACCTGGAGGCCGTCGCCCGCGCCGCCGGCATCCGCTGGACCGTCGACGTGCATGTCCTCGCACGCCATGGGTTCGGCCTCCTCGACGGCCTCACCCTCACCTGGCTCATCGACCGCGACGACGCCCAGGCCGAGGCCGCGCTCGACGAGTACGCCCGCTACCTCGGTACCGTGGCCGGACGCTGACCGGGCCGCCCGTCAGCCCGTGGAGCGTGCCGGAACCGGCTCGCTGCGGAGGGAGCACGGGCCGGACGCGGAGCCCGCCGTCGTGACGTCCGGACGCGGAGCCCTTCGTCGTGCCGATCCGGCCGCCGCGCCGCAGGATGGTCGGAGGAGCCGATCGGGTCCGAGGCGAGGAGGTCCCGGTGCCGGAGCCGGAGGACGAGGGCGGCCGCGGGCAGGCTCCGCGGCTGGGGGAGGCGGTCCTGGACGCCGTGTTCACCCAGTCGGACGTGGGACTGCACGTGCTCGACACCGATCTTCGGGTGGTGCGGGTCAACCCGGTGTCCGTCGGCATGCGCGGCCTGCCCGAGGAGCTCCTGGTCGGGCGGCCCGCGGCCGAGGCGTACGCGGCGCTGGGGGTGACCGTCGACGAGGACGCGCTGCGCGACGTGCTGGCGACCGGGCAGCCGGTGAAGGACGCGCTGATCCGCAGCACGCCGCTCGCGGACCCGGGGCACGAGCACGTCTTCTCGGTGTCGGTCTACCGCCTCCACGACGAGACGGGCCGGGTCGTCGGGGTCGTCGCCAC
The DNA here is from genome assembly GCF_004117935.1 of Streptomyces roseicoloratus. GTDB lineage: Bacteria > Actinomycetota > Actinomycetes > Streptomycetales > Streptomycetaceae > Streptomyces > Streptomyces roseicoloratus. Next base: position 51,962 of record NZ_SDOY01000166.1, on the reverse strand, counting down.
CACCCTGGACGTGACCGAGCGGGAACGCGCGAACGCCCGGCTGCGGCTCCTGTACGACGTACGGGAGCGGATCGGCGGCACGCTGGACGTGGAGCGGACGGCCCGCGAGCTGATCGAGGTCGCGCTCGACAACGGTTTCGCGGACGCGGCCGTCGTGGCGCTCACGGACGCGGTGCTCCAGGGCAAGGCACCCGAACTCGCGGACGGTGACGGGATGCTGATGCGCTGTGCGGCCGTCGGTGCCACGGATCCCGGAAGTCCGGTGCCGACGGTGGGCTGTGTGCTCCTGCCCGGCCTCTTCGGCTCGCCGCTGCCGGACGAGCCCGTGCTGGTGCCCTCGGCGGACGGGGTGCGGCTGGTGGCGCCGCTGACGGTGCGGAGCCGCCAGGTGCTCGGCGCCGTGTCCTTCGAGCGCAGGCCGGGCTCCGAGCCGTACGTGGCGGCCGATCTGGACCTGGCGAAGAGCATCACGGAGCACGCCGCGGCAAGCCTGGAGAACGCGCTGCGGTTCACCCGCGAGCACATCGTCATGACGGCGTTGCAGAGCTGGCCGTTGCGGCAGGAGCGGGAGACGCAGCGGGCCGCCGAGATCGCCCAGCGGCACCGGGCCGGGGGCAGCGGGGCCGGCTCGTGGTTCGACGCGCTGCCGCTGCCCGGGGCGCGGGTGGCGCTGGTGGTGGGGCAGGTGGCGCACCCCGGGCTGAGCGCCGTCGCCACCATGAGCAGACTGCGGACCGCCGTGCACAGCCTCTCGACGCTCGACCTCGACCCGCACGAGCTGCTCGCCCGCCTGCACGCGACCGTCCTGCGCCTCGCCCGCGAGCAGGGCGGCGCGAACGACGACCCGGGCGGCCCGGGCGGCGGCGCGGCAGGGCGCGACGAGCCGACGGCGCACTGCACGTTCGTCGTCCACGACCCGGTCACCGGGCGGCTCGACATCGCGCGGGCGGGCACCTCGCTCCTCGCGGTCGTGCGCCCGGACGGCTCGGTGGACACGTCTCCGCTCCCCGAGGGCCCGCTGCTCGGTGAGGAGGGGCCACCGTTCGCCAGCGCGAGTCTCGTCCTGCCGGAGGGAAGCACGATCTGTCTCGCCTCCCCGGCCACGTCGCGGGACGAGGGGCCGACGAACGCCGAACTGGTCGCCGCGCTCGCCGAGGCGGACCGCGGCCCGGAGGCGATGGCGAACGACGTGGCACCGTACCTCTCCCCCGACCGGGTCCTCCTCGTCGCACGCACCCGGCGCCTGCCGGCGGACGACGTGAGCGAGTGGGACGTGCCCGCCGAGCTCCGGGCCGTCTCGCCGGCCCGGCGGCACGCGGAGAAGCGCGTACGGGAGTGGTGGCCGGACGCCGACGCGTTCCCGGTGGAACTCGTGGTGAGCGAGCTGGTGACCAACGCCGTCCGGCACGGCGCCGCGCCGATCACCCTGCGGCTGATCCGGGGCGAGACGACGGTCGTCTGCGAGGTCGACGACGCCGCCCTCGTCGCGCCGCACATCCGCCACGCCAAGGCCTCGGACGAGGGCGGCCGCGGCCTGCACATCTCGGCGAGCCTCGCCGACGGCTGGGGCGTGCGGTACCGGGAGGACGGCAAGACGGTGTGGGCCGAGCTGGACGTCACCCGCTCCCTGGACGACATCTGACGAGGGCTTGCGGCGAGGCTTCCGGCGAGGACGGCGCTTCACGGCTTTCGGTCACGGCTTCCGGTCACGGCTTCCGGTCACGGCCTCTGACGCTCCGCGGAAGAACTTCCGGGACCGGGGAACTCGCAGCCGGCCCGTCACGTTCTACAAGAACGTAGAAGTTGATACACCGACATCGGGAGTACCGCACCATGGCCCTGTGGGACCGCATCAAGGAGTCCGCATCGACGATGCAGACCCAGCTGATCGCCCGGAAGAACGACCTCAAGAGCGGGGCGTTCCGCGACGCGAGCATGGCGATGTGCGCGCTCGTGGCCGCCGCCGACGGGACCGTCGACCCCTCCGAACGCCGTCGCGTCGCCCAGCTCATCGCGTCCAACGAGGTGCTGCAGAACTTCGACGCGACCGATCTGCAGCGCCGTTTCGACGAGAACCTCGACAGGCTCGCCGCCGACTTCGACTTCGGCAAGGTCAGCGTGCTCCAGGAGGTGGCCAAGGCGAAGAAGAAGCCCGCCGAGGCCCGTGCCGTGGTCCAGATCGGCATCGTCATCGGCGGCGCGGACGGCGACTTCGACAAGACCGAGCAGGCCGTCGTCCGCGAGGCCTGTTTCACCCTCGGCCTGCCGCCGCACGAGTTCGACCTGTAGCCGACCGGGGCGTGCTGTCGCCCTTCCGCACGCGCGGGCGACGGTGCCGGTCGTGGTCGGCGCCGCTCCGCGCCCGGACGCGGCCGGGTGCGGAGCGGTCGGCTCAGCTGGTGAAGAAGCCGGCGTCCAGCCCGATCCAGCCGCTGAACGCGCGCTGGTCGTAGATGCGGAGCCGGCCGTCGGTGGTGACCTCCCACCGGATGGTCAGGGAGTCCGTGACCCCCGCGCCGGTGATCTGGCCGACCATGCCCTGCGTCCGGTGGGGCCTGATGTGGGGCGGCAGGGTGAGGATCGTCTCGCCGTTGGTCCACGCGGCGCCGTCGACGCGGGACAGCCGCAGGTGGATGTCGATGCGGTTGCCGGTCTGGCGGTACTGCGGGACGTAGTGGGAGGAGTTGGGCTGGTAGACGGCGGTGTCGTAGTCCAGCTCGGTCCACGGGACGTGGTCGCCGGTGCCGTCGGTGGTGCCGGTGATGCCGAAGAGGGCCATCTTGCGCGGTCCTGGTTCCTGGGTGGCGAAGCCGAAGACGAGTTGCGGCCCGTCGGGCGTCTGGCGGACGGTGAGGGACTCGGTCTCCCGGTGGGACAGGTCGAGAGCGGTGGTGTTGAAGGTCCGCTCGATGATCTGACCGGTGGTGACGTCGTAGACGTTCCACCACGAGTTGCCGGGCCGGGGGTTGGTGCTGCTGTAGGCGCTGCCCTCGTTCTGGTAGACGAGGTCGCCGTAGAGGCACCAGGACTGGGTGCGGTAGCGGGCCGGGAAGCCGTGCAGCGCGGTGAACGTCCGGCTCGTGAAGGCGTCGAGGGCGTACACGCGGTACTCCTCGGCGCCGGGCGCCCCGTGCCGCACCGCGATCCTGCCGTGGGCGACGTCCACGGACGGCGTGACGTGGGAGGAGCCGGGAACGGGGTCGAACACCTCGATCAGCGGGCTTCCGGCGTCGACGATGGCGTCCGGGGTGAACGTGACCCGGCCGACGCGCTTGCCGTAGGCGAAGCCGCTGGTGACGGGGTCCGCGTCGGTCTCGATCCAGAGCCGGGGGCGGCCGTCGGCGTGCTCGACGCCGAGTCCGCCGCCGTGGCCGACGCCCCGCAGGTACATGACGGCGCGGACGGTGCCGTCGGGTGCGACCTCGTTGACGCACAGGTCGCCCCGGCGACCGCGCTCGCCCTCGGGCAGGGTGACGGTCTCGTCGGCGAGCCGGCGGCCGTCACTGATGATCTGCGTCACGTACGCCAGGCCGGTCACCGGGTCGAAGGCGACCTGCTGGTGCACCCTGCCCTGCTTGAGCGCGATCTCCCCGCCGAACAGATCGGTGGGCTGGGAGCGCAGGTCGAACCTGTTCCGCGCGTCGAGGAAGGCGGCGGTCCCGCTCCCGCCGGTCCCGCTCTCGGCGGCGAGGGCGGCGGGGACGGCCGCCGGGGCGGCCCGGTGACCGGCCGCCTGCGCGGGTGTGACGGGCGCGAGGACCGGAGCCGCCACCACGGCGCTCAGGACGGTACGGCGAGACAGCGACATCAGGCGGCCTCTCCCGCGAGGTCGAGGACGACGGCCCCGGTGACGCCGGCCCCGCCGGCCACTGCCTTCGCGGGCACGGATGTCGACAGGCCGCGGCACGGTCTGCGGTCGGAACGACCCTTCATGAGCGTGCGCCCCCCTTTCAAGATCATCAGATGCGGTCCGCAATCCTCGCACACGGCGTGCCTGCGCCCCCCACCGATCGCCCGGTCCCCGCGCCCGTCACCCCGCGCGCGCCACCGTGCGCGCGTCACCGTGCGCCCGTCACCGTGTGCCCGTCACCCCGCGCGCTTCACCGCGCGTCGTGCACGCCCGGGCGATAGTGGCGATAGTCTCGCCGGCCCTCTCGATCGGAGCGCACGTGTCCCCTCTTCTCTCCTCCCGCCCCGCCAGGACGGCTGCCCATGGGTGACCTCCTGCTGGTCCGTCACGGCGCGACGGAGTGGAGCACCGCCGGTCGGCACACCGGGCGGACCGATCTGCCGCTGACCGCGGCGGGCGAGGCCGAGGCCCGTACCCTCGCGCCGTACTTCACCGGGCGCTCCTTCGCGTTCGTCCTGACCAGCCCGCTCCGACGGGCCCGGCGGACGGCGGAGCTGGCCGGACTGCGCGGTGCGGAGGCCGACGAGGACCTGTGCGAATGGGACTACGGCGGGTACGAGGGGCTGACCACGGCCCGGATCCACGAGGACCGGCCGGACTGGTCGCTGTGGCGGGACGGCGTTCCGCCACACCCCGACGGGCGGCCGGGCGAATCGGCCGAGGACGTGGGGCGCCGTGCCGACCGGGTGCTCGCACGCCTCGCGGCTGCGCTCGCCACGTCCGGCGAGGACGGCGTCCTCGTCGCGCACGGGCACCTGCTGCGGGTGCTCACCGCCCGCTACCTCGGCCTGCCGCCGTCGGAGGGACGGTTGTTCCTGCTGACGACGGCCACGCTCGGGCGGCTGTCGACGGAGCACGGACTGCCCGTCGTCGCCGGGTGGAACCAGCGGCCCCGGCCGGCCGCGGACCCCGCGGGGTGAGCCGTCGGGACACCTCCCGGAACACCACCCGCCGAGACGCCCATCGAGAAACGCGTCGAGAAGCCCGTCGGAACACCCGCCGAGACGCCCGCCCGGAAACCCGTCGGAACACCCGCCGAGAGACCCGTCGGAACACCCGCCGAGAGACCCGTCGAGACACCCCCGGAAACCTGACCACGGACCCGCGCCGGGGATCAAGGCCCACCCGAAGAGGTCAAGGTCACAGCGGATCACACTGCTGTGACTTCGGGCCCCTGGCCTAGCATCCGGGCATGACTGTGCTGCCTGACGACGGCCTTTCCCTGGCCGCCGAGTTCCCCGCAGCGACCCATGCGCAGTGGCAGCGCCTCGTGGCGGGCGTACTGAGCAGGTCGGGCAAGGACGTTCCCGAGACCGAGGCCGAGGACGCGCTCTCCACCGCGCTGGAGGACGGCCTGCGAGCCCGGCCGTTGTACACGGCCGCCGACGCCGCGCCGGACGCCGGCCTGCCCGGATTCGCCCCGTTCGTACGCTCCGGCCGCGCCGAGGGCAACACCGCGGGCGGCTGGGACGTGCGCCAGCGTCACCGTACGGCCGACGCCGAGGCGGTCCTGACGGACCTCGAGAACGGCGTCACCTCGCTGTGGCTGGCCGTGGGCCCCGACGGCGTCGCCGTCGAGGAGCTCGACCGGGTCCTGCGCGACGTGTACCTGGACCTGGCCCCGATCGTCCTGGAGGCCGGGCCGGAGACCGCCGCGGCGGCCGACGAGCTGCTCTCGCTGTACGAGCGCCGTGGTGTCGCTCCCGAGGCGGCCCGCGGCAACCTGGGCGCCGATCCGCTCGGCACCGAGGCGCGCACGGGCGCGGCCTACGACGGCGACGGCTTCGCCGCCACGGTGGCGCTCGCGCGGCTGTGCGCGGAGTCGTACCCGGGTGTGCGGGCGCTGACCGTGGACGCCCTGCCGTACCACGACGCCGGAGGCTCGGCCGCGCAGGAGCTCGGCTGCTCGCTGGCGACCGGCGTGGCCTATCTGCGGGCGCTCACCGGCGGCGGCCTGAGCCTCGAACAGGCCCTGGGTCAGCTGGAGTTCCGTTATGCGGCCACTGCCGACCAGTTCCTGACGATCGCCAAGCTGCGGGCCGCGCGACGGCTGTGGGCGCGGGTCGCGGAGGCCTGCGGAGCGCCGGCGGCCGGTGCGCAGCTGCAGCACGCGGTCACCTCGTCGGTGATGATGACGGCGCGTGACCCGTGGGTGAACATGCTGCGGACGACGGTCGCGACGCTCGCGGCCGGTGTGGGCGGCGCCGAGTCGGTGACCGTGCAGCCCTTCGACCACGCGCTCGGCCTGCCGGACGCGTTCGCGCGCCGGATCGCCCGGAACACCTCGACGATCCTCGTCGAGGAGTCGCACCTCGCGCGGGTCATCGACCCGGCAGGCGGTTCCTGGTACGTGGAGTCCCTCACCGACGAACTGGCCCGGGCAGCCTGGGAGTTCTTCCAGGAGATCGAGCGGTCCGGCGGCCAGACGGCCGCGCTGCGCTCGGGTCTGGTCAAGGACCGGCTCGCGGCGACCTGGGCGGAGCGTTCGAAGGCGCTGGCCAAGCGGCGCGAACCGATCACCGGCGTCAGCGAGTTCCCGTTCCTCGCGGAGAAGCCGGTGGAGCGCGAGCCCGCGCCCGCCGCGCCGGGCGGCGGTCTGCCGCGGGTCCGCCGCGACGAGGCCTTCGAGGCGCTGCGCGCCCGCTCCGACGCCCATCTCGCGGCGACCGGCGCACGGCCGCGGGTCTACCTGGCCGCGCTCGGCCCGGCGGCGGCGCACACCGCGCGGCTCACCTTCGCCGCCAACCTCTTCCAGGCCGGCGGCATCGAGCCGGTCACCGACGGCTCGTTCGCGGACAGCGGCGCCACCGAGGTCTGCCTCTGCTCCAGCGACGCGCTGTACGAGGAGCGGGCGGCGGCCGAGGCGGCGGAGTTCCGTGCCGCCGGGGCCCGGCACGTCACGCTGGCCGGGCGCCCCTCGGCGTTCCCGGACGCCGACTCGTACGTCTTCGCGGGGTGCGACGCGATCGCCGTGCTCTCCGCCACCCTCGACCGCATGGGAGTGTCCTGATGGGAATCCCCGACTTCACCGGGATCGACCTCGGATCCCCCACGCCGGCCGGCAGCGCCGACGAGTGGCGGGCCGCCGTGAAGCGCGCCTCCGGCGGGGACGACCTGCTGTGGGAGACGCCGGAGGGCATCGCCGTCAAGCCGCTGTACACCGGGCGTGACCTGGAGGACGTCGACTTCCTCGGCACGTACCCGGGCGTGACGCCGTACCTGCGCGGCCCGTACCCGACGATGTACGTCAACCAGCCATGGACCATCCGCCAGTACGCGGGCTTCTCGACGGCCGAGGAGTCGAACGCCTTCTACCGGCGCAACCTGGCGGCCGGCCAGAAGGGCCTGTCGGTGGCCTTCGACCTGCCGACGCACCGCGGTTACGACAGCGACCACCCGCGCGTCACCGGCGACGTCGGCATGGCGGGCGTGGCGATCGACTCGATCTACGACATGCGGACGCTGTTCGACGGGATCCCGCTGGACAAGATGTCGGTGTCGATGACGATGAACGGCGCGGTGCTGCCCGTGCTCGCGCTGTACATCGTCGCGGCCGAGGAGCAGGGTGTGCCGGCCGAGAAGCTGGCGGGGACCATCCAGAACGACATCCTCAAGGAGTTCATGGTCCGCAACACCTACATCTACCCGCCGAAGCCGTCGATGCGGATCATCTCCGACATCTTCGCCTTCACCTCGCGGAACATGCCGCGCTACAACTCCATCTCGATCTCCGGCTACCACATCCAGGAGGCCGGTGCGACGGCCGACCTGGAGCTGGCGTACACGCTGGCGGACGGTGTCGAGTACCTCCGGGCGGGCCGTGAGGCCGGTCTGGACGTGGACGCGTTCGCGCCGCGCCTGTCGTTCTTCTGGGCGATCGGCATGAACTTCTTCATGGAGATCGCCAAGCTGCGCGCGGCCCGTCTCCTGTGGGCCAAGCTGGTCCGGGAGTTCGACCCGAAGAACGCCAAGTCCCTTTCGCTGCGCACCCATTCGCAGACCTCCGGCTGGTCGCTCACCGCGCAGGACGTCTTCAACAACGTCACCCGCACCTGTGTCGAGGCGATGGCGGCGACGCAGGGCCACACCCAGTCGCTGCACACCAACGCGCTGGACGAGGCGCTGGCGCTGCCGACCGACTTCTCGGCCCGCATCGCCCGCAACACGCAGCTGATGATCCAGCAGGAGTCGGGCACCACCCGGGTCATCGACCCGTGGGGCGGCAGCGCGTACGTGGAGCGGCTGACCTACGACCTGGCGCGCCGGGCCTGGAAGCACATCCAGGAGGTCGAGGCGGCCGGCGGCATGGCGCAGGCCATCGACGCGGGCATCCCGAAGCTGCGCGTCGAGGAGGCCGCGGCCCGGACGCAGGCCCGGATCGACTCGGGCCGCCAGCCGGTGATCGGCGTCAACAAGTACCGGGTCGACGGCGACGAGCAGATCGAGGTCCTCAAGGTCGACAACTCGTCCGTGCGGGCCCAGCAGATCGAGAAGCTGCGCCGGCTGCGCGCCGAGCGCGACGAGCGGGCCTGCCAGGACGCGCTCGAGGACCTGACGCGGGCGGCGGGCGGCGAAGGCAACCTGCTCGAGCTGGCCGTGCGCGCCGCCCGCGCGAAGGCCACCGTCGGTGAGATCTCGGACGCACTGGAGAAGGTGTACGGGCGGCACGCGGGCCAGATCCGTACGATCTCCGGCGTGTACCGCAACGAAGCAGGCGAGTCCCCGTCCGTGGACGGCACGCGCGCGCTCGTCGACTCCTTCGAGGAGAACGAGGGCCGGCGTCCCCGCATCCTGGTGGCCAAGATGGGCCAGGACGGCCACGACCGCGGCCAGAAGGTGATCGCGACCGCGTTCGCCGACCTGGGCTTCGACGTCGACGTCGGCCCGCTGTTCCAGACCCCGGCCGAGGTGGCCCGGCAGGCCGTCGAGGCGGACGTCCACATCGTGGGCGTCTCGTCCCTGGCGGCCGGTCACCTGACGCTCGTCCCGGCGCTGCGGGAGGAGCTGGCCGCGGAGGGCCGCGAGGACATCATGATCGTGGTCGGCGGGGTGATCCCGCCGCAGGACGTGCCGACGCTCCTGGAGATGGGCGCCGCGGCGGTGTTCCCGCCCGGCACCGTGATCCCGGACGCGGCGGCGGACCTGGTGCGCCGGCTCGCCGAGGGTCTGGGGCACGAGGTGGCCGGCCCGGAGGACGCCCGGTAGCCCCATGGCCATCGACATCGACACGTACGAGAAGGGTGTGCGGGACGGGAAGCGGGCGCTGGTGGCGCGCGCGATCACCCTGGTGGAGTCCACCCGGCCCGCGCACCGCGTGCTCGCGCAGGAACTGCTGACCCGGCTGCTCCCGTACAGCGGCCGGGCCCGGCGGATCGGGATCAGCGGGGTGCCCGGGGTGGGCAAGTCCACCTTCATCGACGCCTTCGGCACGATGCTGACCGGGCTCGGGCACCGGGTGGCGGTGCTCGCCGTCGACCCGTCCTCCACCCGCACCGGCGGCTCGATCCTCGGCGACAAGACCCGGATGGAGCGGCTCGCGGTCGATCCGGCGGCGTTCGTCCGGCCCTCGCCGAGCGCGGGCACGCTCGGCGGCGTCGCCAAGGCGACCCGGGAGTCGATGGTGGTGATGGAGGCCGCCGGCTACGACGTCGTCCTCGTCGAGACGGTCGGCGTCGGGCAGTCGGAGACGACCGTGGCGAACATGGTCGACTCCTTCCTGCTGCTCACCCTCGCCCGTACCGGCGACCAGCTGCAGGGCATCAAGAAGGGCGTCCTGGAACTGGCGGACGTCGTCGCCGTCAACAAGGCCGACGGTCCGCACGCCACCGATGCCCGTGCCGCCGCCCGCGAACTCGCGGGCGCGCTGCGGCTGATGCACGGCCAGGAGGCGTTCTGGACGCCGCCGGTGCTGAGTTGCAGCGCCCGTGAGTCGACCGGCCTCGACGAGGTGTGGGCCCGGCTGGAGAAGCACCGCGCCCTGCTCGACGCGACCGGCCGCCTGGACGCCCGGCGCCGGGACCAGCAGGTCGACTGGGCCTGGTCGATGGTCCGCGACGAACTCCTCGGCCGCCTCCACTCCGACCCGTCGGTCCGCGCGCTCGCACCGGAGGTGGAGCGCCGGGTCCGCGACGGCGAACTGACGGCGACGCTGGCGGCGGAACGCATCCTCGCGGCGTTCGGGGACGGGCGCGCGGCTTCGGCGTAGCCGTCCGGAGATCCCCGAGAGGTTCCGCCGGCCGGGCCGAGCCGCGATGACGGGTGCCGCTCCGGCTCGGGTCGACCGCTGTCGTCAGACGATGGTCCAGTGCTGCAACGCGGCGCCCGTGTCCGGTTGTTGGGTGACCCGGGCGCCGTTCGCCGTCGACGCCGTGGTGAGCAGCAGGCCGCTGCCGACGGAGGCGACGGTGGAGTCGCCGGAGGGCAGCCGGACGATGCGCCAGCGCTGGTTGGGTCCGCCGTGGCAGGTCCATTGGATGACGCGGGCGCCCGCGGCCGTGGAACCGCCTTCGATGTCGGCGCACTTGCCGGACGCGCCGTTCCTCATCTCGTAGCTGCCGTCGGACTGCCGGGTCAGGGTCCACTTCTGGTTGGCGCCGCCGTTCGGCGTCCAGGTCACGAGCTGGGTGCCGTTGGCGGCGCTGCTGTCGGGGTCGTCGAGGGCCTTGCCGCCGGTGGTGAAGGTGCGGACGCCGTCGGGCGAGGACGGGGCGTCGCCGGTCGCGGTGAGGGTCAGGCTCTGCTCGCCCGCCGTGCGGCCGTCGCCGACGGAACTGCCGGTCGCGTCCGTCCAGTTGCGGACGGGCGTGGTCTCGGCGAGCCGACCGGTGTCGCCGGAGAGGCCGACGACGAGTCCGCTGTAGCGGTTGACCAGCTTGTACGTGCCGGTGGGCGCGTTGTCGGCGGCGGAGGCGCCGCGGATCACGAACCACTCCTGGCCGACGGTGGAGCCGCCCGCTCCGGCGGCGGTGACGGTCGGCTTCGCGCCCCAGGCGCGCCCGGCGGTGCCGGTGGCGGGGACGCCGAGGAGCTGTCCGGTGGCGGCGTTGGCGATGCGGTAGGAGCCGTCGCCCTTGGCCGTGAAGACCCACGATTCGAGCGCGGAGCCGGTGGCCGCGGCCACGGACGTGGTGGCTGTGCCGCCCGCGACCTGGGCGAGGACCCGTCCGCCGGCACTGCCGATCCGGTAGCTCTTCGTGGTGTCGACCGGAGCGGCGGGCCGGTCGGTGCCGATGCTCAGGTTGACGTACTCGCTGCTCGCGCCGCCGGAGCAGCCGAACGAGCAGTAGGCGCGGAAGTCCTTGCCGACGATGCCGGAGGCGGTCCGGCTGCGGCTGTCGAGGAACCAGCGGTACCAGGAGGCGGTCTTGTAGCTCCCGGTGTCGCCGAGCCGGAACCACTTCTGGGTGGTGAGGTCGTCGGTGGCGTACAGCTCCTGCGGGGCGTTGCCGCTCTGGTCGACGGCCTGCGGCTCGCCGATGTACAGGCCGAGGTGGGCGTTCCAGGTGATGTCCATGACGAACAGCGGTGAGGTGGGCGGCGTCAGGCCGGCCGCGACCTGCTGGCCGACGGTGCCGCTGTTGGCGGGGTCGTACTCCTTCGCGGTCGGCACGTAGCCGGTGGTGCTGTCGGCGCCGACCGGGACCATGGTGCTCTCCCGGCCGCCGACGCCGGGCTGGGACCAGCCGCCGCCGTACCACTTCTGCCAGGAGCCGCGGGCCATCTTCGCGGCGATCGGGGCGCGGGCGACGTGCCCGTAGAACGCGGCCCAGCCGCCGCCCTTGTTGACGATGCGGGAGCCGTAGAACACGTAGAAGTAGCCGGAGGCGGTGTCGGCGAAGAGCCGCGGGTCGCCGGTGCCGTAGTGGTAGGTCTGCTGCGGGAAGGCGGTGGTGTCGCCGCGCTTCGTGCTGTACGGCGAGGTGATGACGTGGTCCTTGACGGTCCAGGTCCTGCCCTGGTCCCTGGAGACGGCGTAGTCGATGCCGTCGTAGTGGACGCCGTCACCGAAGGGCTGCGGGGTGAACTCGTTGTGCACGAGGCCGTACCAGTCGCCGGTGTCCGGGTCGACCCACATGCCGGTGAGGTCGCAGTAGTTGCGGTGGGCGTAGCCGCTGCCGGCCGGGGCCTGGGTGGACTCGACACCGGTGGGGCTGTTGTTGCAGCGCCATGTGGTGTCGTTGTTGCGGTCGTTGGCGTTGGCGGGGTCGACCGCGTCGCTGAGGGCGGCGGACCGGGTGGCGGTGTCGAGGTCGGTGCCGGTGAAGAAGCTCCACTTCCGGGGGTCGTTCGCGCCGTAGAGGGCGTGCGCCTGCTGGAAGTAGAAGGTGCCGTCCTTGTCGATGTAGGGGCTGGCGGGGGTGTCGTCGGGGTGGGTCCAGGAGCCCTTGGCGCCGACGGTGACGGTGTACGTGGCCGTGGCGCCCGCGGGGGCGGGTGCGGGGGCGGCGAGTGCGCTGCCGCCGGTCACGGCGAGGGCCGCGGCGACGAGCGCGCCCACGAGCCTGCCGCGTGGAGCGGTCACGGGACTGCCGAGCGAGGTGGTCACGAGTACTCCCTGAAGGGGGGGGTGGGGATCGGGAGGTGCCTGTGGTGGCACGGACCATAGGGGTTCTTTGACCGGTAAAACAAGACTCCGCGCACCAGCGGGAAACCGGCCGCGGCAACGGGGGCCCTCCCCAACGCCCGGCCGTGTCAGGGCGATTGGGGGCGGCCTTGACCGGTCCGGAGGCCGGGGCTACGGTGCCACCTCACGTGAGCGGTGCGACGGGGGCGCGATGGTGACCATGCAGGACGTGGCCGAACGGGCCGGCGTCACCAAGCAGACCGTCTCGAACGTCGTCACGGGCCGGGTGGCCGTGCGCCCCGCCACCGAGGCACGCGTGCGGGCCGCCATCGCCGAACTCGGCTACGTGCCCAACCTGGTGGCCCGTTCCCTGGCGACGGGCAGCACCCGCACGGTCGGTCTGTTCGTGCCGACCGTGTCCGCGCCGTTCTACGCCGACGTGGTCGAGGAGGTCGAGGACGCGCTGGAGGAGCGCGGCTACCACCTGCTCCTGTGCACGACGCGCCTCGACGGCGAGCGCGCCCGGCGGCACCTGGCCGGGCTGACCAGCCGCTCCGTGGACGCCCTGCTGATCGCCGGCGACCAGGGACTCACGGGGCATCTGCCGCTGCTCGCGGACGTCCGCTTCCCCGTGGTGCTGTGCGCCTGGGAGGCGCCGCTGCCGGAGGGCTTCCCCGTCGTCACCGTCGACTACGAGCACGGCGGCCACCTGGCGGGACGTCATCTGCGCGAGCTCGGCCACGAACGCGTGGCGGTCCTCGCCAGTCCCGCCCACACCGTACGCGTGGAGGGCTTCCGGCGGGCGTTCCGCGAGGACGAGATCACCGTGCCGGACGGGGCCGTCCACCTGGCCGCCGCGCCCACCTTCCGCGGCGGGCTCGACGCCGCCCTGACGGCCCTGCGGACCGATCCCTCCGTGACGGCCCTCTTCGCCACCCACGACGTGCTCGCGGCGGCGGCGATGGAGGCGGCCCGCGCGCTGGACCGCTCGGTGCCCGAGGACCTGTCGGTCGTCGCCCACGACGACACGCCCGAGGGCCTGCTGTCCCGTTCCGCGCTCACCGGCGTGGTCCTGCCCAAGCGCGAGATGTCCCGGCAGGCCGTCGACCTGGCCCTGCAGGCGATCACCACCCCGCTCCGCCCGACACCCGGCCCTCGCCTCCTCCTCCCCCGCCTCACGCCCGGCACGAGCACGGCCCGCCCGGGGCCGCGCCACGGGGAGCGGTAGCGGCAGCGGCAGCGGCGAGGCAAGGCCGCGCCGACGCGCACGGGAGCGGCCGAGGGGCGGGGCGCGTCGGGGAGCGCTCCGTGAGCGGGGCGCGGCCGCACCGGGCGGCGGGTGGCGGCGCGGCGGTTGACCGGCCACGCGCCGGCGTCAGGCGGTCGACCGGCCACGCGCCCGGCAGCGGCGGTCGAGCGGCCACGCGCCCGGCGTCAGGCGGCGTCCAGCAGTGCGCCGAAGGCCGGTGGCAGACGCTTCCACGCCTCGGGACCCGAGGCGTACTCCGCGTCCGTGAGCAGGCAGGAGTCCAGGAGCCGCGCCAGACCGTCCCGGTCGAGGCCGGGCGACGTGAACACCAGGTGCTGGCAGCAGTCGCCGTGGTCCGGGTGCCAGTCCAGGGCCGCCGCCGCCCGCCGCATGGGCGGGACCCGCTCCCAGTCGGCGTCGGGCAGCGAGGCGAGCCAGGGGCCCGCGTTCTCCACGCACAGCGCGCCGCCCGCCGCGTCCCAGGCGAGCAGGGTGTCGGGGCGGTCGGCCAGCCAGAACCGGCCGCGGCTGCGGGCCGCCGCACAGCACAGGTCCTCGAGCGCCCGGTGGAGCCGGCCCGGGTGGAAGGGCCGGCGGCGGCGCCAGACCAGCGTCGCGACGCCCGCGTCGTCCGCCTCCTGCGGCAGCAGCGCACACGCGGGATCCTGGGCGGCCGCCGCGGTCTCGACGTCGAATCCGGCCAGGGCGGCCCGGGCGAGTTCGACGGAACGGGCCGGCACGCGCAGCGCCGTGGGATGCAGCTGGGCGAGCAGCGCGTGGTCCCCGTCGTCGGCCTCGCCGCTGTCGACGAGGGCGAGGACCGGCGCGTACTCGAGCTGCCTGGCCCAGGTGTCGCCGACGGTCCGCCGGTCGGTCCGCGCGGCGGCGAGGCCGGCGTCGGCCAGGTCGTCGCCGTTGCCGAGGTACGGCAGGACGAGCGCGGGGTCCACGGCGGTGATCACGCCGGTCAGGGCGAGCCGGTCGCCGCCGTGGGCGGCGATGACCTCGGCCATGGTCCTCGGCTCGACGGAGTCCCACAGTTCGACGACGGCGAGCCGGGTCGGACCGTCGTCCGCGAGGCGGGTCAGCTCCGGTACGAGGTCCTCGCGCAGCGCGCAGCAGGCGCAGTCGTCGACCAGCGGCGTCTCCCCGTACGAGAGGGTCCCGGAGGCGTCGCGCACGGTGCGGAGCACGGTGCCGCCGGGCGCGCGGGTCAGGTCGTGATGGAGCGCGACGCTGCCCGGAACGGTCCGCAGCAGGCGTTCGACGACCTCCTTGCGCGCATCGGAGTGGAGCCCGGCGACGACGACCACGGGCATCTGCTGCCGCTCGCGCCCCATCAGCGGGCTCCCTGGCGGCGCTCGGAGCAGTCGGCGCGGTAAATGCGGTAGGAGCGCTCGACGCGGCCAATGCGGCCGATGCGGCTGGTGCGACCGGTGCGCCTGTCGCACTCGACGCGGTCGGCAAGGCCGGCGGTGTCGCGGAGGACACCGACGTCGTCGGCGGGATGGATTCCCGGCTTCATGGCAGGGCCTTTCCTGACGGTCGGTTTCGGGACGTTCGGGGCCGGCGGGTCAGCGTTCTTCGCGGAAGTCGACGTGCCGGCCGGCGACGGGGTCGTACTTGCGCAGCACCAGGCGGTCGGGGTCGTTGCGGCGGTTCTTGCGCGTCACGTAGGTGAACCCGGTACCGGCGGTGGAGCGGAGCTTGATGACGGGGCGGATCTCGTTGCGTGCCATGGGCGCTAGTATACGACAATGGTTTTCATTACCGATAACCATTTCCGTCGAGAGGGGTCGTCCGACCATGTCCGCCCACTGCCAACTGACCGGTGCCAAGCCGGGATTCGGCAACACCGTCTCCCATTCGCACCGCCGCACCTCGCGCCGCTTCGATCCGAACGTCCAGCGCAAGCGCTACTGGCTGCCCAGCGAGGGCCGGTACGTGCGGCTGAGGCTGAGCGCCCGCGCGATCAGGACCGTGGACACGATCGGCATCGAGGCCGCCGTCGCGCGCATCCGCGCGCGAGGAGGCCGCGTCTGATGGCGAAGAAGAGCAAGATCGCGAAGAGCGAACGGCGCGGGAAGACCGTCGAGCGCTACGCCGCCCGCCGGGCCGAGCTCAAGGAGACCGTCCGCCGGCCGTCCTCCACGCCGGCCGAACGCGCCGCCGCCCAGGCCGAGTTGCGCCGCCAGCCGCGCGACGCGAGTGCGACCCGGGTACGCAACCGCGACGCCGTCGACGGCCGGCCCCGTGGCCACCTCCGCAGGTTCGGCCTCTCCCGGGTGCGAACCCGGCAGCTGGCACACGCCGGCTTCCTGCCGGGCGTGACGAAGTCCTCCTGGTGAGCCCTCGCGACAGCCCCGCCCGCCGGGACGCCGGGCGGGGCCGTCGGGTGCGACTGTCGGGCGGGGCTGTGGGGTGCACCTGTCGGGCGGGGCTGTCGGGCGCGGGCGGAAGTCGATGCGCGGATACGGCGTGCGGTCCGGGCGGGCACGTCACCGCAGCACACGTTGACGATCTTCCGCACCTCGGGCGACGATCTCCCGGACAGCGAGCGGAACGGCAAGCCGGTACAGGACGGAACGCCGGACCGGGGCGGCAAGCGGCCCAGGTCGGCGCGCGGACCGCGGCCGGCGCGCGGGACAGGGGCGGCGAGCCCCACCGGGACGGCCATGGAGCAAGGGGGGCGCATGATCGACGTCGACGGGTATCTGGCCGTGCTGGGGGTGCCCCGGCCTCAGTCGCCGACCGCGGAGGCGCTGTGGGCGCTGCACCGGGCCCACGGGGAACGGGTCGCGTACGAGAACCTCGACATCCACCTGGGCCGCCCCACCGGCATCGGCGCCACGGAGTCCGTCGCCCGGATCGCGCGCGGGCGGGGCGGCTACTGCTTCCACCTCAACGGAGCCTTCGCCGCGCTGCTCCGGGTCCTGGGGTACGACGTCACCCTGCACCGGGCCGGGGTGCGGGAGGAGGAGGGCGAGGATCCGGCGGGCCCGGCGGGCAACCATCTCGCGCTCACCGTACGGCTCGACGGCGAGCGGTGGCTGGTCGACACCGGCCTCGGCGACGGGATCCACGAGCCCCTGCCCCTGCGCGAAGGCACCTACGTCCAGGGGCCGTTCACCTATGCGATGGCCCTCTCGACGGTGGTGCCCGGCGGCTGGCGGTTCACCCACGACCCCCGCGGCTCGTTCAGGACGATGGTCTTCGCGCCGGAGCCCGTGGAGCTCTCCTCCTTCGCCGACGAGCACGTCCGGCTGTCCACCTCGCCCGAGTCCGGCTTCGTCCGGGTCCTCACGGCCCAGCTCCGCGGCGCCAAGGCCGTGGACGTCCTGCGCGGATGCGTGCTGCGACGGATCGACGCCCAGGGCACGGAGGAGCGGACCATCGACACGGCCGAGGACTTCCACGACGTGCTGACCGGGCTGTTCCGGCTGGACCTGTCCGACGTCGGCGCGTCCGCACGCGCCGGGCTCTGGGACCGCGTGCGCACAGCGCACGAGAAGTGGGAGGCCGCGGGCCGGGAGTGAGGGCCGCCGGAGGGTGCGGACCGGGCATCGGTCTCCGGCCGGTGCGCCCGCGCGGCACCGGCCCCCCGGACCCGGGAACGCGAAAGGCGAGGAGTACACGCTCCTCGCCACTCTTAACTTATAGCGCACGGGGGGTCTTGCGGCAAGGCCCCCCTCGTGCCGCAGAATCGCTGGCCTGACGCCGGAACCTGCGGAAATGGGAGCTTCACGACGTGCGTACCACTACGTCCGCGTTCAATCTGTCCGACCGCCTCTCCCCCAAGGCCGACCCGGCACTGATCGCCGCCGACGAGCGGCACTTCGCCGCCGTCGCCCAGAGCCTGGAGCGGACGGTCACCGAACTGTCCGAACGCCTCGACGCCCTGCGCAGGGCGCCCGGAGGCATGGGCCGGGAGGCCATGGAGCGGGACGCCGAGATCCACCGGCTGTCCGCACGGCTGCGCACCTTCCAGCGCTTCGGACTCGACCTGTGCCTCGGGCGGATCGTTCCTGCGACCGCGGCGGCGACGACCACGGCCCCGGACCCCACGGCGGGCGCCGACGCCGAAGCCGACGCGGCGGCGGAGACTTCGGGCCCTGCGGCTCCGGGCGCGGAAGCCGTGGCGGCCGACGGCCGTTCCGCCGGGCCCGTGTACATCGGCAGGCTCGGGCTCACCGATGCCGACGGCCGACGGCTGCTGGTCGACTGGCGCTCGCCCGCCGCCGAGCCGTTCTTCGCCGCCACCCACGCACGGCCGGCGGGCCTGGCGAGCCGCCGCCGCTACCAGTGGAACGACGGCCGGATCGTCGACTACTGGGACGAGGTCTTCACCGCCGACGGCCTCGAAGGGCACGCGGCCCTCGACGACCAGTCCGCGTTCGTCGCGAGCCTGGGAGGCAACCGCTCGGAGCGGATGCGGGACGTGCTCGCCACCATCCAGGCGGACCAGGACGCCGTCATCCGGGCCGGCTCGCGCGGCGCGCTCGTCGTCGACGGCGGCCCGGGCACCGGCAAGACCGTCGTCGCCCTCCACCGCACCGCCCACCTGCTCTACTCCGACCCGCGCCTCGGCCACCGGCGCGGCGGCGTGCTCTTCGTCGGCCCGCACCAGCCGTATCTGGCGTACGTCTCCGACGTCCTGCCCAGCCTCGGCGAGGAGGGCGTACGGACCTGCACCGTGCGGGACCTCGTGCCCGAGGGCGCCACGGCGGTGCCCGAGACCGATCCGGAGGCGGCACGCCTCAAGTCGTCGGCGGAGATGGTGCGTTCGATCGAACTCGCGGTCCGGTTCTACGAGGAGCCTCCGGTGCGGGGCCTGACCGTGAGCACGCCCTGGGCCGACGTACGGCTGACCGCCGACGACTGGTCCGAGGCCTTCGAGGCCGCCGAGGGAACCCCGCACAACGAGGCGCGGGAACTGATCTGGGACGAGCTCGGCACCCTGCTCCTGGACAGGCTCGACGGCTCCGAGATCCCCGAGGACCTGTTCCGGAAGTCGCTGCGCGCCGACCGGGAGCTGGTGGAGGCGCTGCACGGCGCGTGGCCGGTCCTCGACCCGGCGGACCTGGTCGGCGACCTGTGGTCCGTGCCCGCGTATCTGCGCATGTGCGCGCCGTGGCTGTCCGGCGAGGAGGTGCGGCTGCTCCAGCGCGCGGACGCCCGGGCGTGGACGGTGTCCGACCTGCCGCTCCTGGACGCGGCCCGGCAGCGGCTCGGCGCGCCCGAGTCGGCGCTGCGCAGGCGCCGCTACGAGGAGGCGCTCGCCGCGCAGCGCAGGGAGATGTCCGCGGTCGTCGACAACCTGATCGCCGCCGCGGCCGACTCCGGTGCCGACGGCGACGAGGGCGAGGGCCTCGTGCGGATGCTGCGCGGGGCGGACGCGAAGGTCAGCCTGGTCGACGAGACCTCGCTTCCCGGCGCCGAACGCGACGTGCTGGCGGGCCCGTTCGCGCACATCGTGGTGGACGAGGCCCAGGAACTGAGCGACGCGGAATGGCAGATGCTGCTGTCGCGCTGCCCGTCCCGGTCCTTCACCGTGGTCGGCGACCGCGCCCAGGCACGGCACGGTTTCACGGAGTCGTGGCGGGAACGGCTCGAACGGGTCGGCTTCGACCGGATCGAGCAGGCCTCGCTGAGCATCAACTACCGGACGCCGGAGGAGGTGATGGCGGTGGCCGAGCCCGCGATCCGCGCCGCGCTGCCCGACGCGAACGTGCCGGCGTCCGTACGTCGCAGCGGCGTTCCGGTGGCGTTCGGTCCGGTCGCGGACCTGGAACGGGTCCTGGAGGAGTGGCTCGCCGAGCACGCGGAGGGGACGGCGTGCGTCATCGGCGCCGCGAGCGCGGACGACCCGTTCCGGCCGGAGGACCGGAACCCGGCACAGGGCCGGGACCGGGGTAGGGACGGGCGCCCGGCAGGTGGTCGGGACCGGGTCCGTTCGCTCACGCCGACGCTGGCGAAGGGGCTGGAGTTCGACCTCGTGGTGCTGGTCGACCCGGAGGGGTTCGGCACCGGCGTCGAGGGCGCGGTGGACCGCTATGTGGCGATGACCCGGGCGACCCGGCAGCTGGTCGTCCTGACCAGCGCCTGAGCCGGCGGAGCCGGTGCGGCACGGCGACCGCCTCCGCACCGGCGTACGGCGGGCCTCGAGGACCCTGCCGCGCGCCGAGCCACCTGGCCCCGGCGGAGCGGACGGCTCCGCCGGAGCCGGCCCGCAATGCGGTCGACCGTCATGCGGTTGCCCCGTATGGCGGTTGACCCGTAATTCGGTTGACCCCGACTCCGACGAGCGCTGCACTGTCGCGGGGCGGCACGCGCCGGGATGCCGCCGACCCGGGGAGGCAGCAGCAGCCATGGACATCCGCGCCACCAGCGACCAGGACCACGACGTCTTCGTCGAGACCCTCCACGCCGCGTTCGGCCGCTTCCCGGAAACCCCGGCCGAGGACGGCGGGGGCGTCTGGTGGGCGGCGCTCGAAATGGACCGCGGCCTGCTCGCCGTGACGCCCGAAGGGCGGCCCGTCGCCACGGCCGGCGCGTACTCGTTCGAGCTCACCCTGCCCGGTGAGGTGCTCGCCCCGGCCGCCGGGGTGACCGCCGTCGGCGTCGTGCCCTCGCACCGCCGGCAGGGCGTGCTCAGCGCGATGATGCGGCACCAGCTGACCGAGCTGCGGGCCCGGGGCGAATTCCTCTCCGTCCTGCTGGCCTCGGAGGCACCGATCTACGGCAGGTTCGGCTACGGACCTGCCACCTACACCCAGCGGCTGACGGTGCCGCGCCACCGGGCCGCCCTCGCCCCGCGACGGGCGGGGGGACGTGCCGGCGGCGCGGCCGGGGCCGTCCCGGACGCCGGCTCGGTCGAGGTGGTGCGGCGGGCCGGGTGCGGCGAGATCCTCGAGGAGGTCTACGACCGCTACCGCCGCGCCCAGCCCGGCGCCCTGTCCCGGCCGTCCCGCTGGTGGGCCAGGGGCGCGGGGCAGCCGCCGGTCGCCCGGGCGGCGCGCTACGTCGCCGTGCACCGCGACGCCGACGGCGTCCCCGACGGCTACGCCACCTACTCGATCGACGGCCAGGGGGACGCCGTCACCCTGACGGTCGACGAGACCGTCGCCGCCGACGACGCGGTCTTCACCGCACTGGCCGGGTTCGTCCTCGGCCACGACCTGGTCGGCCGGATCGTGTTCCGGCACTTTCCGCCCGAGCATCCGCTGCGCTGGCGGTTCGCGGACTTCCGCGCCGCCGAGGTGAGCAACCACACCGACTGGCTCTGGGTACGGCTCCTCGACGTCCCGCGTGCGCTGACCACGCGCGGCTGGTCCGGTGACGGGGAGCTCGTCCTGGACGTCGACGACCCGTTCCTCGGCGAGCACGGGCGTCACCTGCTGACGGTGCGGGACGGCAAGGCCGCGTGCGTCCCGACGGACCGGGAGCCCGACCTGTCGCTGGAGGTGGGCGACCTGGGCGCGATCTACCTGGGCGGCACCGCCCCGAGCACGCTCGTGCGGGCCGGGCACGTCCGGGCGCACCGCCCGGGCGCGGCCGCCCTCGCCGACGCCCTCTTCCGCGCCGGCCGCCCGCCGCACTGCCTGCACTGGTTCTGACCGCAGGCGGGCCGGACCGGCCACCGGCCGGTCGCGCCGGTCGCACACGGG
Source organism: Streptomyces roseicoloratus (assembly GCF_004117935.1). Classification (GTDB taxonomy): domain Bacteria; phylum Actinomycetota; class Actinomycetes; order Streptomycetales; family Streptomycetaceae; genus Streptomyces; species Streptomyces roseicoloratus. The sequence continues at coordinate 30,573 of NZ_SDOY01000166.1, read as the reverse complement.
AGGCGCGCCGTTTCGCCACCGGGGCGGACCGGCCGGCCCGGCCGGGCTCGGCGACCGCGACGCCGATTCCCGGGTCCGGCCGCGCATGCTGCGGCGCGGACGGGGCATGCGCCCGTCGGAGGTGCCCCCATGGTCCCGGTTGGTTCCGTGCCGCCACAAGGCAGTGGTGCGCGGCCCGCCCTCACGGAGTCGCGTACCTACCGTGCTCCGGCGGGCACCGCGTGGGTGGTCCGCGAGCCCTCGCCCGCGCCCGGCACCGTCGTCCTCTCGGCGGCCGGCGAGTTCGACGTCGACACGGTCGACTGCCTGCGGCAGGCCCTCGCCGAGGCCCGGCTGCTGGAGGCCCGGCAGACCGTCCTCGACATCTCGCGGATCGGGTTCGGGGACTCCTCGTTCCTGCACGAGCTGGTCATCGCGCACTTCACGGGCGGGCGGTTCGTGCTCGCCGGGCCGGTGCCGCGCCGGCTGCACCAGTTGTTCATGATGACGGGGACGCTACGGCTGTTCAGGATTGTCAAGGATCGCGCGGTGCTCGGGTTCGCCTGATCATGGGGCTACCGGCCACCGCCGGCAGGACGGACCACTCACGGTCCGGGACGGAAGGAGGCCGCGTCCGCATGGGAAGCACGGAGCAGGCGGCGGAGGACTTCACCGGTCGGCTGGGCGTACGGGTGCGGGACGGGCAACGGCCCGCGACCTACGTCCTGGCCGTGACCGGCGAACTCGACCACGACACGGCGGCCCCCCTCAAGGAGGCCCTGGAGACACATGTGACGGCCGAGAGGATCGTCGTCGACTGCTCGGGGCTGCGGTTCTGCGACTCCACCGGACTGAACGTCCTGCTCAGGAGCCGGCTGCGGATGACCGAGAGCGGCGGCAGGCTCGACCTGGCCGGACTGCGGCCGCCGGTGGACCGGATGTTCGAGATCACCGGGGCGCTGACGGTGTTCCGGGTGTACGCCGACACCGCGGCCGCGCTCGCGGACGCTCCGGCCGCGGAGGAAGCATGAGGCGCGGCGACACGCGGAACGGCGGTGCCGAGGACCCGGCGGGCACCGAGGGTACCGGGAACGCGGGCGTGCCCGCCGACGAGTGGCGGGACGTGCCACCGGACGAGCTCCCGCCGCTCGCCCGGCAGCAGCAGGTCAGACGCCTGCTGCTGAACAGCGCGGCGGGCGCGGTGACCCGCTGCCGCGACTTCACCTACGAGGCGCTCACCGACTGGGGCTGGCTGCCGGCAGCCGTACCGGAGGACCAGGAGCGGGCGGAGGACGTGCTGCTGCTGGTGTCGGAGGTCGTCACCAACGCCTGCCTGCACGCGGACGGCCCCGAGGAACTGGTGCTGCGCCACTCCGCCGGACGGCTGCGGGTGGAGGTGTACGACGGGAACCCGGCGCACCCGCGAGCCCGCGTCCCCCGCTCGCCCGCGATGCCCGGCGGGCACGGACTCATGGTGCTCGACCGGCTGGCCGGCGCCTGGGGCTCGGAGGCGAAGCCGAACGGCGCCCCGGGGAAGGTGGTGTGGCTGGAGGTGCGCCGCCCGTCGCCCCCGCCCTGGCTGCGCCTCCCCCGCGACTGACGCGCCGCGCCCGCCCCGGCGGTACCGTCCCCCGGCTGACCGCCGCGTCCGCCCCGGCGGCACCGCCCCACGGCTGAACGCCGCGCGCGGCCTCTCGTCCGTCCGTCACCCGGGGGCGCCCCGGTCTCCGGGCGCCCTCGGGCCTCGCGCCCGCGCGCCCGCCGTCCACGGCGGCCTCTCGCCCGGTCGCGCGCTCGCCCCGGCTCCCCTCCGCGCGATACCTCTCCCGGACGCCGTTTGCCCGGCCCGTAGGGGGAAAGTCGCCGTTCATGGCCAACGGGAAGGAGCTCCGGGCCGTCGACCGCTCGCTGCGGTACGACCTGACGGAGGGATCACACGAAGCGGGCGTGGTGGCGCGATGCCGCGGCGTGCGCTCCGTTCCTGGTTCGGGCCCGCCGGCTCACCCGAGCTGCCGGCCCCTTCGGACGCGCTGCTGCTGGTCTCCGAGGTGGTCACCAACGCCCGCACCCACGGCGGCGACGTGAGCGAGCTGCAGCTGGCGGGCACCGACCGGGCGCTGTGGGTGCAGGTGACCGACACGTGCCCTGATCGCCCCCGTCCGCACGGCCCGCACCGGGCCGACCGCTCCTCCGGCCACGGCCTCTACCTGCTGGAACGGCTCGCGACGCGCTGGGGCTGCGTGCCACGGGGCCGGGCCGGGAAGACGGTGTGGTTCGAGGTGGAGATGCTCCCGGCGCCGACCGGGGCTCCGGAGGCCCCCGGCCCCACGCGGTCCTAGAGTGGACGAGCGGGGCTTTCGCACCCCGCCGAGCAGGCCTCATGGCACACCGCAGAGAGGTACCCCACGGCACGCACGACCGCCAGGAGACGCACGGCGACCACGGCGGTCCGGACGACGACGGTCTGCGACGGCTCCTGGCCGGCCTGACGGCCGTACGGGACGGGGATCTTTCCGTACGGCTCACCGAGGGGTCCGACGGCGTGCTGGGCGAGATAGCCACCGTCTACAACGACATGATCGACCGGCTCTCCCTGCTCACGTCCGAGGTCACCCGGGTCGCCGGCGAGGTGGGCGGTCAGGGCCTGCTGGGCGGGCGGGTGCGCGAGCCGCGGGCGAGCGGCGCGTGGCGCGAGCTGACCACCGGCGTGAACACGATGGCGGACAACCTGACGTCGCAGGTGCGCTCCATCGCGCAGGTCGCCACCGCCGTGGCCCGCGGCGACCTCACGCAGAAGATCCGGGTGGACGCGCGCGGCGAGATCCTGGAGCTCAAGGAGACCATCAACACCATGGTCGACCGGCTGTCCTCCTTCGCCGAGGAGGTCACGCGGGTGGCCCGCGAGGTCGGCACCGAGGGAAAGCTCGGCGGTCAGGCCCGGGTCGGCGGGGTCTCCGGCACCTGGAAGGACCTCACGGACAACGTCAACTCGATGGCCGACAACCTCACCAACCAGGTGCGCAACATCGCCCAGGTGACGACCTCGGTCGCCCAGGGCGATCTGACCAGCCGGATCGACGTGTCGGCCCGGGGCGAGATCCTGGAGCTCAAGACCACGATCAACACGATGGTCGACCAGCTGTCGTCGTTCGCGGCCGAGGTGACCCGGGTGGCGCGCGAGGTCGGCACCGAGGGAAAACTGGGCGGCCAGGCGGAGGTCGAGGGCGTCTCCGGGACCTGGATGCGGCTCACCGAGAACGTCAACGAGCTGGCCGGCAACCTGACCCGCCAGGTGCGGGCGATCGCCGAGGTCACCAGCGCGGTCGCCGAGGGCGACCTGACGCGGTCGATCACGGTCGACGCACCGGGCGAGGTCGGTGAGCTGCGCGACAACATCAACGCGATGGTCGAGTCGCTGCGGGCCACCACCCGGGCCAACGAGGAGCAGGACTGGCTGCAGACCAACCTGGCCAGGACCACGGCGCTGCTCCAGGGCACCCGTGGACTGCCGGAGATCGCCGAACTGATCATGGCCGAGGTGCCGCCGCTGGTCTCGGCGCAGTACGGCGCCTTCTTCCTCACGGCGGAACCGGAGCGGGCGGAGGAGGTCCGCACGGCCGGCGGGGACGACGGGGGCGGTGCGGCGGGCGGCGGAGACGGTGCCGCCGGAGCAGGAGGGCCGGCCGCTGCCGGTACGGGCGGCGCGGCGGTGGCCCCCGGGGCCGCCGGGCCCGAGCTGGTGCTCGCCGCCTCGTACGGGCTGCCGGTCGCGCCGGGCGGCCCGCCGCGCCGCTTCCGGCTCGGCGAGGGCCTGGTGGGGCAGGCGGCACGGGACCGGCGCACCCTGCTGGTCGAGCCGGTGCCCGAGGGCTACGCCACCATCAGCTCCGCCGTCGGCACCGGCGAGCCCGCCGCACTGATCATCCTGCCGATCGTGGTGGAGGACCAGGTGCTCGGGGCCCTCGAACTCGCCTCGCTGCGGCCCTTCAGCGCCCTCCAGCGTGACTTCCTCGACCGTTTCGTGGTCAGCGCGGGTGCCGTCCTCAGCTCTCTGGTGGCCAATCTGCGCACCGACGAACTGCTCGCCCAGTTCCGTGGGCTCGCCGACGAACTGCGCCTGCGGACCCAGGAGTTGCAGGCGCGGCAGCGGGAACTCCAGCGCTCCAACGAGGAGCTGCAGGAGCAGGCGGAGCTGCTCGCCGAGCGGAACGAGGACATCGAGTCGAAGAACCGGGTCATCGAGCAGGCCCGGCAGGAACTGGAGGCCCGCGCCCAGCAGTTGTCGCGCACGTCCATGTACAAGTCCGAGTTCCTCGCCAACATGAGCCACGAGCTGCGGACCCCGCTGAACAGCCTGCTCATCCTGGCCCGGCTGCTCGCCCAGAACCCCGAGGGCAACCTGACGGAGAAGCAGGTGGACTACGCGGAGGTCATCCACTCGGCGGGCTCCGACCTGCTCCAGCTGATCAACGACATCCTCGACCTGTCGAAGGTGGAGGCGGGCAAGATGGAGGTGCGGCGCGAGCCGTTCGCGCTGTCCCAGCTCCTGGAGTACCTGGAGGCGACGTTCGGGCCGGTCGCCGACGAGCGGGGCCTGGACTTCACCGTCACCGTCGCCCCGGACGTACCGGCGTACCTCACGACCGACGAGGGACGGGTGCGGCAGGTGCTGCGCAACCTGCTGTCCAACGCGCTGAAGTTCACCGACGTGGGCCAGGTGTCGCTGACCGTCGAGCACACGCCGCCCGACGAGGTGCCGCCCTCCCTGCGGGACGAACGGCCGGTCCTCGCCTTCCGCGTCGAGGACACCGGCATCGGCATACCCGCCGACCGGCTGCGGAACGTCTTCGAGGCCTTCCAGCAGGGCGACGGCACCACCGTGCGCGAGTACGGCGGAACCGGGCTCGGTCTGTCGATCAGCCGGGAGGTGGCCACGCTGGTCGGCGGCACGATCGAGGTCGAGAGCACACCGGGGCGCGGCAGCCGCTTCACCTTCCACCTTCCCGAACGGGCCTCGTCCGGCGCGGCGGCGCTCGGTGCCGCGACGACGGCGGACGCCGGGCCGGCGGTGGGATCCGCGGCCGGCGCCACGACGGCGGACGCGGAACCGGCGCCCACCGTCCTCCTCGTGGACGACGACACCCGGAACGTCTTCGCGCTCACCGAGGTCCTGGAGGCCCACGGACTGCGGGTGCTGACCGCCGACGGCGGCCGGCGGGCCATCGACCTGCTCCGCGAGCACGAGGAGATCCGGCTGGTCCTGATGGACGTGATGATGGCCGGAATGGACGGCTACCAGGCCATCGAGGAGATCCGGCGCCTGCCGGACCGCGCCGGCGTGCCGGTCATCGTCGTCACGGCGAAGGCGATGCCGGACGACCGGGTCCACGCGATGGAGGCGGGCGCCGACGACTACCTGGCGAAGCCGGTCGACGAGAAGGAACTGCTGGTGAAGATCTTCCGCCGGCTGGAGGGGTAGGGCCGGCCGGAGGAGTGCGGCTCATGCGCCCGCCGGTCGGGCGCCGGGTCCGCCCGGGTCTCCGGGCACCGCCTCGCCGGGGCGGCGGAGGCGTACCGCGACGACGCTCGTGTCGTCGTCGGTGTCGCCGAGCGCCGTGCCGAGCAGGGCGTCCACCAGCAGTTCCGGGCTCTCCCGGTCGGCCAGCCGTCCGGCGACCGCGAGGAGCCGGGCGAGACCGGGCCCCAGGCCGTCGTGGCGCCGCTCCACCAGCCCGTCGGTGTAGAAGAGCAGGGTGTCGCCGGGCTCCAGCTCGGTGCGCCGTTCCTCGTACGTGTACGAGGGGACCGCCCCGAGCAGGATGTCCTGCGGCGGGTCGAGGAGCCGCGCCCGGCCGCCGCGGATCAGCAGCAGCGGCAGGTGCCCGGCGCTGGACCACACGAGGCCGCCGTCGGCGGGGTCGTACAGCGCGCAGACGGCGGTGGCGGTGGAGCCGCCGCCGGTGCGCAGGGTGACCTCGTTGAGCCAGCCCATCAGCTCCGCGGGCGGGCGGCCGGTGAAGGCGAGGGCGCGCTGGGCGTTGCGCAGGGCGACCATGCCGGTGACGGAGTCGATGCCGTGCCCGGCGATGTCGCCGACGGCGAGCAGGACCTTGCCGTCGGGCAGGGCGACGACGTCGTACCAGTCGCCGCCGACCTGGTACTCCTCGGCGGCGGGCCAGTAGCGGGCCGCGGCGACGAGGCCGCCGGGCAGTTCGCGCAGCGCGGTGGCCTCGGGGACGATCGCCTGCTGGAGCTGGAGGGCGAGCTGGTGGCGCAGTTCGGCCTGGCTGCGGACGGCGTTGAGGTGGTCGAAGGTGGCGGTGAGGGCGAGCTCGGTGCGCCGGGTCGCGGACACGTCCTGGAAGACGCCGACGAACCCGGTGACGGCGTTCTGGTCGAGCAGGGGCTCGGCGGCGACCCGGACGTGGCGGACGGAGCCCTCGGGCAGCAGGACCCGCAGCACCGTCTGGGCGCCCGTCCGGCGCTCCGTGAGCGTCCTGAGGAGGGTGGTCAGGGCCTCGCCGTCCTCCTGGTGGACGCGGGGGCGCAGGGCGAGCAGCGGCAGCGGCGGCTCGTCGCGGGACATGCCGAAGATCCCGTACGCCTGCTCGGACCAGACGGTGTCGCCGCCGGTGAGGCTGTCCTGGAAGGTGGCGACGCTCTGCAGCCGGGCGACGGCCCGCCCGACGGCCAGGCCGGGATCGGCCGCGCAGTGCCAGAGGACCGCGCAGCGGTCGGCTCCGGCGGGCAGGACACGGACGTCGAGCAGCGCGTCCTGCCGTTCCGGGACCACGGCCTCCGGCTGCCCCGGGTCCGGTGCCGTCGCTGCCGCTCCCGATGGGCCCGAGCCCGGTGCCGGATCGGCCGGGTCGACGAGGGACAGGTGGGCGGCGTGCTGGGCGCGGCGGGTGTGGCGGGCGCGGCGGGCCAGCCGGTCGAGGGCGGCGTGGACGTGCGGGAAGACGCCGGTGAGGGTCCGGTCGCCGGTCAGGAGTCGGCCGCCGAGGGCGGTGACGGCGGCCTCGTTGGCGTGCTCCACGACGAGGACGTCGGCGGTGGCGCCGATGCGCAGCAGCGCCGCGGGGTGGGTGAGGGCGTCGAGGAGGTCGACCAGCAGCGGTGCGTCGGCCGCGTCGGTGTCGGGCCGGTCGAGGACCGTGACGACGATGTCCATCAGTCCGGCGACGGCCTTGCGCAGGGCCGGGTCGAAGTGCACGGGGCCGGGCCAGCCGACCAGGGCGACGCCGGCGGTCGTGCCGCGCCGCCGGAGGGGCAGCACGGCCTGGGCGGCGCCGGGGCCGGCGCCGGGCAGGACGGACGCGGCGCCGGGGCCGTCGCCGAGCCACACGGGGGCGTTCCCGTCGAGGGCGGCTCGGATCGGCTCCGGGGCGGCGGGCGGAATCCACCACCAGGCCAGCGCTTCCGAGGCGCCGACGCCGGCGTGGCCGGCGAGCCGCAGGCAGCCGGCGTCGGCGCACCGCCACAGCCACAGACTGTCCGCGCCGAGCGGTCCGAGGCCGCCTTTCAGGAGGGTCCGGGCGGCCTCGCCGACGTCGTCCGCCGTCTCGGCGGCGGCAGCGGTGCGACGCATCCGGCGCGCGAGGACGACCGACGCCTCGCCGGCCGGTCCACCGCGGCCGGAAGGGGCCGCGGAGGGACCGCCGTCCGGACCGGCCCCGGAGGTGCGTGGAAGCTCGCGGGGACCGCCGAGGGCGTTGACGACGTCCGCGGCCAGGTCCTCGGCGGAGAGTCCGGTGGCGGCGGCGAGGGCGGAGAGGTGCTCGGCGGCGTCGGCGGCGGACACGCCCAGCTGGGCGGCGAGGGCGCCGGTGGCGAGGTCGGTCAGATGGCGGCGGGCCCGCTCGGACCGGAGCCGCAGGTTCTCCGCGGCCAGGCCCGCGAAACCGGGCTCACCATGATCGGGAGCCCCCGGGGACGTGCCCTCGGGCTCCGCCGAACCGGTCACGACGACCTCCGGAGCAGGCGCTCGTACCTCCTCGGAGTCTACCCGCGCGACCGGTCCCGGGCCCGGTCCGACGCCGCCGTCCGGGGCGGACGGCGGCGGGCGGCGGGACGCGGCCGGGGGCCTGGCCCGGCCGGACGTCACGTCCTACGTGTCCGCGTGGAGGTCCGCGACGCCGGCCAGGAGGAGGGCGAGAGGGAAGGGGCTCGTGAGCATCGGCCAGTGACCCGAGTCGATGTCGACGCAGTCGAGGCGCGCGGCCCTGGCGAGCTCCGGGCTGTCGCCGGCGGCGATCCACTCACGGGCCTGGGCCGGGGTGAACTCCGGGCACACGAGCGTCACGGGCACCTCGAAGCGGCGCTCGTCGGTGAGGCGCACGACTCCCTTGACGACCGCCTCGGGCACGGGCAGCGCGGCGGCCGCGAAGCGCTTCCTCGCGTCGTCGTCCAGGTCGGCGGCGTCCGGGCCCTCGAAGGGCTCCCAGCCGGGGAAGGGCATCCATCCCTCGTGGACCGGGAGGAAGTCGGCGTAGGCCCGCCCGTCGCCGGCCGGGAATCCTCCGATCATGGCCACCCCGGCCACCTTCTCCGGTCGCGCGTCGGCGGCCGCCCAGGCGAGGCTCACGGCGGCGGAGTGGCCCACGACGAGGGGCTTCCCGGGCGCCGCGTCGACCGCCGCGACGACCGCCGCCACCTGGTCGTCCAGCGTGGCGGCGGCGGCCCCGTCGCCCTGCCCGGGGAGCGTGAGCGGCACGGGCCGGTGCCCGAGCTCGGTGAGTCGGGGCACGACGTCGTCCCAGGCGGATCCATCCAGCCAGAGTCCGGCGATGAGCAGGATGTCCATGAGCGAGCGATCCTCCGGGAACGAGTGCCGGGTGCCGGCACGCTTGCCGCGCCGGTGCCGGCGCGGCGCACCGGCGGTTCGCACGCTAGCCGGAGGGTCTGACAGCGGACCGGCGGTGCGTACCCTCGACGTGTCCGAGCGGTCGGCCGACCGGAGTTCAGACCGCGGACTTCGCCGCGGCGACGAACGCGCGGATGCGGTCGTGGTCCTTCACGCCGGGCGACGACTCCACGCCGCTGGAGACGTCCACGCCCCACGGGCGGGCCGCGCCGATCGCCTCGGCCACGTTCTCGGGGGCGAGGCCCCCGGCGAGCAGCCAGGTGCCTTCTGGACGGGCCGTGTCCAGGAGCGAGAGGTCCCAGCGGGCGCCCGATCCCGCGCGGGGCGAGTCGAGCAGCAGGACCTCCTCGCCGTAGGCGCCGACACGGGTGTCGGGCCGTTCCTTGAGGGAGGTGGCGCGCCACAGCCGGGGGAAGAGGGACGCCGCCGCGGCGAAGTCGGCTTCTCCGTAGGGGCCGTGCAACTGCAGGGCGTCGACGTCGAGTTCGCGGGCGAGCGCCGCGGCCTCGGCGGCGGGCGTGTCGTTGACGACGAGGACCGAAAGGACCCGGGCGGGCGTGTGGGCGCGGGCGTGGGCGGCGAGCGCCGCGGCCCGGTCGCGCGTCAGACCGCGGACGCTGGTCCCGCTGATCACCAGGCCGATCGCGTCGGCCCCCGCCTCGACGGCCACGTCGACGTCGGCGGTCGTGGCGAGCCCGCACACCTTGACGAACACTGTCTCTCCTCCGCTGCCCACGCCGAGCCCTCACACCGGCCCGCCGGCCCGAGCCTACCCGTGCCCCCACCGGGGCGGCACGGGCGCCGCTCGGCCTGCGGCAGGGGCGTCCTCCGGGCCCGCCGCACCGGCCGGTGTCACGTTCAGGCGCCTTCCGGCTCCTCCGCCGCTTCCTCCTCGGCCGACGTGTCGGCGGCGTACGGGTGCACGTAGCAGTCCTCGCCGAACGGCGTGAACCAGGTGCCGAAGCCCAGGAGCGGCGGTTCCGGGCCCGGGTCGGCGCCGATGCCGGCCTCCTCGCGCACGCGGCCGTGGAAGCGTTCCAGGGCCGCCGCGACGTCGTCGTCCAGGAGGCCGTACAGATCGAGGGCGGTGCGGGCCTGCTCCAGCAGGAACCTCAGGACGAGTTCCTCGGCGAGGCAGCCCAGCCGGCCGAAACCGCCGCCGGTCAGGCGGGTGGTGAAGGCGACGGCGGTGACCAGGAACCGGCGGGCGAACGGCTCGTCGTAGCGCGCCGCGTGCCGGGCCGGCAGCCGGTCGAGGTGCCAGAGGTGGCCCTGGCAGCCGGCGACGTCGGTGTCCTCGTCGGCGAGGGCCTGGACGTCGTCGTACAGCTCGTCGATGAGCACCTCGGCGGCGTGGACCAGTGCGCCCGCGGCGAGTTGCGCGGTGTCGGGGCTCGCGCCGAAGACCTCGGGCGCGAAGGAGCGGAGCCGTACGGCCGCGGCGCGGATCTCGGTCTCCGGGTCGGGGGCGTCCTCGATGACGTCCGACCACACGTCGTCCTCGTCGTCGCCGTCCTCGATCCCGTCGCCGTCCCCCGCCCCGCGGTCGCCTCGCCCGGCTCCGTGGCCGGTCGTCCCGTCCACGGCCGGCCCCGCCTGCCGGCCGCGTCTCGCGGCGGCGTGCCGGGCCCGGCGGGCGGCCGGGTCGCTGGGCGGAGCGTCCGGCCCGTCGGCCGCCGCCAGGCTCTCCCGGGCGCGGTCGGTGTGCAGCCGCACCTCGCTGCTGACCACCAGCCAGCCCTCGAGCGGTTCCGCCCGGTCCAGCACCTCCTGGGTCACGGCCCCCACCGCGTCCTCGGCGGCCTCCAGGCACGGCGCGAGGACGGTCACCGTCAGCTCGGCGCCGCGCGCGTGGGGCGCCACGGTCACGTCGAGGACGTCCACCTCCACACCGCCCGGCCCCTCGACGCCGGCCACGGAGCCGAAGCCGCGCTCCAGCAGGACGGCGGCGCCGAACCGGCCGAGCGCGTCGAGGTCGGAGGAGTCGTCGGGTATGCACGTATCCACGGTCACGACGTACGTCACGGCGCAAGCCTGCCAGGCCGGGCGGGACGGTTTCGAAGGGATTCCGGAATCCGGTCGGCTCCCCGTCCGAACCCGGCCGTTCCCGCGCGCCGCGTCACGCGCGACGTCCGCCGCCTCCGCCCACGGATCCCGCCGTCTCCTCCGGCGCGAGCCGTCTCTCCGGTACGAGCCTTCTCCTCGTCCACCGCACCTTCGCGCGGGCCGCGGAGTGCGGAGTAGCGTGAACCGGTCGCCGTGAGACGGGAGGGGACGCACGTGGACAGGGGTCGGAAGCCGGACCTGGCTGCGGATCCGGCCGCGGAACCGGACGCGGATCCGGACCCGGACCTGGGCCTGGGCGTGGACGCGGACGTGGTCGTCGTGCGGGCGTGTCTGCGGGGCGGAAGCGGCGGGAGTCCGACGGCCGTCGTGGTCGAACGCGCGGAGGGAGACCGGCACCGGACCGACGCCGGAGACGGCATCGGGACGGGCACCGGGGCCGGAACCGCCGCGGCCGGGGGCGTGTTCGGGCACGACGGCGGGGACGAGGTCCGGGACCGGTACCGGCGGCGGGTGCCCGTCGTCCACGGCACCTCCCACGCCGTCTTCGTGCGACGGGAGCGTGACGGCGTCGTCGGGCTCCGCTTCTTCACCTCGGCCGGGGAACTGCCCGCCTGCGGGCACGGCACCGTCGCCGCGCTCGCCGTCCTCGCCTCCCGCGAAGGTCCGTGCCGGGTCCGGCTGCGCACCGGACGGCGGGTCTTCGCGGGCCGGGCGGAGCCGGCCGCCGGGGCCGAGGGGCGGTTCACCGCCGTCTTCGACCCCGGGCCGGTGGTGCTCCGCGCGCCCACGGCCGAGGAACGGCGGCTCGTGCTGCCCGCCCTCGGGCTCGCTCCCGGCGGGACCGGACCGGACGTCCGCGTCGCCGGGGTCGGCCGGGAGCGGCTGCTCGTGCCCGTCCCCTCGCGTGCCGCGCTGGCCGCGCTCGCCCCGGACCTCGACCGGCTCCGCGCGGCCTGTGACCGGCTCGGGCTGCTCGGCGCGTACGTCCACTCGGCGCCCACCGCCGGGGGCGCGCTCGCGGCCCGGATGTTCGCGCCGTCGATCGGCGTCCCCGAGGACATCGCCAACGCCAACAGCACCGCCTGTCTCGCCGCCCGTCTCGCACAGGCGGGCATCGCCTCGATCACCGTCGACATGGGCGACTCGCTCGGCAGTCCCGCCACGATCACGGCGGCGACCCGCCCGGACGGGACCGTGGAACTCGGCGGCACCGTCGCACTCCCGACCTGACCGCGCTCCCGACCTGACCGCGCTCCCGTCCCGACCGCGCTCCCGACCTGACCGCACTCCCGTCCCGACCGCACTCCCGTCCCGACCGCACTCCCGTCCCGACCGCGCTCCCGTCCCGACGCGCGCCGCCTCCTCCGCCCCTCTCGTACGCCGAACGCCCCCCGCCGCCGGTCTCAGCTCGCCAGCGCGGCCACCACTCCCGCTCCCACCGTCGCGTCGCCGAGCAGGGCGTTGTGGTCGAGACAGCCGGCCGGGTGGTTGGCCGCGCCGTTCAGCGGGACGCTGTCGTCGGGGTTGATCACCTCGTCGCAGTTCGACCAGAACGTGGTGTACGCGACCTCGCCCGGGGTCTCGTCGCCCTCGGCGAGCCGCTTCTGGACCCAGCTGCCGGGCGTCATGTCCCGGCAGGCCTGGTCCCACAGGGCGCAGGCCCAGGCGACGCCGGTGCCGTGGTTGGGGCCGGCGAGGGAGATCCAGTGGGCGACGGTGGAGGTGCCTCCGCCGTACTTCACGTACCAGCGGGTGGGCAGGCTGCCGAAGGAGTGGGCGACGACGTCGACCCGGTCGGCGCCGGTCCGCCGCCGTACCTCGTCGACGTACGCGGCGAACCGGCCGGCCAGCACCTCGTTGACCGACTGGTGGGTGTCGTAGCCCCAGCGGAAGATCCGTCCGTCCCCGTGGCCCGCGGCCCGGAGCCGGGTCTCGAGGCTCCCCCACACGCCGGGGTCGGCGTTGTAGCCGTGGACGAGGATCACGGGGCGGGGCGCGGCCGCCGCGGCGGTACGGGCCTCCGCCGGGGCGGCGGGGCCCGCGAGGAGGGCCGCGGCCACGGCGAGCAGGACGGCGAGGAGCGGAGCGGCAGGGCGGCGCATCGGTGGGCCTCCGGGAGCGGGGTGGGCGTGGGCCGGCGTCGGACCACCTGACGGTACGTCAGATCGATGGCCGCGATGTTACCGCCGGAAACTCGCCACCGCAGCCCCCGTGTCCAGGACCACACAGGGGCCCCCTGCCGCACATCCGATCGGGCGGGTTAGCATATGAGCACTCCCTAGCTCGAAAGATGCACTGTGACTGTCAACGAGGACTCGTTCACAAACTGGAAGAACCGCGAGGAGATCGCGGAGTCCATGATTCCGATCATCGGGAAGCTGCACCGAGAGCAGGACGTCACGGTCCTCGTTCACAGCCGCTCCCTGGTGAACAAGTCGGTGGTCAGCATTCTCAAGACCCACCGATTCGCGCGGCAGATCGACGGCGAGGAGCTGTCGGTCACCGAGACGCTGCCGTTCCTGGAGACCCTGACGACGCTCGACCTGGGCCCGTCCCAGATCGACATCGGCATGCTCGCCGCGGAGTACAAGGCCGACAACCGCGGCCTGTCGGTCGCGGAGTTCACCGCCGAGGCCGTCGCGGGTGCCATCGGGGCCAACAAGGTCGAGCGGCGTGACGGCCGCGACGTCGTCCTGTACGGCTTCGGCCGCATCGGCCGGCTCGTCGCCCGTCTGCTGATCGAGAAGGCCGGCTCCGGCAACGGTCTGCGACTGCGCGCCATCGTCGTGCGCGGCGGCGGCGAGCAGGACCTGGTCAAGCGTGCCTCGCTGCTGCGGCGCGACTCCATCCACGGCCAGTTCCAGGGCACCATCACCGTCGACGAGGCCAACGGCACGATCGTGGCCAACGGCAACACGATCAAGGTGATCTACGCCAACGACCCGTCCGAGGTCGACTACACGGCGTACGGCATCGAGAACGCCATCCTCATCGACAACACCGGCAAGTGGCGCGACCGCGAGGGCCTGTCGAAGCACCTGCGTCCGGGCATCGACAAGGTCGTCCTGACCGCCCCGGGCAAGGGCGACGTCCCGAACATCGTGCACGGTGTCAACCACGACACGATCAAGCCGGACGAGAAGGTCCTGTCCTGCGCGTCCTGCACCACGAACGCGATCGTCCCGCCGCTCAAGGCCATGGACGACGAGTTCGGCGTGCTGCGCGGTCACGTGGAGACCGTCCACTCGTTCACGAACGACCAGAACCTGCTGGACAACTACCACAAGGCGGACCGCCGCGGTCGCTCCGCGCCGCTCAACATGGTCATCACGGAGACGGGTGCCGCCTCCGCCGTGGCCAAGGCGCTGCCCGACCTGAAGGCGCCGATCACCGGCAGCTCGATCCGCGTCCCCGTCCCGGACGTCTCGATCGCGATCCTGAGCCTGCGCCTGGGCCGCGAGACCACCCGCGAGGAGGTCCTCGAGTACCTCCGCGACGTCTCGCTGCACTCGCCGCTGAAGCGCCAGATCGACTTCACCACGGCCCCCGACGCCGTCTCGATGGACTTCGTCGGCTCGCGCCACGCCTCGATCGTCGACGCCGGCGCGACCAAGGTCGACGGTGACAACGCGATCCTGTACCTGTGGTACGACAACGAGTTCGGCTACTCGTGCCAGGTCATCCGGGTCGTCCAGCACGTCTCCGGTGTCGAGTACCCGACCTTCCCGGCTCCGGCGGCCTGATCCGCCGCACGGACCACGCACACGCCGGACGGCGGTGGGGCACTCCGCCCCGCCGCCGTCCGGCGTTTCCGGGCGCCTGACAGACTGGTGGCCCTTGTCCGTCCGACACCTGTCCGGAGGAGCGAAGTGTCAGAGAAGCAGGCTTCGTTGGAGAACGGCGCACCCGACCTGAAGGTCGGCCAGGTGCTGCGCGCCGAGCGCACGGTGACCGACGAGTCGATCGTCGCCTTCGCCGAGCTCGCCAGGGACCGCGGCCGGCACCATCTCCCCGACCAGGGACGGGCGATGGCGCACGGACTGTTCACCGCGTCCCTCGCCACCGAGATCGGCGGGCAGCTCGACTTCCTCGCGCGCCGGATGAGCTGGGAGTTCCTGAAGCCGGTCTGGTCGGGCGACACGATCACCGCGGAAGTGACGGTCCGCGCGCTGAGCGAGGTCCGGGCCGGCACGGGCCTCGAGCTGGAGATCGAGATCACCAACCAGGACGGCGAGACCGTGCTGCGCGGGGAGAGCACGGGCATCGTCCGCCACTGAGCGCCGACGCACGCGGCAGGCGCCGGGCACGTGACGCTGACGCGCGTGCGGGCGCCACGGCGCATGACGGCACCAGGACGCGTGGAAGCGCCAGGACGCGTCGCGTGCGGGTGCCACGGCGCATGAAGCCGCCAGGACGCATGGAGGCACCAGGACGCACGAAGGTGCCACGGCGCTTCCCGTCTCTGGGCCCGGTCGGGGGTGTGGGTCCGGGGAGACGTGAAGGGGCCGTGGCACCGGTTCGTGGGGCGCGGGCCGTCCCGTACGGGCGGAACGGCTGCGCGGGGGAACGGCCGCGGGTGTGCGCCGGCGGGCGCGGCACCCACGGACGGGAGGTCAGCCGGCGAAGTCCGGGTCGGGACCGAGCGCCGACACGGCGGGCGTTCCCTCCGGTTCCTCGTCCAGGGACCCCGCACAGGCCAGCGCGGTGGCCTGGCGCAGGGTCTCGGCGAGGTTCTCCCAGTCGAGCGCGGGCCGGTCGTCGCCGCGGACGGAGAGCATGGAGGCGTTCCAGCGCATCCGCGGCACGCCCGGAAGCGGGCGGAGGCCGCCGGCCTCGCGCGGGGAGGCGGCCAGGGCCATCGGGAGCATGGCGCAGCCGAGCCCTGACTGGGCGGCGGCGCGGACCCCGGCCATGGAGCCGAGTTCGTGGATCTCGGGCGGCCCGTCGGAGCGGAGCCGGAGGAATTCGGGCAGCCAGCGCTGCGAGGGACAGTCGGGGTCGGCGATGACGACCTGGCGGCCCGCGGCCGGGCCGCGGTGGCGCGCGGCGACGCCGATGACGGGCGCGAACTCGACTTCCTGGAGGCGGACTTCGGTCAGTTCGTCGGGTCGTTCGGGGCGTAAGGGGTCGGCGAGGGCGCCGGGCAGGGCGGCCAGCTGGTCGTCGGCGTCGGCGGCGGTGAGCACGAGCGCACCGTCGATGGAGCCGGCCCGGAAGGCGTCGTGGATCTCCCCGGTGCCCATCACCCGCAGGGCGAGCTGGGCCCCGGAGAGCAGTCTGCGGCCGATGTGGGTGAGCCGGGCGAGCTGCTGGCCGTAGGCGAGGGCGGGCACGACGCCGACGGTCATCCGCGGCGGGTTGGCCGCGGGCCGGCGCAGTGCGGCCTCCATCTCGCCGACGAGGGTGAGGATCTGGCGGGCGTAGTCGCAGAGGACGGCCCCGGTGCGGGTGAGCCGTACGCCGTTGGGCAGCCGCTCGAAGACGGGTTCGCCCACCTGCCGCTCCAGGGCACGCATCTGCGCCGTGACGCTGGACTGCGAGTACCCGAGGCGGCGGGCCGCCTGGGTGAAGGACCCCGTCAAGGTCACCTCGCGAAAGGTTCTCAGGGTTCTTGCGTCGATGTCCACGTGTACAACCCCCCTTGCCGCCCCCCGGCGGCAGCTGGCACTCGGGTGGCCGGTCACGCCCACCCGTTCGATCGCCCCAGTCGTGACACCACAGGGGTGCCGGTCGCTCCTTCGCGTCCGGCACCCCTGTCGGCCGCGAAGGACTTTACTCGGCGAGCTGCGCCGGGACCAACGGAAAGTCCAGTTCCGGCTGCGCAACGTGATTGAAGAAGTTCGACAGCACGTTGAGCGCCACGTGGCCGACGATCTCGGCGAGTTCGGCGTCGGTGACGCCGGCCGCGCGGGCCTCGGCGAGGGCCGCGTCGTCGACCCGGCCGCCGCTCTCCATGATGGCGCCGGTGATCCGCAGCACCTGGTCCATGTGCGGGTCGCCGGCGTCCTGACCGTGGCGGGTGGCGAGGAGCTCCTGCTCGCTCAGGCCGACCTTGCCGCCGCGCAGGGTGTGCGCGGAGACGCAGTAGGTGCAGTCGTTGCGCTGGGCGATGTAGAGCGCGAGCTGCTCGCGCTGCCGGGCGCTGAAGCTGCCGCCGACGAGGGCCTCGCGCAGGGCGAGGTAACCGCGCAGCGCGGCGGGGCCGTTGGCGAGGGCGGCGTACAGGTTGGGCAGCTTGCCGAGCTGCTTGAGGGTGCCTTCGAGCAGCTCTCGCTGCTCCTCGTTGGCGGTCTCGACGGTCAGTTGGGGAAGGCGGGGCATGGAGCTCTCCTTGAGCCGGACCAAGATGGAACTGATCGGTACCATCCTGACGGTACCGATCGGTTCCGTCAGGCGCAACGGGAGGGGAGCACTCCGATCCGACTTTCGGAACTGAGTGGTACCGTTTGGTATGGCCACGAACGCGAAAGAACGGCTCCTCAGCGCCGCGGAGCGTCTTTTCTACGAAGAGGGCATCCGGGCGGTCGGCATCGAGCGGATCCTGTCCGAGTCCGGAGTGGGCCGCGCCTCCTTCTACCGGCACTTCCCCAGCAAGGACGACGTCGTCGTCGAGGTGCTGCGGCGCCGCGACGGCATGTGGCGGGCCTGGCTCGACGGCCGCATCGAGGCGAGCGACCGCGGACCCGCGGAACTGCCCCTCGCCCTCTTCGACGGACTCGCCGAGCGCTTCGCCGCGGCGGAGTTCCGCGGCTGCGCCTTCATCAACACCATGGTCGAGACGGCCGATCCGGAGAGCCCGGCCCACCACGTGGCCGCCGAGCACAAGGAGAAGGTGATCGCCCGGCTCGACCGGCTGCTCACCGACGGCGGCTACCGCGACCACGAGAACCTGGCCCGCCAGCTCGCCCTGCTCGGCGACGGCGCCATCGTCACCGCCCTCCGCGAGGGCACGACCGAGGCGGCCGTCCGCGCCCGCGCGGTCGCGACGGTGCTCCTGCGCACCGCCGAACGCGTGCCGGTCCCGGCACACGCGGACACCGTCTGAGAAACGCGGACGCCGCCGGACACGCCCGAAGGCCCGTCCGGCGGCTCGGCGCCGGACGGGCCTTCGGGACGTACGGGACTCACGACGCGGGGATTCCGGGGCGCGGGGCCTCGACCCGGCGGGCCTCAGGACGTACGCGACCCGTGGGGCGCGCGCGGCCGCAGTTCGCCGCGGCGGACCTTGCCCGAGCGCGTGCGGGGCAGCGCGGTGACCACGTCCACGCCCTTCGGGACGAAGACCGGGGCCAGGCTGCGCGCCGCGAGCGCGATCAACTCCTTCTCCAGTCGGGCCGGTTCGACCTCGCCGTGGGTCTCCACGACGGCGTACGGGGCGAGGCCGCCGCTGTCGTCGGGGCACGGGATCACGGCCGCGTCGGCGACCGCGGGGTGGGTGCGCAGGACCGCCTCGATCTCCATCGGCGAGACGCGGTGACCGTACGACTTGAAGACCTCGTCCATCCGGCCGAGCAGCCGGATCGAGCCGTCCCGGCAGCGCTCGCCCCGGTCGCCCGTCCGGTACAGACCGTCCGCGAAGGCCTCCGCCGTCCGGTCGGGCCGGTCGGCGTAGCCGCGCATCAGCCCCGGCGGACGGTCCGTCAGATCCACGCACACCTCGCCGGACTCACCCAGCCCTCCGGTCTCCGGGTCGCGCAGCACGATCCGGTAGCCCGGCAGCGGATGGCCGAGCGGCGACAGCGGCGCCGGCGTGTCCGGGGTCCGGCCGATCAGGGCCGTCGCCTCCGTCTGCCCGTACCCGTCCCTGACCCGTACGCCCCAGGCCGCCTCGATGCGGTCCGTCACCTCGGCGGTCAGCGGCTCCCCCGCCGCCGTCGCCTCGCGCAGCCGGGGCGCGCCCCGGCCCTCCGTCACGTACGGCAGCATCGCCCGCCACGCGCTCGGCGGCGCGCACAGGCTGCTGATCCGCTGGGCGGCGAGCACTCCGGGCAGCACGGCCGCCGGCAGCCCGCCGTCGGGCGGGGCGACGACCGTGGCGCCGGCCGTCCACGGCACGAAGAAGCTCGACCAGGAGTGCTTGGCCCAGCCGGGCGCGGACATGTTGAGGTGCCGGTCGCCCGGCCGCAGCCCGCTCCAGTAGAGGCTGGAGAGGTGCCCGACGGCGTATCCGGCGTGGGAGTGCTCCACCAGCTTCGGCAGCGAGGTGGTGCCCGAGGTGAAGTAGCAGAACGACGGGTCGGCGGCGGCCGTCGGCCCGTCCGGCACGAAGCGGCGGCGCCGCTCCGGGTCGCGGGTGTCGGGGTACGGGAGCCAGCCGGGCAGGTGAACGGCTCCGGGCGCCATCCGGATGCCCGGCACCGCCAACCCGCCCACCAGGTGGATGAGTTCGGGCGCGCAGACGACGTGCCGGATGCCTCCGCGGGTGATCCGGTCGGCGGCCTCGTCCCGCGTGAGGTCCTGGTAACCGGGCACCACGACCGCGCCGAGCTTGATGCAGCCCAGCAGGGTCTCCCACAGCTCCGCGCGGGTGCCGAGCAGAATGAGGACGCGGTCGCCGCGCGCCACGCCCGCCGCCGCCAGCTCCACCGCCAACTCGTCCGAGCGGGCGGAGAGTTCGGCGAAGCCGACGCGGTCGACGACGGGAACCGTACCGTCCGCGGCGGGCCGGCCCAGGATCTCCAGGGCGGTCCGCGGATTGCCCTCGGCGACCACGTCGAACCATTCGAGCGCCCAGTTGAAGTACCGGGCCCGCGGCCACCGGAACGCGGCCGCGGCCGCCTCCCGGTCGCCGCGCAGCCGCAGCAGCAGGTCCCGGGCGGCCCGGTACTCCTCGTGCGCGGCGGTCCTGCGGTACTCCGCGCGGCCGTCCTGCCGCTGCCTGGCGGGCGCCGTCATCCGGCCGCCCCCGCCAGGGCCCCGGCGATGGCGTCGGCGTCCCGCGTGAACGAGCCCCAGCGGCCGGGCCGGCCGCTGCCCACCTGGGTGAACCAGCGGGTGTGCTCGCTCGGGATGCCGATCACATGGATCGCGCGGTCCGGCGTCCCGTCCGCGCCGACCGGATGGAAGGGCGCGTCCGTGCAGTCGACCCCTCCGGTCCTGAACTCCCCCGCGCGGTCGGCGTATCCGGCCCGCCCGCCGGAAGCACCGGCCTTCGGGTCGGTGGCGCCCGGGCCCCCGGCCTTGTTGACGAACGGCCGCACCACCCCGTCCGACAGCAGACCGCGGATCAGCGGATCGCGGTCCGCCGCGAGGTCCGTCGTCGGCAGCCGGGCGTCGACCAGGACGTCGAGCGCCGCCCAGGAGTTCTCCACCTGCGCCGACTCCACCGTGAACCGGCCCGCGACCGGGTCGGTGCCGAACCGGGCGCCGGGGCCGACCGGTTCGAGGACGCCGGCGGCGAGCAGGGCGAGGAACTGCTCGGAGCGCAGCTGCGGAGGACCCGTCGACACCATGGCCGCCACCGGGCCGAACTCGGCGAGGAACCAGCGGTGCGACGCGGGCGTGAGCCCACCGAAGTCGACGATGTCGCGGATCGTCTGCCGGACGTCCCGCAGCACGTCCGCCGCCGCCTTCATCGGCCCGTCCGCGTTGCCGAGGCGGGCGTCGCAGAGGTCGGCGCGCAGCCACTCGGTCAGCACCTTGTGGAACTCGGCGGGCGAGCCGAACCGTCGCCCGTGGAACGGCCGGGCCAGGGCGTCGAGTCCGGTCAGCGGCTGCGGGTCGATCCGGTATCCGGCCGCGAGCCCCCGGAGCACGTCGCCGGCCCGGAGCGCCTCCGCGGCGGAGGCGTCGGCGTCGGCGGCGACCGGTACCGGCTCGTGGGCCGGGACCAGCGCCTCCTCGGCGCGCTCGGTGAACTCCCGTGCCGCGTCCGGGCCGTGGGCCAGACGGATCCGGGTGGCGAGCAGCACCAGGTTCACCTCGGCGAGCAGCCAGGGCAGCACGGACCGCTCGAAGTCGAGCGGGGCGTGCTCGGCGCGCAGCCGGGTCATCCGCTCGGGCGTGAACAGGACCGGACGGTAGCGGTGTTCGGGCCGCTTCTGGTTGACGCCCCGGGTGAGCAGCGGCACGCCGGCGCGCGAGCCGGTGAGGATCCTCGGCTCCTTCCCGCTCGGCAGGTAGAGCAGCCCGTCGCCGCCCTCCGTGAAGGTGCCGCCGCGGCCGAGGGTCAGCTCGGCCAGCACGTCGTAGAAGGTGAGGCCCATGCCGATCACGCCGACGCTCGCGCCGGCCGGGATGTCCGCGAGCGGCATCTCGTTGGCCGAGCCGCCCGCGATGTAGCGGAGCGGCCGGGCCGGAGTCGTGTGCTCGCGGGCGAAGTGCCGCCATTCCCGCTGTTCGCGGTCGAGCTCGTTGACCGGGTGGCCGGTGGCGAGGACCAGCCGGTCCGCGGTGAGCACGTCGCCGCGGTCCAGGCGCAGCCGGTACGCCTCGTCGGAGCCGGGCGCGCCGCGGTCCGCGCAGATCACCTTCGCGGGAACGGCGTGCACGGTCAGGCACGGCGGCAGCGTCTCCTCGATGCGCCGCATGACGTAGGTGAGGTAGCGGCCGTAGACGGCGCGCGGCGCGTAGCCCTGCGGTTCCGCGCCCGCCGGGTCGTGCTCCACCCACCACTCGCCGAGCGACGGCCCGGCGCCCGGCCGGTGCGGGCCCTCGTCCGCCGGCCCGGAGAACATGGTGACCTCCTGCGCCGGCGTGTTCATCAGGAACCACGGCGACTGGTCCGTTCGCCAGATCCGCCCGGCCCCCGCCTCGTGCGGATCGATCGCGAACACCTCGATGCGGCGCGCGGGCGGCCGTTCGGCGCAGCGGGCCGCGAGCCGCTCCAGGACGGAGAGGCCGCGCGGGCCCATGCCGACGATCGCGATCCGCAGCGGCTCGGCGACCGGGTCGGCGAGGCAGCGCGGGGTGGCCGGCGGGGCGGGCTCCGGCGGCGGAGCGGTCTCCGCCGCCAGGTCGTGCTCGCGGGAGACCCGGCCGAGCATGCCGGCGAGCTGGCGCGAGGTCATGGGTGAGGTCCTCCGGCTGGTGGTGAGCAGCGGCAGCGCACCGAGGTCGGTCCACTGGAGCCGGCCGTCCGGTGCGACCGCCGAGCGGGCCTCGCCCCGGTTGTCCGGGTGGAGGCAGAACGGCACGTCCAGCAGGCCGCGGTCGAAGGCCTTCAGGAGGGCGACGCCCAGGTCGTCCGAGAGCTCCAGGACCGCGCCGACCAGGGCCCTGGCCTCGGCCAGGATCTCCTCGGTGTCGTTGCCGGAGTGCGCGCCCGCGGCCCGCGGCCTGGCCCGGGCGGCGCGGGCCGCGTCGGCGGCGACGGAGAGCGCGGTCAGGTTCTCGGCGACCGTCGGGATGCGGTGCGCCTCCGTCTCGGTCTTGACGATGAGGCGCTGTGCCCCGCCGCGTACGGCGAGTTCGGCGCTGCGGCGCAGCAGCAGGCGGGCGCCGGGCACGGTGCGCGGATAGACGCCCATGTACGTGTAGAGCACGATGTGCCGGTCCACGGTCGGCGGCAGCAGCTCGTCGGCGAGCATCCGCAGGGCGGCGAGCGCGCCCGCGTCCTGGGCGGCGTGGGTCTGCTGCGCGTACGACAGGGAGACGCTGGTGGCGCCGTTCCGTGCGAAGAACAGGCACTCCAGGACGGACACGGCGACGAGCATCGACGGCGGGCACAGCTGGCCCAGCAGGCAGCCGCCGAAGGACTCCAGGTGGGCGCGGCGGCCCGCGGCGCGGCTCTCCTCGGTGAGGAACTGCACCGAGTCCCGCCAGGCGGCGACGGACTCGGCGAGCGGGGTACGCCCGTAGGGCAGGCAGTACGAGACGGGGCCGCCCTCGCTGGCGGAGAGCCCGGCGGCGGCCATGGTGCGGAAGATGGCCATCGGGTCGGCGGAGCCGTGCCGGACCTGAACCGGCGTACGGCGCCCGGCGGCCGCGGCGGTGCGGGCGGCGGTCCTGGGTCCGTGGCTGACGATCGGGAAGCCGTTGAGGGGCCGCCCGGTGCGCAGCGCCGCGGTGGCGGCGGCGTGGTCGCCGACGCGGGTGTAGCTGTCGATGGTGAGGGTCGCGACGGTCCGCTCGGGGAGCGCGGCGACGGCGGCGACGCCGGCGGCCATCTCGTCCGGGGAGACCATCCCCATCCGCGGCTGCACGACGAGCTCGCCGGCCGCGGCGGCCTCCTGGACGAAGGCGCCGAGATCGGAGTGCGGGTGCGGTGGCTGTCCGGAACGGGTCACGCCGCGGCCCGCCCGGTACACGCGCCTCTCGGCTCGTGCTCGCCGAGCTCGCCGAGGTGCCGCAGCAACGCGGTCGGCTCGGTGCCGTCCGGGTAGACCGCGTCGTACCCGGCGGCGAGCAGCTCGGCGGTGCGCTCCTCGGCGCCGTCCGGCGAGATCCCGAGCAGCCCGCCGATGACCATCGGGATCCGGCGCGTCTCCTCGTCGTCCCGCAGGGCCCGCGCGGCGCGCAGGCCGTCCTGGTGGCCGTGTCCGTTGACGGAGGACAGGACGACCAGGTCGGGGCTGGTCATCCGCGCGGTGTCCACGAGCAGTCGCTCGGGCACGCAGGGCCCCAGGTTGAGCACCGAGTGGCCGTGCTCCTCCAGGAACAGCTGAAGGTGCACCAGGTTCCAGGTGTGCGCGTCCGACGACCCGGTGGTGAGCAGCACCCGGCGGGACGGCTCGGGACTGTGCAGACTTTGCATGGCGTGTCTCCAGTGACGGTGCGGATGGGTGAACGGGTGTGCGGCCGGGGTGTGCGGGTGCGGTGGGGCACGTCCGGGTCGTGGGGTCGCCGGACCGGTGGAGTGGTGACACGGACCGGCCGTCGGGACGTCCGCCCGTCGTGGGCGTGGCCGGTCGTACGGGATGCGGCGGAGCCGCGCGGGCGCACGGGGCGCCGGCGGGCGTGGGTCGGTCCGGGCCCGTGGACGGCGGAAGGCGTGCGTCTACGGCGCGGGGCGCGCGGACGGGCGGACGGACGACGGCGTGGACGCCGACAGCGGTGCGGGGTACGGGGAGCCCCGCACCGCTGTCCGTCCGGGGCCGCAGTGTGTGTTCGGGTGGTGCGGGTGGTGCGGGTGGTGCGGGTGGTGCCGTGATGCGGGTGGGTCCGTACGGGCGGGGTGGTGCCGTGGTGCGGCTGGGACGGTGCCGTGGCGCGGATGGATCCGTGCAGGTGGTGCAGGCGTGTCCGTGCGGGTGGTTGCCGCGGTGCGGACGGGTGGGTCCGTGGTGCCCGTCGGATCGGGCCGGGGCCCGGATCACCGGGCCCCGGCCGGTCGTCCGTCTCAGGCGCCCGCGCCCACGCCCGTCGTGATCTCGCCGGGCACCGGGGTGCGCGGCGAGGCCGGGCGGGCGCGGACGGCGAGAACGGTGCAGCCGGTCGCGCTGGACATCTGGTGCCGGGTGCCCGGCTCCTCGACGACCAGGTCGCCGCGCTCGAAGCGGCGCCCGTCGCTGTGGTCGAGCGTGCCGTCGAGGACCAGCATCAGCTCGTGCCCGAGGTGCTCGTGGAAGTCGCCGTGCGCGCCCGGCGGGAAGCGGAGGAGCAGGCTCGCGGAGTCCTCCTCGCCGGCGTGGCCGGGTCCCCACAGGACCACGTACTCGACGCCCTCGCGGCCGGGTTCGGTCCACGGGACCCAGGGCAGGTCGGTCTGGGCGAAGCCGTCGCGCAGCACGTCGCGGTAGACGGTGACATCAGGCACGGGCGGTGACCTCCGATGCTGCGGTGCGCTGGGGCACGACGGACGGGATGGGATCGGGTCCCCACTGCTTCGGGCCCTTGACGATCGGCGCGCCGATGAGGGAGCCGAACTCCCGCCAGGCGCCGTCGTAGTTGCGGACGTCCGTCATGCCGAGCAGCTCGTGCAGGACGAACCAGCTGTGGGCGGAGCGCCAGCCGACCCGGCAGTAGACGACCGTCGGGACGTCGGTGCGCAGCTCGCCGTACGCGGCCCGCAGCTCGTCCTCGTCGCGGAAGGTGCCGTCCGCGTCGACGGCGGTGTGCCACGGGATGTGCTCGGCGGACAGCGCGTGTCCGCAGCGCACGCCGATGTCGTCGGGCACACCGGGCGGGGTGTTGGAGTGGCCGAGGTACTCCTCGAGCGAGCGGACGTCCAGGAGGGTCCGGCGCCCGATGTGGTCGAGCATGTCCTCGCGCCGGGCCCGGATCGTCTCGTCCGTGCCGGCCGGCACGGGGTAGCGGACCTCGGGCCGGGCCGGGGCCTCGGTGGTGAGCGGGGCGCCGATGCCCTCCCAGCGGGCGCGCCCGCCGTCGAGGAGGCGCAGTTCGCGGTGCCCGTACAGGCGGAACTGCCAGTAACCGGCCGCCGCCCACCAGTTGTTGTTGCCGCTGTAGAAGACGACGGTGTCGTCCTCGCCGATGCCGTGCCGGCCGAGGAGCGCCGCGAACGCCTCCGGGCCGATGAGGTCGCGCCGTACCGGGTCCTGGAGGTCTCCGGTCCAGTCGAGGCGCACGGCGCCGGGGATGCGCCCGGCGCGGCCGCCGCCGTCGTTGCCGCCGTCGGTGATCTCGACGAGGACGAGCCCGTCGACGGGCGTGCGCAGGTGTTCCTGTATCCGTTCGGCACTGACGAGCAGGCCGTCGCGGTTCTTCGCGGTCATCGCGTTCACCACCAGTACGTCGGGTATTTGGCGATCACACCGGCCTTGGAGGCGATCAGGCCGAGCAGGACGAGCAGCACGCTGCCCACGGCGAGCAGGACCAGGAACGAGACGGGCTTCGGGTCCTGGAGGACGGCGAGGACGGCGGTCGCCGCCGCCGGTGCGTGCACGGCACGCAGCAGCAGCATGAGTCCGACGCTGAGGCCGGCGGCGACGGCGGCGACCCACAGGGAGTGGCCGAGGAGGGCCACGGCCACCAGGCCGAGGGCGCCGGAGCCGATCTGGCCGAGGACCACGTTGCGGGGCTGCGCGGGCGGCAGCGCCGGGGTGGAGCAGACGATCATCGCGGTCGCGGCGAGCGGGGCGATCATCAGCAGATGGCCGGTGGCCTCGCCGAGCGCCACGAGGACGACGAGGGAGACGACCGTGGCGAGGGTGCCGAGCAGGGCGGGCTTCGCGCCGGGGAACGGCGGTGCTCCGCTGCCGCCCTTGGCCGCGGCGGCCGGGGCCGCCCCGGCCGGAGGCGAGCCCGGCGCGGCGCCCGTTCCCGGCGTCTGGGTCGGGGTCTGGTTGGTCACGTGCTCGCTCCTCAACAGCCGTGGAAGTACTGCATGGCGCGGCGGTGGACGACCTTGCCGATCCGGTGGCCCATCTCGATGCCGGGCTCGTTGTCGAAGCTCCAGTGCATGCCGCCGTACACGCGGGAGATGCCGGCCTGACGCGCGGCCTCGCTGAAGGTGGGCCAGGTCAGGACGACGTCGGTGTGCGGCGTGAGGCCGGGCTCGACGGTGGAGGTGCCGGCCTTGAAGCGGAAGGAGTCGCCGAAGGCGTCGGTGCCGGTGAAGCGGCGCAGGAACTCGGCGGCGGCACCGGAGAAGGTGCTGTGGCCGGAGACGGTGGCGGGGAACGGCGGCACCGCCACGTACGCCTGCCAGTCGACGCCGTCCATGGTGACGGTGCCGAGGCCGGGGCCGCCCCAGGAGCGGATGCTCCGGCCGCGGCGGTCGTACGGGATGAGGGTGGACGGGCGGGCGAAGTCGTAGTCGAGCTTGACGGCCCAGGAGCCGATGGCGGCGTCGCACTCGGCCATGTTGAGGCCGAAGAACAGCTTGGCGTCCTCGTCGATGCCGTAGCCGTCGCGGGCCGAGACGAAGCGGCCCCACATCTGCTGGGCGCCGGGCGGCGTGACGTCGTCGTTGAGCCAGAACTCGGCGATGCACTTCTGCTCGTCCGTCAGGTTCGCGCTGATGTCGAGGAGTTCCTCGATCGCGGCGGTCATGCGCACGGAGGGGTACGCGGGCGGCGCCGGGACCGTGAACTGGTCGGGGCGGCTGAGCGCGAAGGGCTTCATCACGGCGAACTGCGGCGTCAGGTACTTCTGCAGCTTGCCGCCGACGATCAGCGGGCTCCAGTGCTCGGGCGCGACCACGATCGAGGGGTCGAAGGAACCGGCGGTCTGCGGCGGGTTCTTCGGCTGGTAGCCGGTGGTGTCGGCGTACGGCGGGGTGGCGAGCTGGTTGGCGCCGTCGCCGTGCCGGTAGTCGAGGACGGCCTGGGCGGTGCGGCGGCCTATCCAGGCGGGGCTGTAGCGGCGCGGCGAGGTCAGCTGCGGGTCGTAGCCGAGGCTGCTCAGCATCGAGTCGATGGCGGTCTTGTACTCCGGGAAGAAGTCCAGGAGCGCGAGGTGCGCGGCGTAGCTGACGGCCTCGTTCTTGTTGTCGAGGGTGCGCTCGGAGCGGGGCCGGCGCAGCCCGCCGCCGAAGCGGGTGCCCTCGGCGACTCTGTCGTAGCAGGCCCAGGCGTCGTAGATGGCGTTGTGCACGATCGCGAGGATGCGGGCGTTGACGGTCGCGGGGCCGAAGCGGTTGCCGACGGCCTGGTAGCGGCCGAGGATCGCGTCCATGGTGGCCTGGTTCCAGCGCACCACCACGCTCGGGTTGCGGACGGCGCCGGGAGCCCGGCGGCCGGTCCGGGTCTCCGCCTCGAAGCGGGTGGCGGGCGCGGCGGCGTACGCCGTGCCGCCACCGGCGGCGAGCGCGAAGGCGCCGGCCGCGGCGGCGGAGGCGGTGAGGACCCGGCGCCGGCTGAACGGCGCCGAGGTGGTGCGGGCGGTGGAGGCAGGTCGCTGAGACATCCCTGGTTTCCTTCGCGTGCGGTGCGTGGCGGGAGCGGATCAAACACGAGATCGAACTGTGCTCAGGCTGGCGAGATCCGATCGCCCGGGGCAACGGCCTATCGGCTTCTTCCATCGGAGGCATGCAAGGAAGCGATGGGCATATGTCCGGGGCCCGGCGAGTGGCTAGCGTGAGACGACGCCAGGCACTGTCGGCTCCCCGGCCGACGGGTACGCCGTGCCACGCCGACACGGCACCCGGTCCCGGTTCCCGGGGCGGCTTCCTCGGGGGCCGGGTCGCGCGCGCCGGTCCACCAGGGGCCTTCGTGCCGCCCGCGCCGCCCGTACCGCCGTACCGCCCGGGGGCCCGACATCCGCCGGCGTCCGTGACACCCGCGGCCCTTACCCCGTCGCCCGCATCGCCGGGCGGGGCCGCGGCCGGCGAGCCCTGTGGGACGGCACCGCCCGTACCGCAGGACACCCTCGCGCACCGCCGACCCGTTCCCCGGGTCCGCCCGGTCATCCCGGCCACCCCGGTCGCCCCCGGTTCAGGGGCGGACACCGCGGGCCGCCGGCCGCCGGACCGGTGATCGCATCCCTACGACCACCGAGACGTCCGCCAGGACCTCACCGATCCCGCACCGATCCGTTTGGAGTGGCCGCGCATGACCGTTTCCTCGCAGCTCAGACCGACGCGTACGACCTCACGTCCCACCGCGCCGCGGCCGGCGGGACGCTACGACCGGCTGGCGCCCCGGCTGCACCACTACGGCCTGGTGCTGCTGCGGGCCGGGCTCGGCGGCGTCTTCGTCTGGTTCGGCGTCCTGAAGGTGATGGACCTGAGCCCGGCCGCCGAACTGGTCGTCGCCGTGATCCCGTTCGAGACGGGCGCCTGGTTCGTCCCGGCCCTCGGCTGGGCCGAGATCGTCCTCGGCGCCTGGCTCCTCACCGGCCGCGCCCCGGCGCTCCTCCTCCCGGTGCTCGGCGGCCACCTCCTCGGCACCTTCGCCGTCCTGGTCCTCACCCCGCACCTCGCCTTCGACCACGGCAACCCGGTGCTGCTGACCCTGGTGGGCGAGTTCGTGGTGAAGAACGTCGTCCTCCTGGCCGCCGCCGTCGTCCTCACGACCCGCCCACGGGCCGAGTAGACACGGCCCGGCGGAGGCCCTCCTCACTCCGCCGCGTTCTCCACTGCCGCGTTCCCGCCCGCCGGCAGCGTCGCCCCGCACACCGCGCATGCGTACAGCCCGTCGCGCACGACGTCGAGCTGCCCGCAGCCGGGTGCGGGGCTTCGGCGGTAGGTCACCGCGAAGCTGACGGCACCGGGCCGCCCGGATGATCCCAGCCCCCGGCCCGCCGGATCTCGGGCGGACCGGCGCAGCCGTACTCGCGGTCCCGCGGTCCCGACGACGAGCGTCGCGCGGCGCAGCCCGGAGACACCGGGGCCGGACAGCAGGACCCGGGCGGACGCCACGCCGTCGACGGAGTCGGGGTAGGGGTAGGGGTAGGGGTCGGCGCGCGGGTACGCCTCGATGCGGTCGACGGTCGGATGGCCGCCGTCGAGCCGGTCGCCCCGGCGGACCACTCCCCCGACGCGGCGCACGACGCACAGCGGCCGGCCCGGCCCGTTCTCCTCGACCTCGTGGATCCGGAGCTGCCCCTCGTCCCCCCTGCGTGTCCATGTCGGCACCCTGGCCACTGGCATCATGGCACTGAGTGTGTTTTGCTGAGGGTACTCAGTGCCAATATGCTCGCGAGCGTCGTTAGGGGAGCCCCAGACCATGGCCAAGGACTTCGATCTGTATCGCCTGCCGGAGGAGCACGAGATGCTCCGGGAGTCGGTCCGTGCGCTGGCGGAGGCGAAGATCGCTCCGTTCGCGGCGGCGGTCGACGAGGAGGGCCGGTTCCCGCAGGAGGCGCTGGACGCGCTGGTCGCCAACGACCTGCACGCGGTGCACGTGCCCGAGAGCTACGGCGGCGCCGGCGCGGACGCGCTGGCGACGGTGATCGTGATCGAGGAGGTCGCGCGCGCCTGCGGCTCGTCCTCGCTGATCCCGGCCGTCAACAAGCTCGGTTCGCTGCCGGTGATCCTGTCGGGTTCGGAGGAGCTGAAGAAGAAGTACCTCGGCCCGCTGGCCAAGGGCGACGCGATGTTCTCCTACTGCCTGTCCGAGCCCGACGCGGGCTCCGACGCGGCCGGGATGAAGACCCGCGCGGTCCGCGACGGCGACTTCTGGGTCCTCAACGGCGTGAAGCGGTGGATCACCAACGCCGGCGTCTCCGAGTACTACACGGTGATGGCCGTCACCGACCCGGAGAAGCGGTCGAAGGGCATCAGCGCCTTCGTCGTGGAGAAGGGCGACGAGGGCGTCTCCTTCGGCGCGCCGGAGAAGAAGCTCGGCATCAAGGGCTCCCCGACCCGCGAGGTCTACCTCGACAACGTGCGCATCCCCGCCGACCGCATGATCGGCGCCGAGGGCACCGGCTTCGCCACCGCGATGAAGACCCTCGACCACACCCGCATCACCATCGCCGCCCAGGCCCTCGGCATCGCCCAGGGCGCCCTGGACTACGCCAAGGGCTACGTCACCGAGCGCAAGCAGTTCGGCAAGCCGATCGCCGACTTCCAGGGCGTGCAGTTCATGCTCGCCGACATGGCCATGAAGCTGGAGGCCGCCCGCCAGCTCACCTACGCCGCCGCCGCCAAGTCCGAGCGCGTGGACGGCGACCTGACCTTCTTCGGCGCCGCCGCCAAGTGCTTCGCATCCGACGTCGCCATGGAGGTCACCACCGACGCCGTCCAGCTCCTCGGCGGCTACGGCTACACCCGCGACTACCCCGTCGAGCGCATGATGCGCGACGCCAAGATCACCCAGATCTACGAAGGCACCAACCAGGTCCAGCGCATCGTCATGGCCCGCAACCTCCCGTAA
>NZ_SDOY01000165.1 GCF_004117935.1 Streptomyces roseicoloratus | reverse complement strand
GTGCTTGCGACACCGAGGGGCTCAAAGCGCAAACCTCACGCCGCCCATCCCTGAACGACTAGCTGCATGGCCGGGATTGCCGTCCCGTATGGCCCGCAGATTGAGGAGCTCGATGTCCAGTATGGACGAAGCCACCCCGAACACGCCATCGCTTCCCGCCGCCTGGCCGCCGGTCGCCGTCCCCGGCCAGCCGACCGCCCCCACGCCCACCCCTGCCCCGGACCCCGAGGGCGTAGACGTCCTGAACCTGCTCCGGGACGCCATCCGACGCTACGTCGTCATGCCGAGCGACGAAGCCCTGACCGCGACCACGCTGTGGGCGGCTGCGACCCACCTGCAGACCGTGTGGCAGCATGCGCCGCGCCTGGCCGTGGTCGGACCGGCCAAGCGCTGCGGCAAGTCGCGGCTGCTCGAAGTCCTGATCGAAGCGGTCCACGAGCCGCTGATCACGGTCAACGCCTCCGCCGCCGCGATCTTCCGCTCGATCGGCGAGGGCGACCCGCCCACGCTCCTCGTGGACGAGGTCGACACCATCTTCGGCAGCCCGAAGGTCGCGGAGAAGAACGAGGAGATGCGCGGCCTGCTCAACGCCGGCCACCAGCGCAACCGACCCACCCTGCGCGTCACCGGCCCCAACCACGAGGTGGTCAAGTTCGACACCTTCGCCATGGCCGCCCTCGCCGGAATCGGCGACCTCCCCGACACGATCATGGACCGGTCGGTCGTCATCCGCATGCGCCGCCGGGCCGAGACCGAGAAGGTCAGCTTCTGGCGCTACGGCCGCGACGACCTGGCCGTACGCGAGCTCCGCACACGGCTGGCGGCCTGGCTGGCGTCTGTACGCGAGAAGGCGCTCGCCCTGGAGCCGAAGATGCCGGTCGAGGACCGCGCCGCCGACACCTGGGCGCCGCTGGTCAGCATCGCCGACCTCGCGGGCGGACACTGGCCCGTCCTGGCCCGCACCGCGTGCACCGCCATGACCGACTACGAGGCCGGGCGCGACGAGGACGGCGGGCTCAAGATCCGCATCCTCGCCGACATCCGCCGCGCCTTCGCCTCCGAGGGCGACCAGTCGGCGATCCGCACCGGCCGCCTCCTGGAGATCCTCAACGCCGACCCCGAGGCGCCCTGGGCCGAACACAGCCCCAACGGGCTGACACCGCGCGGCCTGCAGATCCTCCTCCAGGACTACGGCATCAAGTCGGCCAACCGCCGCTTCCCCGGCGGCCACCAAGCCAAGGGCTTCACCCGCGCCCAGTTCACCGACGCCTGGACCCGCTACTGCCCGCCCGAGGCAGCCGCCACCCTCCCGGTCGAGCCCGGCGCCTGACCCTCCCCGACTCGTCCCACTCGTCCCCGCCCAGGTCAGCGCGGGGACGAGTCACCGACCCGCAACGAGTCGACTCGACATCACCGCCCCACCCGTACCTGCCCTGACCAGCGGCGGGACGAGTGGGACGAGTCCCAGCCGTCCGCAGCCGCCCGCGCCACGGCGGCCACACCCTTCCCTCTGGAGACCGCCCCCTTGCACTTCCCTGCCCCGAGCGCCCCGGCAGCCATACGCAGCATCCGCGCCAACATCGCGCGGCTCACCTCGCCTGCCAGGAACAAGGGCCTCACACAGCACCACGCTCCTGACGACGCTCGCCGAGCACCCGCACCCACACCGGCTGGGGTGCGTCGCGTAAACCGCGCGGGACGCTTCACCCTCGTCATCGGCCTGGTGGCCGTCGTCATCATGGCCTTTCGGGTCTCATGGAACGCACTGTCCGACGTGGCCCGCGCCATCGGCGCCGACTCCACCGCCGCCCTGCTCTACCCGATCGTGGTCGACGGGCTGATGGCCCTCGCGCTGATCGCCACGCTCGTGCTCACCGGCGCCGACCGGAAGTTCGCACTGCGGGTCCTGGCGACCTACACGGTCGCCAGCCTCCTGCTGAACTACGTGCACGGCCTCGTACCGGCCCTGCATACCGACTCGATCCAGTGGGGCCGACTGACCGACTGGGACTACGCGAACTACACCCTCGTTCTGCTGGCGACCTCGCTCCCGGTCGGGTCGATCTACTTCGGGTCGGACCTCGTGGCCAAGGTGCTGCACCACAACACCAAGTCGGCCGACTCCCCCGAAACGGCCCCTGGCCAGTCGCCCGACGACCTGGCCCCACGGTCGACGCCTGACAGGCCCGAATCGGCCTCCGAGCCGCTGCCCGAGTCGGCCCCCATGGAGGCCACCGAGACACCCGTGCCGAGGCCGACCGAGGAAGCCGAAGCGGCCCCCGCCACCCGACCGCCTCGGCCGACCACGGTGGCGGAGCCGACCGGAGCCGCCCCGCGTCGAGCGACCGGTCGGGTCCCCGCCGCCGCCAAGTCGACCGCCGACCGCACCCGCACACCCGCCGAAATCCTCGACAGGGCCCGACTCCTGACCGCCGACTGGAGCGACGACCAACTGACCGCCGAGCGGCTGCGCCGCGAACTACGGATCGGCTTGCCCCGGGCCCGCGCCTTGCGCGACCAGCTTCAAGCCGAGCGCGCCAGCCAGAGCGAGCCCACCACGGGCGACGGCTCCACGGCCGGACCACTCGACGGACTGAACGGAGTCGCCTCCCCCGTCGGCACCGCCTGACCCCCACAGAGCCCTGACCCGCCAGCCGGCGCATCCCGGGTCCCCGTGCAGCCGAGCACGGGGGCCCGGAAGCCGCACACAACCAAGAACCCAGCGGAGAACCGATCCATGCACGACTCGTACCACGAACTCCCCGCACGCCAGGAAGAGATGACCACCGGCCTCAACGGCGCAGCAAGTTGTCGGGTAAGGAGTCCTTACCCGGCCTCCGCCCCAGGGGAGGCGGAGGCTCCCGACGCCGAGGGGGCGGCGGGGTCGGTCGGCCCGGGGGAGCCGACTCGGGGAGAAGCCACGCATCCGCCCGCGCCGCGCCGCCGTCTTCGCGAACCCACGCTGCGCGAGAAGCGCGTCCACCCGCGCTACAGCGACGACGAGTTCACCCTGCTCGCGAAGGCCGCCGGCCTCAGCTGCATGTCGGTCGGCGGCTACGTCGCCGAGACCTCGCTCGCCGCCGCCCGCTCCGACGACCCCACCGCCGCGGTCGCCGACTACCGCACCATGGTCAAGACGCTGATGGCCGCCAACCGTGAGCTCGCCGCAGTCGGCCGCAACCTCAACCAGCTCACCTGGCACCTCAACAAGCACGGCGCATGGCCCGCACCGGACATCGTGACGCGGCTGCTGGACCGCATCGAGGCGTCGGTCGACGACGTGGACCTGGCCGTCGCCCAGGTGGCCTCGGGGCGGTGACCACGTGATACCGAAGATCATCCTCGGCAGGGGCGACCGCGCCACCCGCCGCCTCATCGGCTACCTCTGCGGCCCGGGCTCCGCCAACGAGCACACTGACCCGCACCTGGTCGCGTCCTGGAACGGCTTTGCCCCCGACCCCGGTCGCAGCCCCCACCGCAACCCGAAGGACGTTGAGGACCAGCTTGCCTCCCAGCTCGACCAGCCCGTGAAGATGCTCGGCGACAAGGCACCGGCGACCACGGTGTGGCACTGCCCGGTCCGGGCCGCGCCCGAGGACCCGATCCTGACCGACGCCCAGTGGGCGGACATCGCCCGCCGGATCGTGGCCGCCGCCGGCATCGCACCCGAAGGCGACGAGGAAGCCTGCCGCTGGGTCGCGGTCCGCCACGCCGACGACCACATCCACATCGCCGCCACCCTCGTACGCCAGGACGGCCGCCGCCCCCGCCGCGACCACGACATCCGCGCCGTCCAGCGCGAAGCCCGCCAGATCGAAGCCGACCTCGGCCTGCGCCGCCTCAACCCCGGCGACGGCACCGCCGCCAAACGCCCCACCAGCAAGGAACACTTCAAGGCCAAGCGCCAAGGCCAGGACACCACGACCCGCGAGATCCTGCGCCAGCGCGTACGCCGCGCCGTGGCCGCGGCGTCCACCGAAGCCGAGTTCTTCGCGCTCCTGGAAGTGACCGGCGTGAACGTGCGCCCCAAGACCGGCCCGTCCGGCGACGTCCTCGGCTACAGCGTCGCCCTGCCCGGCGACCTCAACAAACACGGCGAACCGGTGTGGTTCTCCGGCTCCACCCTCGCCGGCGACCTCTCCCTGCCCAAGATCCGCCACCGCCTCACCACCACCAGCCCCGAACCGGTCACCGCCCGCCCAGCCGACCCCTGGCACCAGGCCACCGCCGCCACCGAACGCATCCCCCACCACCTCACCCACAGCAATGACCCCATCGCCCAAGGCCAGCTCGTTGCCCTCGGCGGAACCCTCGACCTGCTGCCCCTGACCGCACCAGCCGCCGCGAGGGCCGAGCTCGAACGGGCCGCCGCCGTCTTCGAGCGCGCCACCCGCTCCCGCATCACCGCCGACGCCGACAGCGCCCGCGTCCTGCGCCGCAGCGTCCAGACGATCCTGCGCACGCCCGCCGCGACACGCGACGGGGCCGGGCTGGCGATGCTGCTGGACGCCGCCCTCATCGCCGTGGCGTTCGCGAGGCACTGGCACCGAAAGCACCAGCACGCCCAGCAGGAGGCAGCAGCCCAGCAGGCCCTCGCCCACCTCCAGACCGCCTACGCGCAGGTCGCCACCCCGGTCCTGGACGACCTCGCCCGCCGGGCCCCCGGCATCCAGACCAAGCAGCGCTACGCCCGCCACCTCCAGCAGGCCGCCCCCGATCACGCCGGCCGCATCCTCCAGGACCCCGCCTGGGACGCCCTCGCCACCGCCCTCGCCGACGCAGAAACAGCCGGCCACAACCCGGCCACCCTCCTCGACCAGGCCCTCGGCCAACGCACCCTCGACGACGCCCGCACCCCCGCCCGCACCCTGACCTGGCGCATCCACCGCCTCGGCCAACGCCACACACCCAGCCCCCTCGCCCAGGCAGCCGTGGCCCGCAGCACCACACGACGCCCCGGCACACCGATGCACCCGCCGACAGCCACACCGGCCGTCGCACAGCAGCAACCGCCACACATGCGACGGCGTTGATCGGCCAACCCGTTCCGCGGCGGAACAGCGAAGATGATCCGCCGCGGAACGCCTACTCCGTTCCGAGAGGGAACAGGCCGCAATCTGTTCATTTTCGGAACGGCGGGCACGTTCATTTTCAGAACGGCCGCTCGTTCATTTTGTGAACAGGACGGCCACGGGAAGCGCAGCGCTGGGCCGCCGGGCCCTGCATCTGCCGCACACTCGCACGGTGTCCTGGGTACCGTACTGGTGACGAACTCTGTACGGACAGGCCGGCGTAGCCCGCACGGACGTCCGGCGGTTGGGGAGGTGTCCTGATGCTGGAGGAAGCCGAGGAGATCGGCCGGCGCGTCCGCAGGGCGAGGCTGCGGCTGGGGATGCCGCAGGCCGATCTGGCCACGGCCCTGGGGAAGTCGCAGGGCTGGGTCTCCAAGATGAAGCGGGGCCTGATCGAGTTGGACCGGGTCGGGCTGCTCAACCAGATCGCCGCCGAGCTGCACGTCCACCCGAACGACCTGATCGGGCGCCCGTACAGCAGCTCCCCGGAGGACAACCAGTGGCAGGTCGCCGCCTCGTCGATCCTGCGCGAACTGCGCCGCTACGACCTCTCCCCGGTCTTCGACGGGACGCCGAGGCCGGCCTCACAGCTGTGGCGTGAAGTGACCCGCCTGCACCGGCTCCGCGACACCGCCTCGAACGTGGCGATCCTGAGGGTCCTGCCGGATCTGTTCCGTGAGGCGCGGGCCCTGGCTGAGGTGTCGGAGGGGCACGAGCGGGAGGAGGCGTACGCGATCTACGCGGTGTGCTGCAAGTTCGCCCATACCGCCGCCCACTCCCTCGGCCACCCTGAACTGGTGGCAATGGCCTGCGAAAGGGCCGCGTGGTCGGCCCGCCTGTCCGGGGACCCGGTGCTGCCGGCGGTCGCGGACTGGATGCGGGTCTGGGACATGTGGGCGACGGCCGACTGGTCGGACGCGCTCACGCTCTCGGACAAGGCGATCGGGTCGGTGCAGCAGGCATACGAGCACGGCGAGCCGCTGGCCGTACGGGCCTGGGGCACGCTCCAGCTCCGGGCGGCGGTCTCGGCCGCCCGCGCCGGCCGTGCCTCGGAGGCGGAGGACCGGATCGGGTACGCGAAGGACGCCGCCGAGCGGATGGACGCGTACGCAGGGGCGCCGGTGTACGACCGGCACTCGCTGACGTTCTCCGCCGGGAACGTGCAGATCCACGCGATCAGCGTGGCCCTGGAGATGGGCGAGCAGGGCAAGGCCCTGGAGATCAACCGCCGCACCAGCCCCGAGCTGGTCGGGGCGCTGCCCAACTCCCGTCAGGGCCACCACCACATGGACATCGCGCGGGCCTGGCTGTGGGACGGCAACCGGGACAAGGCCCTCGGCGAGCTGGAGACCGCCGAGCGGATCGCCCCCCAGCTCGTACGGAACCACCCCATCGCCCGGTCGACCCTCCGCAGCATCGTCTACGCCGAACGGGCAGCCACGCGAGAGAAGTTGCGGCGCATGTCCGACCGCTTTCACCTGGACGGATAGGGGTCGTATTCCTCCGGCTCATATTCGGGGTCGTGGCCGTCCCTAACTTCGGGGCATGACCGGACGACGCTCTGCCCATCTCCCCTCCCAGGGATCCGAGTTAGGAACAGCGGCTCCCTTCTTCCCTCAGCTCGGCGACCTCGCCGCCGACACCGCCCGCAAGGGCCAGGTCGGCGTCGTGGTCACTCTCCCCGGCGAGGACTCCGCCACCACCTACCACCTGCGCCCGCCCGGCGGCGGCCCCGCCTGGTCCGCGCCGGCGGACGGCACGACGCTGCGTCCGGTGCCCGCGCAGGCCACCCACGCCACGCTGCTGCCCGGCCGCGACGCGGTCTACGACCGACGCGCCCGCCAGGGCTCGGTGCCCGTGGAGATCCACTTCGAGGACGGCTCGACCCACGAGGGAGTCCTCGTCCTCACCTCCGCCGAGCTGGAACGGCTGTACGCGCAGACCAGCCGCCTCCTCGACGCCCACGAGAACGCCCTCGGCGAGACCTCGTGAACAGGGCCCGTCACCGCGTCCCCCACGCCCCCCGCCGCGTGCGGGCGGACCGCAGCGGCCGGATCGCCCTGACATTCCTCGCCTTCGCCGGCCTGGCCGGGCCCGCCTGGACGCTGCATTCCCACACCGGCCAGCTTCTCAATGCCACGGTCCAGCAAGCGGCCGTGGCCGCGCCGGACATCGTTTCGGCGCCCCTCTCCACCAGCCGCTGAACAAGGGAGCACGCGCCGACGGCCGTACCGCCCCTTGGATCCGCATCACCCCGCCCATCCGCGATCAGGAGGTTCTGATGGATCTTGCCCCCGCCTGTACGAGAGACAGCGACGCCGTCACCGTCCGCCCCGGCCGCCCCCTCGCCGGGACGGTCCGGGTGGACGGCTCGAAGAACGCGACGCTGCCGCTGCTGGCCGCCGCCGCGTCCCTGGGCCGCGGTGTCCGCCTGTCCGGCGTCCCGGCCAGCGCCGACGTCCAGAGGATGCTCGGCCTGCTGGAACAGACCGGCTACCGCGTCGCCCGCCCCGTCGCGGAGCGTGGGGCCGTGATCGTGGAGCCCAAGGAGCATCCCGCCACCGCGCCCGACCTGACGGACGCCGCCCGGATCCGGGCCTCCTACTACCTGGTGGCGCCGCTCCTTGCCGCCTACGGACAGGCGGCCCTTCCCTGGCCCGGCGGCTGTCAGATCGGTGATCGCGGGATGGAGCTGCACTTCACCGTCTACGAGGCGTTCGGCGACACCGTCCTCGTCGACGACTCCGGGTATCGCGTCCTGGCCGCCGATCAGACCCGCGAGAAGGTCGCCCTGACGCTGCCGTTCCGCTCGCGGGGAGCGAGCATCGCCGCGATCTGCCGGGCGGTCGTGGCCGGCAGCCGACTGGAACTGGGCAATCCCAACCTGTCCCCGGAGACCACCGGCGTACTCGCCGCCTTACGGTCCGCCGGATGGACGGCCCACGCCGCCAGCGAGAAGATCACGCTGGCCCCACCACCGGGCGTCCCGGCTGGAACCATCGCCTGGACGGTCCCCGGCGACAAGATCGAGGCGGGCACTCTGGCCTGCGCGATCGCCGCCACCGGCGGAGAAGGCCGTATCGAAGGCGTCGCCGGATCGGACCTCAAGGTGCTGGCCAGCCTGCTGGACTGGGCCGGGATCCCTTTGTCCCTCGCCCCCGACGCCATCACCGTCCACCGGGCCCGCAGCGTGAGCGGACAGCCCCTGCGAGCGATCGCCTCGCTGACCCCGGACGGCTTGGACGCCGACTTCGAGCCCGCGCTGATGGCCCTGGCCCTCACCCTGCCGGGCATCCACATGTTCGCCGACGACATCAACCCCGGCCGCCACGGCAACCTCCTCCCCCAGCTCGTCCGGCTCGGAGCGGTGATCGAGGAGCTCTCGTCCACCCGGTGCCGCCTGACCGGCCCCCAGCGCCTCAACGGCACGACGGTAAAGGCCACCGACATCCGCACCGGCTCCGCCCTCCTGATCGCCGGCCTCACCGCCAGGGGTGCCACCACCGTCAGCGGCCTCGACCAGCTGCGCCGCGGCCACGCCGACCTGCCCGCCAAGCTCCGCGCCCTCGGCGCCGACCTCACCGACGTACCGCGATGAGCAGGACGTACGGCCAGATCGTGGCCACCACCGACCTCCACTCCGCCCTCGACCAGGCCCACAGGCTCCTGCCGCACCTGCACGACCTCAAGGCGACCTCGCTCATCGTCGACTGCGGCGACTTCTTC
This sequence comes from Streptomyces roseicoloratus, assembly GCF_004117935.1. GTDB lineage: Bacteria > Actinomycetota > Actinomycetes > Streptomycetales > Streptomycetaceae > Streptomyces > Streptomyces roseicoloratus. Next base: position 2,867 of record NZ_SDOY01000165.1, on the reverse strand, counting down.
GAGGGCACCGGCTACTACCGGCTGGGCAAAGGCGCCATCGAGCGGGAGATCCTCACGACGCTGTACGACGTGCTGGCGCCCGGCAACCACGGCTGGCCCCACTACTTCGAACCCGGCCTGCGCGAGATGACGATCTGCTCCAACGCCGTCGACGCCACCACCGGGCAGCCGCTGTTCGACCGCCTCCGCGTCGTCGACGTGCACGGCCGCCGGGTCGCCGTCACCGCGGTCATCGGCGTCAGCGCGTTCCACACCATCCCCGCCGACCAGCGGGCGGAGCACCGCGTCACCGACCCCGTGACCGCGCTGCGCGAGCTGATGCTGGAACACCACCACCACGTGGACTCCTGGATCGTGCTGTCCCACTCCGGCTTCGACGAGGACCTCAAGCTCGCCAGCGCCTGCCCGTTCGTGGACGTCGTCTTCGCCGGCCACTGCCACAGCGACACCTACGGGCCGGTGCACGTCGGCGACACCCTCGTGGTCAAGGGTCGCGAGCTGGCCGCCGGATACGCCGCCGCCGAACCCGTCGGCTCCGGCTGGGCCGCCCGCACCGCCACCTTCCCCGCCCCTGCGACGGTCCCGGACGCACTCGCCGCTCTGGACGAACAGATCGCCTCCACCTGCCGGATGCTCGCCACTCGCCTCGGCACCGTCAAGGAGCCCTACCGCGACGCCGTCCTCGACCGCCACCGGCTCCTGCAGGACACCGCCTCCCGGCTGCACACCGGTCTCGGCGCCGATGCGGTCGTCCTGAACGACACCGCCCTGCGGCCCACCGGCCTCGGCGACATCCTGACGCTCGGAGACCTGCTGGCAATCGAGCCGTTCGACAACCAGCTCGTCCACGCCTTCCTCCCCGACAGGTACGTGGAGGATCCGAACGGCCTGCTCAAGCACCTGACCGAGCAGACCGGCCCTCTGGCCGTCGTCCCCTGGCCGCTGCCCCAGGGCATCCGGTCCGTGCTCACGACCGACTACCTCGCCGACACCCACCTCGGCGGACGCACCCACCAGGCCGGCCTCCGCCTTGGTGAGGCCGTCCGTCGCACTCTCGCCACCCCGCCGCCCGACCAGGAGGAAGGCGCACGATGATCCTCACCGGCCCCGAGATCACCGCCGCCGCCCGTGACGGCCGCCTGACGATCAACCCGTTCGAACCCGGGCAGGTCAATCCCAACAGCTACAACGTCCGCCTCGGCCCCACTCTGCTGACCTACACCACCCCGGTCATCGACGCCCACCAGGCGAACCCGACCACCACGGTCGAGATCAGCGAGGACGGCTACGTCCTCCAGCCCGGAGAGCTCTACCTCGGCCACACCCTCGAACAGGTCGGCTCCGACACCTTTGTCCCGCTGCTGTTCGGCCGCTCCTCCGTCGGCCGCCTCGGCCTCTTCGTCGAGATCACCGCCCCCATCGGTGACATCGGCTTCCACGGCCAGTGGACCCTGATGCTCTCCCCGATCCGCCCCCTGCGCGTGTACGCCGGCATGAAGATCGGGCAGATCATGTTCTTCGTCTCCACCGGCGACATCGACCTGTACTCGGGCAAGTACCAGGCCGCCGACGGCCCCCAGCCCTCCCGCTACTGGCGGGACACCGCCCGCATCGGGGTGGTCGCCTCGTGATCCTCACCGGCCCCGCGATCACCGCCGCCGTCCACTCCGGCGAGATCACCATCGACCCGTACGACCCCGCCCGCGTCTCCCCGAACGCCTACGACTGGCGCCTCGGCGACACCCTCCGCGTCTGCGCCGGCGACCTCGACGCCGCCATCCCCACCACCTACACCGAGCAGGCGATCCCCACCACCGGCCTGGTACTCCAGCCCGGCCTGCTCTACCTCGGCGTCACCCACGAGCGCACCGGCTCGGAGGCGTACGCGCAGATGCTCAACGGCGACCGCACCATCGGAGCCCTCGGCATCTGGGTCCACGTCTCCGCCCCGCTCGGACACCAGGGCCACGCCATCCGCTGGACCCTGGAGATCCGCGCGGCCCGGCCCGTCCGCGTCTACCCGGGCATGACGTTCGGCAAGCTGGTCTTCCTGGCCTCCCAGGGCACCCCGGCCAGCTACCAGCGGCAGCTCGCGAAGTACGCCTCCACCGACGGGATCGACATCTCCCGCCTCTACGAGGAGATCGACGGAGGCCGCCGGTGAGTCCTGACCGGAATCCGCTGGTCGCCACCTTCCTGGACCTGCCCGTCGGCAGCCCCGGCGGCAGCGTCGAACTCTTCCTCGACCTCTACACCGGCGAGAAACCCCTCATTCCCGCAAGGGCCTTCATGCTCGCCCCGACCGGACCCCGCCCGCGGACACCGGCCGGCCTCGACCTGCTCAGCGCGAGCGGTAAGTGCCTGGAGGGCCCCGCCTTCCACCGGTACGTCTCCCACCTGCGCCAAGCCCTGACGGCCGCGATCAACCCGTCCCAGATCGACGTCCTGCACCTGCAGCACCTCGCCTTCGGCGCCACCCCCGCCCTGATCCGGGCCCTGCCCGCGCACCCCCGCATCGCCCTGGTCCACGGCACCGACCTGCTCTTCGCCGAAGCCCACCGCGACCAGCTCCAGATCCTGCGGGCCACCGCCCGGGCGGCCGATGCCATCGTCGTCCCCACCGGTGCCATGGCCGACCACCTCCTCAAGCTCGCCCCGCAGACCGACCGCCGCAAAATCACCCACATCCCTTGGGGCATCCCCGACCGCCTCCTCACCGACCCGCCCGCCCGAACCACCCACACATCCAAGAGCCACCTCCGCCTGCTGTACGCGGGCCGGCTGACCGCCGAGAAAGGCGTCGAGGCCCTGATCCGGAGCGTGGCCCCGCTCCAGGGCGTCGAGCTGTCGATCGCCGCCCCCAGCGC
>NZ_SDOY01000164.1 GCF_004117935.1 Streptomyces roseicoloratus | reverse complement strand
CCGTGCCTCTTGTGCTTCCCCGAGTAGTAGGGCTGGTCCGCGGCGATCCGGTCGATCGGCAGCAAGGTCCCGTCCAGCAGCACGAACGCCTTCGACGATGCGGCCCGGACCGCCTCCGCGAGAGTCGGCGCGAGAGCGGCCAGGACCTCGACGGCCTCGGTGATGTACCGGTACGCGGTCGTCGTCCCGATGCCGAACCCGGCCGCCAGCTGGGCATACGGGTGGCCGTTGCGGAGATGGGCAAGAGTGAGCAGCGCCTGCCGGCCGGCACTCAGGCGCCGCCAGCGGGTACCGAGCTCCCGGCGGCGCTGACGGAGCTTGGCGGACAGGAAGCGCAGGGCGGAGCTGGACACGTCGACGCCCGACGGGTAGACAAGCACACGAAGCCTCTGGTGGAGACGGATTTCTTAGTCGAAAACCCATCTACCAGGGGCTTCACCCGTCTGTCAGCCCAACCGCCCCTCCTGGCCGACAGGTTGGAAAGAGCTCACTGTCTCCAGGACAGGAGGGACGCTGTCGGGCGCGATGTCGTCTGAGACCGTCAGGCCAGTTGCGGCAATGCGATTTAGCCAGGTCTCTCTCGCCTGCTCAGCCATCTGTGTGGGTGTCGCTACTCATAGAACAGATGGTGATCGCCGCCCGGTTTGTTGATCTTGGAATACCGCTCCATGTCAAGCGCGACCGACAGTCGCTCCGGCCGGTGGGTCGGCTCAGCCGACCCACTCCTTCAGCGGCTCGGTGTCCAGTTCCATTCCGACGGGCTCCGGCAGGGTCACGGTCTTGCCGAAGGTGACGGTCACGACCATGTCGTAGCATCCTTCTCCCGGCTGGGAGTGGACCAGTACCTCGCCGGCCGCGCGGTCGATCAGGAGGTACACGGGGATGCCGGTCTCGGCGTAGGCGCGGGGCTTCTCGACGCGGTCGCGGCGGTCGGTGTCGGAGTCGTGGGAGGTCACCTCGACCGCCATGAGGACGCCGTCGGCGGACGCCCACTCGCCCTGGCCTACGAAGGCGTCGCTGGGGGCCAGGACACCGTCCGGGCGGGCGTTGCCCTTGCGGTAGGTCTCGACCCGGAGCCCCTGGTCGGCGTGCAGCCACCATTCCGTGTTGGTCTGAAGACAGAGGCGGGTCAGCCACTGAATGATCCGCCCGTGGTCGCCGTCAGGCAAAGCCTTCTCCCCGATCTTCCCGTCGATGAACTCCAGGCGCAGGGCGTCGCTCAGCCGGTCGCCGACCCGCGCGAGCTCCTCGAAGAGCTCCTGGGTCATCGCACGGGTCCGCTGCTCGACTGCCTCCACGGCGGCCTCCTCCGGGGTCGGTGGTGCCTTCCACGGTACGTGTTCGTCCGCTTGCGCGGACGGATTCGTCGCTGTCGCCATGGCCGGACTGTGGCATATGCCAGTGTCCTGGTTGGGTGGGGTGCGGGCGGCTTCATCCCTGTGGGTGACGCGGTGGTTCGCCGTACGGCGACGGCCGCCGGCCCTGGTGGGGCGGCGGCCGTCGGGGTCGGTGTGGCGCGTCAGTCCTTCTTCGGGTCCTCCAGGCGCGGGAACAGGACCGCGCCCTTCGTCACCGTCGCGCCGGCCGGGAGCCGGCCCCAGGTCGCGGCGTCCTGGACGGGCTGGGAGGCCAGGGTGCCCAGGGACGCCTCGGCGCCCAGGGAGTCCCACAGCTTCTGCGAGGTCTCCGGCATGATCGGGTTCAGGAGGACCGCCACGGCGCGGAGGGACTCCGCGGCCGTGTAGAGGATCGTCGCCAGGCGCGCCCGGCCCTCCTCGGAGTCGTCCTTGGCCACCTTCCACGGCTCCTGCTCCGTGATGTAGCCGTTGACCTGCTTCACGAACTCGAAGATCGCCAGGATGCCGGCCTGGAAGTCCAGCTCCTCGCCGATCTTCGCGTCGGCCGTCGCCACGGCCTTCGCCAGGCCCTCGTGCAGAGCCTTCTCCGCGTCGCCGTCCGCCGTCGCCGCCGGCAGCTCGCCGCCGAAGTACTTGCCGACCATCGCCGCCACGCGCGACGCCAGGTTGCCGTAGTCGTTGGCCAGCTCGGACGTGTAACGGGCGGAGAAGTCCTCCCACGAGAACGAGCCGTCCGAACCGAACGCGATCGCCCGCAGGAAGTACCAGCGGTACGCGTCCACGCCGAAGTGCGAGGTCAGGTCCTGCGGCTTGATGCCCGTCAGGTTCGACTTCGACATCTTCTCGCCGCCGACCATCAGCCAGCCGTTCGCCACGACCTTGCCCGGCACCGGCAGGCCCTGCGCCATCAGCATCGCCGGCCAGATCACCGCGTGGAAGCGCAGGATGTCCTTGCCGATGAGGTGGACGTTCGCCGGGAAGGTCTCGTCGAACTTCTCCGGGTTCTCGTTGTAGCCGACCGCCGTCGCGTAGTTCAGGAGCGCGTCGATCCACACGTAGATGACGTGCTTGTCGTCCCACGGCACCGGGACGCCCCAGTCGAAGGTCGAGCGGGAGATCGACAGGTCCTCGAGGCCCTGCTTGACGAAGTTCACGACCTCGTTGCGGGCCGACTCGGGCTGGATGAAGCCCGGGTTCGCCTCGTAGAACTCGATGAGCTTCGGGCCGTACTCGCTCAGCTTGAAGAAGTAGTTCTCCTCCTTGAGGATCTCCACCGGCTTCTTGTGGACGGCGCACAGCTTCGTGCCGTCCTCCGCCTCGATGAGGTCGCCGGGGAGCTTGTACTCCTCACAGCCCACGCAGTACGGGCCCTCATACCCGCCCTTGTAGATCTCGCCCTTGTCGTACAGGTCCTGCACGAACTCCTGCACGCGGTCGGTGTGACGCTTCTGCGTGGTGCGGATGAAGTCGTCGTTCGCGATGTTCAGGTGCTCCCAGAGGGGCTTCCAGGCCTCCTCCACGAGCTTGTCGCACCACTCCTGGGGCGTGACGTCGTTCGCCTCCGCGGTGCGCATGATCTTCTGACCGTGCTCGTCCGTGCCGGTGAGGTACCACACCTTCTCACCGCGCTGGCGGTGCCAGCGGGTGAGCACGTCGCCTGCGACGGTCGTGTAGGCGTGGCCCAGGTGAGGAGCGTCGTTGACGTAGTAGATGGGGGTCGTGACGTAGTACGCCTTCGAGCCCTGCTTCTCGGATCCAGTGGCCGCCATGGTGCGAATTTTAACGGCCTGAACCGGTGGCCTTCACACGCTTAAACAGCGGCGGCCCCGGGCCGGCGGGCTCGGGGCCGCTGTCGTCGTTCGTCCGCCGGTGCGCGGCGGGTGCGCGGCGAGCGGCTCGCCTCGGTGCGCAGTGGGTGAGCGGTGGGGTGCTCGCGCCGGTGCGCTCTCGTGTGCGCGCGGTGGGCTCAGACCGTCCAGTCCGCGAGCAGCTCGCGGTAGAACGTCGCGTGCGGGGTCTCCACCGGGGACGGGCCCGCGAAGTGGACCGCCGTCCGGGGCGTGGCGAGCTTACGGAGGTAGTCGAAGGCCTTCGTCTCCTCCTCGCCCCACACCGTGAGCCGCCAGTGCGTCGCGTACGGGCGGTCCGCCGCCTCCGTCAGCGCCTGCGTCGCGGCCGTCTTCGACTCGGGCGCACCATCCGTCTGGAACACCACCAGCGCCGGGCGGGCCGGGTCCGCCGACTTCTCGTGGAGGGCGAGGACCTCCTCGACCGCCCGGTCGTAGTTCGTCCGGCCCATCCGGCCGAGCGTCGCGTTGATCTCCTCGACGCGGGTCGGGGTGAGGTCCGCCGGGGTCAGGACGGCGGTGCCGTCGATCTCCGTGGAGAAGAAGACCGTGGTCACGGTGGCGTCCTCGGAGAGGTGCGCGGCCAGGGCCACGGTCTGCTCGGCGAGCCGCTGGACCGAGCCGTCCTTGAAGTACGGCCGCATCGAACCGGACCGGTCCACGACCAGGTAGACGGCCGCACGGGCGCCCGACAGGCCCTGCTTCTTGAGGACCGCGCCGGCCGCCTTGTAGGCGTCGGCGAGGTGCGGGGCGGCGGCCTTGAGCTTGGCGAGGGAGAGGGCGGGGGCGGGTGCTGCGGCCGTGGCTGCGGGGGCCGGCTCCGGGGCCGACTCCGGGGCCGGGGTGGGCTCCGGGGTCGGGGTCGGGGTCGGAACCTCCGTGTTCGGCGCCTCGGCGGCGGGGGCCGGCTGCTCGGCGGACGGGGTCTCGGCGGCCGGGGCCTCGGTTACGGGCTCCGCCAGGGTTACGGGCTCCGCCTCGGCCTCGGGCCCGGCCGGCGTGGGCTCCGCGCTTGCCCCGGTGTCGGTGGACGTGGCGTCCGCGGCGACCGGCGGTGCGGTGTCGGTGGCCGGGGTGGCGTCTGCGGCGAGCGGCTCGGCCGCGGACTCGGCGGCCGGGGCCGCCTCCTCGGCGGCGGGCGCCTCGGTCTCCGGATCCGCCGGGACCTCCTGGCCGCTTGCCGCCGCAGCGGTCGGCTCCGCCGTCGGCTCCTCCTGCGCGGGCGCGTCGGCGGCCTCGGCAGCCTGCGGCTCCTCGTCCGTAGCCGTGGGATTCTCGGACTCCGCGGTGGGGTTCTCCGCGGCGTCGGTGGGCTCCGGCTCCGGCTCGGGCTCGGCACCGTCGGCGGGCTTGCCCGCGGCACTCTGCTCCGGCTCCGCCGAGGAGCCCTCGGTCTCGGTCTCGGTCTCGGCCTCGACCTCGGCCTGCGCCTCAGCCTTCGCGTCGGCCTGCGCCTCGGCCCCAGCAACTGCCGCGTCCGCGTCCGCCTCCGACGCCGCATCGTCCGCATCCGCGTCCGCCGCCCGCGTCCGTGCCGCCTCCGCGTTGCCCGCTCGGCGGGCCGCCGGGATCTGCGGGTTGTCGAACGACGCCGCCACCAGGTCCGCCGCCGCGAGTTCCGCGGCCGTCGGCTTGCCGCCGTCACCGGCACCCACCCCGGTCCCGGCACCCACCCCGGTCCCGGCACCCGCCAGGGTCCCGGCTCCGGCCGCGCCCGTGGCGGCGCCCACCGGCACCTCCGCCTTCGCGTCGGCGGCCGCCTCCGCCCGAGCGTCAGCCGAAGCCCCTGCCTCGACCCCCGACTCCGCCGAAGCACCAGCCCCAGCCCCAGCAGCAGCCTCAGTAACAGCCCCAGCCCCAGCCTCGGCCGAAGCCTCGGCATCCGCTCCGGCCTTCGCCTCGGTCCCCTCATCCGTCCCCGCCTCGCGCGGTGTGCCCTGGGGCGGGACGGAGGTTGCCGGGACCTCGAGTTCCGCGGCGTTCGCGCGGTCGCGGCCGAATACCTTGCGCAGCAAGCTCCGAATACCCATGGGGTAACCCCTTCGCATGAGTTGGGTGCGGTATGCGTCCTTCATCCCTGGCCAGGGCGGACACGTAAGGTTAGCGGCCGCCCTCCCCGCGCCCTACGACCCGGGCGCCCCCGGTCGTCGCGCATTCATCGGGCGTTCACTCTCCCGCCTCCACCGTGCAGAGGTGCGCACATAACGTCACCGCCGACCGCGCTCACACCTGGAGGACGACGTGCGCAAACCGCTGCCGCTGCTGGGAAGTCACGCACACGGGGATGCGCACGGAGGCGGACGTTCCGCCCTCACGTGCCGTTACCGCTGCGGCGACGCCTGCTTCCAGGAGGTGCCCAACACCACCGACAACGCCTACGTCGGTGACGTCATCGCCGGCGTGCTCTCGCGCCGTACCGCCCTGCGGGCCGCCGCCGTCGTCACCGTCGCCTCCGCCGCCGGTTCCGCCCTCGCCCTCGGCGACGCTCCCGCCGCCCAGGCACTCCCGCAGGGCGGTCACCGACCCGGCCACGCCGGCCACGCCGGCCACGGCGGTCACGGCGAGGCCGACGGTGCCCGTGGCCTGCGCTTCCGGCCCGTCGCGCCCAACACCGCCGACCGGGTCACCGTCCCCGCCGGCTACTCCCAGAACGTCGTCATCCGCTGGGGCGAACCCATCCTCCGCGGCGCGCCCGCCTTCGACCCCGACCGCCAGACCGCCGCCGCCCAGGCCGGGCAGTTCGGCTACAACAACGACTTCCTCTCGCTCCTCCCGCTGCGCGGCGAACCCCACCGCCAGGTCCTCGTCGCCAACCACGAATACACCGACGAGATCCTGATGTTCCGGGGCTACGACCCCGACGACCCGACCCGCGAGCAGGTCGAGACCGCCTGGGCCGCGCACGGCCTGTCCGTCGTCGTGGTCCAGGAGGAGCACCGCACCGGCAGGCTCACCCCCGTCACCCGCCACCCCCTCAACCGGCGGCTGCACACCACCTCCCCGTTCGAGCTCACCGGCCCCGCCGCCGGCTCGGACCTCCTGAAGACCTCCGCCGACCCCGAGGGCCGTACCGTCCTCGGCACGCTCAACAACTGCGCCGGCGGCACCACCCCCTGGGGCACCACCCTCCACGGCGAGGAGAACGTCAACCAGTACTTCGCCAACGGGTCGAGTCCCACCGACAAGCGGTACGGCTTCGGCTCCGGCGCCTCCGAACGCAAGTGGGAACGCTTCGACGAGCGCTTCGACCTCGCCCGGGAGCCCCACGAGGCCCACCGCTTCGGCTGGGTCGTCGAGCTCGACCCGTACGACCCCGACTCCACCCCGCGCAAGCGCACCGCCCTCGGCCGCTTCAAGCACGAGGCCGCGCAGCCCCGCCTCACCGCCGACGGCCGTCCCGTCGTCTACATGGGCGACGACGAGCGCTTCGACTACTTCTACAAGTTCGTGTCGAGCAAGCGGATGGCGAAGGGCAACTCCCGCAAGGCGCGCGAGCACAACCTCACCCTGCTCGACGAGGGCACCCTCTACGTCGCCCGGCTGACCGGCGACTCCCCGGCCGCCGAGATCGACGGCAGCGGCAGGCTGCCGCGCGACGGCGAGTTCGACGGCTCCGGCACCTGGATCCCGCTCGCCACCGCCGGCCCCGACGGCGCCGTCTCGCACGTGCCCGGCATGACCGCCGAGGAGGTGTTCGTCTTCACCCGCGTCGCCGGTGACAAGGTCGGCGCCACCAAGATGGACCGCCCCGAGGACGTCGAGCCCTCCCCGCGCACCGGGCGCGTCTACGTCGCCCTCACCAACAACACCAACCGCGGCAAGGGCACCAACCCGGGCGCCGACGAGGCCAACCCGCGGAACCTCAACAAGCACGGCCAGATCCTGGAACTCGCCGAGCACTGGGACGACCCGGCAGCCGACGGCTTCGCCTGGCGGCTCTTCCTCGTCGCGGGCGACCCGGACGATCCCACCACCTACTTCGCCGGCTTCCCCAAGGACCGGGTCAGTCCCATCTCCTGCCCCGACAACGTCGCCTTCGACCCGCACGGCAACCTGTGGATCTCCACCGACGGCAACCAGCTCGGCTCCCACGACGGCCTCTACGGCGTCGCCACTCACGGCGAGCGGCGCGGTGAGCTGAAGCAGTTCCTGACCGTCCCGACCGGTGCCGAGACCTGCGGCCCGATCGTCCAGGACCGCCGCGTCCTCGTCGCCGTCCAGCACCCGGGCGAGGTCGACGGCGCCTCCGTCGAGAAGCCGGCCTCCGCCTGGCCCGACGGCCCCGGCCGGATCGTCCGCCCGGCGGTCGTCGCCGTCTGGCGCACCGACGGCCGCGACATCGGCGTCTGACGCCGTCGCAGGCGGGGGCGCAGGCGGGGGCGGGGGCGGGCGGCTTAGCCCCTACTCGGGCCTCTACTCGGGCCTCGCCCCCGTCCCCGTCCCTGCCCCCGGGACCAGCCCCAGCCCCTCCCTGAACCGTACGAACTGCTCCGCCGGCTCGCCCGTGTACACCCACGGGACCCACGCCGCCCGCGTCCCCAGCATCCCGAGGAGCTCCCTCGCCAGTGCGGCCTCGCCCGCGTGACACGCCGCGTGGGCGAGGTAGTTGAGCTCCGCCACCTCCTCCGGGCGGACCGGCGATCCCGGTTCGCGGCCGCCGATCCAGCGGGCGTGCGTACGGCGCAGCTCGGTCACCGCCAGCTCGTGCTTCCAGTGCTGGTCGAAGCCGCGCACCGGGCCGCGCCCGAGCGCGCCGTCGACGACGTAGCGGTACTCCTCGACCCGGGCGATCTGCACCAGGATCGGCAGCGGCGAACCGGGCGGCGCGACGCCCGCCGCGTCCCGCGCGAAGTCGTACATCGCGCCGTGCGTGCCGTGCCAGCGCGCCGACCAGTAGCGGAGCACCTGGGTGTGGCCCTCGGTGTTGTACGGGTCGCGGCGCCGCAACTCGTCGAACCAGTGGCGCAGTCGGCGGCGCGGCACACCGCCCTCGTACAGCCTGGCCACGGACAGCAGCGACACCCACGGCATCGGGTCGGCCGGTGCCGCGTCGGCCGCCGTCAGGCACGCGTCGACGGAGGCGTCGACCCGGCCCCGGTCGATCGTGCTGCCCCGGCCGGCGGCGATGGCCGCGTCGAAGACCCGGACCACCTCGGTCGCCGCCCGGAGCACGGCGGCGTCCGGGTTGCCCGGCTCGGCCGCCCACCACACCTCGACCGTCGAACTGCCCGCGGCGGCGTGCGAGAGCAGGCGCAGCCGGTGGGTGCGGAGCGACCAGTCGTCCCCGGTGGCCCTCAGCAGGTCCCGTACGCCCTGCCAGCGGCCGATCACCATGTCGTGACGGGCCTCGGTGAGCGCCCGGTCGCCGGAGTCGGGGTCGAAGTCCGGGGTGAACCGGCCCTGTCGGGCCGAGCGGCGGCGCAGTGCGGCCATCCGTGTACCTCCCTCGCGGACAGTGGCGGCCGTCGGCGGAGACGGCCTGCGGACGGTGTCGGGAACTCAGAAGTCCGTCGCCAGCGACTTGTCGGACCGGCGGGCGCGCGGCGAGTCCGGTGAGGCGAACGGCGCCGTCGCGGCGAGCGCGCGGGTCGCGTCCAGGCGCGCCGGGCGGTAGTAGGCGCTGCCCTTCCTCCAGTACAGGAGCATCGGTACGACGCCGGCGGCGAGGCCGCCGAGGCCGATCGCGAGCGAGGCGGTGGACAGTTCGCCGAGCGACTCCACGAACGCCCACAGCATGAACGCCGAGCCGAACAGCGGCCAGACCCCGCCCAGCACGAACTCCTTCACCGAGGTGAGCAGCCGGCCCCGGTACGCCACGACGGCCGCGATCCCCGCGAGGGCGTAGTAGAAGGCGACCTGCAGGCCCATCGCGCTCACCGCGTCGCCGAGGACCTGGCCGATCGAGCCGGCGGCGGCCGCGGCGGCGAACATCACGAGCGCGGCGGCGCCGACGGCCGCCACCGCCACCCACGGGGTGTTCCAGCGGCGGTGCACGGTGCCGAGCGCGGGCGGGAGAGTGCGGTCGCGGCCCATCGCGAAGAGCGAGCGGGTGACCTGGATGAGCGTGGTCTCCAGGGTGGCGACCGTCGAGAGGAGCACCGCGAGGAGCAGCAGCTTGCCGCCGACGCCCGGCCAGATCTCCTGCCCCAGGACGGCGAGGACGTTCGCGCCGCCGTGCTCGATCTGCTCGGCGCTCAGGAGCACGTTCACGGAGACGGTGAACGCCTCGAAGAGCAGGAACACCACGCCCATGCCGACGAGCGCGGCGAGCCCCGCGGTGCGGCGGCTGTCCCGGGTCTCCTCGCTGAGGTTGCTGGTGACGTCCCAGCCCCAGTAGTAGAACGCGGCGATCAGCGCGCCCGACGCGAAGCCCGAGGCGCCGTCGAAGTGACCGAGGCCGAACCACGACCAGTCGAAGGCCGTGGCGTGCCCGCGGTGGATCACCGCGCCCAGGACGAACGCCACGAGGATCAGCATCTCCACGCCCGACATGACGAGTTGGGCGCGCACCGTGAGCCGCGCCCCGCCGAGCACCACGAGCAGCATGATCAGGAACCAGCCGGCGCCGACCACCAGCGACAGCGCGGTGCTGTCGGCGAGTTCCGGGTCGACGAGGGAGAGCGTGAGGGAGCCGGCGGGCAGCGATCCGGCCACCATGAACACGGTCGTCGCGAAGACCAGCGCCCAGCCGGAGAGGAAGCCGAGGAAGGGGTGGAGGGTGCGGCCCACCCACGAGTACGCCGCGCCCGCGTTGACGTCGATCCGGCCGAGGCGGGCGTACGCGAGGACGATGCCGAGCATCGGTATCGCGCAGTACAGCAGCGACGCCGGCCCGGCGAGGCCGACCGCCCCGAACAGGACGGCGGTGGTGGCGGCGAGCGAGTACGCGGGCGCGCTGCCCGCCACGGCCATCACGATGGTGTCGAAGGTGCCGAGGGCGTTGGGCTGGAGGCCCCGCCCGGGGCCTCGGTCCGGGCCGCGGCGGCCGCGGCGGCCGGGTCTGCCGGGTGCTCTGCCGGATGCTCTGCCGGGTGTGGTGCGCATGGCGGTGTCCTCGTGGGCGCGGGGGGAGGAGGAACGCAGGACGGTGACGCGGGGACGGAGGGGACGGCGGGGACGCTCGTACGGCGGGAGGCCGGAGCGGCGGGGAGGTCGGGGCGGCGGGGAGGTCGGAGCCGGGGGATGGGGGACGCGGGGATGTGGGATGGGGGACGTGGGGAGGGGGATGGGGGGAATCGAGGGGTGCGGGGAGAGCTGCGCAGGACGACGTGACCGGGCCACCGGGGCGCCCGGGGACGGAACGCGACGTGGATCACGGTGAATTCGAGCGCATCGTAGTCGTACGCGTGGAATCCGGTAACGGTGGTGGGAGGGTTCGATTCCGCAACCGCCGGTAACCACTTCCGTACGCCCCTTTGGCCGGGTTTACGGCGCGCTGCCGCCGTCCCGTGGCGGGTCCGGGACCGGCCCGGAGGTGGGGTCCGGGGCGGAGCCGGGGGAGCGGGACGAGCCGGTTTCCGGGGGCGAGGACGCCGTCGTGCCGGAGCCCTCGGGCACGGTCGTGACGGCGCTCGGGGAGGGCGTCGTGGCGGCGTTCGGGGACGGGGCCGTGGCGGGGTTCGGGGACGGGGCCGTGGCGGCGTTCGGGGACGGGGTCGCGATGGCGCGGGCCGCCCGTACCTCCTGGCGGAGCGGCGCGAGCACGCCGTCCTCGTCGCCGCTCAGATCCGCGCGCACCTCCACCAGGACCTCGCTGGAACGAAGTCCCTCCGCCAGCTCCCGCAACTGCCGCTCCACGAGGGCGACCTCCGCCGGATGCGGCGCCGGCGCACCGTGGTCGACGCGGACCCGGGCGGCCGTCGTGGCGTCGACGATCCGCTCCACGGCGATCGTCAGCGGCCACCACGCCGCGGCCAGGTCCCCGGCGGGCGGCGGCTCGGTCAGGGCGCGCTGGAACTCGGACCGTACGGACGACATGTCGCGGTACAGCTTGCGCCGGGCCCGGACGCGGGTGCCCTGGTCACCGGCGTTGCCGTGGTCGTCGTTGCCTCCGTGGTGCTCCGGCTCGGCGTCACCGCCGCCGCCTCCCGTCCGGGACGGGGCGCCGAACGCCAGGTTCACGTAGGCGGCCGTGTCCTCGACCGCGTCGGCCAGCCGGTCCGCGACCCGGGTGTGCCAGGACTCCGGCCACAGCAGATAGCCGGCGACCAGCGCGATCGCGCAGCCGACCAGCGAGTCGTACAGCCGCGGCAGCACCAGGTGGAAGCCCTGGTGGTTGAGCAGGTCCGACAGGAGCAGGATCACCGGCGTGATCGCCGCGGTCTGGAAGGCGTACCCCTTCGCCGAGAACGCCGGGATCAGCGCGGCGAGCACCAGCATCACCGGCACGTCTCCCCAGCCGCGGGGCAGCGCGGCCAGGATCGGCGCCGCCACGAGCAGCCCGGCCGCCGTGCCGAACGCGCGGAGCACCGCCCGCGAGAACACCGAGCCGAAGTCCGGCTTCATGACGAACGTGACGGTGAGCGCCACCCAGTACGAGCGGGGCACCGCGATCAGCGAGACCAGCGCCTGCGAGAGGCCGATGCACAGCGCGAGCCGCAGGCCGTAGCGCCAGGACGCCCCGGACAGCAGCACACCGCGTGCCGCGCGCCGCATCCGCACCCGCAGGGCGGCGGGCCGCCCCAGCCGGTCGGCCCCCTTCGCCGCGTTGAACGCCTGGTACGGGCTGTGCTCCGCCTGGTGGACGACGGTCGCCGCGTACCGTACGGACGCCTCCACGGCCTTCTCCGACGGGCGCCGCGCCTCGGGCAGGCGCAGGTCCGGGTCGCCCGTGCGGCCGGTCTCCACGGCGTCCGCGAGGTCCCGCACCGCGGCCGGGACCTCCGGGGGCAGCGGCCGGTGGAAACGGCGGGCCGCGAGGTGCGCGGCCGGCGCGGCCTCCGCCATCGGGATCACCACGTTGAGCTGGGCGAGCAGCCGCACCAGGGTCGGCGCCCGGCCGTGCTGGCGGGCGCGGCGGCCGAGGACCATGTCGTAAGACTGGTTGAGCGAGGCCGTGACCGCCTGCCGTTTCTCGTCGTACGCGTCGGTGCCGGCGGCCTCGAAGAGGTCGGCGATCGCCCGGTAGGTCCCGGCGACCGCCGCGCGTTCCGGCTGACCGCCGCGCAGCGGCCAGCCGAGCAGGGTGAGGGTCAGGACGACGATGCCGCCGAGGCCCAGCAGCAGCGGCGCCTTCCACCAGGGGTCCGGCATCGGCAGGCCGGCGCCGACGACGGCGTTGAGGAGCAGCAGCAGGCCCGAGACGGAGGCCACCGCGCCGATCGAGGAGATCATCCCGGAGACCAGCGCGATGAGCGTGAGCGCGGCGACCGCGAGCCAGCCCTGGCCGAAGACCAGGGCGCCGAGGGTGACGCCGAGGGCGCCGAAGAGCTGCGGGACGGCGATGTTGAAGACCCGCATCCGGTACGCGTCGGCGGTGTCGCCGATGACGCCGGAGAGGGCGCCCATCGACACGAGGGCGCCGTACGCGGGCCGTTCGGTGGCGAAACCCACGGCGAGGGGTGCGGCGAGCGCGATCGACGCGCGGGCCACGGCGGGCCAGGGGACCTGGGCGGGCTGGGGGCGCAGGCCGGTGGTGAGCCAGGTGGGCGGGGCGAGGCGGGGGGTGCGGGGTGGTGGTGCGGGGTTCGCCATGGGTCAAACGTACGGCGGGCCCGGGGTGGTGGCGGGGGAGGGCGGCCGAGTTCCGTCGGTGGTGGCGGGGGACGCCGTGGGTCAGCTGCGGTAGTTCTCCACCTCGGCCGCCGGGCGGACGGCCGCTGTGTCCGGGTCCTCGCCGAACTCGGCCTTGGCGCGGCGTTGGCGCAGGAGGTCCCAGCACTGGTCGAGCTGGACCTCCAGCTCGGCGAGCCGGGTGCGTTCCTCGTCCTGGAGGCCGCCGGTGCGCTGCCGCAGGCTGCGCTCCTCCTCGACGAGGGAGCCGATGTTCTCGAGGATCTCGTCGTTCTCCATGCTTTCCAGCCTGGCCGATCGGTGGACGTCGCGCGAGGCGGGGCGTCAGTGGCGGACCGCCTGGGCGATCTCGGCCTCCGTGTCGCCGGACAGGGTGCGGTTGCTGCGCGCCGTGCCGGTCCTGGACCTGCCGGCCTCGACGCCGTCGATGTTCAGGACCACGGCGTCGAGCAGATTGCCCTGCGTGTCGCGGAAGTTGACCATCACCGTGTAGTCGGCGGTCTTGTCCTTGGGGTTGGTCGCGGTGATCTCGGCGACCGTCCGGTCGCCGTCCACGGAGGTCGGCCCGGCCTTGACGTCGGCCTTGGCGTTGACCCCGTCCTTGATCTCGTCCATCTGCCGCTGCGCGGCGGACGCCACCGCCGCCGTGGCCGAGGACACGATGCCCCCGGCCGCGTCCTTCGCCTGGTCGCAGCCCGTCAGGGCGGCGCCGAGGGCGGCGAGGGAGAGGAAGGCGGCGGCGCGGGCCGTGCGGGGTCGGCGCGTCATACGGCCGTGTTCCTTCCGTAGGAGCCGTCGGTCGCGAGGGCCCAGACCACGAAGATCGAGACCGCCATGGAGAACAGCGCCCACCAGGGCTGGTAGGGCAGGAACAGGAACTGGAGCACGATGTTCAGCGAGGCGAGCGCGATGCCCGCGATCCGGGCCCACGCGGCGCCCTTGAGGACCCCGAAGCCGACGATCATGACGACGACGCCGAGGCACAGGTGGATCCAGCCCCAGGAGGTCAGGTCGAACTTGAAGACGTAGTCGCCGACCCGGGCGTAGACGTCGTCCTCGGCGATCGCGGCGATGCCCTGGAAGACGTCCAGGACGCCGATGACCGTCATGAGGACGCCGGCGAAGATGGTGCCGCCCGCGGCCCAGCCGTCGTCCCTCGCCGGCGTCGGGGACGGGCGCGGAGGTGTCGTGTTCTGGCTCATGCTGCTCATCGTGGGAGCGGGCGTCCGGTTCGGAACCTTCTGATGGGCCGGGCGGGTGAGACGGGGGATTGCCTCTTCGTAACCTGGATGATTAATATCCAGGATGTGAGGATGAACGAGGGTGTCGAGTGGGCGCTGCACAGCTGCCTCAACCTGGCCTGGATCGGCGAGGAGCGCGCCGTCACCGCGGCCCGGCTCGCCGGGTACCACGAGCTGCCCCCGGCCTACCTCAACAAGCAGCTCCAGTCCCTCGTCAGGGCCGGGATCCTGAGCTCCGTCCCCGGTTGCCAGGGCGGCTTCCGGCTCGCCAGGTCGCTCGACCGGATCACGTTGATGGACGTGGTCACCGCGATCGAGGGCCCCGACGAGGCCTTCCGCTGCACCGAGATCCGCGGCCAGGGGCCCGGCGCGACGACGGGGCGGCCGACCGCCGAGTGCGCCATCGCCGACGCGATGGGCCGCGCCGACCTCGCCTGGCGGAGGGAGCTCGCCGCCCAGACCCTCGCGGACGTACGGGCCCGGGCGGAACGGCAGGCGCCCGGCGCACCCGACCGGATCCGCCGCTGGTTCGCCGACCTCTGAGGCCAGGGTCGGGCCGTGCTCCCCGCAACGGGCCGCCCCTGCTCGCACGTCCGCGACGAGCCCGCCCGGCCGGCGTCCTGCCGGCGTCCTGTCGGCACTGTCGACATCCCCAGCACCCCACTTTATTCTGGATATTCGATGTCCTTGTTACGGGAAGGAAGTACGCACCTCATGAGCGTCACGCACCCGCACGACGACCAGCGCACCCTCACCAACCCCGCGACCCTCCACGACCCCACGCCCTTCGGCTACGCCCACGTCGCCTCCGCGCCCGGCGAACTCGTCTTCGTCGCCGGCCAGTACGCCTCCGACGCCACCGGCGCGCCCGTGCCCGGCGACTTCGCCGCGCAGGTCGAGCTCGCCCTCGCCAACCTCCGCCGCGCCCTGGAGGGCGTGGGCCTCGGTCCGCAGCACGTGGTCCGGCTCGGTTCGTACGTCGTCGACCACGACCTCGCCAAGCTGGAGGTCCTCGGCAAGGCCCTGTACGCCGTCTTCGGCGAGCGGCTGCCGGCCCAGACCCTGAGCGGCGTCGCGGCCCTCGCGCTGCCCGGCATGCTCTTCGAGATCGACGCGGTCGCCGTACGGCCGCCGGCGGCCGGCTGATCCACTTGCGGCGGGTACCGGGCGGGTGTGCCCTGGAGGGTGCAGCACGCCCGCGCGGCACGCCCGCGCGGCACGTCCGCGCGGGCACGGCGCGGGAAAGGAGTCCTCCCATGGCCGCACACGCAGCGGTACCCGCCCACCGGCAGTTCAGCACGCACGGCTGGGGGCTGCCCGTCACCCTCGGCATCGCCTACGGCCTGTACGCCCCCGTCATCGCCCGCCGCGGCGAGGCGCTGTCCTGGGGTCAGCTCTGGCTCGGCCTGATCTCGGCCGTCGTCCTCGCCGTGTCCGTGTACGCGCTCCGCCGCTACGGCCGGACGCTGCGGCGCGAGCTGCGCGCGGCGGCCTGGGGCGCCCTGACCGGCATCGCGATCGGCTTCCTCTTCAGCCTGTCCGACCACAGCGTGTTCTCGTCGTCGATGCTCGGCCTGATCGTCGGCGTGGCCACCGGCGCCGGCGCCTTCTACCTCTTCTACACCCACGAGGACGCCGCCGGCCGACCCGCGCCGTACTGAGGCGGCGAGGCCGGCCCGCCCGGGCCGAGTCCGGCGTGCGCGGCGCAGGCCGCCTGGCACGACCCGGCCGGCCGTCGGAGACTGGTGGGGAGCGGGCGCGAAACCGCCCGCCGGGAGGACACGCGTATGACCGACCTCGCCGTCGAGACCGAAGGCCTGGTCAAGGTCTTCGGCACCAACCGCGCCGTGGACGGCATCGACCTGCGCGTCCCGGCCGGCACCGTCTACGGCGTCCTCGGCCCCAACGGGGCCGGCAAGACCACCGCCGTGAAGATGCTCGCCACCCTCCTCCGGCCGGACGCCGGCCGCGCCCGGGTCTTCGGCAGGGACGTCGTGCGGGACGCCGACGCGGTGCGCGGCCGGGTCAGCCTCACCGGCCAGTACGCCTCGGTCGACGAGGACCTGACCGGCACCGAGAACCTGGTCCTCCTCGCCCGGCTGCTCGGCCACTCCCGCCCCGCCGCCCGCGAGCGGGCCGCGCAGCTGCTCGCCGCCTTCGGGCTCGCGGACGCGGCGGACCGGCAGGTCAAGAACTACTCGGGCGGCATGCGGCGCCGCATCGACATCGCGGCCTCCATCCTCAACGTGCCCGACCTGCTCTTCCTCGACGAGCCGACCACCGGCCTCGACCCGCGCAGCCGCAACCAGGTCTGGGACATCGTCCGCGCGGTCGTGGCCCAGGGCACGACGGTGCTGCTGACCACGCAGTACCTGGACGAGGCCGACCAGCTGGCCTCCCGGATCGCCGTGATCGACCACGGCAGGGTGATCGCGGAGGGAACGAAGGGCGAGCTGAAGGCCTCGGTGGGCTCGGGTTCCGTGCACGTACGGCTGCGGGAGGCGGAGCAGCGGCCGGAGGCCGAGCGGGTCCTCGCCGCCGCGCTGAACGCCGCCGTGCAGCTCGATCCCGACCCGGTCGCGCTCACCGCCACCGTGAACGGCCGCGGCACCGACATCGGCGCCGCGGAGCAGGCGGCGCGGGCGCTGGCCGAGCTGGCGCGGGCCGGGATCACGGTCGACAACTTCGCGCTCGGCCAGCCCAGCCTGGACGAGGTCTTCCTCGCGCTGACGGACCACCCGGCGGGCGACGGCGGCGGGTCCGGCGGTGGCGGCAGCGGTGACTCGGGAAGCGGCGGCGGCGACGGCCGCGGCGACGGCGGCAGGGACCGGGCGGGCGACGGCGACCAGGAGAGCGAGCCGGAGGGCGGGGCGCCGGCGGGCAGGGCAACGGAGAGCAGGGCAACGGAGGGAAGGGCAACGGAGGGAAGGGCAACGGAGGGCGGGGCAACGGAGGGCGGGGCAACGGAGGGCGGGGCAACGGAGGGCAGGGCGCCGGAGGGCAGGGCATGAGCACCGTGACCACCAGCACCACCGACAAGGCCACCACCGCGGACTTCGTCGCCCCCAGGGCCGACGAACTGGCCGCCCTGCTCGTCGGTCACACCCGTCCGGCGCGGCCCAGCGCGCTCTCCGCCTCGCTGACCTTCGGCTGGCGGGCGATGCTGAAGATCAAGCACGTGCCGGAGCAGCTGTTCGACGTGACGGCGTTCCCGATCATGATGGTGCTGATGTACACGTACCTCTTCGGAGGCGCGCTGGCCGGCTCCGTCTCGCAGTACATCCAGTTCCTGCTGCCCGGCATCCTGGTGCTGAGCGTCATGATGATCACGATGTACACCGGGGTCTCGGTCAACACGGACATCGAGAAGGGCGTCTTCGACCGCTTCCGCACGCTGCCGATCTGGCGGCCCGCGCCCATGGTGGGCTATCTGCTCGGCGACGTCGTGCGCTATCTGATCGCCTCCGCCGTGATGCTGACGGTCGGCGTCGTCATCGGCTACCGGCCGGCCGGCGGGGTGGCGGGCGTGCTCCTCGGGACCGCCCTGCTGCTGGTCTTCGCGTTCGCGTTCTCGTGGATCTGGACGATGTTCGGGCTGCTGCTGCGCAGCGAGAAGTCCGTCATCGGCGTCAGCATGATGGTGATCTTCCCGCTGACCTTCCTGTCGAACGTCTTCGTCGACCCGAGGACCATGCCCGGCTGGCTGCAGGCCTTCGTCAACAACAGCCCGGTGACGCATCTGTCGACGGCGGTACGGGAGTTGATGGCGGGCGACTGGCCGGCGGCCGACCTCGCCTGGACGCTGGGCTGGTCGGCGCTGTTCGTGGTGGTGTTCGGCCCGGTGACGATGCGCCTCTACAACCGCAAGTGATCAGCCGGCGTCCGACGCGTTCCGCGGGGTGATCTGCTGGACCGCCCAGCGGTTGCCGTCCGGGTCGGCGAAATAGACGAAGGAGCCCCAGGGCTGGTCGACGATCGCGCTGACGTCGACGCCGCGGGAGGTGAGGTCGGCGTGCGCGGCCTCGATGTCGGCGACGACGACCTGCATGTTGTCCAGGGAGCCCGGCGCCATCTCGGTGATGCCCTGGCCGAACGCGATCGAGCAGGCCGATCCGGGCGGCGTCATCTGGACGAAGCGGATCGCGTCGCTGACGGTCACGTCGTGGTCGGCGTGGAAGCCGACCTGCTCGTAGAAGGCCTTGGCGCGGTCGATGTCGCTGACGGGGACGCCGATCAGCTCGAGCTTGATGTCCATGAGACGCATCATGCGCCGGGCGGGCGCCCGGCGCCCGTCGAGCTCTCCGTAGGGCGGGAAGGGCGGGGCTTCGCTCCCGCCCTTCGGGTTCACTCGTCCGGCGCGAACCCGGCCGGGATCCGGACGGGACGGCTACGACGCTCGTGATCAGTACGCCTGGCCCAGGCGCAGGTCCGCCAGCTGCTGTGCGAAGGGGACGATCTCGTCGTCCTCCCGCGTCCGCTCCGGGCGGCCCGCGATCAGGTCCGCGAACTCGGTGCCCGCCCGGGTGATGCGGGACGGCAGGCCCTCCGTGTACGCGTCGCCGCCGGAACCCCAGTCCTCCGAGGCCGCGTAGACGGCCGTCGGGGCGACCACGGCGCGGAGGTAGGCGAAGAGCGGGCGCAGGGCGTGGTCGAGGACGAGGGAGTGGCGGGCGGTGCCGCCGGTGGCGCCGATCAGGACCGGGGTGCCGGTCAGCGCCGCCGGGTCGATCAGGTCGAAGAAGGACTTGAACAGACCGCTGTACGAGGCCGTGAAGACCGGGGTCACGGCGATCACGCCGTCCGCGCCGGTGACCTTGTCGATCGCCTCCTGGAGCCTTTCGGACGGGAAGCCGGTGACGAGGCCGTTCGCGATGTCGACGGCGACGTCGCGCAGTTCGACGACGTCGACGTCGACCGCGTACTCCTGCTCGGCCAGTCGGTGGCGGGTGATCTGGAGCAGACGGTCGGCGAGCAGCCGGGTGGAGGAGGGGCTGCTGAGCCCGGCCGAGACGGCGACCAGCTTGAGGGTGCGCATGGGGTCAGACCTCCTGGTTCCGGACCTGGGCGCCGGTGTGGTGGTGGCCGTCGGTGCCGGTGTCGTGGTGGCCGTCGGTGTTCTTCCGTACGGCCGGGTGCAGCGGCGCGGTCTCCGGTACGCCGGCCGGGCGCAGGGACGCGAACTCCTTGCGCAGGACGGGGACGACCTCCTCGCCGAGGATGTCCAGCTGTTCGAGGACCGTCTTCAGCGGCAGGCCCGCGTGGTCGATCAGGAAGAGCTGGCGCTGGTAGTCGCCGACGTAGTCGCGGAAGGACAGCGTGCGTTCGATGACCTGCTGCGGCGAGCCGACCGTCAGCGGGGTCTCGCGGCTGAAGTCCTCCAGGGACGGGCCGTGGCCGTAGACCGGCGCGTTGTCGAAGTACGGGCGGAACTCCCGTACCGCGTCCTGCGAGTTCCTGCGCATGAAGACCTGGCCGCCGAGGCCGACGATGGCCTGCTCGGGGGTGCCGTGGCCGTAGTGCGCGTAGCGCCGGCGGTAGAGACCGACCATCTTCTCGGTGTGCTGCTTGGGCCAGAAGATGTGGTTCGCGAAGAAGCCGTCGCCGTAGTACGCGGCCTGTTCGGCGATCTCGGGCGAACGGATGGAGCCGTGCCAGACGAACGGCGGGACGTCGTCGAGCGGGCGCGGGGTGGACGTGAAGCCCTGGAGGGCGGTGCGGAACTTGCCCTCCCAGTCGACGACGTCCTCCCTCCACAGCTTGTGGAGGAGCGCGTAGTTCTCGATGGCGAGCGGGATGCCCTGGCGGATGTCCTGGCCGAACCACGGGTAGACCGGGCCGGTGTTGCCGCGGCCCATCATCAGGTCGACGCGGCCGTCGGCGAGGTGCTGGAGGGTCGCGTAGTCCTCGGCGATCTTCACCGGGTCGTTGGTGGTGATGAGGGTCGTGGAGGTGGAGAGGACGAGGTTCTCCGTGCGGGCGGCGATGTGACCCAGGAGCGTCGTCGGGGACGACGGGACGAACGGCGGGTTGTGGTGCTCGCCGGTCGCGAAGACGTCGAGGCCGACCTCCTCGGCCTTGAGCGCGATGGCGACGGTGTTCTTGATGCGCTCGTGCTCGGTGGGGGTGCGGCCGGTGGTGGGGTCGGTCGTCACGTCACCGACGGTGAAGATCCCGAACTGCATCGTGCTCACCTCTCGCGGGGTCCATTTGGTTGAATCTTAAACCGTCAGGCTCAACGGCGCCACCGCCGCACCTATTCCGCGCCCGCGCCCGTTTCCGACCTCCTGCGCCCTCTCCCGCGCCCGTTCCCCTGCTTCCGCGCACCTTCCGCGCCCGCTCCCGACCTTCTGCGCCCGCGCCCGCGCCCGTTTCCGACGTTCTGCGCCCGCGCCCGCTCCCGTTCCCCTGCTTCCGCGCACCTTCCGCGCCCGCTCCCGCGCCCGCGTTTCCGCGTACCTCTCCGCACGCCTCCCTCCGTCTCCGCACGTCTCCGTCCGCCCGGCGGCCGGTTCCCGGCGCCCGGACGCCCCTCCCGTAAAGTCCCCGTCGTGAACGACGCGAGACACCCGACCGACGCCATATCCGTCGTCGGCATCGGTGCCGACGGCTGGGACGGGCTCCCCGAGAACTCCCGCCGCACCCTGCGCGCCGCCCAGGTCCTCATCGGCGGCCCCCGCCAGCTCGACCTCCTGCCACCGGACGACTGCCCCGGCGAGCGGGTGCCCTGGCCGAGCCCCCTGCGGCCCGCCGTGCCCGGGCTGCTCGCCGCCCACCAGGGCCGCCGGATCGCCGTCCTCGCCAGCGGCGACCCCTCCTTCCACGGCATCGGCCGCACCCTCACCGAGATCCTCGGCCCCGGCACCCCCCTGCACGTCCTGCCGCACCCGTCCTCCGTCTCGTACGCCTGCGCCCGCCTCGGCTGGCCCCTCGAGGCCGTCGAGACGGTCTCCCTCGTCGCCCGCCCGCTCGACGCGCTCACCGCCGCGCTCCACCACGGCCGCCGGCTGCTCGTCCTTGGCGAGGGCCCCGAGTCGCCCGCGCGGGTCGCCGCGCTGCTGCGCGAGCGCGGCTGGGGCGGCACCCGGATCCGGGTCCTTGAGCAGCTCGGCGGCCCCCGCGAGGGCCTGCTCGACGGGACCGCCGCCGACTGGCCGTACGAGCGCGCCGACGCGCTCCACGTCCTCGCCCTCGACTGCGTGCGCGACCCGGACGCGCTGCGGCTCGGCACCACGCCCGGCCT
The DNA here is from genome assembly GCF_004117935.1 of Streptomyces roseicoloratus. Classification (GTDB taxonomy): domain Bacteria; phylum Actinomycetota; class Actinomycetes; order Streptomycetales; family Streptomycetaceae; genus Streptomyces; species Streptomyces roseicoloratus. The sequence goes on along the minus strand of NZ_SDOY01000164.1, from coordinate 59,413 downwards.
GCCCGACGAGGCGTACGCACACGACGGCCAGCTCACCAAGCGCTACGTGCGCGCCGCCACCCTCGCCGCGCTCGCCCCGGCCCCCGGCGAACTGCTGTGGGACGTCGGCGGCGGCTCCGGCTCCATCGGCATCGAGTGGATGCGGGCGCACCGGACGTGCCGGGCGGTCGCCGTCGAGAAGTCGCCCGAGCGCGCCGCCCGCATCACCCGCAACGCCGCCGCCCTCGGCGTACCGGGCCTGGACGTCGTCACCGGGCCCGCGCCCGCGGCGCTCGCCGGTCTGCCCGTCCCCGACGCGGTCTTCATCGGCGGCGGCCTGACCGCGCCCGGCCTGCTCGACGCCTGCTGGGACGCGCTCCCGGCCGGCGGCCGGCTCGTCGCCAACACGGTGACGCTGGAGTCCGAGGCGCTGCTCGCCGAACGCTACCGGCGGCACGGCGGCGAGCTGATCAGGCTCGCGGTCGCCTCGGCCGTGCCCGTGGGCGGCTTCACCGGCTGGCGCCAGGCCATGCCCGTCACCCAGTGGTCCGTAACGAAGGGTTCTCCACAGCAATGACCGTCTACTTCATCGGCGCGGGCCCCGGCGCGGCCGACCTGATCACCGTGCGCGGCGCACGGACCCTGGCGAAGTGCGGGGTCTGCCTGTACGCCGGCTCCCTCGTGCCGACCGAGCTGCTGGCCGAGTGCCCGCCGGACGCGAAGCTGGTCGACACGGCGAGGATGGACCTCGACCAGATCGTCGCCGAGATCGCCGCCGCCCACGAGGCCGGGCAGGACGTGGCCCGGCTGCACTCCGGTGACCCGTCCGTCTTCAGCGCCATGGCCGAGCAGATGCGCCGGCTGGACGCGGCCGGCATCCCGTACGAGGTGGTGCCCGGCGTCCCGGCCTTCGCGGCCGCGGCGGCGGCGCTGAAGCGGGAACTGACGGTGCCGACCGTCGGCCAGACGGTCATCCTCACGCGCATCGCGCAGCAGGCCACGCCCATGCCGGAGGGCGAGGACCTCGCCACGCTGGGCCGCAGCGGCGCCCTGCTCGTCCTGCACCTCGGCGCCCGCTACGCCGACCGGATCGTCTCCGAACTCGTCCCGCACTACGGCGTGGACTGCCCGGCCGCGGTCGTCGCGATGGCGAGCCGCCCGGACGAGGTCGTGCTGCGGGGCACCCTGGAGGACATCGCGGACCAGGTGAAGGCGGCGGGCATCACGAAGACCGCGGTGATCGTGGTGGGCCGCACCCTGGCCGCCTCGGAATTCCGCGACAGCCACCTGTACGACCCGGCCCGGGACCGGCACGGCTGCTGAACGCGTGACGGGCCGGGCGGGCGGTGAGGGACGCCGCCCCACCCGGTTCCGGTTGCGGTTCCGGCCGGTGGCCGGGGGCAGGGCCCGCGCAGCCGGCGGCCGGGGACGGCTTCCGCCTCAGGCGTTGGGCCGCTTGCCGTGGTTGGCCTTCTTCTTCTTGCGGGCCCGCTTCTTGTTGCCGCGCTTCGCCATGGGGATACCTCCCGTTCGATGACCGTTGTGGGGGCTTTGCCCTGCCGAGCCTAGGGTCGGCGGGTGGAGCCCGCACGTCGGCTGTCGGTGCCGTGCGCTGCAATGGGCCACGTGACCGTCTACGACGTGGCCCGGGCGCTGCCGGGCATCGGGGAACTGCGCGACCACTGCCGGGGGCTCGCGATGCTGGACGCGGTGCTGAGCCCGGAGTGGGACGGGCGGTACTACTCCTTCGACGCCCACTGGGGCGACGGCGACGGGGACGTCGACGGGGACGGCGACGGGGAGGCGCTCGCCTCGATGCGGAACGGCTCGGGCGACGAGTACGCCGTCGTCTTCTCCGCCTCCGGCGCGTACGTCCGTGGCTTCGACCACGAATCGCCGATGAGCCCGTGGGCCCGCAGGGACGACCCCGAACCGTGGCCGGGCGTCCTCGATTCCGTACCGGACGCCTTCCGCCCGTACGTGACGGAGCCGGCGTTCTGCGAGGAGGACGGCGTCCTGACGGTCACGTGCTGCCTGTGGCGTGAGCCGTCCGACCCCGTGTGGCGCACCGGCACCGTCGACTTCCCCACCGGGGGCGACGCCGACGGTGACGCGGACGGCGCCGGTCACCTCTTCGAGCTGCTCGTCGACCGCTCGGCGGAGGCGTACGCGGCGTGGGCCTCCTACTACTACGAGACGGAGGTCGACGTCCGGGCCGTGCGCCACGTCCTCGCGCTGGAGCCGCTGACGAGCGAGGTCGTGGCGGCGCTCAACCCCGACGCGTCACTCGCCGACCTCGCCGGAGACATCGCCGGGATCGGCTATCCGTCACCCGGGGACGTCGTCGACTGTCTGGAGGCGTGAGCACGGGGCGCTCACCGCGGGCGGGCCGGCCGCAGGCCGCGCCGAACGCGCCGAACGCGCCGAACGCGCCGAACGCGCCGAACGCGCCGAACGCGCCGAACGCGCCGCACTCGCCGAAGCCCACGGCGGACACGAGCGCCGCGCCGTGCCCCGCGCGCTCAGGCCGGAGTGATCCCCGCGCGCCACTCCGGTGCCAGCGCCGCCATCAGCACCGCGTCCACCCGCTCGCCCTCCCACAGCAGCGCCCCGCGCAGCACCCCCTCCGGGCGGAAGCCGGCCTTCTCGTAGGCGCGGCGGGCACGCGGGTTGAAGGCGTAGACCTCCAGCCAGACGCGGTAGAGGCCGAGGGTCTCGAAGGCGTGGCCGACGATCAGGCGGGTGGCCTCGGTGCCGAGGCCGCGGCCGACGGTGTCCGGGGACAGGGCGATCCGGAAGGCGCAGCTCTCGTTCGCCCGGTCCCACTCGTTCAGGACCGCCTCGCCGACCACCCGGCCGGTCGCGCGCTCGACGACCGCGAGGTCGAGCCGGTTGGTCTGGACGCCCCGCGAGCCGTACCAGGCGCGCAGCGCGGACTCCTCGACGTCCCCGTGCGAGCCGGTGAGCCGGGCGATCTCGGGGTCGCGCAGCATCGGGAGGAGGGCGGGGACGTCGTCCTCGGTGACGGGCCGGAGGACGACGAGGTCGCCGGTGAGGGTGGGCTTGTGCGAGAAGTCGGTCATCCGGGAATTCTCCTTCCCGGCCGGGCACTTGTCGTGGCGTTTACGGTCCCGTCGCCGGCTCGGGGCCGGTCACGGCCCCGCCACCGCCGACCGGCCCACCACCGTGCCCGCCCGGTCGATGCACACCACGTCCACCGCCACCGGCGCGCCGCGCAGGACCGACAGGGCCTCGTCGCGGGCGCGGGCGGCGACCAGGTCGCCCAGCGGGACGCCGGCGGCCTCGCAGAGGCGGAGGGCGGCGAGACCGGTGTTGGCGGCGGCGATCTCCGCCGCCAGCGCCTCGGAGGCCCCGCCCGTACGGGCCAGGTCGGCCAGGAAGGACTTGTCGACCTGCGAGCGGGCCGAGTGCAGGTCCAGGTGGCCCGCCGCCAGCTTGGACAGCTTCGCGAAGCCGCCGCAGACGGTCAGCCGGTCCACGGGATGGCGCCGGACGTACTTCAGGACGGCGCCCGCGAAGTCGCCCATGTCGAGCAGGGCGATCTCCGGCAGGTCGTACAGCGACGTCACCGTGCGCTCCGACGTCGAACCCGTGCAGCCGGCCACGTGCGTGAGTCCGCCCGCGCGCGCCACGTCGACGCCGCGGCGGATCGAGTCGATCCAGGCCGAGCAGGAGTAGGGGACGACGACGCCGGTCGTGCCGAGGATCGACAGGCCGCCGAGGATGCCGATCCGCGGGTTCCAGGTGGAGCGGGCGATCTCGGCACCGTGGTCGACGGAGATCGTGATCTCGACGTCGCCGGTGCCGCCGTGGGCGGCGGCGACCTCGGCGACGTGGTCGCGCATCATCCGGCGGGGGACCGGGTTGATCGCCGGTTCGCCCACGTCCAGCGGCAGGCCGGGCAGCGTGACCGTACCGACGCCCTCGCCCGCCCGGAAGACGACGCCCGAGCCCGGCGGCAGCAGCCGTACCGTCGAGCGGACCAGCGCGCCGTGCGTGACGTCCGGGTCGTCGCCCGCGTCCTTCACGACCCCGGCCATGGCCGCGCCGTCCGCGAGGGACTCGGCGGCCAGCGCGAAGGACGGCGTGTGCCCCCTGGGCAGGGTGATCGTCACCGGGTCCGGGAAGTCGCCGGTGAGCAGCGCGGTGTACGCGGCGGCCGTGGCCGCCGTCGCACAGGCGCCGGTCGTCCAGCCGGGGCGCAGACCGGTGTGCTTGAGTTGGGCCGCACGCCCGCCGGAACTCATGAACGGACTCCCAGGATTCCCATGTCCCCGCACGTACTCATCCTCGGCGGCACCACCGAGGCCCGCGCGCTGGCCGGCCTGTTGCACGACGCGGCGGCGGTCCGCGCCACGGGGCGCGGGGACACCGCCGGACCGCGGGACGCCGTCGCCCCGGGGCTCCGCGTGACGAGTTCGCTCGCCGGGCGGGTCGCGGCGCCCCGGCTGCCGGCCGGGGAGGTGCGGATCGGCGGGTTCGGCGGGCCGGAGGGGCTCGCGGGGTGGCTGCGGGAGCACGCCGTGGACGCGGTCATCGACGCCACCCATCCCTTCGCCGAGCGGATCAGTTTCAACGCGGCCGCGGCGGCCGCCACCGCCCATGTTCCCCTGCTGGCGCTGCGCCGCCCCGGCTGGGTCCCGGTCGACGGTGACGACTGGCACGAGGTGGCGTCCCTGGACGCGGCCGCGGCGGCACTGGACGGGCTCGGCGAGCGGGTCTTCCTCACCACCGGCCGCATGGGCCTGGCCGCGTTCGCGGGACGGCCCGAGTGGTTCCTGGTCCGCTCCGTCGACGCACCGGACGCACCGATGCCCGCGCGCACCGAAGTCCTCCTGGACCGGGGCCCGTTCACCCTGGACGGCGAGCGCGAACTGCTCCGCCGCCACCGGGTCGACGTCCTCGTCACCAAGGACAGCGGCGGCGCGGCGACCGCCCCCAAGCTGACCGCCGCCCGCGAGGCCGGCGTCCCGGTCGTCGTCGTCCGCCGCCCGCCGGTCCCGGAGGGTGTGACGACGGCGACGACGCCGGAGGAAGCCGCGGAGTGGGTACGGACCCGGCTGCCGGCCGGCGGCAGGGCGTAGGGACGCACCCACCGGCCCGGATCGGTCTCCGGGCCGCCCCGCGCCCCGCGCCCGACCCCCGGCCGGGGCCGTGCCGGGGCGCGTGCGGTCAGCCGTAGCGGCGGGGGGTCCAGGCGATCGTGCGGCCGTCCGCGCGTTCCGTGGTGCGGGTCTGGGAGGAGCCGATCAGCAGGAGGGTGCGCATGTCGACCTCCGCCGGGTCCAGGGTCTTCAGGGTGAGGACGCGGACCGACTGCTCGGGGCCGCCGACGTCGCGGGCCACGACGACCGGGGTGTCCGGGGAGCGGACCTCCAGGAGGAGGTCGCGGGCCGCCGCCACCTGGTGCGTGCGGGACTTGGAGCCCGGGTTGTAGATCGCCAGGACCAGGTCGGCCTCCGCTGCCGCGCGCAGCCGGCCGGCGATGACCTCCCACGGCTTGAGGCGGTCGGAGAGGGAGATCGTCGCGTAGTCGTGGCCCAGCGGCGCGCCCGCCGCGGCAGCGGCGGCGTTCGCGGCGGTCACGCCCGGGAGGACCCGTACCGGAACGTCCGCGTAGCGCTCCTCCGACGCCACCTCCAGGACCGCCGTCGCCATCGCGAAGACCCCCGGGTCGCCGCCCGACACGACGGCGACGCGCCGGCCGCGCCGCGCCAGGTCCAGGGCGAACTCGGCGCGCTCCGACTCCACCTTGTTGTCCGAGCCGTGCCGGCGCTGCGAGGCGCGGAGCACCGGGACGCGGTCCAGGTAGGTGGTGTAGCCGACCAGGTCGTCGGCGTTGAGCAGCGCGCCGCGCGACTCCGGCGTCAGCCACGGCGCGCCCGCCGGGCCGGTGCCCACCACCACGACCTCGCCCCGCTCCCGTACCGGCGGCTGCGCGTCGATGCGGGAGGGCAGCACGGCCACCGAGAAGTACGGGACCGACTCCGGGTCCACCTCGGCCAGCGGCCCGGTGCGCTCGCCCGGCATGAACGCCCGCTCCACGTACCGCGCGTCCTCCAGCCGGCCGGCCCGCTCCAGCGCCCGCTTCACGGCCGGGAAGGTCCGGCCGAGCTTCATGACCACCGCCGAGTCCGTGCCCGCGAGGCGCGCCGTCAGCTCGTCCTCCGGCAGCGTGCCGGGCACGATCGTCAGCACCTCCTCCGCCTCGCACAGCGGCTCCCCGAGCCGGGCCGCCGCGGCGCTCACGGACGTGACGCCGGGGATGACGGTCGTGTCGTAGCGGTGCGCCAGCCGCTTGTGCATGTGCTGGTACGAGCCGTAGAACAGCGGGTCGCCCTCGGCGAGGACGGCGACCGTGCGGCCCGCGTCGAGGTGCGCGGCGAGCCGCGCCGCCGCCTCCTCGTAGAAGTCGTCGAGCGCGCCCCGGTAGCCGCCCGGGTGGTCCGTCGTCTCCACGGTGAGCGGGTACATCAGCCGCTCCTCCACGTGGTCCTCGCGGATGTGCTCGGCCGCGATGGAACGCGCGATGGACCGGCCGTGCCGGGCCGAGTGGTAGGCGACGACGTCCGCCTCGGCGATGGCCTTCACGGCCGCCACCGTCATCAGGTTCGGGTCCCCGGGCCCGAGACCGACCCCGTACAGCTTTCCGGTCACTTCTGGATCTCCGCTTCGTGCGCGAGGGCGTTGAGCGCGGCCGCCGTCATGGCGCTGCCGCCGCGCCGGCCGCGGACCACCAGGTACTCCAGGCCGAGGCCGTTCGCCGCGAGCGCGTCCTTCGACTCGGCGGCGCCGATGAAGCCGACCGGGATGCCGAGGACGGCCGCCGGGCGGCCCGCGCCCTTCGCGACCATCTCCAGGAGGTGGAACAGCGCCGTCGGCGCGTTGCCGATCGCGACGACCGAGCCCTCGAGACGGTCCCGCCACAGCTCCATCGCCGCCGCCGACCGGGTCGTGCCGAGCTCCGCGGCCAGCCCCGGCACCGCCGGGTCCGACAGCGTGCACAGCACGTCGTTGTCGGCGGGCAGCCGCTTGCGGGTGACACCGCTCGCCACCATCTGCGCGTCGCACAGGATCGGCGCGCCGGCGCGCAGCGCGGCGCGGGCGGCCGAGACGACACCGGGGGAGTACGCGAGGTCCCGGACGAGGTCCGTCATGCCGCACGCGTGGATCATCCGCACGGCGACGGTGGCGACGTCGTCGGGCAGGTCCGCGAGGTCCGCCTCGGCGCGGATCGTGGCAAAGGAACGGCGGTAGATCTCCGCGCCGTCCTTCTCGTACTCGAACATCCTGTTGCTCTCGCTCATCTCGTCGTCGTGCGGGCCGTGGCCACGGCCTCGGGCAGGGAGGTACGGGGGGTCGGGGCGCCGTCCACCAGGTAGTCGCCGTCGCCGGTGGCGAGGACGTCCACCCACGTGCCGTGCGGATGGCCGCAGCGCCGCTCGCACCCGGAGAAGTGCACGGGCAGCCGGCCCGCGGGCGCGCGCGCCGCCTCCGCCCGTACGTCCGCGAGGGACTTGGCGCAGCCGGGCCGGCCGGTGCAGGCGGTGACACCGGCGCCGGGGGCGTCGGGGCGGGTGACGAGACCGCACGCCGCCAGCTCCGGGAGCCGAGCGGGGTCCGTCCGCACGACCACACCGCGCCAGGGCGTGAGCCGCACCTCGTCGGCGGGCAACAGCGCCCGCAACTGGACGGCGGTCAGCCGCCCGAGCGGCGCGAGGACGTACACGGCGCCGGTGCCGGCGGTGGTGCTGGAGTCGGTGCCGGTGTCGGCACCGGTGTCCGAGTCGGAGCTGCTGGCGCCGGTGCCCGCCCCTGCCGCAGACACCGCGTCGGCGACCGTGGCGGCACCGCCGCCTAGCGGGCCGGGTACGAGCGGGCCGGGTACGAGGGGGCCGGCGTGCGGGCCGGTGCCGTGCGGACCGGTGCCGTGCGGACGGGTGCCCCGCGGGTCGCGGTGCGGCGTCCGGGCGTCGGCCACGGGGTGCGCCGCGGCCTCCGTCATGGGGTCCGCCGTGATGCCGGCCCGCGCCAGGGCGCCGGCCAGGTCCGGTATGTGGCCCCCGGGCAGTTCCCGTACCCGCCAGGCGCCGTTGCCGGCCTCCTCGGCGGCCCGCAGGAACGCGCCGGCCGCGGCGAGCGCGGCGCGCGGCGCGTCGGCGGCGGCCACGCGGAAGGCCTGGGGGCCGAGGCGCACGAGCGCGTGCGGCCCCGCCCCACGCCCGTCGTCGTCCGCGTGCGGGTCGTCCGCTGCGACCAAGGTCACATCGCCGCCGAGCCCGGCGACATCGCCGCGGCCGTCGTCGAGCACGAAGAGGAAACGCCCGGAAAGTCCCGCGGCCCACGGCTCGCCGCACAGCAGCGCGTCCAGCTCGCGGACCCACAACTGCACGTCCGCGCAACCGAGTCCGTCCAGGCCCGCGGCCGGCGAGGCGACGATGTTGCGGACCCGCTCATGGGTGGGCGAGGGCAACAGCCCGCCCTCTTCCAGGAGCGCCGCGAGCTCACCACCACAGCCGTCCCGCAGGCCCCGCAGCTCGGCGTTCCCCCGCGAGGTGATGCTGATGCCGCCGTCCCCGAGACGCTCGGCCGCATCGGCCAGGAGCTCCACCTGACGCCCGGTCAGTCTCCCGCCGGGCAGGCGGAGTCGGGCGAGGAAGCCGTCGTCGGCGCGGTGCAGGCGCAACGCCCCCGGGCATGCGTCACCGCGGTCCCGTATGAGCGGTTCGTCCCGCCGGGACGAGGCGTGAGGGGTGGCCGGCATGGCGGCGAGCATACCCACGGGCGGAACGCCTTCCCCGTGCTGTGGACGACGCCACACCCCACGCCGGCCGCAGCCGGCGACGGCGGGAGGGCCGGGAGCGGGAGGGCCGGCCGCAGCCGGCGACGGCGGGAGGGCCGAGAACGGGAAGGCCGGGAGCGGGAGTGCCGGGAACGGGAGGGCCGGGAACCCGGGAAGTCGAAGAGGACGGCAAGCCGGCGACGGCGGGTTCGAAGGCGCCCGGCCCCGCCGCCGGCGACGACGGGTTCGAAGGCGCCCGGCCCCGCCGGTGTGACTCGGTCGACGTCACGTCTCCGCCCGTCACCGTTCCCGCACGATCTAGGATGCAGACCGGCATGGGGTCCCAGGGCCCCGGGGAGGAAGCCCGGTGAGAATCCGGCGCGGTCCCGCCACTGTGAGCCGGCTCCGGGTTTCCGGGTGGCCGGTGAGTCAGGAACTCCCGCCGTCCTACGACCACCCGGGGCGCGGACAACCCCGAGGAAGGGCCTGAGCTCGCCATGCTCCTGCTGCTGTCGCACTCCGACACCGACCTGCTCAGCGCCCGCGCGGCGAATGCCGCGGCCGCGGCGAACGCCGCCGCGGGCGGGGGCGAGGACACCACGAACCCGGTGGAGTGGCGTTACGCCAACCCCGCCCGGCTGCCCCAGGACGACCTTCCCGCGCTGCTCGACGGCGCCGGACTCGTCGTCGTCCGCCTCCTCGGCGGCGTCCGCTCCTGGCAGGAGGGCCTGGACACGGTCCTCGCCGCCGGGAAGCCGGTCGTCGTGCTCAGCGGCGAACAGGCGCCGGACGCCCAGCTGATGGGCTCCTCCACCGTCCCGGTCGGCGTCGCCACCGAGGCGCACGCGTATCTGGCGCACGGCGGCCCGGGCAACCTCGCCCAGCTCGCCCGCTTCCTGTCGGACACGGTGCTGCTGACCGGCCACGGCTTCGAGGCCCCGGCGCCCGCCCCGACCTGGGGGGCGCTGGAGCGGACCCCGAAGAGCACGGACGGCCCCACCGTCGCCGTGCTCTACTACCGCGCCCACCACATGAGCGGCAACACCGCGTTCGTCGGCGCCCTCTGCGACGCGATCGAGGAGGCGGGCGGGCAGGCCAAGGCCCTGTACGTGGCCTCCCTGCGGGCGCCCGAGCCGGAGCTGATCGAGACGCTCCGCACCGCCGACGCCGTCGTGACGACGGTGCTGGCCGCGGGCGGCACGACGCCGGCCGACGCGCAGGCCGGCGGCGACGAGGAGGCCTGGGACGCGGGCGCGCTCGCCGCGCTGGACGTGCCGGTCCTGCAGGCGCTGTGCCTGACGGGTTCCCGGTCGGCGTGGGAGGAGAACGACGAGGGCCTGTCGCCGCTGGACGCCGCGAGCCAGGTCGCGGTGCCGGAGTTCGACGGCCGGCTCATCACCGTCCCGTTCTCCTTCAAGGAGATCGACGAGGACGGCCTCCCGGCGTACGTGGCCGACGCCGAGCGCGCCGCCCGCGTCGCCGGCATCGCCGTGCGCCACGCCCGGCTCCGGCACATCCCGAACGCCCGGAAGAAACTGGCGCTGGTCCTCTCCGCGTACCCGACGAAGCACTCCCGCATCGGCAACGCGGTCGGCCTCGACACCCCGGCCTCCGCCGTCGCCCTGCTCCGCAGGCTGCGGGCGGAGGGCTACGACTTCGGGCCGGAGGAGGACATCCCGGGGCTCGTCTCGGGTGACGGCGACGAGCTGATCTACGCCCTGATCGAGGCCGGCGGCCATGACCAGGACTGGCTGACCGAGGAGCAGCTGGCCCGCAACCCGGTCCGCATCCCGGCCGCCGACTACAAGCGCTGGTACGCCGAACTCCCGCGGGAGCTGCGCGAGCAGGTCGAGGAGCACTGGGGCCCGGCGCCGGGCGAGATGTTCCTGGACCGTTCGCGGAACCCGGAGGGCGACATCGTGCTCGCGGCGCTGCGCCGCGGGAACCTGCTGGTCCTCATCCAGCCGCCGCGCGGCTTCGGCGAGAACCCGATCGCGATCTACCACGACCCGGACCTGCCGCCGTCCCACCACTACCTGGCGGCCTACCGCTGGATCGCGGCCCGCGCCGAGGACGGCGGCTTCGGCGCCGACGCCATGGTGCACCTGGGCAAGCACGGCAACCTGGAGTGGCTGCCGGGCAAGAACGCGGGCCTGTCCGCCGCGTGCGGCCCGGACGCGGCGCTCGGCGACCTGCCGCTGGTCTACCCGTTCCTCGTGAACGACCCGGGCGAGGGCACCCAGGCCAAGCGCCGGGTGCACGCCACGCTCGTCGACCACCTCGTCCCGCCGATGGCGCGCGCCGACTCGTACGGCGACATCGCGCGCCTGGAGCAGCTGCTCGACGAGTACGCGCAGATCAGCAGCATGGACCCGGCGAAGCTGCCGGCGATCCGCGCGCAGATCTGGACGCTGATCCAGGCGGCGAAGCTGGACCACGACCTGGGCATGGCGGACCGCCCGGACGACGACGGCTTCGACGACTTTCTGCTGCACGTCGACGGCTGGCTGTGCGAGGTCAAGGACGCCCAGATCCGCGACGGTCTGCACGTCCTCGGCGGCGCCCCGGCCGGCGAGGCCCGGGTCAACCTGGTCCTGTCGATCCTGCGCGCCCGCCAGATCTGGGGCGGCACGCAGGCGCTGCCCGGTCTGCGCGAGGCGCTGGGCCTCGACGAGTCGGCCGCGACCCGGACGACCGCCGACGAGGCGGAGGCGAAGGCCCGGGAGCTGGTCGAGGCGATGGAGGCGGCGGACTGGGACCCGGCCGCCGTCGCGGCCGTCGCCGCCGGGTACGGCCCGGAGGTCGCGGCCGTGCTCGACTTCGCCGCCGTCCAGGTCGTGCCCCGGCTCGCCGCCACGACGGACGAACTCGACCACGCCGTCCACGCGTTGAACGGCGGGTTCGTCCCGGCGGGCCCGTCCGGTTCGCCGCTGCGCGGTCTGGTGAACGTGCTGCCGACCGGCCGCAACTTCTACTCGGTCGACCCGAAGGCCGTGCCGTCCCGCCTCGCGTGGGAGACCGGCCAGGCGCTCGCGGACTCGCTGCTCACCCGCTACCGCGACGACAACGGCGCGTGGCCGACGTCCGTCGGCCTGTCGCTGTGGGGGACGAGCGCGATGCGCACCGCCGGCGACGACGTCGCCGAGGCGCTCGCGCTGCTCGGGGTCCGCCCGCTGTGGGACGACGCCTCGCGCCGCGTGAACGGCCTGGAGCCGATCCCGCTCGCCGAGCTGGGCCGCCCGCGCATCGACGTGACGCTGCGCATCTCCGGCTTCTTCCGGGACGCGTTCCCGCACGTCATCGGGCTTCTCGACGATGCCGTACGGCTGGTCGCGGGCCTCGAGGACGAGTCCGCCGAGGACAACCACGTGCGCGCCCACGCCCAGGCCGACCTGGCCGAGCACGGCGACGAGCGCCGCGCCACCACCCGCATCTTCGGCTCCCGCCCGGGCACGTACGGGGCGGGCCTGCTGCAGCTGATCGACTCGCGCGACTGGCGCACGGACGCCGACCTGGCCGAGGTGTACACGGTGTGGGGCGGCTACGCGTACGGCCGCGGCCTCGAAGGCCGCCCGGCGCGCGCCGAGATGGAGTCGGCGTACCGGCGGATCGCGGTCGCGGCGAAGAACACGGACACCCGCGAGCACGACATCGCCGACTCGGACGACTACTTCCAGTACCACGGCGGCATGGTGGCGACGGTGCGCGCGCTGCGCGGCACGGCGCCGGAGGCGTACATCGGCGACTCCACCCGTCCGGAGACGGTCCGCACCCGCACGCTCGTCGAGGAGACCAGCCGCGTCTTCCGCGCCCGCGTGGTCAACCCCCGCTGGATCGAGGCGATGCGCCGCCACGGCTACAAGGGCGCGTTCGAGCTGGCGGCGACGGTCGACTACCTCTTCGGCTACGACGCGACGACGGGCGTGGTCGCCGACTGGATGTACGACAAGCTGACGCAGGAGTACGTCCTCGACGCGGAGAACCAGGCCTTCCTGAAGGAGGCCAACCCGTGGGCGCTGCACGGCATCGCCGAGCGGCTCCTGGAGGCGGAGTCCCGCGGCATGTGGGAGAAGCCGGACCCGGAGACGCTGGCGGCGCTGCGGCAGGTCTTCCTGGAGACGGAGGGCGACCTGGAGGGCGGCGACGAGGACTGAGCCCGGACGGGCGTCCGGGCTCGGCCGGAGCCGGGGTGGGCGGAGGTCCGGGCACGGCCCCGGGCGGGCCGGAGCCGGGGTCGGCCGGGGTCCGGGGCCGGCCTCGGGCCCGGGTTACGATCCCGGCCGCACCTATGTGCGAATCGAGGACGTGACCAGGGGTGGGGTGGTGGGCGTGCGTGCCCGCGGAGCTGTGACGGTGTCGGTGGTGCTCGGCCTGAGCCTGGCCCTGGGAGCCTGCTCGGGCTCGGGCTCGGGTTCCGGCGACGGCAAGGACCGGAAGCCGGGCGCCACCGGCTCGGCGACGCCCACCGGCTCGCCGAGCCCGTCGGCCACGCCCCCCGGGGAACCGTCGGCGACCGGGTCCGCGAAGCCGAAGCCGTCCGGAACGCCGTCGGACCTCCGGACGCGGCCCGCCATCAGCGGCTCGCCCAAGCCGTACCCGACGGGCGGGAAGACCGGTGCGAAGACCGGCGGCAAGACCGGCGTGACGAAGCGGACGGCGTCGGAGCCGCAGAACATCTACGCGGGCCCGAACCCGCCGCCGGCCCCGCCGCGTCCGACGCCGCCCCCTTACAAGCCGCCGCCCGCGTGGCAGCCGGGCGACCCCGTGACCGTCGTCCCGGTGCCCACCTTCGACCAGCCCACGTTCACGCCGGACGCGGTGCGCTGACCGGACGCGGTGTGCCAGCCGTTCGCGGTGTGCCGGCCGTTCGCGGTGTGCCGGGGCCGCCCGTCCATGGCGTCAGTTCGAGCCGTCCGCCCCGGAATCCCGCGCGCAGCCGCCGGTCGTGGCTGACGACCACGAGGGTGCCCGGGTAGACGGCGAGGGCCGCGTCGAGCTCCTCCACCAGACCGGGCGAGAGGTGGTTGGTGGGCTCGTCGAGCAGCAGCAGGTCGACGGGCCGGCTCACCAGACGGGCGAGGTCCAGCCTGCGGCGCTGCCCGGCCGACAGGGCGCGGACCGGGGTGGCCAGGTCGCGCTCGGCGAACAGGCCGAGCGCGAGCAGCTCTTCCTCGCGTCCCTCGCCGAACGCGGCCGCCACCGTACGGGAGTCCGCGGCCGGCCCGCCGCCGCCGTCCTGTCGGAGCAGTCCGACGCGGCCCGGCTCGGGTGTGCTCACCGTGCCGCCGTCCGGGGCGAGTTCGCCCGCGAGCAGCCGCAGCAGGGTGGTCTTCCCCGCGCCGTTGGGCCCGGTGACGAGGAGTCGTCCGCCGGGCGCGAGCCGAAGGGCGTCGAGCCGGAGGCGGCCCGCGACCCGTACGTCCGCGAGGTCGACCGCGGCGGCCCCGCCCTCGAACCGGGCGGTGAACCGCAGCGGTTCCGGGGGCTTCGGCGCCGGGTGCTCGGCGAGTTCCCGGAGCCGGGTGCGGGCGGCCCGGATGCGGCTCATGGCGCCGTGCGCCCGTGACCGGGCCCGGAAGGCGCCCGCGCCGCTGAACGCGGCGGGAGCCTTGCGCGGGATGTGCGAGAAGCGGTCGATGGCGCCGTCGGCGAGGGCCGTGTGGCGGGCGGTCTCGGTGCGCCACTCCGCGTACTCCCGCTCGCGGCGGGCCCGGTCGGCGGCCCGGCCGGCCAGGTAGCCGCCGTAGCCGTTGCCGTACCGCCGTACCGTCCGGGTCTCGTGGTCCACCTCCAGGATGGCGGTGGTGACCCGGTCGAGGAACGCGCGGTCGTGGGTGACGACGACGACCGTGCCGCGATGGCCGCGCAGCCGCTCCTCGAGCCAGGACACGGCCTCGTCGTCGAGGTCGTTGGTCGGCTCGTCGAGCAGCAGCAGTTCGGGTTCGGCGGCGAGGACCGCCGCGAGCGCGAGCCGCCGCCGGCGTCCGCCGGAGAGGGTGTCGAGGGCCTGGTCGCGGTCGAGCGGCGCCCGCTCGCCGAGCCGCCGCAGCACGGTCGCCACCCGCCGGTCGGCGTCGGCGCCGCCACGGGCCTCGTAGGCGGCGAGCAGTTCGGCGTACGCGTCGAGGCCGGGGTGTGAGGCCTGGCGGACGCGGCCGGTGCCGGCGACGGGCTCGCCGGCGGAGCCGAGCGCCGTCTCCGCCTCCCGGATGCGCCGTTCCCACTCCCTTACGTCGGCGAGGGCCTGGTCGACGGCGTCCCCGACGGTCGCCGTGCCGGGCAGGTCCAGGGTCTGGGCGAGGTGCCCGAGGCCGCCGGGGGCCTCGACGGCGACCGTGCCGTTGTCGGGGGCCTCCTGCCCGGCGAGCAGTCGCAGGAGGGTGGACTTGCCGGAACCGTTGTCGCCGACGACGCCGAGCCGTTCGCCGGCGCGGACGGTCAGGGCGACCCGGTCGAGGACGGTCCGGTCTTCGTGGCGCCTGGTGACGTCGGTGAGTTGGACACGGAACAGGGTGGCCTCCGGGAGGGAGAAGGGAGCGGGGCGAGTCGAGCGGTGAGGTTGCGAGCCGAGACGTATCGTCTCGCGTTCGCCACTCACCGTACGCCGCCCCGTCGGTGCTCGCAAGACGCTTCGTCTCGCGAGAATCTCTCTCGGGTGCGGGATTGTTCTAGTAGAGTGCAAACAACTAGAACCGAGGGAGGTCCTGGTCCCGTGAACCGTCTCCGCATCCGGCCCCGTCCGCGTCCCCGTCGCCGCTTCCGTCCCCGCCTCCACGTCCGTGCGCTCGCCGCCGCGCCGTTCGTCCTCGCGCTCGGCGTCCACCTGCTCCTCCTCGCCCTCTGGTACGACCGGCTCCCGGACCCGCTGGCCACGCACTTCGCCGCCGGGAACGGCGGCAGGGCCGACGGCTTCACCCCGCTCGCGGGCTTCGCCGCCCTCGGCTCCGGGCTGCTCGTGGCCCTCGGGGCGGGATGGACCCTGTTCGCCCGCCGCGCCGTGCTCTGGGGCGCCTGGGCCACCGCGGGATTCGCGGGCGGACTGCTCGGCCTCGTCCTGCGCGACAACCTCGACGCCACCGACCCGGCCGACGTCACCGTGCCGCTCGCCACCTTCACCGTCGTGGCGGGCATCGCGGCGCTCGCCGCCCTGGCCGGCCGCGCGCTCACCGGCCTCGTGCCGCCGGAGCCGGCGGTCTCGGCCGCCTCGGACGGCCCCGACGGCGGGTCGCGGGTGCCTCGGCTCGAACTCGGTGCGGGCGAGGTCGCCGGCTGGTCCCGCGCGACCGGCTCGCGCGGGATGACGGCGCTCTCCGCGGTGTTCGTGCTGGCGGGGGCGGTCGCGCCGGTCCTCGCGGTGCTGGTGGAGCCCTGGCCGTACGCCCTGATCGCCCTCGTCGGCCTGGCGGTCGGCGTGCCGGGCCTCGCGCTGTCCCGGGTCCGGGTCGCCGTGGACCGCCGCGGCCTGACGGTCACGCCCGCCGTGCTGCACCGCCCGCGCATCCGGATCCCGCTCGACGACATCGTCTCCGCGACGGTCCGGGAGGTCGACGGCTTCGCCGAGTTCGGCGGCTGGGGCTACCGCACCCGCCCCCACCGCTCGGCCCTCCTCTTCCGCTCGGGCGAGGCCCTGTCCGTACGCCGCGCCAACGGCTTCGAGTTCCTGGTCACCGTCCCTGACGGGGAGACGGCGGCGGCGCTGCTGAACACGCTGGCGGCGAGGGCGAAGGAGGTTCAGAGGGAGAGCCGGAGCGACAGGGAGACGGAGAGGGAGACGGAGAGGGAGACGGAGAGGGAGAAGGAGGCAGGCCCCGGGGCCTCCAGCGCGCCCGGCGTTCCCGGTGAGAGGATCTGACCGTGCTCTTCCGGGTCGACCCCGCCTCCTCCGTCCCGCTCGGCGACCAGATCGCCGCCTGCGTGCGCGGCGCCCTCGCCGACGGCACCGCCGCTCCCGGCGAGCGGCTGCCCCCGGCGCGCGAACTCGCGGAATCGCTCGGCGTCAACGTCCATACCGTGCTGCGCGGTTATCAGCGGCTGCGCGAGGAGGGTCTGATCGAGCTGAGGCGGGGGCGCGGCGCCGTGATCGTGCCCGGCGCGCAGGCGCCCGACCGGGCCCAGTTGGTGGAGCGGCTGCACGCCCTGGTGGCCGAGGCACGCCGACTGGGCCTGACGGACGAGGAGTTCCTGGATCTGGCCCGCGCGGGCCTCGGCTGACGGCAGCCGCCGCCAGGGCGCCCGCCGCCCCCGGCCGGCTACGCCACCGCCGCCGTCCTTCGCGGTTCCGGTCCGGTCACCGCAGCGGCGCCCCGAGCCGCAGGTTCCAGCGGCCGGACCGCCCGGACAGTTCCACGCACTGCAGCGGGCGTACGTCCAGCCGCCAGAAGACCTCCTCAGGGGCGCCCAGCGCGTGGGCGACCGCCGCGCGGATCACGTCGGGTTCGGCGAACACCAGGACGCGGCCGGGCTCCAGGCCCGCCACCCAGGCGCCGACCCGGGCCCGCAGCTCCCGCAGCGACTCGCCGCCGTGCGGCGCGGCGGCCGGGTCGGACAGCCACGCGGCCGTCGACTCCGCGTCCTCGGCGGCGATTTCGGCGAGGGTCCGGCCCTGCCACCGTCCCATCGCACACCCGGCGAGCGCCTCCTCGGCCGGGACGTCCGGCAGGCCCAGCGCCTCGGCGGTCGCCCGGCACCGCCCGGACGGCGAGCGGAGCACCAGGGTGCCCGCCGACACCGCCAACGGCCCCCGGCCCACGGGCTCCACCGGCCCCGAGTCGTCGAACCTGGCCTCGCGCAGGGCGGTGTTCACGGCGGGAGCGACGAGGGAGAGCCGTACGGTCGTGGCCGAGGCGGCGCCGGACGGGACGGACCCGGTGGGTGCCGTGGGTGAGGCGGACCCGGCGGATGCCATGGGCGTCACGGGCTCGGCGGGTGCCATGGGTGATACATCCCTCAATTCATCGGGCGCCGCTCCCCGCGCCCTTGGCGCGGAGTGTCCGGCGCGGTACGGTCAGTCGACATTTCCACAGAACGACGACGGCGAGACGGAAGCCCGGTGCAAGTCCGGCACGGTCGCGCCACTGTGAGCCGCCCCCAGCCCGCGGGGCGGCGAGTCAGACCCGACGACCGTCGTCGCGCACCACCGTATGGGACGCGCGTTCCCGAGGAGGTTCCACCATGGCCGAGGCCATTGCGTCGCCCGCCGTCACGTCCACCCCGTCCGTCGCCCCGGTCTCCCTGCCGGTCCGCGCGGTGCTCCCGTGGGCGGCGTTCATCGGCATCCTGGCGCTCGTCGCCCTCTACTTCGTCGGTGCCGAGCAGGGTGCCACCTCCCTGATCGCGGGCAGCGACGTGCACGAGTGGGTGCACGACGGTCGCCACCTGCTCGGTTTCCCCTGCCACTGAGGGGTCACCGCACCATGTCTGCTCCCACCGCTCCAAGCGCTCCCACGGGTTCGCTCGTGGGAAAGCTCCTGGTCCGCGGCATGCTCGCGGGCCTGATCGCCGGACTGTTCGCCTTCGCCGTCGCCTACGTCGCCGGTGAGCCGTCCGTCAACGCCTCGATCGCCGTCGAGGAGGCCGCCGCCAAGGCCGAACAGGCCACCGCGCACGACCACGGCGGGGGCCACGGCGCCGCCGAGGAGCCCGCCGAGGAGGAGGAGATCGTCAGCCGGGACATGCAGTCCACGGCGGGTCTCGCCACCGGTGTGCTCGTCTACGGCGTCGCGCTCGGCGGCATCGCGTCCCTGGCGTTCTGCTTCGTCCTCGGACGGGTGGGCCGGTTCACCCCGAAGGCCACCGCGGCGCTCGTCGCGACGGCGGCCTTCACCACGGTCTACCTGGTGCCGTTCCTGAAGTACCCGGCGACCCCGCCGGCCGTCGGCAACCCGGACACCATCGGGAAGCGCACCACGCTCTTCTTCCTGATGATCCTGCTGAGCGTGCTGCTCGGCATCGCCGCGGTCATCGCGGGCCGCAGGCTCGCCCCGCGCCTCGGCAACGGGAACGCGACCGTGGTCGCGGGCGCCGGCTTCGTCGCCGCGGTCGTGATCGCCTGCGCGGTCCTGCCCGCCAACGACGACGCCGTGAAGCCCGATTTCCCGGCCGCCGTGCTGTGGGACTTCAGGCTCGCCACCCTGGGCATCCAGGCCGTCCTGTGGGCGGTCTTCGGACTCGCCTTCGGTCTGCTCGCGCAGCGACTGCTCGCACCGGGACCCGCCGCGGCGCAGGCGGTCCGAGCGGCGACCCCGGCCGCCTGATCGCCCGCACCCCACGACCCCTGGCGCCCGGCTCCCGGCGCGCCAAGCGATCGGCCCCGCACCCGACGTGAGGTGCGGGGCCGATCGCGTGCTCCTGGGAGCGCTGTCGTCGTACGGGCGAGCCGTCGCAGTACGGGCGAGCCGTCGTACGGGCGAAAACCCGGGCCCCGTACGGGCGTCGGCCCGGCTCCCGTACGACCGCCGGCCCGGCTCCCGTACGACCGTCAGCCCAGCTCCCGTACGGGCGCGCCCGCCAGCCATGCCTCGATGTCCTCGACGGCCTGGCCGAAGTAGCGGGCGTAGTTGGCCTCGGTGACGTACCCGAGATGCGGCAGCGCGAGCACGTTCGGCAGGGTGCGCAGCGGGTCGTCGGCGGGCAGCGGCTCGGTGCCGTACACGTCGAGGCCCGCCCCCGCGATCCGTCCCTCGCGCAGCGCCCGCAGCAGCGCGGCACCGTCCACCAGCCCCGCGCGCGAGGTGTTGACCAGGTACGCGTGCGGGCGCATCGCCGCGAGCTCCGGTTCGCCGATCAGCCCGCGGGTGCGGTCGGAGAGCACCAGGTGCAGCGAGACGACGTCGGCGGCGCCGAGCAGCTCGTGGAGGCCGCCGGCGCGCCGCACGCCGTGCTCGGCGGCCCGCTCGTCGGTGAGGTGGGGGCTCCAGGCGACCACGTCCATGCCGAAGGCGAGGCCGATCCGCGCCACCCGGCCGCCGATCTTGCCGAGACCGACGAGGCCGAGGACCCGGCCCGCGAGGTCGAGGCCGACCGTGGACTGCCACGGCCCGCCCTCGCGCATCGCCCGGTGCTCCGTGTGCACCTGCCGGGCCAGGCCCAGGATCAGCGCCCAGGTCAGCTCGGTGGGCGGTTCGGAGGCGCTGGCCGTACCGCAGACGACGACGCCGCGGGCGCGGGCGGCGGCGACGTCGATCGAGGCGTTGCGCATGCCGGAGGTGACGATCAGCCGCAGCCGGGGGAGGCGGGCGAGGAGGTCGGCGTCGAGCGGGGTCCGCTCGCGCATCACCACGAGGATCTCGCAGTCCTCGACGGCGGCGACGAGGGCGTCCCGGTCGGTGAGGTGCTCCCGTAGGACGCGCACGTCGACCCGGCCGTCGAGCGGGCTCCAGTCGGCGGAGGAGAGGGCGACGCCCTGGTAGTCGTCGAGGATGGCGCAACGCGGCTTCATACAGCGCATGATCGCGCACGACGGCGCGGGGCGGGGAGGGGGGGACGAGGGGACGGGGGTGCGGGCTCCGGAGCGCGCAGTACGCGGGGCGCCCCACGCGTACGGCCCGAGCGGCCGCCCAGCCCGTACAGCCCGTACAGCCCATCCGGACGTGCGCTCGCGCCGGCCGGCGGCAGAAATGGAAGGCAGGCACCCGACCCTCCAGGAGCGCTCATGAGCAGCCAGCAGGAACCACCCGCGGAGGGCGGGAAGCCGGCGAGACCGGCGGGAGGGCCGGCGGACGGCCCCGCACGGGACCCGGCGGAGACCCCGGCGGACGGCCCGGACCCGACTCACGGCCCCGACCCGACTCGCGGCCCGGACCCGACTGGCGGCCCGGCGGGCGGCTCCTCGGCGGTCAGGTGGGCGCGGCGCGTCTCCTCGGCGGTCCTCCTGGTCCTCACCTGCATCCTGGTGCCGGTCGCGCTGCTCACCGTATGGGTGCACGACATCGCCCTGGACACCGATCGGTACGTGCAGACGGTCGCCCCGCTGGCGAGCGATCCGGACATCGAGGCGGCGGCCGTCGCCCGCATCACCCACGCGGCCGACGTACGCGTCGACGGCGGCCAGGTCATGGCGGACGTCTCCGACTGGCTGAAGAAGGAAGGCCTGCCGCCGCGGGCCGCGGACGCGGTGCGGAAACTCGGTCCGCAGCTCGATTCGGCCGTCGACGGAGCCGTCCGGAAGATCGCCACGCGCTTCGTCGAGAGCGACCGCTTCGAGAAGGTCTGGACGACCGCCAACCGGGCCGCCCACAACGCCGTCGTGCACGCGCTGACCGGACAGGGGCGCGGCGCGGTCGGCGTGGACGGGGGCACGGTCACCCTGGACATCGGCGAGGCCGTCGACCGCGTCAAGGAAGACCTGGTGAACGCGGGCGTGGGGCCGGCCGACAAGATCCCCGACGTCGACAAGCAGATGGTGCTGTTCCAGTCCGACCAGCTCGGCAAGGTCCGCGGCCTGGCGCACGCGCTGGACGTCGTGGGCAACTGGTTCCCGGTGATCGTCGTCGCCATCGGCGCCGCCGGCGTCCTGCTGGCCCACCGACGGCGGCGCGCGCTGGCCCGTACGGCGCTGGGGGCGGCGTTCGCCTGCCTGGTCGTCGTCATCGGCCTGGTCGTGGCACGCCGCTACTACCTCGACCACCTGCCGTCGCAGGTCCAGTCGAAGGCCGCCGCGGCGTCCGTGTTCGACACGCTGCTGCACTTCCTGCGCGTCGCGCTGCGCACGGCGATCGTCCTGGGCCTCGTCGTCGCCCTCGGCGCGTATCTGATCGGCCCCGGCCGGCTGCCCGTGGCGGTACGGGGAGCGGCCGAGCGCACCGCGGACTCGGCGGCGGCCTGGGGATACGCCCACCACGTGCGGACCGGCCGGGCGGGCGTCTGGACGGAGACGAACCGGCGGTGGATCACGCTCGGCGCCCTGCTGGTCGTGGTGCTGCTCTTCGCGCTCTGGAACCACCCCACGGCCCTCACCATCCTGCTCCTGGTACTGATCCTGCTGGCCGTCCTCGCGGTGATCGCCCTCCTGGCGGCGACCGGCCGCGCCACGACCGACGCCGAGCGCCCGGCGCGCCACGTCGCAGGGAGCGGGCCGCCCCCGACACCGCCCGAGGGGGCGGTCTGAGGCGCCGCCCGAGCACGACGTCGGAGGCCCGCTCCGCGCGCCGGCGGAAGCTCGTGCGGGAGGGCAAGCGCGAGGGGAAACGTGAGGAGACGCCCCCGCGGGAGGGGATGCTCGCCCGTCGGCGGAAGCTCGTGAGCGCGGGGAAGTCCTCGCGTGAGGGAGAGCCTCCGCGTGAGGGAAGGCCCCCGAGTGAGGGAGAGCCTCCGAGTGAGGGAGAGCCTCCGCGTGAGGGAGAGCCTCCGCGTGAGGGAGAGCCTCCGCGTGAGGGGAGTCCTCCGCGTGGGGAGACGTTCGCGCGTCGGTGGAGGGCTCTCGCGGAGTCGAAGCTCCAGGGGACACCGGTCGTCGGCCGGGTCCTCGTGCGTCTGTCCCGGGTGAACACGATGGAGGCCGCCGCGCGGCTGGCCGCGCAGACGTTCCTGGCGGCGCTTCCGCTGCTGATCGTCGTGTCCACCTTCGCGCCGCAGGGCGTGAAGGACCTCCTGGCCGACGCCGTCCACTCGTTCCTGGGCGACAAGGCCCCGACGGACGACGTCGAGCAGGCGCTGACCGCCGACGGCGAGCTGGGGAGCAGTGTCGGCGCGGCCGGCGTGATCGTCATGCTGATCTCGGCGACGGCACTCAGCCGGGCGCTCCAGCGGGTCTGCGAACGCTGCTGGGACCTGCCCAAGGGGAGCGCCCGCCTCACGGCGTGGAGGTGGCTGGTGTGGATCCTGGGCTGGTTGTGCGTCTTCCTCTTCCAGACGGCGATCCGCCAGGGCTTCGGCGGCGGGGCCGTCGTAGGGCTGCTGGTCTCGGTGGTGGCGTCGGTCGCGTTGTGGTGGTGGACGCAGCACCTGCTGCTCGGCGCGCGGATCGGCTGGGCGCCGCTGCTGCCGGGCGCCGTGCTCGCAGGCGTCGGGATGACGGCGTTCACCTACGCCTCACCGCTGGTGATGCCGCAGGCACTCCAGCAGAGCCAGGCGCACTACGGCCCGATCGGCTACGTCTTCACGTTCCTGTCGTGGCTCATCGCGGGCTGCTGCGTGATCGTCGTCTGCGTGGCGGTCGGTCAGGTCGTGGCGACCTCGGGCCCGTTCCCCGCCTGGCTGGGCACACCCCCGCAGGGACGCGCCGATGGCTCCGGGCCGACCGGCGACCCCGGGACGCAGGGGAAGCCTCCGGACCCGGACACCTGAGGCCCCGGCGGACATCGGTACGGGGGCGCCGGACATCCGAGGACGGTGCGGCGGTCCGCGGAGTGACCCGGAACACACCGCCGGGAGCGATGACTTCTCGCCGTGCCGCCGGTCATACCGGCGACAACCCGTCGTCATCCGAAACGGAGCCACCCATGACCGCCACGGCGAACGCCTCCGTGAAGGGCCCTGCCAGCTATTTCCCTTCCATCGAGAAGAAGTACGGCCGGCCGATCGCCGAGTGGAAGGACCTCATCCGCTCCTCCCCGCTGACGAAGCACATGGAGCTGGTCGGCTGGCTCAAGACCGAGCACGGCCTGGGCCACGGCCACGCCAACGCCCTCGTCGCCCACACCCTCGCCGAGGACAGCGGCCGGTAAGCGCGGCCGAGAGGGAAACCGGCCGCCGCACCCGGCAGGAAGCCGGTCCCCCTCACCCGGCTCCGGCGGGCCCCGTGCCCGGGCGGGCGTCGAGGTGCGCGAGCAGCGCCGCCGCGCCGTCCTCCGCCGCGATTCCCTGGGCGAGCCCGGACGCGCGGCGCCGGAGGGCAGGCTCGGACAGGCAGGCGGTGATCGCGTCACCGAGGGCCTCGGCGGTGAGCTCCCGGAACGTCAACGCCCTCGGGGCGACGCCCAGTTCGCACAACCGAGAGGCCCAGAACGGCTGGTCCGCCATCACGGGCACGGGCACGGCGGGCACCCCGGCCCGCAGCCCGGCACCGGTGGTACCGGCCCCGGCGTGGTGGACGACGGCGGCGGTACGGGGGAACAGCCAGTCGTGCGGGACGTCGCCGATGGCGAGGACGTCATCGCTGTCATCGCCGTAGTCGCCGTAGTCGCCGTGGTCGCCGTGGCTTCCGTGGTTGCTGTAGTCGCCGTGGCTGCTGTGGTTGCTGTAGTCGGCGTAGCCGTAGCTCCCGTAGCTCCCGTGGCTCCCGTCGCCGCCGTCGTGGCCGCCACCGCCACCGCCACCGCGACCGGCACTCCCGTCGTGGCCGCCACCGCCGCCGCGACCGGCACTCCCGTAGTCCCTTCCGCTTCCGCTGCCGTGGCCGCCCAGCCCGGCCCATCCCGCCTGCACCACCGCGCGGACGCCCGCGCGCCGGACCGCCGCCGCCACCAGCTCGCCGAGGCGTTCTCCCTCCCCCGGCGCCATGCTGCCGAAGCCGATGAACACCGGGGGCGGGCCCGCCCGGAGGAAGTCGACCAGTCGGTCCGGCGGACGCCAGCCGTCCGGACGGGCGGGCCACCAGTAGCCCGACACGTGGACCCCGGACGGCCAGTCGTCGGGGCGCGGTACCACCAGCGGGCTGTAGCCGTGGAAGACCGGCCGGACGTCCGCGGGCGCCGACGGCGTGCCGTCGGGCAGCCCGAGGCGGGCCCGCAGCCGGGTCACGGCGCCCGCGAAGGCGGCTTCCGCGCGCCGCAGCACCTCCCGGCCCGCCGCGAGGTTGCCGTCCGGGCCCAGGTCGTCGTCGCCGCCGTTGGCGTGGGGCAGCGGAAACCGTCCGGTGGCGAACGCGGGCACGAGGTACGTCCCGACGACCGGGATGCCGAGGGCCTCGCCGGCCGTCCTGCTGAGCGGTGCCGGACCGAAGGGCGTCAGCAGCAGGTCGGCCCCGCCCGCCACCGCCTCCGCGACTCCGTCGGCGAGCCCGTCCGCGTACGCCCTGGTCAACGCCCGCACCTCGTCCCGCGATCCGGCGCGGGCCCAGTCCCGGATCAGCCGCTGCGGGTCTCCCGGTACGGGCCGGAAACCGAGACCGCACCCGCCGACGAGCTCGGCGAAGGCCGGGTGGGCGGCCACGGCGACCTCGTGGCCGGCCCGCGCGAGCCGCTGCCCCAGCCCGGTGAAGGGCGCGACGTCTCCTCGCGACCCGGCGGTGACGATCAGCACGCGCACGACACGACCAGCCTTCCTGCCCCGCCCCCGGGGGGACGACGGCACGGTAGACGAGCCGCTCGGTCCCGGCCACCCGGGATGGACGACGGCACGGTGGACGAGCCCTCCGCCCCGCCTGCCCGGGACCCCCGCCCGCGAGGACGGACCGCCTCGCCCGTACCGGTCGGACAACGCCGAGACGGGTGAGGCGGTCGGCGGTTCGGCTGCCGCCGTCCGTGCGTCATCGCGCCGTGGCTCCCGTGCCTGCCGCGCGACCTGCGATTAGCTGCTCAGCACGGCTCCCGCGGAGCCCGACGCGGGGCATCCGGACACCCAGAAAGGACGCGGACGGTGCTCAAAGGCTTCAAGAACTTCCTCATGCGCGGCGATCTCGTCACGATCGCCGTCGGACTGGTCATCGCGCTGGCCTTCTCCACCCTGATCAAGGCCTTCACGGACTTCGTGATCAACCCGATCGTCAGCCGTTTCCAGGGCGGCGAGTCGATGGGACTCGGATGGCAGCTCGGGGACGACGGCAACCAGGCGACCTATCTCGACCTGGGACAGTTCATCTCCGCCCTGATCTACTTCATCATCTTCATGGCGGTCGTCTACTTCCTGATCGTCGTGCCGTACAAGCACTACCAGGCCCGCCGCGGCGTCAAGGCCTTCGGCGAACCGGGCCCCGTCAAGACCTGCCCGGCCTGCCTCTCCGAGGACCTGCCGGCGGCAGCGAGCAAGTGCCTCCACTGCGCGACCGAACAGCCCCCGACCACCTCCACCGTCGCCCCCACCGTCTGACCGGCGGTAGACCTCGGAGCCGGCCGCGCGTCCGCCCCCTCTCCGCCCCCTCTCCGCCCTCTCTCCGTCCCTCCCCCCGTCATCGACTTCCGTGGCCGGACTCGGCGTGTGCGCCGTGGTCGCCGAGCTGGGCTGCGAACCAGTCGTGCAAGGCGTCGACCAGGGCGGAATCCCTGGTGGTGTACGTCAGGGTGGCCCCGTCGGTCCGCTCCGTGTAGCGCACTTCGATACGGTCATGCCCCGCTCGCAGTTCGGCGAGGCCGGGCATGTCGGCGCCGTGGATCGCGGCCGGGTCGCCGAAGTCGCCCCGGCCGAACGCCTCGGCCTCCTCGCGCAGGTGAACCCGTATCAGGTCGATCTGCCGGGTGTCACCGCGCCGGTCGGCCACCACGTCCTGGACGCCGCCTGTCGCCGTGGCGGTGAAACGGTGGGTGGTCCGCTCGAGGTCGAACGGCATCACGCTCTCGCCCCGCTCGGCGACCGAGCCCTGCCGATCCGCCCGGCTCCCGCCGGAATCCTGTGGCGAACAGCCCGCCGCCAGCGCGACGACCGTCACCGCGCCGACGACCGCCACGCCCACGCTGCCCCCGAACGCGCCCGCGCCCGCGCCCGCACCCCGGCGCCTACCGATCCCCATCCCATGCCTCCCTCATGACGTCGAAGGCGTGGAGCACGCCCGCCCGTTCATGGGCCGGGATCGAGTCGAGCAGCCGGGCGAACCGTTCCCGCCGGGCTTCGGCGAGGTTCTGCGCCGCTTGCCGCCCCGCGGGAGTGAGTCGCAGGACGACACCGCGTCCGTCGTCCTCGGCCTGCGCGCGCTCCACCCAGCCACGGCCGGTCAACTGCCCCACCAACCGGCTCACCGTGCTCTTCTGCAGTCGTAGCCGGCGGGTCAGTTCGACCTGCCGGAGCTCCCCGTCCTGCGCCAGCTCACCCATCGCATGCGCCTCGGAGACCGAGATCGGCTGCCCGCAGGGGGTGGTTTCCGTCTGATGCAGCCCGAAGGCGCGCACGAAGCCCGCCACCGCCGCCTGGAGAGCGGCCGGGTCATCGGCGCTGTGTTTCCTGGACATGGTTCGACCGTACAACCAGAAGGTTCGGCAATGCAACCAGTTTTGCCCGGCTTCCCGGCTTCCCGGCTTCCCGGCTTCCCGGCTTCCCGGCCGCCCCGGCGTCCCGGCCGCGGCCCGCCCCGCGGCGACCGCTGTTCATCGCCTCCGCGGGCGGGGCGTGGCACGTCCCTCCACAGGACGGGGGAAGGCCCCACCGCTCCGGCACCGCCGGCGGCGACCCGGCGGGCAGGATGCGGCTGGACGGGTGCAGTTCGGACCGGGCTCCGGCGCCCTCGGGCCGGAGCGGCGCCTCGCCGGGTTACACATGGGCCTGCGCCTCGGCGCGGGGCGTGCCGGTGCCCTGCACGGCACGGGATCCGACGACTGGAAGAGCACCATGGCAGAGCGCGACCCTCGCAACCGCACACGCCGGAGCTCGCTACGTCGCGGGCTCGTGGCCGCCCTCCTCGCAGCCGGCATGCTGACGGCCTCGACGGCACCCGGATACGGGACCGACGGGGCCGGTCCGGCACCCGGCCCGCAGTTCACGCCGTTGACGGCGGCGGTGATGACCGAACCGACGCCGTTCCGCGCCACGGACGGCAGGACGCACCTCTCGTACGAACTGCTCACCACGAACGCCCTGTCCAGCAGCACGCGGGTGCGCCTCGACCGCGTCGAGGTCCGGGACGCCCGCACCCACCGGGTGGTGGGCTCACTGGGCGGCCAGGCGCTGGCCGACGCCGCCAATCCCGTGGGTGATCCCCTGCCGGGTGCGGACGGCTACACCCCCGCGCCCCCGGGGCCGACGCCGACCGTCATCGCGGGCTCCCAGCAGTGGGTGATCTGGCTGGACCTGGTTCTCGAGCGCGGCGAACGGGCGCCCAAGGTCCTCGAACACCATCTCTCGGGCGCCGTCGTCACCGCCTCCGGTTCCTCCCCGTTCGAGGAGACGGTTCAGGCCACCCCGACCGGCCGCACCGCGCCGCTGAACCTGAACGCGCCGGTCCGCCCCGGCACCTGGTACTCCAGCGAGTCGTGCTGCGGCAACACCCACCACCGGCGCGGCCTCGGCCCGATCAACGGTCGCTTCTACGTACCGCAGCGCTTCGCGATCGACTGGTACCGGGTCGGCGAGCGGGGACAGACCTGGGAGGGCGACCCCGCACGGCTCACCAGCTACCTGAGCTACCGGCAGCCGGTCGTGGCGGCGGCCGGCGGCAGGGTGGTGGAGGTCCAGGACGGGATCCCGGACAACACGCCGCCCGTCACGCCGCCGGTCCCGCCGATCGAGGAGACCGTCGGCAACCACGTCACCGTGGAGGTCGCGCCCGGCCGCTACCTGCTCTACGCCCACCTGAAGCCCGGTTCGCTCAAGGTCCGGGAGGGCGACCACGTCGAACCCGGCCGGGTCCTCGGGCTGATCGGCAACAGTGGCAACTCGACCACGCCGCACCTGCACTTCCAGGTGATGACCACCCCCGAGTTCTTCCCGACCGACAGCCCGCCGTTCACCTTCCGGGAGTTCCGCGTCGTCGGACACGTCGAACCCCGCATCTGGGACGACAACCTGGGCCTGCAGCCGACCGGCGTCCTGCCGATCACGCCCTCGCCGTACGACGGCCTTCACCGCGCGCGGTATCCGCTCGACCGCGAGGTGCTGAAGTTCTGACCGGATTCCGGCCGGTCCGCTCGGGCGCCTGGCGGGCCGCATGGCCTGCCGGGCCGCTCGGGCGCCGGCGGTCCGCTTGGCCTGTCGGGCTGCTCGGGCGCCGGCGGTCCGCTTGAGTGCTTGCCGGGCCGCTTGAGTAGCTTGCCGGGCCGCATGGGCGCCTGCCGGCCGCTTGGGCACCTGCCGGGCCCCGGGGCGCTGCCCGGCCGCTCGGCCTCCCCGGGTGACGGTCGGCCGAGGCGCTTCGGCGGGGCGAGGGCGTCAGGCGTCCGCCTCCGGTGCGCGGACCGTGCCGCCGTCCGGGGTGAGACAGCGGCGCACGAGGGCGAGGGTGCTCCCGGTGACCGTGTCGAGGGGCGTGCCGTTCTCGACGGCGGACAGGGCGGTGTGCAGCATGCCGGCGATCAGGTCGGCCGTGAGCGCGGGCTCGGGAACGCCGAGCTCCCGGACGGCGGCGCGGAACGGTTCGACCTGCTCCAGGTGGAGTTCCATCAGCCGCTGCTGGCAGGCCGGAGGGAGGCCGGCGTTCATGAGGGCGACGGCGGGCCGGTGTGCGCCCTCGGCGCCGAGGCGGAGGCTTTCCCGGAAGAACGCCTCGACGCGCTCCAGCGGCCCGTTCGCGGCGGCCAGGGCGCGGGTGAGTGCCTCGTCGGAGCGCCGGAAGGCTTCCTCCGTGATGGTGGCCAGGAGGGCCGCCGACGAGTCGAAGTACTGGTAGACGCTGGAGCGGGCCAGCCCCGCGCGGGCGCCGACCGCCGCCGGTGTGACGGCGGCGGCGCCCTCGTTGACCAGGAGGTCGATCGCAGCCCCGATCAGCGCCTCGCGTTGCTGGGCGCGGTGCTCGGCGACGGTGGAGGCGTTGATCTTCGGCATGCGGGGCGGGCTCCTGAGGGGGTGGCTTCGGCCCGGGAGCGAGGTGCCGGGCCGAAGCCGCCGGTCGGTCAGGACAGGCGGCCGTCGACCATCTCGTACACCCGGTCGGCTGCGTCCATTATCGCCGTGTCGTGGGTGACCATGACCGTGGCCGTGCCGCGCTCGTGGGTCTGCTCGGCGATCAGCCGCACCGCCTCGGCCGAGCGCACCCGGTCCAGTGCCGAGGTGGGCTCGTCCACCAGCAGGACGGCGGGGGAGGTCATCAGGGCCCGGGCCAGGCCCGCGCGCTGGCGCTCGCCGCCGGAGAGCTGGTGGGGGCGGGAGTCGGCGCGGTGGGTCAGTCCGACCGCCTCGATGAGCTCGTCGGCGCGGGTCCGCGCGGCGGTGTCGAGACGGCCGTCGATGTGCAGGGGTAGCAACAGCTGTTCCCTGACGGTGAGGGAGGCCAGCAGGTTCGACTGCTGGAAGACGAAGCCGATGTGGCGGCGGCGGGCGGCGGTGCGTTCCTTGTCCGACAGGGCGGTCAGCTCGGTGCCGGCGATGTGCACGGTGCCCGAGGTGGGCCTCTGGAGGCCGCCGGCGACGGCGAGGAGGCTGGACTTGCCGGATCCGGAGGGGCCGACGAC
The DNA here is from genome assembly GCF_004117935.1 of Streptomyces roseicoloratus. GTDB lineage: Bacteria > Actinomycetota > Actinomycetes > Streptomycetales > Streptomycetaceae > Streptomyces > Streptomyces roseicoloratus. Next base: position 29,443 of record NZ_SDOY01000164.1, on the reverse strand, counting down.
GGCGACGAACTCGCCGGGGGCGACGGTCAGGCCGACGTGGTCGAGGGCGGTGACGGCGGCGTCGCCGTCACCGAGGGTGAGGGTGACGTCGTCCAGGCGCAGTCCGCCGGGGCCCGCGGTGTCCGTGGTGGCCGCGGTGGCCTGGTGGTCGGTGGCGGGGGTGGTCATCGGGTGGCTCCCAGAGCGGTCAGGGGGTCGACGGCGGTGATGCGGCGGACGGCGACGACGGCGCCCACGGTCCCGAGGACGATGAGGAGGCCGGAGGAGGTGGCGATGGCCGGGGCGGAGAGGGAGAAGGGGGCCTTGCCGATCATCGCGCTGCCCAGGGCCAGGCCGACGGCGGTGCCGAGGGCCGTGGCTCCGACCAGCACGGCGACGACCTGGGCGAGCGCGTCGCGCAGGATGTATCCGGTGGGGGCGCCGAGCGCCTTCAGCAGGGCGATCTCGGCCTTGCGCTGCACGGTCCACACGGTGAAGAACGCGCCGACGACCAGGGCGGAGATGGCGTACAGGAAGCCCTTGATCAGGGCCATGGTGCTGGACTCGGCCGTGTAGCCGGGGGACGCGCCGAAGGTGGTCTCCTTGGTGTCGGCGCGGGTGCCGGTCGCCTTCTCCACGGCCGCGACGTCGGCGCCCGGCGCAAGGGTCAGGGCGACGGCCGTGGCCTGTCGGCCGGCGGCCTCGGGCAGGTCGCCCGGCAGGCCGTAGTGGAGGTGACGCCAGGTGTCGAGGTCGGTGTAGGCGACGCCGATGTGGCCGTAGGAGATGCTGTCGTCGACCAGGCCGACGACCTTCAGCCGCACCTCGCTCTTGTCCGCGGTCAGGACGTCCCCGACCTTCACGCCCAGGTCGGCGATCTCCTGGGTGATCACGATGCCCGCGCTGCCCTCTTCCAGGCCCTCACCCTCGCTGGGGCGGGGGGCCAGGGAGGAGTCCGGTGCCATGCCGAAGACGGCGAGGTTGACCTGCTCGCCCTTCTTGGCGCCCTGGGTCACCTGGGCATTGGCCAGGGTGTTCCCGAACGGCTCCGCCCGCTCCACTCCCGGGGTCTTGGACCACGCCTGCCAGTCCTCCTGCTCCACGGTCGAACGGGAGAACTGCTCGCTGGTCGCCTTCTCGTCGAAGGCCATGTGGGTCACGGGCAGCGCCCGCAGGCCGGATATGCCGGCATCCGCCAGGCCGGAGGCCAGCCCGGACAGAAGGACGCCGAGTACGGCGATGAGCGCGACCACCGCGCCCATGAGGGCGAAGCGACCGCGGGCGAAGCGCAGATCGCGTAGGGCGAGGAACACGGAACTCTCCGAGTGAGGGAGGGGATGGGGGACAGCAGAGGGAGGGGCAGGGGCGGGGGCCAGGGGCGGGGGCCAGGGAGTGGGGGAGGGAGGGACAGGGGATGGGGGCATGACGACGGAACGGGCGCGCCGCTTTGCTTAAACTTGACGACATCCGCGTCGGCATCTTAGCCAATGTTGTCGACACGACTGTCGGTACGTGGTGTGGCATGCGCCGCCGAACGCTCTCGGCGCGACCGTCGCCCCGGCCGTGCGGCCGGGATGCGCAGGGGCGCGGGGCACGGAGACACCCGGGTCGCGGCCCGGGACGTTCAGGAGGTGCGCGGGACGACCAGGCCGCCGACGCCGGCGTCGAGCGGCTGGGACGGGTATCTGTCGATCAGCCGACGGGTGATCGAGGGCGCGAGCAGGGCGTCGCCGCGTGCGGCCATGCGGACGGTGTCCAGGAAGTACTAGTCCGGGGCGATGTCTTTGATCCGGTAGACGGTCCGGCCCACCGGGCCCGGCACGTCGTGCCGCTCGCGAAGGGACGGACGTCGCCACGGGTGGCCTCGGTGAGTCGACCAAGCCAGGGGCTGTATGCCGCTTCGAGGTGCTCGTGCCCGATGTCCCTACTGGGCGCGGTTGCTACAAGGTGGAGGTCACACGTCGAGGGACTTTCCAGATCAGCGAGGAGGACGCGATGACCGGAGCCTTCGAAGGCACTTTGGGCTGAAACCCACCGTGGAGAGCCCGTGCGTTCGCACTTTCGGGGTCAGCGGTGACCAAGGCGGCGAGTCAGCTGAGGTGACCCGTCACGGCACGCGCCATTGGCCGGTGTTTTCGGCGAAGCCGCTTTCCATTGTGAACTGAATCTTGGTGATCTTGGAGTCAGTCGGCACCTTGAACGTGATGTATCCGAGTGCGGTGTCATCGACCGGGACCACCACGGTTCCGCCGAAGCCCGGACCAGCGGTCGTATCAGTGATCCAGGAGTTGAACCGCTGGCCTTGATCGTCGATGAGCTTGGCGCTGTTATCCGGCGCGTCGCTGTAAGTCTTGGAGCCGGTGTTATGCAGCCGGAACTGCACGGCGACGTACCGCTCACCCGCGCCCGGGCTCGTATCCTTGCCGGCGGCCGGATCGACCACCTTCACAACGGTCACGGCGAGTTTCGCGTCATTGGTGGAGCCGGTGAGGTCCAGCGTGTCGCCGACTACGGCGACGGCGGGCGTGGGGCTGGGCCGTGATGCCAGGGGTTCGGTCTTCCTCGGCGGAGTGGGGTTGCTGCTCGCTGGACTCTCGGTGACGGTTTGGCTGCCGCAGGCAGAGACCCCTACGGCGAACAGGACCACAGTCAGCGCGAGCGCTGGCAGACGAGACATGTTTCCTCCGTGAACCTTCACGTCCTGCAAGGCGCGATGTGACGGGGATACAGGCATGATCTCCTGCGTGGCAGGTCACCGCATCTCAGGCACGGTACGGGGCTTCACTGGCGGGGTTGCGGCTGCGGGCAGTCGATCAGCACCACTGAGCTGAGGCGTCAGCTGCTCGTCGCGGAGCCGGCGGGCCGGCTTCGGCCGCTTCTCGCGGGCGAAGTGCGTGGCCCGCGACAGGTCCAGCACCCGGCAAACTGGGCAGAGCGAATCAGAAGGCGCATGAATTCTGGCCCGAATAGGCGTAACGGAGGCGTAGGAAGAGGAAATGACCGCGATCGAACGCCTGTGGGAAGAGTGGGAGCTTCCCGTCAAGGACGCCCTCCACTTCGCCGACGGGCGCTCCTATGACGTCGCCCTCGACGCCGCCGCGCCCTGCGGCTTCTCCGTGCTGTCCCCGTTCGCGCTCGACGAGGTGCGGGAAGACGACCCGTCCCGGGTGTCCTCGGTCGACGGTCTTGCCGCGGTGGACCTGAGGGAGCGGGGATTCCTGTGGGGCGGCGAGGGTCCGTACGGTTCGGAGGGGTTCATCGCACGCCTGACTCCCGACCGCGCACTGACCTGGGCGATGTTCTTCGCCGCATCCAATCCGCTTGATCGCATCCGGCTTTCCGGCGACGTCGCCACCTTCAGCTCGACCGCGGGGTTCACCATCGCCGTCGACATCGACGATCCGCGAAATCCGCATCTTCCGCCGCTGAAAAACTGACGAAGCAGCCCCAGGCCGCTGACCTGGGGCTTCGCTCCGCCGTTCACCGCCCCCGGCAGGGGGGTGGCTACGGGCGCGGGCTTCCCGAGGGGCTGTCGGGGTGCTCGGTTCCCTTCTGCGGCGGGTTCTGGTGGGGGCGGCTGTCGGTGACCTGGTAGGTGGCCTGCTGCTCCGGGGCGCCGTCCGTCTTCATCGCCTTGGTCTCGCTCTTGAGGATGCGGGCCGCCTTGCCGGCGTTGCGGGCCAGCTCCGGCAGCTTCTTGGCGCCGAGGAGAAGAATGACGACGATCAGGAGGATCGCTATCTCGCTGATTCCGAACACGTTCTTCCGTTCTCTGGAGGGGAGGGGTGTCCTGCTCGTGCCTCAGACGTTGACGCCGAAGTCGGCCGCGATGCCGGCGAGCCCGGAGGCGTAGCCCTGGCCGACGGCCCGGAACTTCCATTCGGTGCCGTGACGGTAGAGCTCGCCGAAGACCATGGCGGTCTCCGTGGCGGCGTCCTCGGAGAGGTCGTAGCGGGCGAGCTCGGTGCCGTTCGCCTGGTTGACCACACGGATGAAGGCGTTGCGGATCTGTCCGAAGCTCTGGCCCCGGTTGTCGGCGTCGTGGATGGAGACCGGGAAGACGATCTTCGTGACGGCGGCGGGTACGGCGGCCAGGTCGACCTTGATGGACTCGTCGTCGCCCTCTCCCTCACCCGTCAGGTTGTCACCGGTGTGCTCGACGGAGCCGTCCGGGCTGGTGAGGTTGTTGTAGAAGACGAAGTGCCGATCGGAGACGACCTTCCCGCTGTCGTCGAGCAGCAGGGCACTCGCGTCGAGGTCGTGATCGGCTCCGGTGGTCGTGCGGACGTCCCAGCCCAGGCCGACGAGCACCGCGGTGAGCCCGGGGGCTTCCTTGGTCAGCGAGACGTTGCCGCCCTTGGCGAGGTTCACACTCATGTCGTCTTCCTTCTGGGTCGTGGCGTGCCGGCGCACAAAAATCTACAGTGATGTAGAAGGCGTGCGGAAGGGCGGGCGCGCGCGGTGGCCCACGGCTTCCGCTCCTCGAGACATCGCGACCAACGCCACGGAAACGGCGACGGGCCGAAGCGTGTCGTCTCAGTACGATGAACCGCTCCACAGGGCGGGACGAGTCGGCGGGAGGGCGGCGGAATGACGAAGAGCGGGCGAGAGGGGCAGGGCCCCCACCCCCGGCGGCGTGGGCAGGGCGAACTCGAGGTGCAGGTGGTGGGCGCCCTGCGCCAGGCCGGCGGTGCCCGGACCGCCGGGTGGGTGCAGGAACGGCTCGGCGGCGACCTCGCGTACACCACCGTCATCACCATCCTGACCCGCCTGCATGCCAAGGGTGCGGTGAGCAGGGAGCGGGCGGGCCGTTCGTTCGAGTGGACGGCCGTCGCGGACGAGGCCGGACTCGCCGCCCTGCGCATGCGGAAGGTCCTGGACGGCGAGGCGGACCGGGAGGCGGTGCTGGCCCGGTTCGTGACGGGACTCTCGGCCCATGACGAGCGTCTGTTGCGGGATCTGCTGGCTCAGGGCCCCCAGGAGGGGGAAGACTGACGGCATGGGGGTCTTCGTCTTCCTGCCGCTGGTCCTGCCCTTGACGGCGTGGCCGGTCGCACGTCTCGCCGAGCACCATCTGCATCCCCGGGTGGCCACCTGGCTGCTGACCGCTCTCTCCGGTGTGCTGGCCGTGTGCAGCACCCTGTGCCTGGCGCTGCTGATGGTGGTCGGCACCGCCCAGCTCCCCGGCAACCCGCTGCCCGACGGATGGTCCGACCCCGAGGTCCGCGAGGCCGTCCCCTTTGACGAGGTCGCGGGCAAGGTCGCCATTCCGGCGCTGATCGCCGTCCTCGTCTCCTGCGCCCGGGCAGCCTGGCGACACCACCGCGTACGGCGGAGTGCCGAACGGGCCTTGGCGGGCCTGCCCGCTACGTCGGTGGCGGTCCTGCCCGACGACGAGAGCGCCTACGCGTACGCACTTCCCGGCCGGAGGAACCGTGTCGTGGTCACGACCGCGATGCTCGCCACCCTGACCGGGCCGGAGCGACGCGCCCTGTTCGCCCACGAGCGCGCCCACCTGAACGCCCGGCACCACCGGTTCCTGCTGACCGTGCAGGTGGCGGCCCGGGCCAACCCCTTCCTGCGTCCCTTGCGCACGGCGGTCGCGTACACCACGGAGCGCTGGGCGGATGAGGAGGCGGCCGACCGGGTCGGCAGCCGCCGGACCGTGGCCCGGGCGGTCGGCAAGGCGGCGCTGACTTCCAGGGGCGCCCCGTCGGTGACGCTCGCCGGTTTCGCCTCGGCCGGCCCGGTACCGCGTCGCGTGGCGGCCCTGCTGCGTCCGGCTCCCGCCGCGAGCGTCTGGCCGTCGCTTTTCACCACCGCGGGCCTGGCCGCGTGGGCCGCGGCGGCCGGCACCACGGTCTCCGCGCTCGCCTCGGCGAACTCGGCCGTCACGCTCTTCCTGATCCTGAAGGCGGCGACTCCGCTCTGACGCCGCCGGAGCCGGTCCGTGACGAGGCCGGTCCGTGACGAGGCCGGTCCGTGACGAGGCCGGTCCGTGACGAGGCCGGCCCGTGACGAGGCCGGCCCGTGCGACCGCCGGCAGCGCGTGGGGCCGCAGCCGTTGTCGCACGGCGGCCATCAGGCGGTCAGGCGGAAGCCATCAGATGCGGGGAGCCCGCGTCGGGCCGTGACGTGTCGGGCCGTGACGCGTTGGGCCGTGACGTGTCGGGCCGTGACGCGTTGGGCCGTGACGTGTCGGGCCGTGACGCGTTGGGCCGAGACGTGTCGGGCCGTGACGCGTCGGGCCGAGACGCGTCCGGCCGGCGCCCGGTAGGCCGGTCTCAGCCTTCGTCGCCCTCCCCCTCCCCCTCCTCGTCCCCCTCGAAGAAGTCGCCGATCTCGTCGACGACCTCGGCCGCGACCATTCCGCCGACGACGCCGACGGCCAGTCCGGCCGCGCCCGCCGCGACCGCGGTCCCCATGCCCGGGCCGGAGCGGTGGCCGTGCTCGTCGTGGTGGCCGTGATGGCCGTGGTGACCGTGACGGTCCTTCTCGGCGTACGGGGTGCCGTGACCGTAGGCGTCGTGGGAACCGTACGAGGAAGGCGTGCCGTACGAGGAAGGCGTGCCGTACGCGGAATCCGTGCCGTACGAGGCGCGGTGCTCGACGAGCCGGCGGATCCAGCCGTCGACTTCGGCGTTCCAGTCGGTCGACTCGGCGCCGTGGTGCCCGACGGTGAAGCGGGTCAGGGCGTCGTGGCCCTCGGAGAAGAAGCCGCCGCGCTTGTCGGCCTCCAGGATCACCTCGATGCCGGCCGGGCCGGCCAGGAAGGTCACCTCGACCTCGTTGACCTGGTGCGCGTACTGCGGCGCCGGGGCGAGCTCGATCTCCTGGTAGAAGGGGAGCTGCTGGCCGGTCCCGTTGATGTGGCCCAGTTCCAGGTCGGCGGACGTGAAGCCGAAGCCGAGCCGGCCGAACGCTTCGAGGACGGCCTCCTGGACCGGCAGGGGGCGGACCGCGAGCGGGTCGAGGTCGCCCTTGTCCTTCGCGCCGGCGACGCCGAGCTCGGTGCGCACGCCGAGGGCGATGCCGAGGCCCTGGCCGTGCAGCTCGGTGATCGGCGTCTCCCAGGGCACCGGGAACGAGAACGGCACGCTGCGGTGCTCGCCCTCGGCGAGGCGGAAGTTCCCGCCGACGACGCTCCGGTGGAAGACCACCGTGCCCTCGGACTCCCCTTCGTCGTGTTCGGCCTCGACGCGGGCCACGAGCTCCAGGGTGATGTGCTCGATGGAGAAGTCGGCATTGCCGCCCTGGAGGTGGACCTGGCCGCTCAGGGTGCCTCCGGGTGTCACCGCGCCGGGGTCGAGCACGGTGTCCACCGAGGGGCCGCCCACACCGAGCGAGCCGAGCAGACGCTTGAACACCATGGGGCGTTCACTCCTTCACATAGCTTGTGCGGTCGGGCACTTCGGGCCGTGGGGCCTCGTTCCATCTACATCCGTGTAGAAGCATAGGATGGGCCATCCGGTTTCGGCACCAGTCGGGGCCGTGGGGCGTACACATCCGGACGACGAGCGCCCGCGGCCGGAGGGACGGCGGGCGCCCCTTCGGCGGAACGGAAGGGACCGGTCGGCCTCCACCTCGGCCAGGCAGGCGCGCCCCGCCGCCTCTCCCCTGATACTCGGTTCTGATCACCGCCCGACGAAGGAGCACCTTGTTGTCCGCCAGATCGACGCACCCCGACGACGCGAAGGGGTGCGACAGCCGATGAACGCCGCTCTCGGTCTGCTGGCCGTTCTCGTACTGACCGCCGGCACCGGCTACTTCGTCGCCCAGGAGTTCGCCTACGTCGCCGCCGACCGCATCGCGCTCGCCGGAGAGGCGGCGGCCGGCGACAAGCGGGCCGCCCGCGCGCTGAAGGTCCTCGAACGGCTCTCCTTCATGCTCTCCGGCGCCCAGCTCGGCATCACCGTCACCGGCCTGGTCGTCGGCTTCCTCGCCGAGCCGTCCGTGTCGGCCCTCCTGAAGCCCGCCCTGGAGGGCACCGGCCTGTCCGACGGAGTCGTGTCGACGATCTCCGTCGTCCTCGCCTTCGTCGTGGCGACCGTGCTGCAGATGGTTCTCGGCGAACTCGCCCCGAAGAACCTGGCCCTGGCCGTGCCCGAGCGGCTCGCCAAGTCCCTGGCCTCCTCCACCCTCGTCTACCTGAAGATCGTCGGACCGGTCGTCCGCGTCTTCGACGGCGCCGCCGACAGGCTGCTGCGCAAGGTGGGCATCGAGCCGGTCGAGGAACTCCACCACGGCGCCACCCTCGAAGAGCTCAGCCACCTCATCGGCGAGTCCCACGAGCAGGGCCGGCTGCCGGCCGACACGGCCGAGCTCCTCGACCACGCCCTGGAGTTCACCGAGCGGACCCTCGACGAGGTCATGGTGCCGCGCGTCGACGCCGCCTTCGTACGCAAGGACGCCACGCTCACCGACGCCGTCGAACTGATCGCGCGGTACGGCCACTCCAACTACCCGGTCCTCGGCGACCACCCCGACGACGTCGCCGGCGTCCTCGGCGTGCGCGAACTCGTCCGCCTGCCCGCGGACCGGTTCGGCGACCTGACGGCGGGGGAGTCCGCACGGCGGCCCCTGCTGCTGCCCGACACGCTGCCGCTGCCGCAGGCGGTGGCACGGATGCGGGAGGCGGACGACGAGTTCGCCGTCGTCCTGGACGAGCACGGCGGGGTCGCCGGCATCGTCACCTACGAGGACATCGCCGAAGAACTCGTCGGCGACATCGCCGACGAGAGCGACAAGGTCGTCGTACTCGCCACTCCGGACGGGGACGGCTGGCGCGTGGACGCGGGCCGCCGCCTCGACGAGGTCGAGGACGCCACCGGCATCGCGCTGCCCGAGGACGACGACTACGACACCGTGGCGGGTCTGGTCATCGATCGCCTCGGCCGCTTCCCGGCCATCGGCGACACCCTCACCGTCGACGACGTCCGGATCGAGGTCCTCAGCCTCGACCGCCACGTTCCCGAACGCGTCCGCCTCGAACGCGTCCAGCCGACCCGCCCGGCCGCCGAGGAGGCCCAGTCATGAGCTTCCCCATGGCCCTGTTCGTCACCGTCCTGCTCCTCATCGGCAGCGGCTTCTTCGTCGCCGCCGAGTTCGCCCTCGTCGCCGCCAAGCGCCACCGCATCGAGAAGGCCGTCGCCGACGGGCAGCGCGGCGCCAAGGCCGCGCTCGCCGGGATGCGCGAGCTGTCCCTGATGCTCGCGGGCGCCCAGCTCGGCATCACCCTGTGCACCCTGGGCCTCGGCGCGATCTCCAAGCCGGCCGTCTCCCACGAACTCGACCCGCTGCTCGTGAAGCTCGGGCTGCCCGAAGCGCTCAGCTACGGCATCGCGTTCGCCGTCGCCATGGTGCTCGTGGTCTTCCTCCACATGGTCGTCGGCGAGATGGCCCCCAAGTCCTGGGCCATCGCCCACCCCGAGCGCTCGGCGATGCTCCTCACCCCGCCCTTCCGCGCCCTGGTGAAGGCGGTCCGCCCGCTGCTCCGGCTCCTGAACAAGGTGAGCAACGCGCTCGTACGGATGTGCCGCGTGCAGCCCCGCGACGAACTGACCACCGTCCACAACCGCGAGCAACTCCACCACCTCGTCGAGGAGTCCGAGCGGCTCGGCCTGATCGACAAGACCGACTCGCAGCTCATCACCCGCTCCCTCACCGAGCCGCAGACCCCGGTCGCGGAGATCCAGACACCGGCGGACGACATCGTCAGTGTCCCGGCCGAGGCCGGCCTCGACACGGTTCTCGCCCGCGCCTCCGCCGCGGACCGCTCCCGCCTTCTCGTCCGCGACGGCGACCGCGTCCTCGGCGCGCTCCACGCCCGCGACGCCCTCGTCGCCCGCACCCGCGGCCGGCTCGGCACGGCCCGCGACCTGGCCCGCCCCGTACCCGAACTGGCCACCGACACCACGGTGTCCGAAGCCGTCGAACAGCTGCGTCGGGTCCGTGCCTCCCTCGCCGTCGTCCGGAACGAGGAGGGTGTGCTCACGGGCCTGGTCAGCCTCGACGACCTGCTCGTCCGGATCATGGGGCCGCAGACCGTCTGAACCGTGGGTGGCGCCGTGCGGCCGACGTCAGCGAGTCGGCAAACGCGGTGGGGGCGGGCAGGAGGTCCGGGCGGAGGAAGTCCGGGCAGAGGAGGTCAGGGCAAGAGGAGGTCAGGGCAGGAGGTCTGGGCTGAGGAAGTCCGGGCAGGAGGTCCGGGCGGAGGAGGTCAGGGCTTGTCGAGGTCGCCGGGAGTGGGCGAGAGGGCCCAGTCGAGGGCGAGGCCGGCCGACACGTCGGCCGCCACGCCGGCGGACACGCCGGCGGACACGTCGGCGGACACGCCGGCCGACACGCCGGCCGACACACGGTCGGCCCCGGTGACGATCGCGACCTCACCGAACTCCGAACCGGCTCTCACCTCTTGTAGGAGTCGATGAGCCGGGCGAGGTGCTCACCCGCGACCCTCAGTGGTGTCTCGCTCTTGGCGACCTGTGCGGTGAGCTCGGCGCCTTCGAGGGTGCTGATGACGGTGATGGCCAGGTCGCGCGCATCGCCCTCCGGGAACCCGGCTTCGCGGAGCGTGCCCGCCACCAGGTCCCGCCAATGCTGGAACGCCTCGGCGACGGCCTGCTCGATGTCGGGGGCTCGCCCGGTGGTTTCCAGCGCCGTCGCGCTGATCGGGCAGCCGTCCACCCAGCCGGAGTCGCGCAGGAGGCGGGCGAGCTCGCCGGCGCAGGCGACGACGGCCTTCGCCGGGTCGGCCTCCGCGGACAGCGAGGTCGACAGCAGCTCCGCGAACTCCTGGTCGGCGTGCTGGACCGCGGCCACACCCAGCTCCTGCTTGCCGCCGGGGAAGAAGTGGTAGACCGAGCCGAGCGTGGCCTTGGCCTCCTGGGCGACCTGCTTGATGCCGGTCCCCTCGTACCCCTGCCGCTGCATCAGTAGAGAGGCCGCGCGGACGACGCGCTCCCGGGTGCCCGGCTGTGGTGTGTTCGCCATACCGCGAAGTCTACTGAATAGAGCGTTCGTTCTAGCTTGTGGGTCGCGTGAGCGCCGTGCTAGCTTCCGACTAGTTAGAACGTTCGTTTTAGTAACTCTCGCAAGGAGCCGGCAATGGAGCACAAGCGGATCACCGTCAACGGCCTGGACCTGGCCTACGTCGAGGCGGGAGAAGGGCCGCTCGCCCTGATGCTGCACGGCTTCGACACGCCCCACCTGTACCGGTACCTCCTGCCCGCGCTGGCAGAGGCGGGGTACCACGCCGTGGCCCCCACCATGCGGGGGTTCGCCCCGTCCCAGGTGCCGCCGGACGGCAGCATGCGCCTGCCCGACCTGATCGCTGACGCCAATGGCCTGCACGAGGCGCTCGGCGGCGGCTCCGACGCGGTCCTGATCGGACACGACTGGGGCGGCTTCGTCACCTGGGGCGCCGCCGCGGCCGCACCCGAGCGGTGGACCAAGGTGGTCGTCAACGACGTCCCGCCGTTGGAGTTCTACGACCGCAACAGCGCGGACCCGGGCAGGATCGAGCGGTACGTCCACTTCTACTTCTTCCAGATGGCCATGGCCGACCAACTCGTCGCGGCCGACAATCTCGCGTACCTCGACTGGCTCTGGGAGCACTGGACGGGAACCGTCCCCGGCTACGACTCCACCGAGGACCGCAAGGCGATGAAGGAGGGACTCGACACGCCGGAGCGGCTCCACCTCGGCCTGGAGCTCTACCGGCAGAACTTCCCGGCTGCGACCTTCGGCACCCCGCAATGGGAAATGGCGCGCGTGCTGAACAAGCTGCCGTCCCAGCCCACCCTCTACCTCCACGGAACCGAGGACCCCGTGGTCGACGCGGAGGCGCTCGCCGACATCGTGGCCATGCTGCCGCCGGGTTCGGACGGGGCGATGATCGAAGGCGCCGGCCACTTCCTCCTCTCCGAGAAGCCGGAGGAGGTCAACCAGCGCATCCTCGCCTTCCTGGCCCGCTGATCAGCGGAAGCCCGCCGCCCGGGTCCTGACGCCGCGTGAGGTCCGGACGACGTCGAAGCCCCGGTCGCCGACCTGGGGCCTCGACGCGGAGCGGGTGACGGGAATCCAGTCCAACCCGCGCCACAAGCCTGGGAATCACGCGGCGCGGCGACGTGGCAAGGGGATCCGACCTGCCGAAACGTTCGGGAAAGGCACGAATGGTCGGTGCGGTCCGCAGACAGGCTCCGGCATGCGCGAGGCTTCGGCGCAGCAGCAGCCTCGCTCGTTCGTCCGCGGCGGCGGGCTCGGTCGGTGGGCCGTCATCCGTCATCCCGCGGCCGTTGACCGCGGTTCTCCTCCGTCAGGCGGTCGAAGAAGGACCCGGCCGGGCCCGGCGGGAGACCGGTCGACACCCGTGCACCGCTCCCTGTCACCGACCACCGACCACCGACACAGACCGTCCCGACCACCGACCACCGACACGGACCGTCCCGACCACCCTGCCCGGGCGTGCGGCGGCGCAGCCGGCGGGCAGAGGGTCTCACGCCCGATCGGAGGGCGCGTCGGACTCGGCGGCGCGGCGGTACTCCGCGTTGATGCGGCGGGCCTCTTCGAGCTGGTCCTCGAGGATGATGATGCGGCAGGCGGCCTCGATCGGGGTGCCCTGGTCGACGAGTTCGCGGGCGCGGGCGGCGATGCGGAGCTGGTAGCGGGAGTAGCGGCGGTGGCCGCCCTCGGAACGCAGCGGCGTGATCAGGCGGGCTTCGCCGATGGCGCGGAGGAAGCCCTGGGAAGCGCCGATCATTTCGGCCGCTCTGCCCATGGTGTAGGCGGGGTAGTCGTCGTCGTCGAAACGGTCGTACGAGTTGTCTGCCGTCATTCGCACCTCTCCCGGAAACGCATAGAGGGCCCTGGTGCCAGTACTGGCACCAGGGCCCTGAAGGAACTACTACACCACCTGCCGGCCCTGATGAAACGCCGGCCTTCCGTGTCCGCCCGCCCGGCCTGGCTGCTGCCGGGGGTGCGGGGATCGCGGTTGCTTGACCGGAGACCACCTCGCTATCGATGTCCTGCGGTACCCGGACGCGGGACTTCCGCCCGGGCGATCCTGATGGCGCCGCGTTCCTCCGTTCCTGCCGATCGACTTCTTGTCCTGCGGATACTGCGCACTGCTGGTGATGCGTACTGCTGGTGATGCGTACTGCTCGGCGGCCTGAGGGAGCGCCGCCGTCTCCGTGCCCTGGTGCGCGCCCCGCAGCCCGACGCGCCTTCACCAGGGGTACCGCTGATGGAGGCCCCTGATCACTGCGGGCCGCCCAGTCCGGCCGTCAGTTCCGTCACCGTCCTGCGAAAGCCCTGGCTTCGGAACTCCACCGCCGCACTGCCCTGCTCACTGCGACTACCTGTACTGCTTGCCGGCAGTTCGTCTCTGCCAGGCCTCTTTGTCTCTGCGGGATACGAGAAAAAACATAGCTCGCCCACATGCTGATGTCTACCGTGGCCGCAGTAGATTTTCGGTCCTGCGGAGCGGAGAGAAGGGCGGAGGGAAGAGCGGAGACGGGGGAGGTCGTGCCGGACCGACCGCCGGTCTCCGAGACGCACGGGCAGCGCCAGGCCGGCCGCCCACTCGGAAGGACGCGGCGGGCGGGGGGAAGGGACTCGTAGGATCGCCCTCATGTCGAAGATTGACGAGCTGCTTGGCTACGTCGCCCGGCTGGTGGAGTCCGGGCGGAGCAACCAGATGTCCCTGACCGTCGTCATCGGGGGCGCTGTGATCACGGGTCGGCTGGCACCCGAGGCGGTGTGGCGACAGCGGGTCTCCGAGGTCCTGGCGGACTCCGACCGGCTGGGCGAGTTCTCCGTCGCCTTCGCCGCCGGGAGCGGCGACGAGTCCGCCGCCGGGAGCGGGGACGAGACGCCCACGCACCTGCACTTCCACATGGCCCGGATCCTCCAGGGCACGACGGCGATTCCGGAGACGGGAGGCATGTACCGCGTCTCGATCGAAGACGTCAGCGCCTGGACGATCGGCGACGTCACGTACTCCGATCACTGACCTGGCGGGAGGACCCGCGGCGGGCGTACGCGGATACGGAGGAGGGCCCGACCGGCAGGGCCGGCGCCGCCTGTGCGGCGTCGGCCGGGTGCCGGTCGGGCCCTCTCGGTGCCCGGTCGTCGGTCCGTGTCCGCCCGTGGGTCGCGGACCGCGGGGGTCAGGCCGCCGGGGCGCCGAGCGCCGCGGAGGCGTCCCGGAGGGAACCGGTGCCGTGGGCGGGAGCGCTGCTCCGAGGGAGGTCGCGGCAGGTGAAGCCGAGTTTGGTCATGGCGAGGACGACCTCACGGGCGGTGAAGTCGCGCCGGTCCTGCCGGGTGATGACCTGGCCGACCTGCTTGACGGGGTAGGTGCGGCGACCGATGATCACGGACTCGCCGGTGATCTCCTCGGGTGTGACGCCGTTCATGGCGTCCAGGACGCCGGTCTTGGTGAGCTCGAAGGGGAAGCGGGCGATGACGCAGCGCATGGTGCCTCACAGAGGTCGAGGGAGAGGGGCGGTCCCGGCGGCGCGGGGCGGTTCACGTGACGACCGGGGACGGGGTGGGGTTGGGGGTCTCGCCCCGTTCCCGGTCGTGACAGCCGGTGCGGGGCTCGGCGGGGAGCCGGGCCCGTCAGGGCGTCACAGGGGCCGCCGTGGGAAACGGCGGCCGTCGTCGGGGAGGTCGCGCAGCCGGAGCCGGTCCGTGTAGGCGGCGCTGTCGCGGACGGTGATGAGCTGGGCGCGGGTGACGAGGCCGGTGTGCTGATCGTCGTTGTCGCAGAGGAGCAGGTGCCCGGTGCGGGCGCCGGCCATGACGGCCAGGGCCACCTCCACGGTCATGTCGTCGCAGACCTGTGGTCCGGCGGTGTCCGCGGCGTCGGCGCCCGCCGGACGTGCGGGCACGGGGCGGGACGGGCGGGGCTGCGTGTGGACCGGCGTCACGAGGTGCCTCCTGAGGAGATGGGTCGGCTTCCGGACAGGGCGGGGGCGGGACCGCCGCGCCCGGCGGAACGCCGCACGCCCGAGTGCCGTGCCGTCGAGAGGGGAGCGCGTCGACCGCGGGGGGCGGCGCCCCGCCGGCTCCGCCGCTCGGCGGGCGGCGCCGTGATCGTCACCGGAACGCCGGAGGGGGTCCGCGCGCCGGTGATCCGGACCAGCGCGTCCTCGCCCGAGCGGACCGGGGTGGTCTCGGGCACGATGCCCGCGGCCGCCATGAGGCGCACCATGCCGCGGCGCTGGCCGGCGGTGACCAGGGTGACGACACTGCCCGAAGCGCCGGCCCGGGCGGTGCGGCCGCCGCGGTGGAGGTAGTCCTTGTGGTCGGCCGGCGGGTCCACGTTGACCACGAGGTCGAGCCGGTCGACGTGGATTCCGCGGGCCGCGACGTTCGTGGCGACCAGCACGGTGACGTGGCCGTTCTTGAACCAGGTCAGGGTGCGGGCGCGCTGCTGCTGCGACTTCCCGCCGTGCAGGGCGGCGGCCCGGATCCCGCGGCCGAGGAGGTCGTCGGTGAGACGGTCCACCGCGTGCTTGGTGTCCAGGAACATGATCACCCGGCCGTCCCGCGCCGCGATCTCCGCGGTCAGCCGCTGCTTGTCGGCGCCGTGCACGTGCAGGACGTGGTGCTCCATCGTCACGACCGCGCCCTGGGAGGGGTCCACGGAGTGGACGACGGGGTCGGTGAGGTAGCGCTGGACCAGGAGATCGACGTTGCGGTCCAGCGTCGCGGAGAACAGCATCCGCTGGCCTCCGGACCGCACCTGGTCCAGCAGCGCGGTCACCTGGGGCATGAAGCCCATGTCGGCCATCTGGTCGGCCTCGTCCAGGACGGTGACGGCGACCTGGTCGAGCCGGCAGTCGCCGCGGTCGATGAGGTCCTTGAGGCGGCCCGGGGTGGCCACGACGACTTCGGCGCCGTGGCGCAGGGCCTTCACCTGCCGGCCGATCGGCACTCCCCCGACGACGGTGGCCAGGCGCAGTTCCACCGCCCGGGCGTAGGGGGCGAGGGCGTCCGTGACCTGCTGGGCGAGTTCCCTGGTCGGAACCAGGACCAGGGCCAGAGGCCGACGGGGCTCGGCCGGCTGTCCGGCCGTCCGGGCGAGCACGGCCAGACCGAAGGCGAGCGTCTTGCCGGAACCCGTCCGTCCGCGGCCCAGGACGTCACGGCCCGCCAGGGAGTTCGGCAGCGTCGCCCCCTGGATGGGGAACGGGACGGACACGCCCTGCGCGGCGAGCGCGGAGAGGAGACGACGGTCCAGCGCCAGGCCGGCGAAGTCGTCGACGGCCGGCAGCGCCGGAGTGATCGTCTCCGGCAGGGCGAACTCTCCCCGCGCGGTGGCCGCACGTCGGCCGCGCCCGCCCGGTCGGCTCGGACGTCCCGTTCGTTTCGCGCCGGACGAAGCGGAACGACTGCCTCTTCCCGTTTCGGCGGAGGAGTCGTGTGCAGGGCCGCCCTTGCGGCGGTTGCGTGAGGAACGGCCGTCCGTGCGTGTGGGGTTCATCCAGAACCTTCCTTGATGCGGCGCGCGGCGATGATTCCGACGGGAACGAAAGCGCTCGAAATTGCCGGAACGGTCGAAGCGGAGAGGGAATCAGGCGATGCGGATCCAGTGGAAGATGATTGACGCGGTGGATCGAGTGGGGTGGTGCCCGTGGTGCGGGGACGCGGGAAAACCCTGGGAAACGCATGCAGCTGGGGCCCGCACCCCGAAGGATGCGGGCCCCAGCTGCGTACCGCGGGTCAGCGTCAGGCGGGAACGATGTTCTCCGCCGTCGGGCCCTTCTGGCCCTGCGCGATGTCGAAGGAGACCTTCTGCCCCTCCTGGAGCTCGCGGAAGCCCTGGGCGGCGATGTTCGAGTAGTGGGCGAACACGTCGGGGCCGCCACCATCCTGCTCGATGAAGCCGAATCCCTTTTCCGCGTTGAACCACTTCACGGTGCCTGCAGCCATGTCATATCTCCTTCGGGCAGTGCAGCGGAATCCGCACTTTACGGATGCCGTGTCGCCGCGATGATTCCCTGCCCGGAAAAATACCGGAATGCGAAACGCTTCCGTACGACCTGCGGCCGGCGAAGCGTGCGAAATTTCGGGTACCAAAACTGCAACTGATTCGACAGTAGCACGCCGGGGCCGTCCGTGTGCGTTCCGCGTTTTCCCGCGCGTGACGCCGGAAGAAATCCTCTTCGTGGCACCGGTGAGAATCTCCACTGGCGGTGACAGGTATTTATTGCCTCCCGAATGAGGCATTCACGCCGCCCGGCCCGCTCCGGGCGGTCCTGCCTTGGCTCGCCTCGGCAGACCGAAGGAAATGAGCGCAGCGCCTCGGCGCTCGATGCCGACACGAGGCGGACCGCCCGGCAGTTGCGGCGATGTCATCTCCACGCGCGCTGCGGCAGGAAGATCATGCGTGCCCCCACGACGGGGCGAGGGTGGGGGCGGGGCTGCGGGAAGGCCCCGCCTTCCGTCTCCCAGGTGTCCTCACCGGTTCGGGCCTCCCGAAGGCGGCGACCGACCGTGTCCTCGTCGGACATGAGGGTGCCTGCGGTGTGCAGGTTGCCAGGGACGGACGCGGCGGCCATCAGGCGTGTGGCGGATTCGGGTGCGGTCTCGGGGGAATCACCAGCAGGTCGCAGCGGTCGAGGCTGTACGACAGCAGGATCATCGCGTCGGGGTCCTGTTCGGTGAACCAGCCGACGTGCACGGCATGTCCGCCGACGGGGATCTCGTAGGGGGAGACGGGCCAGGGTCCGGGGTTCGCGGTGATGCGCGTGATGCGGCCGCAGCGGCCCCGCAGCGCGTCCACCAGAGGCGGCAGCTCGGTGGTGAGATCGCGTGAGTACGGCCACCAGGCGCCGTCCAGCAGGCCGGCGAGGGAGGTGTGTGGTGTCAGTGCCAGCGTGCCTGGCGGGTGGGAACGGTCGTGCTGGTCATGAGGCCGAGCCCCGTCCCCGGGACGCCTGCGGGCGGCCCGGCGTAGCGATCGCCGGGAACGACGCCCGCGTGAAGGCGGGGTACGAGGTGCCCCCGGTACCTCCAACGTACTCCGCGCCGGGGCCGGGCGCGGGGGTCGGGACGGCCCGGTTCTTCGGTCGGCCGTGCCGCCGGACGTGCGGAGACCCCGTCACCCGCGCCACTCGACGAGGACGAGGGTGGCGTCGTCGGTGGTGGTCTCGCCGCGGGCTCGTCCGAGGGTGTGGGACAGGCCGCGTGCCACGGCCCGTACGACCCGGTCGTCCTGATCCAGCTAGTACCGGGCCACCCCGGCCGGCCGGGTGGACCCAGTCGATCAGCTGCTCCTCGCCGAACTCCTCCTGCCCGCGCAAGCGCTCCTCGATCAGACGTCGGTGAAGCAGAGGATCCGGTCCCCGGGCGCGAGTGTCACCCCGCCGACCCGCGGCTGGTCGCCGCCGAAGCCGACGGGGAGGGTGGTGGCGCGATACCGCGGCGCGGCTTCCAGGACGCCCCCGCCGGCAGGAGCCGCCACGCGTGGTCAGGGTTCCTCGGCGTGGGGCCCGGTGCCGCTCGGCGGCCTGCTGGTGGTCAGCCAGGAACGGGCCGGTTCGGCGGGGCGGGCGGTGTCGACAGTGAGGTGGAGGCGGGTGCCTCCGCCCGGGGCGGGGTAGCTGCGCTGCTCCCCGCCGGCGAAGCAGCGGCGGAGAACCTCGGCCACCCTACGGGCGGTGTCCGGTGTGGCGGCCACGACGCGGATCTCCGCGTATCCCGGCGGAGGCAGGGCTTCTGGTTCGTTGCGGTCCAAGGCGGCACCGTCCTTTCCGTAGCGGGGGACGTCCGCGGGTGGCCCGAGCGGGGTGGACGCGCACCGATACGTCCACCGTACGTCCGACAGGGCCGGTGCCGGACGGCTCCGCACCGGGCGCGGCGCGTACGTGGGCCCTGCCGGAGTACGGTGAAAGAACGGGCCCCGCCCGCCGGTCGGCACAAGCCACCACCGAGGGACGGCAGGCGGAAGCACCGTGGACGGGCGGACCGATCATGACCGACGCCGGCACTTCCCCCCGGGGACCCACACCTCCGCGCCTCCTGCCGGACGAGATCCACCGAGCCGTCGAACCGGGCACGGCGCTCCTCCGGCTGGAGACGACGGGGTCCAGGCAGAGCCTTCTCGACGGCGCGTGGTGGCCGCGCTCGCGTGACGTGGAGCGGGAGATCCCGCCGCTGGTCGCCGCCCTGGCCGAGCACCTCGGCCCCATCACCCGGGTCGGCCTGGACGCCTCCGCCTGGAACAGCATCCCGACCCGCCTGGTCGTCGACGACCGGGTCGTGCACCTCGACTCCTTCCCCGTCGGCGACGACACCGTCCTGATCACCCGCGGCGAGAACGACCACTTCTCCCTCATGGTCATCCCGCCGAACACGACGCCCGAAGCCGCCCGCACCGCCATGGCCCGAGCCGTCCGCGCCGACAACGTCACCCGGGCCGCCGAGATCCTCCTTGCCGAACTCCCCCACCCCGAGGCCTCGTAGGTCGGCTCCACCCGGACAACGACGAAGCCCCAGGTCTCCGACCTGAGGCTTCGCAGCAGAGCGGATGACGGGAATCGAACCGGCACCGTCACGCGGTGAGCGTGATCGCCGAGTTCCGGGCTGCGCCCGCCCCCGCACGTCCGGCCCGGCCGGGACCTGTCCGCTCCGCAGAGCACCAGCGTGAGTCCTGGCCCGGTCGTACATCGATCGGAGTAGTCGTGTACTCCGCTGACGCAGGCTCGGATGACGCGGCGGGGACGACGCTCCCGGGCGGAGGCCAGACCTACTGTCTGGCCCTATGACCAAGACAGTCTCTCTGGCCGGCTTCACCGTCGCCGTCCTCGCCTTCGCGATATCCGATGCGGTCAATCAGGGGTACGACCCCATGGCCGAGACGGTCAGCAGGTACGTCAACCTGCAGCACGGCTGGCTGGTGACCGTCGGCCTGCTGGCGGTCGCGGTCGGATCGGCGGCCGTGGCCGTTCGGGCCGTCGGCAGTGGATGGGGCGGGTGGCTCCTGCACTTCTGGGCAGGGTGCGTACTGATCGCCGCCGTCTTTCCGGCCGACCCGCCGGGCAACTGGAGCCGCCCCTCGCTCTCCGACAGTGTGCACGGGGTCGCGGCCTGGGCGGGATTCCTGGCGCTGGCGATCGCGATCGTCCGGCTGACGGTCGTCCGGCGGCGCGATCCGGCGTGGGCCTCGAGGGCGCGTGCGCTGACCGTGCTCGCGTGGGCGTCGTCGACGGCGTTCGTGCTGTTCGCCGTGGCGTTGGTGGACAAGGCCGCCCTCACCCACACGGCCCCCCTGGGCCTGGCCGAACGCATCGTCATCGCCCTGAACCTGGCCTGGCTGGCCCTGGCCGCCACCTCGGCGAAGTGCCGGCCTTCGGCGTCGGGCACGATGGGCCGCATGACGTCAGGCATCGTCCGGTGAGTTCCCGTCCGCAGAGCAGGTGGCGGGCGCGGCTGGTGGACCTGGCCCTCGCGTTCCTGACCGCCGTGGCCATCGGCGCAGGTCCCGCCGCGATGGGTGCGCCGCTGTCGTGGCACGGCACGTTCGGCCTGGGCGTGATCCTGGGCGGTCTGCTGCTGGTCCGCAGACGCCGCCCCCCTGCTGGTGCTCGTCCTGTCCGCCGCCACGCTCGTCGGCTACCAAACTGCTGGTCTGTTCGAGGGCGGCGCGGTCTGGCCTCTGTCCTTCGCCCTGTTCACCGCGGCGCGCAGCCGCCCGGGCTGGGCCGCCGCTGTCGGCACCCTCACCCTGGCATACGGCCTGGCCATGCAGGGGCTGGACGCCCCTGAAGCTCTCGCCCGAGGCGGCGTCGAGTTGCTCTGGTTGGCCCTGGTGTCGACCGCCGAGAGTTCCTGGCGCCAGTACGGCCGTTGGCGGGCCGAGCATCAGGCCCGCATCCTCCAACTGGAACAGACCCGGCTGGTCGAGCAGCGGCTGATCATCTCCCGGGAGGTGCACGATGTGGTCGCCCATACGCTGGCCGTCGTCGGTGTCCACCTGAACGTCGCCGTCGAGGCGTTGGACGATTCGCCCGAGGAGGCGCGCGCCGCCCTCCGCACCGCGATCGCCGTGCGCAACCAGGCCATGACCGACCTGAAGGCGTTCGTGGGTGAGCTCCGCGATGTGCCACAGCACGGCTTGGAGTCCGTTGCCGGCTTGGTGTCGCAGGCCGAGGCGGCCGGGTTGGAAGTGCGCTACGACTCGGCGGGCGATCCCGACGCCGTTCCGGCGGCCCAGGCGCTCACCGCCTATCGGGTCGTCCAGGAGGCCGTGGTCAACACCCTGCGCCATTCCGACGCCGGGCGCCTCGCCATCCGAGTGCAGGCACGACCGCGAGCACTGGAGGTGACGGTCACCGACGACGGGCGCCCCGCCGCGGGCTTCACGGAGGGGCACGGCCTGACCGGGATGCGTGAGCGCGTCACGGCACTCGGGGGAACGCTGCGCGTCGACGCGAGCAAGGGCTTCGCCGTTCAGGTCGTCCTGCCTCTGACGGATCACGTGACAGGCTTGATGCCATGACCATCAGTGTGCTGCTCGCCGACGACCAGGCGCTGGTCCGGGCAGGGTTCCGCAGCCTGCTCGGCCGCGCCAAATTCCTGGCCGTCGTCGGCGAGGCCGCCTCGGGAGAGGAGGCGGTGCGTCAGGCCGCTCTGCTGCGGCCGGACGTCGTGCTGATGGACATCAGAATGCCGGGCATGGACGGCATTGTGGCCACTCGCCGCATCCTGACCGAGCTGCCGACGACCAGGGTGATCATCCTGACCACGTTCGACACCGACGAGCACGTCTTCGAGGCGCTGCAAGCAGGCGCGAGCGGGTTCCTCACCAAGGAGGTCGAACCGGCCGAACTGCGCCGGGCGGTCGAGGTCGTGGCGGCGGGCGACTCCCTGTTGTCCCCGGGTGTCACCCGCCGTGTCATCGAGCGCTTCGCGCACCGCCCCCGGCCCACCGCCACCCTGCACGCGCTGACGGCGCGTGAGAACGAGGTGGTCAGATTGGTGGCGGAAGGGCTGTCCAATGACGAGATCGCCGCCGCCTTGGTGATCAGCCCGCTGACCGTGAAGACCCACATCTCCCGGGCCATCACCAAACTGGGCCTGCGCGACCGCGTGCAACTGGTCATCACCGCCTACGAGCACGGTCTCGTAAGAGCCTCGCGCTCCGACGGTTGACGATGGCAAAACGAAGCCCCAGGTCGCTGACCTGGGGCTTCGTGGAAGAGCGGATGACGGGAATCGAACCCGCGCTATAAGCTTGGGAATCACCGTCGCCCAGTTTGATCATCTGATGCCTGACCTGCGAAAACGGCGCCTGGTGCGGCGCTTCTCGTTGGCTCGGCGATACGCGTGGTGACCGCTGGGCACCGCCCCGAAGGGCACGGCTGGGGCACGACCGGATTCCTCGGAGATGTGAAGCCTTCTCGTGGTGTTCGGCGCTCGGTGATCAGTCGTCCGGTGGCTCTTCCGCTTCCTGGAGTCTCTCGGCGATGTCATCGGCCCACTCCTGAGCCCACTGTCGCAGCTCGAGAGTCTGGTCGTCGTCGAGTCCGTACGCGGCGAACTCGGTGTCATCGATCCAGTCCGCGCCGGCGAGCCGGGCCTGAAGGTCGGAGAGGTCGAAGCTGTCGCGGGCATGGCGGCGGCCGAGTTCTTCGAGTTCGCTGTGCCCCCAGCGGTCGGCTGCCGCGCGGACGTCGATCAGGTCACGTGCCAGGCCGCGGTCTGCCAGTGCCCGGACCTTTGTGCCGACGACGTCCTCCAGGGAAAGCACCAAACCGTGCTGAGTCTTCACGGGCGGGCGCCAGAGTGCTTCCTTGAGGACGTCGACCTCGCACTCCTCGCCGGTGGCGGCGTCGGTGACGATCAACCGCGCGTATAGCGGGTCGGTTTCCAACCCCCGCACCTGCCAGCCGCGTTGCTCCAGCCCGGTGCGTACGGTCGCGGCGATTTTCGCCATCGGCGCCGGGTTCTCGGTGGCGACATCGAGGTCCTTGCTGAGCCGGTCGACCAATCCGTGCGCCTGGACGGCGTAGCCACCCGTGAGCACGAGCGGGTAATCGTTGCCTACGGCGAGGAGATCCGCGAGGAGCCGCCGGTGCAGTTCCGTGAGATTCACGCAGCAGCCTGGTCGTCGGGCGCCAGTTCGTTGAAGGCGTTCTCCCAGACGTCACGGATGTCCCGGCTGATCAGCGTGCGCAGGACGGGCCACATGGCGACCAGCAGGTCCCGGTTCAGATAGTGAACCAGGTCATCGTGCTGCCCCTCCGCCAGGACGATCCGGTAACAGCTCATCCGCAACCGGGGCTGGTCAAGGTCGAACCGGGCCAGGCCGGACCACGAGAGGTGCAGTGGAAGGGCGACGTGGCCGTGGGCGGGACCGCCGAGCTCCGAGAGCTTGGCGGGAAGCCGCCGGGCGTATCTGGTACGGCGGACCTCGGGGACGCTGGGCGTGGCTGCCATGCCTTGATTATTCCGCAGGAGCGCGAGACGGCCGGGCGATTCCGGTACAGGGAACACCTGGCTCAGGGCTCCCACCGGGCTTCAGTGGCGGTAAGGATGGTCTAGATGCAGGTCAGCGGGCTCATACGGGACCTCCCGCGAGACGATGAGGATTTTCGTGCCCTTCGCGTGCCCCGTCTCGCGGTGCTGAAGGGCGTGTGAGTCGCGAGACTCGTCTGCCAACAAACAAGCCCCAGGTCTCTGACCTGGGGCTTTGCTGTGGAGCGGATGACGGGAATCGAACCCGCGCTATAAGCTTGGGAATCACCCCGCACTTGGGCACTCAAATGGCCTCTGACCTGCGGAAAAGGCCGTCAGGCGTAGGTCTCTCGACTGTCCTCCCGCGCCTGCTGTTGACCGCTGTTTACCGCCCCTACTGGCACGTTGTGGCACGGGGTTCGTCAATCGGTCCCGTCGGTGGTCGGCGCCCGCCCCACGATGTCCGCCAGGGAACCGCGGTACGTGGTGCCGAGCTTGGTGACGACGCCCACTGTGGGGCCCGGGCCTTCCTTGATCTTGCTCAGCCAGTTCTCGGGCAGTAGTACGCGGTCGCCGACTGCAAGTGGGTCGCTTCCGCGCCAGCGATAGCTGTACTTACCGACTTGCACGACCTGGCAGCCGTCGACCTCGTACACGCGCCGTGCGGCGTCGAGCTGCTCCTCAAGCTCCTTGACGCGCTTCTCCAGATGCGCGATGTGAGACTTGGAGGAGCTCGCACCGCTTTCACATCCGTCTTTCCACCCTTCGTTCCACCCTCGACGGTGGGCTTCTGCTACGGCCTTGTCCTGCTCGGTGGCATGGGTGCCGCAGGCCACGTCCGAACCTGAAATCCGGATCTTGCAGGGGGTGCCTGAACGGGTAGGTCGCCCGCAGGTCCGGTCCGGCTGATAGGTCACGCGTAGCGGTCCTCTCGGTTGCCCTACTGCGTTGCGTCGCAGGTCATGCAGCGGCTTACGGCCGCTCGCTCCGTGTTGCCACTCGTGGCGTGGAGCGGGTTAGAAGGTGCGAGGCGACGCCATGCTCCAGGCGAGGGGGCGAGCACCCAGCCGTACAGGGGTGGTCGAATGTCGGCCGGGGCGATGTGTCCGCAGCCCGGGAGGTGGGCCTTGCCACTGGCGTGGATGACGATCGCAGCCGCCGGCCACCCGTCCCATTCGCCGGCGGGCGTGGCGCTGCGTGGTGTGCGCGGAGCGCAGTCCGCACAGTTGTTCATCTCGTGGCGTTCGCAGTACTGCATCGGCCTCTTCCCGTCAGATCCGGCAAGCAGCCTATTTGTCTTGAGCGTGACGTCAGGCCGATTCCCGATATCCGCCGCCATGACGTGTGCCGAGAGGTGTCGATGGGGCACGCCTTGCGCCCGGTACGGCATCAGTGGGGCCGACTACTACCCCAGGGACGGATCCGGCCCGAAGTCGGCGACCTGCATGGTGGCGGAACCTCCGGGTGGGCTATTGAGCACCCCGCGGACGCGCACGGGGATGCCGGAGTCATGGCAGCGGACTGCCTCGTGATAGCCGGCGTCGGGAAGGTCCATCCAGACCGTGCGGCTGCGTCGCTGGATGAGGGCCTGGACGCCCACCCGGCCTGTTTCGTCGTCTGGATGACGGTTCAGGTGAGTGACCAAGCCGAAGATTACGTTCTCGCGGCTGTAAACGCTCGTCTTGAGCTGGTCGGATACTCGCTCCACGATGGCGATGGCATCGTGGTTGAACTCGACCTCACGCGGCGTGCCAGGTGGAGCCGCTGCCACGCGGGACCAGTTGAAAGTGACGTCCAGCGTGTCGACCGCGTCACTGTTCACGACCTTGGACAGGGCTTGGCACAGCTCGTACGAGACGCCTTCCCCGATGGAATCTGTGATCTCGCTCGGCGTGGGCACTCGCTCTGCGCCGGCCATTTCCTCCAGCACGCCCAAGGCACGGGACATGGTCGCGGTCACTCGTCGGTCGAAGAGCGTCTCCTCGACCTCGATGTCGATCTGCTCCTGCCCCCGCTCGTACACGTCCAGCGGTGACCGTGCCTGGCTGATGATGGGCACGATGTACGAGCCCTTACGGGTCTGTCCGAGGCGTACGTCGCGGGCTTGGTCCCGGGCGCGAGTCGGGAAATTACGAAAGTGTCCCTGGCGTCGGATGGTGGCCGCGGCCGAGGCCACGCGGAGGCGCTTAGCGGACTGGAACAGCTCGAATCCGGCATCCAGGGGGATCGATCCGTCCCGAATCGTGGGGTGGGAGGCCCTGAGGTCCGTCACGTCGTGGAACACGGAGGCGATGGCGTCCTGCACGGTTCGCGTGTCTTCGGCGCTGACGCGCGCCAGGTCTTCGACGAGCATGCGTGCGCGCTTGCCGAAGTCCGGGGCCCCGGACTTCATGGGAACGAGGACGACTTCCTCGGTCGGTCCCGGCAGGCGCCAGAGTTCGGCGACGTCGCTTCCGGACACGGTGGACCAGCCGGTGACCTTGAGATAGCTGCGGATCTCGTCCGGCCCGAAGGGAAGCGTGTCGGTAGCCATGTCAGTTCACCCTCGCGCTGCCGGACAGGAGAATGCTGCGCGCCATATCGAACATGCCACGCATGGACTTCACCGAGAGCTGCTGCTCCTCCGGGAGGCTGATCGCGGTGGTGGCACGACTGGCCGCCGAGTCGCGGCCGTGCAGGCAGGCCCAGTATCCGTGGCAGGCGAGTACGACTGAATCGGAGTGCTGGGTGACCCAGAGTTCGAGGTTGGGCGGTACCACCAGGAGCACCAAGTGCCCAGGTGCGGAGCGCTCCGTGCTCCGTAGCTTGTCGTAGGTCTCGACATCCAGGTCGAAGCTGTATCCGCCTCGGATGACACGGGGGCTCTGGGTGCACTTGAGCTGAAAGTCGACCATCAGGCCGCGATCCCGGAGCGTGACGTCCACACCGTCCTTGTCGACGTTCCACTCGCCCACGGTGTAACCGCCTTGGGAAGCGAGGGCATGTACGTACGCGCGGCTGATCTGTTCCTTCTGCCAGCTTGTCGCTTCGCCTGCCACGCGCCCTCCCCTTGCCGCTTGATCGCGAGGATAGGGGCGGGTGGAGCATGTGGGAACAGGCCCTCAACGTCCAGATCGGTAACAGGAGTCGTCGCCGCTTCTTTTGCGCCACGCGCGTCCAGCAGGGCCACGAGTCCTCATCTTTGAAGCCGTTTGCGGTCAAGCCAGCGGCGTTCTGCTCTGGGCCGCACCGAGAGATCAGGCGAATGCCGCCTGGCGGAAGGCGTTGCGGACGTCGGTCAGTGGCTGGCGGTCGCGGGTGTAGTAGAGCTTGTTGGTCAGCAGTACCGCCCAGCGGTCCTGGGTGGGGGAGATCCACATCCCGGTGCCGGTGAAGCCGTAGTGGACCCAGACGTCCTGCTCGTCGGTGGTGCCGGGGGCCGGGTGCCAGAACAGGCCACGTTCTGGCTGGAGGCCGCCAGTCTGCACGGTGAGGGAGTAAGCGCTCCACTCGGCGCCGAAGCCGGCCGCGGCGGGGGCGGTGGTGTGGTCGAGCATGTAGCGAAGGAAGACGGCCAGGTCGTCGAGGACGGTGAAGGTGCCGGCGATGCCGCACACTCCGCCGAGGAGACGGGCGGAGAAGTCGTGGGCGGTGCCCTTGAGGTGGGCGCCGGTGTCCTGGTCGACTTCGGTGGGGGCGCACCGGGTCGCCATGTCGGCGGACAACGGGCCGAAGCGCGTGGAGTCCATGCCCAGCGGGCGCCAGGTCCTCTCCTCGCAGAGCTGGTCGAGGGGTCGGCCGGAGAGGTGTTCGGCGAGGTAGCCGAGGATGAGGGCGGCCCGGTCGGTGTACTCGACGGCTTCGCCAGGCGGCCGGTTGAGGGCTTCGTGCAGGACTCCGCGGCGGATGTCGGTGGGGTCGGTGCCGTAGAGGTTCTTCAACTGGGCGCGGAGGGGGAGGCCGGCAGTGTGGGTCAGGAGCTGCCGGGCGGTCACGGCCCCGAGCGGGTGACCGGTGACCTCGTCCCAGAAGGTGCCGAGCGGGGCGTCGAGGTCGAGGATGCTGTCCTCCCACAGGGCTCCGATGGAGGCCCAGACCGCGAGGATCTTGGTGAGACTGGCGGCGTCGAACACGGTGTCCGGCCGCATCTTCACGTCCGGCTCGTCGGGATCCAGGACGCCGGTGGCGCCTGCCGCCCGGACGCCGCCGGAGTCGCCGACGGCCCACACCGCGCCCGGGTAGACCTTGTCACGGACGCCTTCGCTCAGCAGATGCTCGATGCGGTCGGTGCGGTACGGCATGGTCTCCCTCTTCGTGTGGGCATCCCAGCGGCCAGCGTAGTGACGTGGGTCGGTCGGGCCGGGCAACGGCGTGCCGGTGGTCGCCTGGAGTGCTGCCCGGCCCGGCTGGATCTCAGGTGAGCTGTCGGCCGAGGCCAGCCAGTTCGCGGGCCGTCTTCGACAGGAGGTAGCGGGCGGCGTTGGCGTAGCCGGCCTGTCTGAGGGCGGAGAGAAGACCGGGTTCGGTCCGCAGGCGGTCCAGGTCCCGGGTGAGGGCGGAGGGGTGGGTGAAGTCGGTGGCCATGCCGGAGCGGGCGAGGGCTTCGCTGAGGCCGGGGACGGGCTGGTAGAGGACGGGGAGGCCGCAGGCTTGGGCTTCCAGGCCGACCAGGCCCATGGCCTCCAGGGTCGTGGAGGGCATGACGAGTACGTCGTGCTCGGCGAACGTTTTCCACAGCTGGGGACGGCGGAGCCAGCCGAGATAGCGGGCCCTCACCCCGGCCTGTCGCAGCCGTGGGGCCAGCGCGCGGAACTGAGCGCTGGGGGCGGCGATCGACAGCTCGACGCCCTGGAGCGGGGCCACGCTCCGGATCAGGGCCTCGACGCCTTTCTCGGCGGTCAGCCGGCCCGCGTACAGCAGGCGGAGGTGGCTCTTGGATGTGTGGGTGGTTCGGGCGGGCGGGTCGGTGAGGAGGCGGTCGGGGATGCCCCAAGGGATGTGGGTGATTTTGCGGCGGTCGGTCTGCGGGGCGAGCTTGAGGAGGTGGTCGGCCATGGCACCGGTGGGGACGACGATGGCATCGGCCGCCCGGGCGGTGGCCCGCAGGATCTGGAGCTGGTCGCGGTGGGCTTCGGCGAAGAGCAGGTCGGTGCCGTGGACCAGGGCGATGCGGGGGTGCGCGGGCAGGGCCCGGATCAGGGCGGGGGTGGCGCCGAAGGCGAGGTGCTGCAGGTGCAGGACGTCGATCTGGGACGGGTTGATCGCGGCCGTCAGGGCTTGGCGCAGGTGGGAGACGTACCGGTGGAAGGCGGGGCCCTCCAGGCACTTACCGCTCGCGCTGAGCAGGTCGAGGCCGGCCGGTGTCCGCGGGCGGGGTCCGGTCGGGGCGAGCATGAAGGCCCTTGCGGGAATGAGGGGTTTCTCGCCGGTGTAGAGGTCGAGGAAGAGTTCGACGCTGCCGCCGGGGCTGCCGACGGGCAGGTCCAGGAAGGTGGCGACCAGCGGATTCCGGTCAGGACTCACCGGCGGCCTCCGTCGATCTCCTCGTAGAGGCGGGAGATGTCGATCCCGTCGGTGGAGGCGTACTTCGCGAGCTGCCGCTGGTAGCTGGCCGGGGTGCCCTGGGAGGCCAGGAAGACCAGCTTGCCGAACGTCATGCCCGGGTAGACGCGGACGGGCCGGGCCGCGCGGATCTCCAGGGTCCAGCGGATGGCGTGGCCCTGGTGTCCGAGCGGGGCGGAGACGTGGACCCAGATGCCGAGGGCTCCGATGGTGCGGTCGCCGTTGAGCATCTGCGCGTACGCCTCCGAGCCGGTGCGCTCGTGGGTGACGCCGAGGTAGAGCAGGCCGGGCTGGAGTACCAGGCCGGTGGTGGGGATCGCCTGCTCGGTGTAGGTGGTGGGGATGGCGGCGTCGAGGTCGCCGGCGCAGACGCGGAGGGTGTCGCCGAGGCGCCAGTCGTAGGCGTTCGGGGAGACGCGGGCGGGGTCGTACGGGTCGATGGTGATCTCGCCGG
>NZ_SDOY01000163.1 GCF_004117935.1 Streptomyces roseicoloratus | reverse complement strand
TAGTCGAAAACCCATCTACCAGGGGCTTCACCCGTCTGTCAGCCCAACCGCCCCTCCTGGCCGACAGGTTGGAAAGAGCTCACTCCCATGCGCGGGGTCGCCCAGGCGCTCCGACAACCTTTTCACCCTGCCGCCGGCCCGCGTCGACTTCGCCGTTGCCGAACGCTGCGTCAAGACGACGATGGACATGGCGGAGTTACGGGAAAGGCGTCGGCCCGCGCAGCCGTACGTGGTTTTCCACCTCGGCCGTGAAGGCCTCGACTCCCTGCGCGAGCACACCGAAATCTTCTGGTGGATCACCGAGCCGACAGATGGGGGGCTGCCCGCTCTGGCGCCAGGCGGAGACCGCTTGGCTCGAACGTCGCATCCGGAAGAGACCTCCGACCCAGCTCACCACCCCGAGGCAGAAGTCCTGGGTCATGATCCCCTGCTTCGATTACACCCCTCTGAACGCCTCCGCTTCGTCCTCAGTGGAGGCCAGCCGCACCGGGCGAACGAATGGGCCGTCGCCCCCTGCACGCTCCCTCGCAGGCCAGCTAGACGAGATCGAAGCGGCCCGCCAGAAGCGCATCTGCCGGGAAGCCGCCATGAATGGAGCACACGTCCCATACGCCGAGGCATACCGCGTCAGACACCTCGAGGCACAGGAAGACCCATGGTGCCACGCCACCCGACTTGCGGAGTACGTGAGCGCCGTACGCACGCACCCGCGTCGAGACCATGCCCCCGGGTCAGACCAGAACCGAAGCCGAAGCATGGTTCGACTAGGCAGCAGCACGCGTGGAGCGCCTTAGAGATCGTCTCGTTTGGCTTGTCTTCCGGGCTGGAGGGCGATCCGGTTGCCGTGTGGGACGGGGTTACATGCCGCGATCCGGGCCGCGACATGGTTCTGGACGTTCGGCGGCGGTCATCGGGAGCCTGAGCAGTTGCACCGGGCCGGGGTAGAAGGCGGAGCTGTGAGGGCCGGCCATGTTCTCGCCGACGAGGTAGCGGTACAGCCATTCGGCGAAGCTCATGCGGTGCTGTGACCAGCCACCTTCTCCGTCCTCAACGAGGAGCCATGAGGTGTCAGCCGCCGAGAGGAAGATCGTCTCGCCTCGGTCGGTACTCGCGATCGGCCACAGACCCTCTCGGGTGCCGAAGCTCAGCTCCTTGAGTTCGAACAGCAGGCGAGGATCCTCGTCCGCGTCGAGGCCGTCCCAGGGCACCTCGGACCACGCCCGGGCCGTGTCGCGTATCCACTGGCCCAGGTTCCACCGCTCGGTCGCTGGGTGAGAGAGGGACAGGTGGCCGTTGAGTTCGATCGGGGCGTATGCGTCCACGAGGACCCGGTAGTCGGAGGGCAGTTGTACGCCGAGTTCTGCGTGGAGTCGGTCCCACGCCGACGGGTCGGCGTAGCGGTTCTGGGCCTCTCCGAGCATCGCCATGACGGCGTTCAGATAGTCAGGCATGGGCTACCTCGCTGGTGTACGCACAGGTCTCGGCACGAAGCGGCAGGCCGAGGCCCGGGGGCATCCGGTTACGCCTTGGATCATCGCAGCCCCGGAACCGTCGTGGTCAGGCCGCCAGCCGTCGGTAGCAGATCAGGGTCGCGGCGATGCCGGCGAAGGCCAGGAAGTGCGCGGCCTTGCGCTCGTAGCGGCGATGCAGGCGGCGGCACCCGGCCAGCCACGCCACCGTGCGCTCCACGGTCCAGCGGTGGCGCCCCAGTCGCTGGGAGGATTCGATGCCCTTGCGGGCGATGCGCGGTGTGATGTGCCGCGAGCGCAGCCACCGTCGCAGATGGTCGTAGTCGTACCCCTTGTCGGCATGCAGCTTTGCGGGGCGGCGCCTACGCGGTCCGCGGCGCGAGCGTATGGGCGGAATGCCGCGCACGAGGGGTTCCAGGCCCTGGCTGTCGTGCATGTTCGCGGCGGAGATCCCGATCGAGATGGGCAGACCAGTCCGCTCGGTGATCAAGTGGATCTTTGATCCTTTCTTGCCGCGATCTACGGGATTCGGACCCGTAAGGTCCCCCCTTTCAGCGCCCGCATGTTCACCGAGTCGATCGCGCACCGAGACCAGTCCAACTCGCCGCGGGCACCGAGCTCGTCCAGGACCAGGCGGTGGAGCTTGCCCCACACCCGGGCTCGGCTCCACTCGGTGAACCTCCGGTGCGCGGTAGGCCCCGACGGGCCGAAGACCAGCGGCAGCTGCCGCCACGTACAGCCTGTGGTGGCTACGAACACGATCGCCGCGAGCACTTGCCGATCCCCATACCGGCGTCGCCCGCCGCCCTGCGGACGCACCGGGGCAGCCGGAACCACCCGCTGGAACAACTCCCACAAGCCGTCCGGAACCAGACGCTCGACCATCGCCATCACGGCAGTCAGCCTAATGATCAATCCAGTTGAGACGACCTCTTAACCCCGCGAGCACACCGCCCCGACTGCCCGACATCCCCGAACCACGAGCCGACGACCTCAGGCCCTTCCTCGGGGCGCTGGAGCCCCTACGGCCCCTGACACAACACGGCCCGGACACTCCACCAGCGTCACGGAACGTCACTACCGAGAAGCGGGTGGGGCAGGGGCAGCTACTGAGGCTGAACTCGTGGTGTCGCAGGGGCTGACGGCTGGTCGTCTGCTGCGGTATCACCGGAGGCATGCGGTATCCACAAGGGGGCGGGCTGACCGCCGAACGGCAGCAGTTCCGCGAGGGGTTACGGCTCAAGGCCGCAGAGCGGTTCGCCCAGGGCGAGGCGAGTGCGGTGATCGCCAAGGACCTGCGGGTCAGCGTCCGCTCTGTGCAGCGGTGGCGGCGGACGTGGGATGAGGGCGGTCCGCGGGCTCTGCGGTCGCAGGGGCCGGCGTCGCTGCCGAGGCTAAGCGAGAAGCAGTTCGCTCAGCTGGAGGCGGAGCTTGCCAAGGGGCCAGCCTCGCATGGCTGGGAGGACCAGCGGTGGACGCTGGCGCGGGTCAAGACGGTGATCGGCAGGCGTTTCCACCTGACCTACACGATTCAGGGTGTGCGCAAGCTGCTGGTGCGTAACGGCTGGTCCTGTCAGGTGCCGGCCCGACGCGCGATGGAGCGGGACGACGCGGCGGTGGCCGGATGGGTCAAGGAGGTGTGGCCCTGCGCGGAAGACTCGCGGCGGCGCGCGGAGCCTGGCTCGTCTTCGAGGACGAAGCCGGATTCTCCATGACGCCGCCGCATGCGAAGACCTGGTCCCAGCGCGGCCGGACCCCGGTGGTGCGGGTCCGCGGCCGGTCCCGTAGACGAGTATCGATCGCCGCGCTGACCTGCTACAAACCCGGGCACCGGTCCCGGCTGATCTACCGGCCCCGCCGGGACGACGGCCGACGCGACGGACGCAAGAGCTTCTCCTGGCGCGACTACCGAGACCTGCTGATCGCCGCCCACCAGCAGCTCGGCGGCCCGATCGTGCTCGTCTGGGACAACCTCAACGTCCACAAAGCCGCCGACCTGCGGGAATGGGCGGCAGCCCAGGACTGGCTGACCATCCACTACCTGCCGCCTTACGCACCCGACCTCAACCCCGTCGAAGGGATCTGGTCACTGCTACGGCGCGGCTGGCTCTCCAACGTCGCCTTCAGTACCCCCGAACACCTCGTCCAACGCATCCGACGCGGCCTACGGCACATCCAGTACCGCAGCCACCTCATAGACGGCTGCCTCGCCGAGACCGGTCTGGTCATCAGGCCCGCCTGATCAGCAGCACGACACCACGAGTTCAACCTCAGTA
>NZ_SDOY01000162.1 GCF_004117935.1 Streptomyces roseicoloratus | reverse complement strand
GACCACCCGGATCACCGGCCTCGTCCAAGCCGTGCTCACACTGCATTTGGCCAGCTCAGACCGATGATGGAAAAGCCTCACTGCAATGCCGCAATCGCGCCCGGGACACGACCTCCAAGGCTCGAGAAGACGGCCGCTGCGGCGCCCGCCTCGACCACGCCTCGGAGCCGCCGATCGGACCGATCGCTTCCGATCTCAGCCAACTGCTCGCCCTCCAACAACGCATCGACCAAAGCCTCTTCGGTGACCGCCAAGATCCGGACAGTACCTCGCACTTCGACGACATGGTTTTGGCTGCACACCTGATCACTCTCAGCTGGCCAGCCGCTGCAGACCTCATCCCCTCCGGCTACCTGCAGACACGCTTCGACGAGCACGCTGCACCGATCGCCGAACTGATCCAAGCCGGCCGAGCCACGGGCCTACCCTCCCGGCGGACCGGCGCCCGTGCAGCCCCTGAGGACACCACGCAACGAGCAGCGCTGCTGCTGGCAGCCGACACGTTGCTCGGCGACCAGGACCAGACATCTCTCCGCCAACGGGTCCGGCCGTTGGTCCAAACCGTCCAGTCCCGCGCACCGATGTACTACGGCCAGATCGCCCGCTCGCTCGACATCTCTCCTCGCTTCGCCCAGGCCTTGGCGACGAAGAGTTACAGCACCCACGGGCACCGCAGCCTGCGGACACCATCCCGGAAGCACCGGTACGCAGTTGAGGAGGTCCCCGCCTACCTGCCGAAACTCTGGTTCGACGCGCACTTCGGCGACTTCCTCGACGACATGCCGACAGATCAACAACCCAGAGAGCGCGCGCTGCGCCGAGCCGTCTCTCTCCAACTGGCAAAACTCGCCACCGGACTCGCCTGGCATCGATGCGCCGAGACCCTCGGCCTGACTCCGAAGATGGCTGCCAAGCTCCTCTCCAGCCTCGCCAAGCGCTTCGAACCCGTAAAACTGTGGCCGGAGTTCGACCGCCGAGTCGACCAGATCGCAGATCACCTCGACATCACCGACGAACGGATCAACTACGCGAGCCGCCGTCGGGGCCTGGCCGAGTGGCGCATGCCGAGTGGAGAGTGGCACCTCCTGACCAGCGGGATCCCTCGCCTGCGCAGGCTTCACGAGCAGGGCGACCCTGACATCGGAACCGCCCTCGCGTGGGCCGGCGCCACTCAAGGCGAGCCATTGCACAGCCCTGTCATCCGCAAAGCTGGGCTCGAAATCAGGGACATCACCTTCCTCAGTAAAGAAGTCTCCGTTCTCCAACGGGACGACATGCGCGGCGCCCGACTCCGACTCCGTAGGCGCCTTGATGCCTACGCGGCACAGTTGGCGCGTGCCTGCGACCATGAGACCGACCTCAAGATCAATATCGACGACATCCTCTCCGCCGCAGACCTCAGCGTGAAGACTCCCAGTCCGCGCGCCGAGCGATAGATCATCAACAAATTCACTAGCGGCCACATCTGGACCGCTGTGCAACCCAGCCTGGGACTGCCTGCGACCAAAACCCGGCTCCCTGCGGTTCTGTACACGCGATCAGCAAGCAAGAACCGCGACGCACGGTACGCCCGAACCTCATCAATTCACGGAACGTAGCAGGTCAGGTACCTCGGGCAGCCGGCGCGTCAAACCACTGCTCGCTTGGCCAACGATTTCAGCTGGTGCCAACTATCCCGCTTTTGTGCCAACTACTGAGGTTGAACTCGTGGTGTCGTGCTGCTGATCAGGCGGGCCTGATGACCAGACCGGTCTCGGCGAGGCAGCCGTCTATGAGGTGGCTGCGGTACTGGATGTGCCGTAGGCCGCGTCGGATGCGTTGGACGAGGTGTTCGGGGGTACTGAAGGCGACGTTGGAGAGCCAGCCGCGCCGTAGCAGTGACCAGATCCCTTCGACGGGGTTGAGGTCGGGTGCGTAAGGCGGCAGGTAGTGGATGGTCAGCCAGTCCTGGGCTGCCGCCCATTCCCGCAGGTCGGCGGCTTTGTGGACGTTGAGGTTGTCCCAGACGAGCACGATCGGGCCGCCGAGCTGCTGGTGGGCGGCGATCAGCAGGTCTCGGTAGTCGCGCCAGGAGAAGCTCTTGCGTCCGTCGCGTCGGCCGTCGTCCCGGCGGGGCCGGTAGATCAGCCGGGACCGGTGCCCGGGTTTGTAGCAGGTCAGCGCGGCGATCGATACTCGTCTACGGGACCGGCCGCGGACCCGCACCACCGGGGTCCGGCCGCGCTGGGACCAGGTCTTCGCATGCGGCGGCGTCATGGAGAATCCGGCTTCGTCCTCGAAGACGAGCCAGGCTCCGCGCGCCGCCGCGAGTCTTCCGCGCAGGGCCACACCTCCTTGACCCATCCGGCCACCGCCGCGTCGTCCCGCTCCATCGCGCGTCGGGCCGGCACCTGACAGGACCAGCCGTTACGCACCAGCAGCTTGCGCACACCCTGAATCGTGTAGGTCAGGTGGAAACGCCTGCCGATCACCGTCTTGACCCGCGCCAGCGTCCACCGCTGGTCCTCCCAGCCATGCGAGGCTGGCCCCTTGGCAAGCTCCGCCTCCAGCTGAGCGAACTGCTTCTCGCTTAGCCTCGGCAGCGACGCCGGCCCCTGCGACCGCAGAGCCCGCGGACCGCCCTCATCCCACGTCCGCCGCCACCGCTGCACAGAGCGGACGCTGACCCGCAGGTCCTTGGCGATCACCGCACTCGCCTCGCCCTGGGCGAACCGCTCTGCGGCCTTGAGCCGTAACCCCTCGCGGAACTGCTGCCGTTCGGCGGTCAGCCCGCCCCCTTGTGGATACCGCATGCCTCCGGTGATACCGCAGCAGACGACCAGCCGTCAGCCCCTGCGACACCACGAGTTCAGCCTCAGTA
>NZ_SDOY01000161.1 GCF_004117935.1 Streptomyces roseicoloratus | reverse complement strand
GTCGAAAACCCATCTACCAGGGGCTTCACCCGTCTGTCAGCCCAACCGCCCCTCCTGGCCGACAGGTTGGAAAGAGCTCAGTGGCTCCTGGAACCATGGCTTCGTCAGCGACAGCCGTGTCAGGAGCCATGCATGGGAACGTGGGGAACGGGTCCGTTCGACAGCGACCTCGCCGCGGACTTCGTCGATGCGCTTGAGGGACTCTCCCACCAGCAGGTCATCGGCGTGCTGGAGCGGGCCTTCCAGCGATTCACCGACTCGGGAGAGCGCGTCGATGGCAGAAACGGGGCCAAAGCGGTTGCCGCCGGCGCTCTTGTCGCCGGCACCCTCCCCGACAGCCCTCTTGTGATTGACCCCGATGACGGCCCCGGGCAACCGCTGCCCGAACTGCCGGCCCCGCTTCGCGCGTCGGCGAGACTCGCACTGGACAGGGTCCTCCGGGACGGATCAGAGATCGCGACTGGCTGGGTGGACAGCGCCGACGCCGATCAGTGGCGCCAGGAAGTGCGACAGATCATCCACGCACTCGAAACACCCGCTGATCACTCATCGTGACCGCTGCGCGGAACTCGTGCCAGAACCGCTTGAAGTGAACGAAGCCAAGCGTCCGCATGCGGTAGGTGTCAGGGTGCGGGGACCGGCTCGGGTCCCGGGAAGTCGCCGTTTCGCGGGTGTCGAGGGCGGGTTGTCGGCCAGGGCATCGGTATACCGGTGACTTCAGGCCGCTCACCACAGGGAGAGAACCGTCATGACGCTGCAGCGGATCGACAACATCGGCATCGTCGTCGAGGACCTGGACGCCGCCATCGCCTTCTTCTCCGAGCTGGGGATGGAGGTCGACGGCAAGGCACAGATCGAGGGGCTTTTCGCGGACCAGGCCGTCGGGCTCGACGCGGTCCGCAGCACCATCGCGATGATGCGGACGCCCGACGGCCACGGCAAGCTGGAGCTCGTTCAGTACCACCATCCCGCGGCGGGTCTCGACGGGTCGCACAATCCGCCGCCGAACACCCTGGGCATGCACCGGGTCATGTTCGCCGTCGACGACATCGACGACACGATCGCCCGACTGCGCCGCCATGGCGCCGAACTCATCGGCGAGGTGGCGCAGT
Source organism: Streptomyces roseicoloratus (assembly GCF_004117935.1). GTDB lineage: Bacteria > Actinomycetota > Actinomycetes > Streptomycetales > Streptomycetaceae > Streptomyces > Streptomyces roseicoloratus. The sequence continues at coordinate 13,587 of NZ_SDOY01000161.1, read as the reverse complement.
ACAAGGACGTCTACCGGCTCTGCTACCTCCGCGGCCCCTCGGGCATCATCCTGGCCCTCGCCGAGCAGACGGGCTGACGGGCTGACGGGCTGACGGGCAGCCTTCGCGACCGGCGGAGTGGGCTGCGGCGTCGGGTCAGGCTGACTTGCGGCGCCTGAGTGCGACCAAGGTGATGCTGCCGATCACGAGGACCGCGGCGGCGATGCCGGCCGGTACGGCCAGGGTGCTCAGGAGCGAGTCGCCGTCCTTCGCCGACGGTGCCGGAGCGCTCGTGGAGCCGTTCTCGCCGGTCTCGCCGTTCTCGTTCGTTCCGGGCCGCGCGGGGCCCTGGGCGGCTGCGTCGCCGAAGAAGTACACCGGACCGTTGTCGGGGCGCGCCGTGCCGGAGATGTCCACGGTGAGCGAGATCGGGACGACGATGCCCTTCGCCTTGTCGTCCGGCTCGGCCACCTGTGCCTGGATGTAGTAGGTGCCGGGCACGTCGTAGCCGTCGGGGTCGCTCTTCGAGTCGTCCGGTGCGGTGATGTCCCACGGCCCGCAGACCCGCTCGAAGTGGCCGGTCTTGCCCGCGAAGAGTTCGGTGGAGTCGTGGTCGTCGTTGCAGAGCGTCGCGTTGCGCTGGGCGTTGTAGACGGTGACGGTCCATCCGGTCGGGGCGGAGTGGGGGAAGTCCGCCGGGATGTCCACGCCGCCCTTGACGGTCAGCTTCTGGCCTGCCTTCACCTCCACCCGCCAGAACGGGGCTTCTCCGACGGCGATGGACTGCCGGTGGGTTCCCGGTCCGATCGGGGTGGCGCTGTTGAAGGAGAAGCCGCCCTCGGCGTCCGCGCCGGTGCGGGGCTCGGGGGTCCGTGCGCCGGCCTTCCGGGTGGCCGCGTCGGCGATGCCGACGAGCAGTTCGACGGGCATGGGCTTGTCACCGGCCTCGGTGATGTCGTTCTCGACCTTGATGCAGCCGGTGTCGTCCGGCGCGGGCGTTTCGTTGTCCGGTCCGGGCTTGCTGCGGCCTCCGGCGGAGATGATGTTCGCCCAGCCCATCGACTGCTCGAACTCCCGCAGCCAGGCCCGCGGTTCTCCCTCGCCCGCGGGCCCGGCGGAGGCGTTGAGGATGGAGCCCCGCGAGTACCCTTCCTCGGCGACGGCGGTGGCGCTCACCTGCAGGCGCTGGTCGGGCCGCTTCTTCACCTTGTAGTAGAGGTCGCGGCCTCCGGTGAACGCGTCCAGGTACTGGCCGGGCGCGACGGCCGGGGCGTCCTGGCAGCCGTTGCGGGAGCCGTCGACCGGTGTGCCGGTGGCGTGGTAGGTGCGCCACGCCGCGCGGAACAGGGTGCCGAGGTTGGCCGTCAGGGAGTCGGCGTCATCGGCGTCCGCGTACGAGCCGCCGGTGACGTCGGCGATGCACTTCAGCTGTGCGCGGGCCGACATGGGCGTACGGAAGCCGACCACGTCCACGGCCAGGTCGATTCCCTGTGCCGTGAGTTCGCGGGCCACCTCGCAGGGGGGCGGCGGCGCGCAGGTGTCCTCGCCGTCCGAGACGAGGATGATGCGACGCTTGCCGCCCGTCCCGCTCTTGTCGAGGTCCTTGGCGGCTTCGCGCAGCGAGACGCCGATCGGTGTGAAGCCGACCGCCGTGAAGCCCGCGACCTGCTTCTTGGCGTCGTCGCGCGCTGCCTGGTCCATCGTCGTCACGGGCCGGATCGCCTGGGTGTCGGCGCAGCCCTTCTTCTTGTCCTGCCCGGGATACGTGGCCCCGTAGACGCGCATTCCCAGCGGGGCTTCCGCGGGGGCGGTGTCGATGATCCGCGTGACCGCCTGCTTGGCGGCGGCGAGCCGGGTCTGCCCGCCCGCGTCGTTCTCGTTCATCGATCCCGACAGGTCGAGAACGAGCTCGATGCGGGCCGGGGCCGCCTCGGGAGCGCCGGGTGCCGCCGGGGTGGCGTGCGCGGTGGTCACCGGCGACACGAGTGCGGCGCATATCAGTGCGGAGGCGGTGGCGAGCACGCCGTGGCGGCGTGGTCTGGCAAGCATGAGGGTGATCTCCGGAAGGTGGGTTCTGTCGACTCGGGAGCCGAAGGCTGAACTGCCGTGCGGGTCAGCGGTCTTGTCGGACCGCTGGAACCCGAATCCTTCGACGATAAGCAGAAGCGAACGGTTCCAACAAGCAGTAAATGTCATGCGTACCAGGCTTCTTGGCCGGTTCTAGGAGGAGTACGTTTCGATCGCAACCATGTTTCCTCTTCCGAGGGAAGAGCGGCGTTACGCTGCTCCCATGATCGCGGACGGAGCCACGGACAAGGGCAGCGTCACCACGGTGCGCAGGGTCGGGGAGACGATCCGGCGGCCCGCCGGCGCGTGGACGCCTGCGGTACACGCTTTGTTGCACCATCTGGAAGCCGTGGGCTTCACGCGAGCTCCGCGCGTCCTCGGCATCGAGGGCTGCGGAGGCGAGCTCATCGAGGCCTCCGAAGGCGCCGAGGAGGTGCTGTCGCTGGTGCGCGGCGAGCCCGCGTTCTCCCCCTGGCCGCCGGTGTTGCGATCGATCGCCGGAATCGGCGAACTGGGCTGCTGGCTACGGCAGTACCACGACGCGGTCCGGGATTTCCGCCCGCCCCCCGGTGCACGCTGGCAGGGCCAGGAGGACGGCTGGAGGCCCGGCATGGTCATCCGGCACGGCGACCTCGGCCCGTGGAACTCCGTCTGGAACGGGGAGCGGCTGGCCGGCTTCATCGACTGGGACTTCGCGGCGCCGGGCCACGCCCTCGACGACCTGGCACAGCTCGCCTGGTACGCCGTGCCGCTGCGCCCCGTCGAGCAACAGCGGAGAGCGGCGATCGCCGGTACGCACGCCCTCCGAGACCGCCTCGAGGCGCTGTGCGCCGCGTACGGGGCGCGGCCGGCGGAGGTTCTTGACGCCCTCGACGGCCTCCAGGTCCGCGAGGCCCGGCGCATCGAGCGACTCGGCCGCCAGGGTCAGGAGCCCTGGGCGACGTTCCTGGCGCGCGGTGACGTCGGCGAGATGGCGGCCGAGCGGTCCTGGCTCAGGTCGCGACGCGGGGTTCTGCTCGGCGGTTCCGGCGGCTGAGTGCGCCGCGGACCTGGGGCTGAGCGCGCTATGGCCGGCCGGTCGGAGTGGCGGGGGTACCGGTAGTCGTCACGGAGTTCGGGGATCTCGTGGGCCCGGCGGGTCGTGGCCGGGCCGCGACCCTGATCCGCGCCCGGTGGTGCGCAGCAGGAGCAGGGCGGTGTCGTCCGTGTGGCCGCCGTTGGGCCAGGCACGGCGGATGAGGCGGTCGATGAGGCGTTCGACGTCCTCGTCGCGGCGATGGGCGAGATGCTCGGCCAGGTGCGCGGCGGTCCGGTCGGGGTCGGTGCCGGGCACTTCCACGAGTCCGTCGGTGTAGAGGGCCAGGGTGCTTCCGGTCGGGAGGGCGAGGTCGGTGACGGGGTAGTCCGCTCCCGTGTCGATGCCGAGCAGGGGGGCGGGGTCGAGCTCGACGACCAGGCCTTCCTCTCCCGGCCGGTGCAGGAGGGGTGGTGGATGGCCGGCACTGGCGAGCTCGGCTCGCCCGCGGGCGAGGTCGATCCGTGCGTACAGGCACGACACCAGCAGATCGGCGCCCAGGCCCGTCAAAACGCGGTTGGTGTGGGCGAGTACCCGGTCCGGTGGGGCGCCTGCGGTGGCCCGGACGGCCGTGCGCGCCTGTCCCATCAGGGCGGCGGCGGCGACGTTGTGGCCCTGGACGTCACCGATGACGGCGGCGACCGTGGTGTCGTCGAGGCGGATGACGTCGTAGAAGTCGCCGCCGACGTCCATGCCGTGACTGGCGGGGAGGTAGCGGGCGGCCATCGTGAGACCGGGCACGGCGGGGAGGCTGCGCGGCAGCAGCGATTCCTGGAGGCCCAGGGCGACGCCTTGCGCGGCGTCGTACAGTCTGGCACGGTCCAGGGCCTGCGCGACCAGACCCGCGAGGGAGGTCAGGACCGCTCGCTCGTCGGCGGTGAACGTGTGCGGCCGGTCGTAGGAGAGGATGCAGCAGCCGACGGGCCGACCGGAGATGAGCAGCGGCAGGAAGGCCCAGGCGCGTTTGCCGCTGAGCACGGGGGCCTGCGGGAAGTCGCGGGACATCTCCTCCACGTCGGCGAAGAACGACGGGATGCCCGTGGCCAGCACGCGGCCGGCGGGAGTGACGTCGGTGCCCAGGGGCAGGCCGTCGAGACGTTCGATGGTCCGTTGGTCGTAACCGTGCCAGCCGGTGATCTTCAGGCGGCCGGCCTCGGCCGCGGAGAGGACCAGGCCGTCCGCCCCGAAGGCGGGCAGGACCTGCCCGGCGACCAGTTCGACGACGTCGCTGACGGCCACGGTCTCGGTGAGGGCGGACGCCAGGTGCAGGAGCTGGTAGAGGCGGCCGCTGTGAGCGGTCCGGGACGCGCCGGACGTGGTGCCGACGGGCTGGAAGCCGACGGACTCGGAGCCGACGGACACGGGGCCGACGGACACGGGGCGGTCGTCGGTGGGGAGGTCGGGTGGGACGGCGGGGAGGTCGGGTGGGTCGGTGGGGATCTGACGGCGGTCGTTGAGGGCCGGGCGGGGGCGGTCCGGCGTGGGCCCAGGGCTGTCAGGGGCCGCATGAGGACGGGCGGCCGCAGACCCAGGGGTGATGCGGACGCTGATGCCGCTGGCGTCGGGGTAGAGCTGGAAGCGCAGCGGGCGGTCCGGAGGGTGCAGGGCGGTGAACTCGACGGGTTCGCGACTGATCACGGCGGTGCGGTAGCTGTCCTCGACGGCGGGCTGGTCCAGCCACGGCAGGGAGTGCCAGGGCCGGGTCCCCAGCAGTCGGTCGGCGGTACTGCCGAGCAGGGCGGCCGCCACCGCGTTCACGAACGTGATCCGGCCCTCCAGGTCCAGAGCCAGCGTGCCTTCGGGCAGCCGCTCGGCGTAGTCCGCGGCCGCCTGCGGGCTGCGGTCCGCGTACGCGTGGGGCTGGGTCAGCGGTACCCGCCGGGGCTGCTCGGGCGCCCGCGGCGGGTCCGGGGACAGCTCCAGTACGTGGGCGATGCGCCGCGCCTCCGCGGCGATGTGGCCGCGTTCACGGCGGCTGGCCCGCTCCGGGTGGGCGGCCGGCCACAGCAGCACGAGGCCGCCCCAGGGGCGGGAGCGGCCCGGCAGCGGTGTGGCCGCCAGGGCGAAGCGGTACGGCAGGCTCGCCGCGACCCGGGGGTACGTGCGGACCATGTCCTCCTGGGACCCGACCCACACGAGCCGGTTCTCCCGTACGGCGTCGCTGATCGGCACCGCACTGGTCAGCGGGATCCGGTGCCAGGGCCAGGCCACCTCCTCCGGCAGCCCGCACAGCACCGCCAGCCGAAGCGTCCGCGTGGCCTCGTCCAGGAGGTAGACGACTCCCGCGGAGGCGCCGGTGTGCCGCACGGTGTCGGCCAGCGCCGTGCCGAGCAGCCCCCTTTCGTCGGGCTGCTCGCCTGGGCCGGGTGCCACAGTGCGCATATCAGGACCATACGCCGACGAGCCCGGCCGATCGCGCTGGTGGCGGGCCGGACGGCCGCGTCAGAGGACGGCCAGGCGGGTCACCAGGAGTTCCACCCTCTGCTCCGCGTGTTCGCGGGGCAGCCGCCCCGCGCGGGTGAGGGTGGCCAGGCCGTGCAGGGACGCCCAGAACAGTTCGGTGAACAGGCCCGGGTGGACGCCGTCGCCGGCGACTTCGCCTAGGGTTTCCCGCAGGGCCGCGAAGGCGTCCTTCAGCGGCTCCGGGGTGTCGTCCTCCCGCGCGAACGCCAGGCCGCCGTCCAGCTGGAACATGGCGTCGTAGACCGCCGGGTTGCGTTCCGCGAAGTCGAGGTAGGCGTGGGCGAGGGCGCCGACCTGAGCGCGGAGGCCGTCCGCGGTGGAGGCCGCCGTCCGCAGGGCCGCCGCCAGCTCCGCGGCGCCCTCGAGGGCGACCGCGCCGATGATCTCGCGCTTGCCGCGGAAGTGGCTGTAGAGGACGGGCTGGCTGTACTCGATGCGCTCGGCGAGGCGGCGGGTGGTGACCGCGTCCCAGCTCTGCTGCTCGGCGAGTTCGCGTGCCGTCGCGACGATGAGGCGCTCGCGTTCCGCCCGTTCGCGCTGCTTGCGTCCCTGTACCGACATGATCCGATTCTAGCGCCGCTAGACAATCGAGCGACAGCAGCAATGGCGTTGCCTCATCAGCTAGCAATGCTGGATTCGGCACGTCGGAGGTCGTCATGCTCAACGCGCTCGAGGTCCTCGCCATTGTTGCCGTCGGCCTGATGGTGAGAGCGAGCCGAGGTCATACGATCCGTATATGGCGACACGACTCGTGCAGATCAACATGAAAGCTCACGACGACTCCGCGCTCGGCCGGTTCTGGGCGGAGGCGCTCGGCTGGGGGGTCGACAGCGAGGCACCGGGCGTGACGAATCTCGAGCCCGTCGGCTTCGCCTACCCCGATCCGACGGCCGTCTGCATCGACCTCGTCGCCCGCCCGGAACCCAAGACGGTGAAGAACCGGGTGCACCTCGACCTGGCCACCACCTCGCGCGCCCATCAGGCGCAGTTGGTCGAGCGCCTGACGGGCCTCGGCGCCACCCTCGCCGACGTGAGTCAGGGCGACGTCCCCTGGACGGTCATGGCGGACCCGGAAGGCAACGAGTTCTGCGTCCTCGAGCCCCGCCCGGTCTACCGCGACACCGGACCGATCGCCGCCGTGGTCGTCGACTGCACCGACCCGCGACCGATGGCCCGGTTCTGGGACGAGGCGATGGACTGGACCCTGCACGAGGTCACCGACGACCAGGCCACCATGCGCTCCGCCAAGGGCGTCGGCCCGTACCTGGAGTTCGTCCACACCCCCGACACCAAGACCGTGTGGAACCGCGTCCACCTCGACGTCTCCCCCTACCCCGGTGACGACCCGGCAGCCGAGGAGGCGCGACTTCGGGCCCTGGGCACCACCGATCCCGGTATCGACCGGTCCGCGATCTCCTGGACGGTTCTGGCGGATCCGGAGGGCAACGAGTTCTGTCTCCTCTCTCCTCGGTGAGCCGGACTCGGCAACCCAGCTCCCCCGCGCTGCCGTTCCTCCGCGTTCCACAGCCAACGGCGGTCTCGGAAACGGCTCGGACGCGAACGGGCCTGGCCGCGGGACGCTCGCAGCTGGCAGTATCCATGGGATGCTCCCCACCCTTCAGGTCGGTCCGTACACCGTCATCGCACTCGCCGACGGCGCGGGGCCCTTCTTCTCACCGCGGGAGGAGGCGTTCCCAGGGGCCGGCGCCGAACAGTGGGCGGCGGCCGACCGGTTCGATCCCGGCGCGCTCGACGCCGACGGCCGGTGGTGGCTCCAGTTCCGGGCGTTCGCGATCCGCAGCGACCTGGGGGTGACGCTGGTCGATGCGGGGATCGGACCGGCCGGCAGCCCGGCCGCCGCCTGGGCGCCCGTGCCCGGGGCGCTCCCCGCTTCGCTGGCCGCCGCGGGCATCGAGCCGTCGGACGTGGACACCGTGGTGCTCACGCACCTCCACACCGACCACGTGGGCTGGGCCGTCGTCGGCGGCGAGCAGGCGAGGCCCTTCTTCCCGAACGCCGCGTACGTGTTGCAGCGGGCCGAACTCGACGCGATCGACGCGATCAATCCGCAGCTGCGGTCCTCGGTGATCGATCCGCTCCGCACGACCGATCAGCTACGGCTGCTCGACGGTGACGCGGTCCTGCGCGACGGCGAGCACGCGTTCGCCACTCCTGGTCACACTCCCGGACACCAGAGCGTGCTCGTTGAGTCCGGGCGCGAACGCGTCGCCGTCACCGGTGACCTGCTCGTCCACGCGATCCAGCTGCTCCACCCCGAACTCGCCTACGTCCACGAGGCGGACCCCGCGCAGGCGAGGACCTCGAGGGAGCAGGTGCTCCGCGAGCGGGCCGCCGGGGCCCTGTACCTCGCCACCCCTCACCTGACCGAGGCGTTCATCGCCCACTGACGCGTGCCTTCGCCCGCCCGGGGCCTGGCCAGGGCGGCCGAGCAGGCCCGCGCCGGGCGCCGAGCGTCCGGCATGATCCGCGTGATCGGCATGATCGGTGCGGTCGGCGCGGTCGGCGCGGTCGGCGCTATCAACGCGATCGGTCGAACCCGCCTCTCCGTTCCGGGTCATGACGGTGCTGACGCCGGGTTCGCGGGACCGTACGCGGACGACGGTCCGGCGCGGACGATTGCCTGGTCTCCTCGCGGGCCGAACGGGTGGAGGATCTCCGCCGCGTTCGTGTCGGCCGGGCGGTGCAGGGGGCTGAGGGGGTGGGCGGGGCGGGGCCGAGCGGGCAGTGGGGTCGTGCGGCGCAGAAGGCCGGGCAGTGCAAGGGAGTTGACAGCCACGCGGCAGGGCAGCAGAGTCACGGCAGGTGGACACGAATGATCTTTCCCCTGCCGAGCTGAGGGTGTGGCACGCCTTCCCCCGAGGGGTCCCCGTCGACCTCCGTACGTCCGACGACGAGGACGCGGCGGACGGTGCCGGCTGGGGTCCGGAGCGGACCGTGCGCGCCGAGGTGCTGCGGACTCTGCTCCTCGACGGCCCGCTCCAGGAGACGGAGATACCCGCCCTCAGACTCGCCGGCGCGCGGATCACCGGGCCGCTCGACCTGGCGTACGGCACCATCGAGCACGCCCTGCACCTGAACGGCTGCTACTTCGAGGAGACGCCCCTCCTCCTCGCCGCCAGGCTGCGCGAGCTGAAGCTGAAGGGCTCCGTCCTGCCCGGTCTTTCCGCCTCCACGATGCACGTGGAGGGCACGGTCCACCTTTCCGACTGCCGGTTCGCCGGGCTCGTACGGCTCGGCGGGGCGCGGATCGACGCGGCACTGTTCATGGACGGGTGCCGGATCGTCCCGCCGGACACCACCGAGTGGCCCGCGCTGCGCCTCGGGCACGCGACCATCGGCGACAACTGGTACGCCCCCGGCCTGCGGGTACGCGGGGAGGTACGGCTCAGCGGCGCCTCGATCGCCGGCTCGGTCACCCTCGACAACGCGGTGCTCGACCACTCTTCCGGCGCCGCCCTCGACGCGCGTACGCTCACCGTGGGCAGCGATCTCCTCATGCGGCACGCGCAGGTCCAGGGCTGGATCGGCATGCGGGGCGCCCGCGTCCCGGGGCGGCTCGATCTGTCGTACGCGCGGTTGTCGGACCCCGGCGGCACGGCACTGCGGGCGAGCAGCTGTGCGATCGGCGAGCTCTGGCTGCGCAAGGGGCCGCCCATGGAGGGCGCCCTGAACCTGCGCCGCTCCCAGATCGACGTCCTGTTCCTCGAACCCGACGTGCTGCCGGACGAGGTGATGCTGAACGGTCTCGTCTACACCACGCTCACCCCGCACGAGCCCGCGGAGCGCCGCCTCCCCATGCTGCACAACGAGAGCGAGGGGTACCTGCCGCACGGTTACGAACAGCTCACCGGGGCCTTCCTCAGGGTCGGCGACGACCACGCCGCGCGCGTCGTCCAACTCGCCAAACTCCGCCGGCACCGGCGCACCCTGCCGTGGCACGGCCGGATCTGGGGGTACCTTCAGGAAGCCACCGTCGGCTACGGCTTCCGTCCCCTGCTCGCGGGCTTCTGGCTCCTGTCCCTGCTGGCCGTCGGATCGGTCGTCTACGGCCTGCACCACCCGCCACCGCTCAAGCCGGACGAGGCACCCGAGTTCCACCCCGTGTTCTTCACCCTCGACCTGCTGCTCCCGGTGATCTCCTTCGGCCAGGAGCAGGCCTTCGCCCCACGCGGCTGGTACCAGACGCTCTCGTACGGCCTGGTCGTCGCCGGGTGGGTACTGGCCACCACCGTCTTCGCGGGCGTGACCCGCTCGATCAGCCGCGGGGCCGGACCTGGGGGCGGGGCCTGACGGGCCTGGCGGGTCTGGCCGGCGTTGCTGGTCTTGCCGGCCTTGCCGGCCTTGCCGGCCTTGCTGGTCTGACCAGCCCGACGGGCCTCGCGGGGTTTGGCACGCGGCGGGCGGCGGGCAGCGTGCAGTGGTTCTACGGTCCGGTCGGCTGTTCCAGACGCCGGAGTTCCTCGCCGGTCCGTTCGGCGGTCCGACTCGCCTCGTGCAAGGCGCTCTGTGCGCTCTTCGCCGCCCTGCCCTCCTCTGCCGCGGCCGCCTCGCCCTCGAGCTCGGCCTGACGGGCCTGCTCCAGCTCCCGCTCCAGGCGGCCGACCCGTTCCGACGCTTCATCCCGCTTCGCCGCGGACTCGCGCTGCGCCTGCCGTGCCGCGTCGAGTTCGCGCTCACGGCGGGCGACCTCGCTGGCAGCCTCCTGTGCCGCCGCTCGGGCACGCTCGAGTGCACGCAGCCGTTGCTCCTCCTCGCGGCGCCGCTTCGCCGTGGGTGTGGGCTTCTTCGGTGTGGGCTTCTTCGGCGGGGGCTCATCAGGTGCCGGCCTGGGCTTCTCCGCCGCCCCCGCCTTCGGCGCGGACTTCCGCGCCGGGGTCGGGCGGACGGGCGCCCCCTCCGGGGCTACGGCGGCGAATCCGACCGCCGCCTCGGGTACCTGCACCAGTCGTCCCTTCGCCCACAGCTCGGCGACATCCGGATGGGCGAGCACGCCGTGGAGAATCTGCTCGATCTCGCGCAGCACCGTGTCGCTGACCGGCTGCCCCGTCTCCTGGGCCAGGACGGCGGCTTCGTGGGCAAGCGCCGTGACGAGCTGGTGCCGCCGACGGCTGGCGGTTCGCAGCTGTTCGGCATCGAGGGTGCGGTGTGCCGTGCGGAGGGTCTCCCCCAGCGTCAGGAACTGCCCCGCCTCCTCCTTGCGCTGACGGGCCAGGCGATTCGCCGCCCACGCGGCGAGCGGAGGCCGGCGCAGCGCGGCGATCTCCTTCGCGGCGGCGGAGTCCTTCGCTCTGCGGGCCTCGGCGACGTAGGCGTCCCGCGCCGCGGTGAACTCCGACGGCTTGAGCCCGTACAGTTCATCGGCGATCCGCTCGACATCCACCCCTCCACTGTGCGCGGCCCGCGCCGTGCCGGGGCGACCGCGCGACAGGGAGTACGCCGGACGCGTGCCCGCGTCACCCGCGGGTGGGAGCAGGGCCCGGACTCCCGGCCGAAGCGACGCCACCACGCCGGCCAGTGCGCCGCGCGGGAGATGGTCCCGAGCGCTCTTCGATCATCTCGTCGCTTCCGCAGCGATGCCCGGCTCCGGCCGCGTCCGCATGCCCCAGCGGGCGAGAGACGGGCCGGCAGCACCCAGCGCCGCGAAGAACAACGCCAGCAGAAGCCAGCCTGCCGTTCCGAGGCCGAGCACCACCGTGGTGAGGATCGCGGGGGCGAGAGCCTGGCCCGCGTTGAAGCCGAGGCCGAAGACACCCTGGTACTGGCCCAGGGCGTGGTCGGGGGCAAGGCCGAAACCCAGGGCGAAGGCCGCCGAGGACTCCCAGACCTCTCCCAGGCTGTGGACGAAGATCGCCGCCAGGACCAGACCCGCTGCCGCCCAGACAGGGGTGTACGCCGCCAGCGCCATCATCGGACAGCTGACGAGGAAGAGCAGCCCAGCGGTGCGAAAGGCCCTGCCGCCCTCGAACGGGGTCTCGATACGGGAGCCGATCCTGGTCTGCATCAGGACGCAGAAGGCGGAATTGACCGCGAACAGTGCGGCCACCGTCCACCGCGGCGCTTCGGTGTGCTCGGAGATCCAGATCGGCAGGAGCAGGGAGACCACGGGGTACTGCAGTCCCATGGCCCCGTACAGGGCGGTGAACGTCAGGAAAGGACGGTCCGCGAAGACGAGCCAGCGCCGCTGCTGCGGCGGCGCCGCCAGCACCGGATAGCGGGGCAGCAGCAGCAGAAGCATCGCGCACAGGGCGAAGCTCGCCGCGTTGCCGAGAATCAGCGTGACATAGGCGCCGCGGGTGTCCGCGGCCAGCGCCAGCCCGGCGCCCAACGTGCCCAGAATGACACCCAGGTTGACGAAGGTGCGCAGCTTCGCCCGGAACACGGCGGGTCGCTCGCCCCCGACCCGAACCACCAGAGCCCCCCACGCCGCCCCGCCGACCGCCGCGGCGATCTGGTCGACCGTCGCGATGATCGTGAGCGCGGCCCAGCTCTCGACGAGGACGAGGGCCGCCATGGACACGGCCTGGACCGCGAAGGCCAGCATCATGGTCACGCGCGCGCCGCGCCGGTCAGCGAGATGCCCCCCAGGTATCCCCGCGCACAAGCCGATCACTCCGGCGATGGTGAGCGCGGCGCCGACCTGTACCGCAGGCAGGCCCACGACCAGGGTGAAATAGAGCGCCGACGCCGCGTTGAACAGACCGTTGCCGACCCGGTTGACGAAACTGGCGGCGACCAGCACGCGCTCCGGCCCGCTGTCCCCCGCCATCCGGCCTATTCGACCTGCCAAGCCGCCCTTGATCATGAACCGCAGGCTACTGAGGTTGAACTCGTGGTGTCGTGCTGCTGATCAGGCGGGCCTGATGACCAGACCGGTCTCGGCGAGGCAGCCGTCTATGAGGTGGCTGCGGTACTGGATGTGCCGTAGGCCGCGTCGGATGCGTTGGACGAGGTGTTCGGGGGTACTGAAGGCGACGTTGGAGAGCCAGCCGCGCCGTAGCAGTGACCAGATCCCTTCGACGGGGTTGAGGTCGGGTGCGTAAGGCGGCAGGTAGTGGATGGTCAGCCAGTCCTGGGCTGCCGCCCATTCCCGCAGGTCGGCGGCTTTGTGGACGTTGAGGTTGTCCCAGACGAGCACGATCGGGCCGCCGAGCTGCTGGTGGGCGGCGATCAGCAGGTCTCGGTAGTCGCGCCAGGAGAAGCTCTTGCGTCCGTCGCGTCGGCCGTCGTCCCGGCGGGGCCGGTAGATCAGCCGGGACCGGTGCCCGGGTTTGTAGCAGGTCAGCGCGGCGATCGATACTCGTCTACGGGACCGGCCGCGGACCCGCACCACCGGGGTCCGGCCGCGCTGGGACCAGGTCTTCGCATGCGGCGGCGTCATGGAGAATCCGGCTTCGTCCTCGAAGACGAGCCAGGCTCCGCGCGCCGCCGCGAGTCTTCCGCGCAGGGCCACACCTCCTTGACCCATCCGGCCACCGCCGCGTCGTCCCGCTCCATCGCGCGTCGGGCCGGCACCTGACAGGACCAGCCGTTACGCACCAGCAGCTTGCGCACACCCTGAATCGTGTAGGTCAGGTGGAAACGCCTGCCGATCACCGTCTTGACCCGCGCCAGCGTCCACCGCTGGTCCTCCCAGCCATGCGAGGCTGGCCCCTTGGCAAGCTCCGCCTCCAGCTGAGCGAACTGCTTCTCGCTTAGCCTCGGCAGCGACGCCGGCCCCTGCGACCGCAGAGCCCGCGGACCGCCCTCATCCCACGTCCGCCGCCACCGCTGCACAGAGCGGACGCTGACCCGCAGGTCCTTGGCGATCACCGCACTCGCCTCGCCCTGGGCGAACCGCTCTGCGGCCTTGAGCCGTAACCCCTCGCGGAACTGCTGCCGTTCGGCGGTCAGCCCGCCCCCTTGTGGATACCGCATGCCTCCGGTGATACCGCAGCAGACGACCAGCCGTCAGCCCCTGCGACACCACGAGTTCAGCCTCAGTA
>NZ_SDOY01000160.1 GCF_004117935.1 Streptomyces roseicoloratus | reverse complement strand
CGTGCCGTCCGCGTCGGCCGAGAACGACTTGCACCGCCCGTCCTCCGCCAGACCGCGCTGGCGCGAGAACTCCACGAAGATGCCGGGGGTCGACATGACGGTCACACCGCCGGCCAGCGCCAGCGAGCATTCGCCCGAGCGCAGGGCGCGCACGGCGAGGTGGAGGGCGACGAGCGACGACGAGCAGGCGGTGTCCACGGTCAGCGCCGGTCCCTGGAGGCCCAGCGTGTAGGCCACCCGGCCCGAGGCGACGCTCGACGTCGTACCGGTGAGGGCGAAGCCGGTGGCCGTCGTCCCCGACTCGCCGAGGCGCGGACCGTACTCCTGGGCGATCGCGCCGAGGAACACGCCCGTCGACGAGCCGTGGAGCGAGCCCGGCGTGATGCCGGCGCGCTCCAGGGCCTCCCAGGAGACTTCGAGCAGCAGCCGCTGCTGCGGGTCCATCGCCAGCGCCTCGCGCGGCGAGATGCCGAAGAACTCGGGGTCGAACTCGGGCGCGCCCGTCACGAAGCCGCCGTCGCGCACGTACGACGTGCCCGGGTGGTCCGGGTCCGGGTGGTAGAGGGCGTCGAGGTCCCAGCCGCGGTCGGTCGGGAGTCCGGAGATGACGTCCCGCTGCTCGGCCACGACCTGCCACAGCGCCTCGGGCGAGTCCACTCCGCCGGGGAAGCGGCAGCCCATGCCGACGATGACGACCGGGTCGTCGGCGTGGGGGTCGGCGTCGGACGTGGCGTCGGTGTGGGCCGCCGCACCCGCCTCCAGTTCACGCACCCGCTGACGGGACTGGTGGAGGTCGACGGTGAGGCGCTTGAGGTAGGCGACGAGTTTCTCGTTGTCCGCAGTTGTCATGATCGTGATGCCCCCGTAGGCGTTGTGGAGCCGTGCGTGCGTGCGCGCGGGCCGGGCACGTCGCACGGAGACGGTCCGTACGACGTGCCCGTTCGAGCCGCGCGCGGCGAACAGGACGTGCAGGGTGAGGGGCCCGCCGGAGCGGACCGGGATCAGAGTTCGGAGTCGATGAACGCGAGGAGCTCGTCGACCGAGGCGGACTCGACCCGCGCGGTCAGTTCGTCGTCGGACCGGACGCGCTGGAGCGGCACCAGGGCGAGGGCGGCCAGCGCGTGGAGGCGCTGGACGATCTCGTCCCTGACGTCGTCCTGGGTGTCGTCGGGCAGGCTGCCGAGCGCGGCTTCCAGACGGTCGAGCTCGACCAGTCCGGGCGCGGTGCCGAGGCCGGTGGACGTCTCGGCGGCCGGAGCGGTGAGGTCGGCGGATTCCGCCTCGTCCGGGGCCAGTTCGTCGAGCAGCCGGTCCGCGACCGCGAGCGGCGTCGGATGGTTGAACAGGAAGGTGGCGGGCAGCCGCAGACCGGCGCCGGTCTGCAGCCTGTTGCGCAGCTCCACGAGCGTGAGCGAGTCGCAGCCCAGGTCCTTGAACGGGCGGTCGGCGGGAACACCGGCCGCGTCCGCCCGGCCGAGCACGGCCGCGGTCTGCACCCGGACGAGGTCCAGGAGCAGGTCCTGCCGTTCCGCCGGGTTCAGTGCGGCGAGCCGGTCGCGCAGGGTCGCCGGCGCCGGAACGGCGGTGGCGGAGCCCTGCGTCTCCTGCGCAGGCCGCGGTGCGGCCGGCGCCAGCTCCCGCAGCACGGCGGGCAGTTGCCCGCCGAGCGCGCCGAGCGCGGCGCGGTCGAAGGGCGCGGGCACGAGCGCGGCGGCGTCCATGCGCAGGGCCGCGTCCAACAGGGCCAGGCCCTCCGCCCGGTCGATGGGCGCGAGTCCGGTCCTGGCGATCCGGCCCCGGTCGGCGTCGGACAGCGAACCCGCCATGCCGGCGGCGCCCGGCCGTCCCGCGGTGTCCGCCCACATGCCCCAGGCCAGGGACAGCGCGGGCAGCCGCCGTGCCTTTCGATGCTGCGCCAGGCCGTCCAGGTAGGCGTTGGCGGCGGCGTAGTTGCCCTGACCCGCGCCTCCGACGACACCCATGACGGAGGAGAAGAGGACGAAGGCCGCGAGGTCCTGGTCCGCGGTCAGTTCGTGCAGGTTCCGGGCCGCGGTGGCCTTGGCCGCGAGGACCGTGTCGAGGCGCTCGGGAGTGAGCGCGGTGACCACGCCGTCGTCGAGCACACCCGCCGCGTGGACGACGGCGGTCAGCCGTACGTCCGACAGGAGCCGCGCGAGCGCGTCGCGGTCACCGGTGTCGCAGGCGGCGAGGGTGACCTCGGCGCCCGACCCGGTGAGTTCCGCGGCGAGTTCGGCCGCGCCGGGGGCGTCGGGACCTCGCCGGCTGACGAGCAGCAGCCGACGGGCACCGTGCTCCGCGACCAGGTGCCGCGCGACGAGACCGCCGAGGGCACCGGTGGCACCGGTGATCAGGACGGTGCCGTCCGGGTCGAGGCCCGCCGGCAGGGTCAGGACGACCTTGCCGATGTGCCGCGCCTGGCTGACGTGGCGGAACGCCTCCGGCGCCCGGCGGACGTCCCACGTGCTGACCGGCAGCGGAGTGAGCGCACCCGACGACAGCAGCCCGAGCACGGCCGTGAGCATGTCGGCGATCCGCTCGGTCGGCTCCTGCAGCAGGTCGAAGAATCGGTAGTCCACGCCGGCGTGACCGGCCGCGACCGTCTCCGGGTCGCGCAGATCGGTCTTGCCCATCTCCACGAACCGGCCGCCGCGCGGCAGCAGCCTCAGGGAGGCGTCCACGAACTCGCCCGCGAGGGAGTTCAGGACGACGTCCATGCCACGGCCCTCCGTGGCCGCGCCGAACGCGGCCTCGAAGTCCAGGGTGCGGGACGACGCCACGTGCGCCTCGTCCAGACCCATGGCGTGCAGGGCGTCCCACTTGCCGGGTCCGGCCGTGCCGTAGACCTCCGCGCCCAGGTGCCGGGCCAACTGGACGGCGGCCATGCCGACACCGCCGGCGGCGGCGTGGACCAGGACGCGCTCGCCCGCCGTGAGCCCGGCGAGGTCGACCAGCGCGTGGTAGGCCGTCAGGAACACGATGGGCGCGGACGCCGCCTGCGCGTACGTCCAGTCGTCGGGCATGACGGCCACCCGCCGGTGGTCGGCGACGGCCACCGGGCCGAACGCCCCGGAGAGCAGGCCCATGACGCGGTCGCCGACGGAGAGGCCGGTGACATGGGGACCGACCTCGGTGACCACACCGGCGCCTTCGAGACCGAGGAGACCGGGGTCGCCCGGGTAGAGGCCCAGCGTGTTCAGGACGTCGCGGAAGTTGACACCCGCGGCGCGCACCGCGATCCGCACCTCGCCGTCACCGAGCGGCGCCTCGGACTCCGGGCAGGGCTCGAGCGCCAGGTGGTCCAGGGTGCCGCGTTCGCGCACCGTGAGCCGCCACGCCGCCGCACCGGCCGGCGGAACCAGCGCTCCGCCGGCGGTCGCCCGGCCGACCCGGGGCACCAGCAATGATCCGTCGCGCACCGCGAGTTGAGGCTCGGCACCGGTCATCGGAAGCGCCGTGCGGCAGTCGGCGGCCGACTGCGCGTCGAGCAGTCCGACCCGGCCCGGGTTCTCGGTCTCCGCCGAGCGCGCCAGGCCCCAGACGGCCGCGGCATCGGGGTCCACGTCGGCGTCCGGTGCCGTCGCCACGGCCGCCCGGGTGACGAGAACGAGCCGCGAGTCGGCGAACCGGTCGTCGGCGAGCCACTCCTGAAGCAGGACGAGCGCACGGTGCACGGCGGGCGGGGTGCCGACCGTGAGTCCCGCGGCGTCGGCCGCGAGTCCTGCGGCGTCGGCCGCGAGTCCCGCGGCATCGGCCGCGAGGCCTGCGGCGCCTCCCGGGAGCTGCGGGGAGCCTGCGGAGAGCTGCGCCGATCCCTGCGAGAGCTGCGTGGAGTCGTCCGCGAAGCCCACGCCGCCTTCCTCGCCCTCCGCGCGGCCCGCGCCACCGGCCAGGTCCGTGAGCGGTGCGAACACCACCGCCGGGGCCGGAAGCCCCGCGTCCACGGCCCGCGCCAGAGCGGCGAGGTCGGCGTACCGCGGGCCGACGCCCAGGTCGGCCGAGCCGAGCCCGGCGGCCGACGGAGCGGCCTCCGTGCCGGCGGCCCGGTCCGTGGGCACCGGCTTCCAGTCCAGGCGGTGGAGCGAGCGCGGGACGGCCACCTCGTCGCTGACCGGGCGCAGCACCAGCTCCTCGACCTCGGCGATCACCGCGTGCGCCTCGTCGAGCAGCGTGAGCGCCACCGCGTCGGGTCCGGTGGCGGCGATCCGCACGCGGGCCGCGCGGACGCCGGGCTGGTGGACGGTCACGCCGCGCCACGAGAACGGCAGCAGGCGGCGGTCGCCGTCGTCCAGCGCGGTGATGACGATCGGGTGCAGCGCCGCGTCGAGCAGCGCCGGGTGCAGCCCGTACGAGGCGGCGTCGGTGACGGACGACGGCAGCGCGACCTCGGCGAGCAGGTCCGGGCCGTGCCGCCACGCGGCGCGCAGACCCCGGAAGACCGGGCCGTACGCGTAGCCGGCCGCGGCGAGACCGTCGTAGCGGCCGTCGACGGCCAGCGGCTCGGCCTCGGCGACGGGAAACGCCGCGGCGGTCGCCGGCGTGCCGTCGTGCGGGGCGAGCGCGCCGGCGGCGTGCAGGGTCCACGGCTCGACGGCGCCGTCGGGCGTCTCGACGCGGGCGTGCACCGTCAGCGCGCGCTGCCCGTCGTCGCCGGGCGCCGCCACCACGACCTGCACCTCGGTGCGGCCCTCCTCGGGGATCACCAGCGGGGCGACCAGGGTGAGTTCGGCGACCCGCGGCACACCGGCCTCCGCGCCCGCGCGGGCGGCGAGTTCGAGGAACGCGGTGCCGGGCAGCAGCACCGAGCCCAGCACGGCGTGGTCGGCGAGCCACGGGTGCGTACGGCGGCCGAGGCGTGCGGTCAGCACCGTCTGCCCGGACTCGGCGAGCTCGACGGCGGGCCCGAGCATCGGGTGGCCGGCCGCTCCGTGGGTGCCGTGCGCGGTCAGCCAGTAGCGCTCCCGCTGGAAGGCGTACGTGGGCAGGGCGGGCGTCCGGCCCGGACCGAACACGGCCTGCCAGTCCGCGCCGCGGCCGCGCACGTGCAGCGCGCCGAGCGCGGTGGCCAGGGTGCGGCCCTCGGGCCGGTTGCGGCGCAGCACCGGCACGAACGCCAGCGCGTCGTCGTCCAGGCAGTCCTGGCCCAGTGCCGACAGGACACCGTCCGGGCTGAGTTCGAGGAAGGTCCGCATCCCGAGCTCGTGGAGCGCGGCCAGTCCGTCGGACATCCGGACTTCCCGGCGCACCTGCCGGATCCAGTACTCGGCGTCGGCCTCGATCGGCCGGCCGGTGACCGTGGACACCATGGGAATCCGCGGCTCCGCGTAGCGGACGCCCGCGGTGACGGCGCGGAACGCGTCGAGCATCCCGTCCATCCGGTGCGAGTGGAACGCGTGGCTGACCACCAGCCGGCGCGTCTTGCGGCCGGCTTCGGCGAACGTGGCGGCGACCCGCTCCACCGCCTCGACGTCGCCGGAGACGACGACCGCCGTCGGGCCGTTGACGGCGGCGATGCTCACCTCGTGCCCGCGGCCCTCGATCAGGGAGCGGACCTCGTCCTGCGAGGCCTGGACGGCGGTCATCGCACCGCCGCCCGGCAGCGCCTGCATGAGCCGGCCGCGCGCGGCGACCAGGGCACAGGCGTCGGACAGGCCGAGGATGCCGGCGACGTGGGCGGCGGCGAACTCGCCGATGGAGTGGCCGAGTACGGCGTCCGGCCGCAGGCCCCGGTGCTCCAGGAGCCGGAACAGCGCGACCTGCAGCGCGAACAGCGCGCACTGCGTGTTCTCCGTCCGGTCGAGCCCCTCCGCGTCGCCGAACATCACGTCGCGGATCGGCGGCGCACCGGGCACGGCGGCGCGGCAGGCGTCGAGTTCGGCGCACACCGCGTCGAGGGCGGCGGCGAAGACCGGCTGGGTCTCGTACAACTCCCGCCCCATGCCGACGCGTTGGCTGCCCTGTCCGGTGAACAGGTAGGCGAGCCCGTCGTCGGGGCGCGCCGTGCCCACGGCCAGCGCGGAGTGCTGCTCGCCCCGGCCGAGCGCGGTCAGTGCGGCGACGGCCTCGGCGCGGTCCTCCGCGACGATTGCCGCACGGTGGTCCAGGGCGGTCCGCGTGGTGGCGAGCGCCCGGCCGACGTCGCGGGCGGGCACGTCGCCGAGCTCGTCGAGCGCCTCCACGAGTGCCGTGGCCTGGGCGCGCAGCGCCGGCTCCGTACGGCCGGACAGCACCCACAGCGGGGGCGTGCGGTCCGTCGTCTCCTGGACCGTGCCGTCCGTCGGTGCCGGCGTCGCGTCGTCCGTCGGCTCTTCGTGGCTGGGGGCTTCGGCGAGGATGACGTGGGCGTTGGTGCCGCTGATGCCGAAGGAGGAGACGCCGGCGCGCCGGACCTTGTCGCCCTTCGCGGTCCAGGGTCGCGCCTCGGTGAGCAGCTCGACGCCGCCCGTGTCCCAGTCGATGAGCTCGCTGGGCTTGGTGACGTTGAGTGTGGCGGGCAGTTCGCCGTGGCGTAGGGCCATGACCATCTTGATGACGCCGCCGACTCCGGCGGCGGCCTGGGCATGGCCGAGGTTGGACTTGAGGGAGCCGAGCAGCAGTGGCTGGGTGTCTTCCCGGTCGCTGCCGTAGGTGGCGAGCAGGGCCTGGGCCTCGATCGGGTCGCCGAGTACCGTGCCCGTGCCGTGCGCTTCGACGGCGTCGACGGCCGAGAAGTCGAGTCCGGCGTCTTGGACGGCGGCGCGGATGACGCGCTCCTGGGCCGGACCACTCGGTGCCGTCAGGCCGTTGGAGGCGCCGTCCTGGTTGACGGCGGATCCGGCGACGACGGCGAGGATCTGGTGGCCGAGGCGGCGGGCGTCCGACAGTCGCTCGACGACCAGGACGCCGACGCCCTCGGCCCAGGCCGTGCCGTCCGCGTCGGCCGAGAACGACTTGCACCGCCCGTCCTCCGCCAGACCGCGCTGGCGCGAGAACTCCACGAAGATGCC
>NZ_SDOY01000159.1 GCF_004117935.1 Streptomyces roseicoloratus | reverse complement strand
GCGGGACGAATGCCCACAACGAGACGACGGGCACGACCCCACGGGCCGAGGTCTCATTGGGGCGGCGGGTGCGGGCCCCGGCGGGGTCCCGCAACGAGAGGGCGGGCACGGCCCCATGGGCTGAGGTCTGATCGGGGCTGCGGGTGCGGACATCGGCGGGGCCTCGCGACGAGCCGACGGGCACGGCCCTACGGGCCGAGGTTTCATTGGGGCGGCGGGTGCGGGCGCCGGCGGGGCCTCGCAACGAGAGGGCGGGCACGGCCCCGCGGGCTGAGGTCTCATTGGGGCTGCGGGTGCGGGCACTGGCGGGGTCCCGCAACGAGAGGGCGGGCGCTGCCCCGCGGGCCGAGGTCTCATTGGGGCGGCGGGTGCGGGCACTGGCGGGGTCCCGCAACGAGAGGGCGGGCACGGCCCCACCGGCGGGCCTCGATCGCGACGGCGGGCGCGCCCCCCGTACCGGCCTGTGGGGCGCCGCCCGGACCAGGTGCCGTCCAGACGGCCCGGCAGGGTTCGGGTGCGGCCGGGCGTCGCCCGGGCAAGTGCCGCCCGGGCAAGTGCCGCCCGGGCAAGTGTCGCCCGGGCAAGTGCCGCCCGGGCAAGTGCCGCCCGGGCAAGTGTCGCCCGGGCAAGTGCCGCCCGGGAACAGGGCGGCGCCCGGGAACGGGGCGGCGCTGCGGGGCGGAGTGTGCTCCCGGCGCGTTGGTGCCTCCGCGCGCCCCCGG
The DNA here is from genome assembly GCF_004117935.1 of Streptomyces roseicoloratus. Classification (GTDB taxonomy): domain Bacteria; phylum Actinomycetota; class Actinomycetes; order Streptomycetales; family Streptomycetaceae; genus Streptomyces; species Streptomyces roseicoloratus. Next base: position 121,764 of record NZ_SDOY01000159.1, on the reverse strand, counting down.
GGGCGGACGTGCCCCCGGCGTCGGGGCAGGGCGGGGCACGGTACCTTCGGGCACCGGCCAGTTCCCCGTACCGCAGAGTGGAGTCAGACGTGAGCGTCAGCGTCAGGACGTCGACCGACGGAACCGACCCCTTCGGTACCGCACGGCTCCGCAGGGGCGTGCTCGACGCGTGGGGTGCGGGCCCGGCCCGCTTCCGGGAGGACGCCAACGCCGAGGAGGACCTCGTCCTCGGCGGCTACCGCGACCGCCTCGTCGTCGAACTCGCCCAGAACGCCGCCGACGCCGCCCGCCGCGCCGGCGTCACCGGCCGGCTCCGCCTCACCCTCCACCCCGCCGACGCCGACGGCCCCGCCGTCCTCGCCGCAGCCAACACCGGCGCCCCCCTCGACGCCGCCGGCGTCGAGTCGCTGTCCACCCTCCGCGCCTCCGCCAAGCGCACCGAGCGCGACACCGGCGCCGTCGGCCGGTTCGGCGTCGGCTTCGCCGCCGTGCTCGCCGTCACCGACGAGCCCGCCGTCCTCGGCCGCCACGGCGGCGTCCGCTGGTCCCTCGCCGAGGCCCGTACCCTCGCCGCCGAGACCGCCCGGCACAGCCCGGGACTCGGCGACGAACTGCGCCGCCGCGACGGACACGTACCGCTGCTCCGGCTTCCGCTGCCCGCCGAGGGCACCGCTCCCGACGGCTACGACACGGTCGTCGTCCTGCCGCTGCGCGACGCCGCCGCCGTCGACCTCGCCGAGCGGCTGCTCGCGGCCGTCGACGACGCCCTCCTCCTCACCCTGCCCGGCCTCACCGAGGTCGTCGTCGAGACGGCGGACGGCGCCGTCCGCACCCTCACTCGCAGCACCGAGGGCGGCTACGTCCACATCGCCGACACCGCCCCCGACGCCCTTCCCGGCCCGCGCCGCTGGCGCACCGTCAGCCACGGCGGACCGCTCGACCCGGCCCTGCTCAAGGACCGGCCCGTCGAGGAACGCCTGCGCCCGCACTGGTCGGTCACCTGGGCCGTACCCGTGGACGCCGACGGCGCGCCGCAGTTCCCGCGCACCGCGCCCGTCGTCCACGCCCCCACGCCCACCGACGAGCCCCTCGGCATCCCCGCCCTGCTCATCGCCTCCTTCCCGCTGGACACCGCCCGCCGCCACCCGGCGCCCGGGCCGCTCACCGACTTCCTGGTGGAGCGGGCCGCCGACGCGTACGCGGAGCTGCTCGCCGAGTGGGTGCCGGTCACCACCGGTACCCTCGGCCTCGTGCCCGGCCCGCTCGGCAAGGGCGTCCTGGACGGGCACCTGCGCGCCGCCGTCCTCGAACGGCTGCCGCGCGTGGCGTTCCTGGCGCCGGCCGCCGCCTCCGAGGACCTGCCGGCGCTGCGGCCGATCGAGGCGGAGGTCGTCGAGGGCGCGGGCGCGGAGACCGTGGAGGTCCTCGCGGAGGTGTTCCCGACGCTGCTGCCGGCCGGCCTGGAGCGCCGTACGGAGCTGCGCACGCTCGGCGTGGGCCGGCTGCCGCTGACGGAGGCGGTGGACCGGCTCGCGGGCGTGGACCGCAGCCCGCGGTGGTGGTGGCGGCTGTACGACTCGCTCGCGGGCGTCGACCCGGACCGGCTCTCGGGCCTGCCGGTACCGCTGATGGGCGCGGAGGACGTGGCCGCGTCGGGCGGGGCCTTCGGGAGCGCCGGGGGGCTCGGGGAATTCCCCGAGGGCATCCTCACCGAGAGCATCCTCACCGAGAGCGTCCTCGCCGACGACGTCCTCGCGGACGACATCCTCGTGGACGACGTCCTCACCGGGCGCGGGGCGGCCCGCCCCGGACAGGGCGAGGACCGGGACCAGGACCGGGACCAGGATCAGGACGGGGCGGACGGCGCCGCTTCGCCCGCCGCCCGGATCCGCACCACCATCGGCCCCCGTCAGGTCCTGCTGCCGCAGGAACACACGCCGGTCGACCTGGCCCGGCTCGGCCTGAAGGTCGCCCACCCGGACGCCGCCCACCCGATCCTGGAGAAGCTCGGCGCCGTACCGGCGACCCCGCGCGCGGTGCTCACCACGCCGCAGGTACGGGCGGCGGTCGCCGCCTCCCTCGACGCGGGCGAGATCTGGGACGAGGACGCCGACACCCTGGACGCGGACGAGCTCGCCGAGACCGTCCTCGCCCTCGTACGGGACGCGGACCTGGCGCCCGGCGACGAGCCGTGGCTGGGCGCGCTGGCGCTGCCCGACGAGGACGGCGAGCTCGCGCCCGCCGGTGAACTCGTGCTGCCCGGCTCGGCGTTCGCTTCCGTGATGCGCGAGGGCGAACTCGCCTTCGTGGACGCGGAGCTGGCCGGACGCTGGGGCGGGCAGCCGCTCGCCGCGTGCGGCGTGCTCGCGGACTTCCAGCTGGTGCGGGCCGCCGACCTGGTCCTCGACCCGGACGAACTGGAGCCGCGCGAGGGCGATTTCGCGGAGCCCGACGACGCGGGTCTGCTCGACGCCGTCGACGTGTGGTGCGAGGACGTCCTGGACCGGCTGCCGGAGACGCCGGTGCCGCCGGTGGCGACCGAGATCGTGGCCGTACGGGACCTGGACCTGGTCGACGACGACGCCTGGCCGCGGGCGCTCGCGCTGCTCGCGAAGCCGCCGCTGCGGGACGCCCTGACCCAGCCCGTACGGGTGCTGCTGCCCGACGGCACGACGGAGACGGTCCGTCCGTACACCGCGTGGTGGCTGCGTGACCACCCCGTGCTCGACGGCCGCCGTCCGGCCGGACTCCGGGCCGCGGGCACGGACCCGCTGCTCATCGGCCTGTACGACTCCGCGGACGCGACCGGGTTCGAGGACGAGCAGGTGCTGCGGGCGCTCGGCGTCCGCACGTCCGTCGCGGCCCTCCTGGACGAGCCGGGCGGCGCCGCCGAGCTCCTGGGCCGGCTCGCCGACCCGGACCGCGAGGTGTCGGGCGCGCAGCTGCACGCCCTGTACACGGCGCTCGCCGACCTCGACCCCGAGCAGGTCACGCTGCCCGACGAGCTGCGGGCGGTCGTGGACGGCGCGCTGGTGGTGGTCGACGCGGCGGAGGCGCTGGTCGCGGACGCGCCCGACCTGCTGCCGCTCGCGTCCGGTCTGCCGCTGCTGCCGGTGGCGCCGTCCCGCGCGGCGGACCTGGCCGAGCTGTTCCAGGTCCGCCGGCTGAGCGAGACGGTGGAGGCGGAGGTGACGACGGTCGGCGAGGAACACGAGGTCCCGCCGTCGGTGCACGCGCTGCTCGGCCCGGCGACCCCGGCCACGTACGTCGAGCACGAGGAACTGCGGGCCGCGGGCGTCGAACTGGACTGGCGCCGCACCGCGGACGGCGTCGTCCACGCCGCGACCCTGGAGGGCGTCGCGGCGGGCCTGGCCTGGGCCGCGGGCCAGTGGCCCCGCCGCTTCGAGGTGGCGGCCCTCCTGGAGGACCCGTCCCGCACGGCGGAACTGGCCCGGGACCGCTGGTTCGACTGAGCCCTGACCCGCCGGGCGCGCCTGCCGCGCACCCCGCGCCTGCCCCGCGCCTGCCCCGCGCCTGCCCCGCGTACGGCGCGGGGCAGGCCGCGGGCCTTCACGTCGAAGGCCCAGGCCGGCCGGCCCCTATGGGGGGGCCATCAGCCTTCATGGCCTTCATGGCGAAGCCGCGGTGACCGTGCGCATGTCAGGGAGTGGCCGTTCCGGACTACCGGCGGCTGGAGTTGGACGCGCCGGGGCTGTTGATGTTGTTGTTGGTGGAGATGTTGTTGAACATCGTGAGGACGCCGCCGAGGTCGATCGGCAGGATCGATCCGTTGCCCTCGTCGGGGACGGGGGCCGGCGTGTCGCAGTCGCCGCCGGTGATGGTCGTGGAGTCGCTCGCGGACGCCGCGTCGCTGCCCCCTCCGGAGAGGGTGACCGTGTTGGTGACGGTGCAGGGGGCGTCCTCGGCGACGTTCACGTTCAGTTCGAGGAGCGGGTAGGACTGGAACGGCTGTACGACCGTGTCGTTGGTACAGGTCACGCTCGACAGGGAGACGTCGCAGTCCCAGGAGGCGTGGGAATGGGTCGAGTTGACCGTGAGTCCCTGCGGAAGCACATCGGTGAGCGTGACCGTTCCGGTGGTGGGGTCGGAGACGCTTCGGTTGGTCACCGAGAAGCGGTAGGTCCGGTTCCGCCTCGGGCGAAGGAGCCCGAATGGAACTTGGAGACTTCGAGCTGCGGTACGGCGTGCGCCGGGGTGGCGCCGACCGCCAGCGGAAGTCCGAAGCTGGTTCCCAGCATCGCGGCCAGAGGCGCGGTCCGCCGCGCGATCCGATGGAACAGCGTCATCGACTTGTCCTTCGCTTGGAGTGTCGCGCCGCAAGGTCCGGTGTACGACTCCGGGTGCCTCGAGGCACGGGAGGGCACAAGGACAACGCCGTCCCGCCGTGGCGGTCTCGCGGGAGGGGCCGTGTTCACCTGATCGCCGCCGCCTCGCCCCTCGAACAGCCGAAACCACGGCGTGTCGGCCGCGAACCGGCGACACGCGACCCGATTCGGCCGGCCGACACCTCCGCCTCGGCCACGGCTCCGGCCCCGACCCCTCCGGCCTCAGGTGTACGAGAGGCGGGGCCGGTGCGCGTACGCACCGGCCCCGCCGCGAGGTTGGCGAACCGTCAGATCTGCCACTTGTACCGGAAGGAGCCGACCAGCTTGCAGGTGACGTGGTCGTGGTCGAGGAGGTTGACGGTGGCGTTCATCGTGCCGCCGCCGGTGGCCTCCTCGTACTGGCCGACGCCGTAGACGATCGACCAGGTGCCGGACGGGTGGACCGTGGTGTCCGAGGTCAGGGGCGCGGTGAGGGCGTAGCTGATGACGAGCTTGTCGCCGTCGGGCTCGGCGAGGGTCGCCGTGCCCTTGATGTCCCACGCGCCGGGGGTCGTCGCGGTGCAGGCCGTCTCGGTCTGGGTCCACGTGCCGTTGGTGGTCGGGATGCCGGTGACGGTGCCGGATCCGGTCACCTTGTAGCCGTTGCAGCCGGTGGTGTCCGGGTGCGGGGTCGCGACCACGGCGTAGTTCGCGGTCTCGTCGACCTGGATCGACGGCGGGGTCGGGGTGGGTCCGGTCACGGCGGACGCGGTGCCCGTCGTGCCGACGAAGATCAGTGCGGCCGCGGCCGTCGCGCCTGCTATGCGCGCGGACCAGCGCTGGGCGATACCTGCCATGTTTCCCCCGGATGTCTGTGTGCAGTTGATGGTGCGGGTGATGCGGGTGATGCGGGTGGTGCGGGTGGTGCCGGTGGTGCCGTTCGTGCAGTTGTCACTCAACGCGCCGTGAGTGAGGGCGTGTTGAGGACAGCTTGGCCGAACAGGTGTGCCTTCGTCGAGCGATTCGGCCATTTCGCGAAGGGGACCCGGCCGGTACGTCGCGGCCGGACCGTGCGGCCGCGGCTGCCGCCCCCGCTGTGCACGCGGCCCAGGGGTTGGTGTGCCTCCGGCGACCGGGCGGGGGTCGAGAGGCCGGGCATACCGGTTCACATGCAGCATTCGGCGCGTGATGTGAATCACAAGGAGTGCAGAAGATTACGGTTCCTTTACCAGATCAATACCTCTTAGGCTGCCTACTCACCAGGCCACGGCTGACCACCGCAACCCGGTGCGGATGCTGACGTAGGGGGGAGAAGAGCGTGAACAACGACCTGTCGGCACTGGGGATCTCGGCGCTCGAGGAACGGGTGTACCGCCACTTCCTCCGCAACCCCCGCACCACCGCCCACGACCTCGACCTCCTGCTGCACACCCGGCCCGCCGACACCGAGGAAGCCCTTCGCCGGCTGGGGGAACTGGGCATGGTGCGGGTGGACGACGAGGAGTCCGGCGCGGTCGTCGCGACCGCGCCCGCCGTGGCGATAAGACGGCTGATCGAGCAGCAGGTCTCGGACATCCACCAGAGACTGCAGGACGTCACCCAGACGTCCCGGCTGATCCCGGCGCTCGAGGCGGAGGCCGCCGCGACCGAGGAGGAGCAGCCGGGGGTCGAACGGCTCGAAACGCTGGAGCAGATCCGCGGCCGCCTGGACGACCTGGCCTTCTTCACCCGGGAGTACGTCGACTCGGTCGAGCCGTACACCCGGCTCACCCAGGAGGACATCGACTACGCCCGCCCCCTGGACCTTCGCTGTCTGCGACGCGGCGTACAGGTGCGCAACGTGGTGCTCCGGGAGGCCACGAAGGATCCCCTGACCCTTTCCTACCTGCAGGAACTCACCCAACACGGGGCGAGGATCAAGGTCGCGGACAGCATCGTGGAACGGATACTGATCTTCGATCGGCAGACGGCGATCATCCCGCAGGACCCGTCCGACACCTCCCGCGGCGCCCTCCTCACCCGCGAGACCGGTCTTGTCGACAACATCCAGCGGCTCTTCGAGAAGATCTGGGACGCCTCCCTCGACCTCTCGCAGGTGGTGGCGCCGGACGACGGCGGGCTGTCCGAGATCGAGCGGCAGGTCCTCGCGTCCATGTGCACGGTCGGCAAGGACGAGATCGGCGCCCGCGACCTCGGCGTCTCGGTACGCACGTACCGGCGCCACGTGGCCGATCTGCTGCGCACCCTCGGCGCGGCCAGCCGCGCACACGCCGCGCTCCTCGCGCGCGAGCGCCACTGGATCTGAGCGGACCCTCAGCAGCGCCGGTGCCAGCGCCAGTGCCAGCCGCGCAGCGCCGGATCGGCGAGCACCTGCGTGAGCCGGGCACGTGCTTCCTCGGGAGTGCTCGCGGGCGTCCGGATGCGCAGCGTCACCCGCTGCTCCTCGGCCACCGGACGGCACCGCCAGCGCGGGGGCAGTGCGCCGAGCAGGCGCAGCACCGTCGTGGGTCCGGGCGGGGTGCCTGACTCGGCGCGCTCACCGACCAGTTCGAGCTCCGGGTCGGGCCCCGGTGTCCCGGCGCCTGCGGTGGCATCCGTCCCCGTGGGGCTCACGGGAGGAGTCCGCGGAGGGTGTCGCGGGCGCGGGCCGGGCCGAACAGTCCGGCGAGCCGGGGAAGCGCGGCCCCCACCAGGCGTCGGCCGAGGGCGGCGTCCCGGATGAGCCGGACGATCGCCTCGGCCAGGTCCGGCGCGCTGTCGCCGACGAGCACCTCCGTGCCGTCGCGCAGCCCCGGAGCACGGCCCGTCCGTCCTCAGAGACGACGAGCGTGACGTCGCAGGAGCGGGTGAGGAGCAGTTCGAGGGCCCGGCTCGTCTCGGCCTGCGCGCGGAGCGCGTAACGATCGGTGCGGTGCTCCTCCTCCGCCAGGTCGGCGGCGCGGCCGAGCCTGCGGAAGTGGAGGTCCACGGTGTCGTAGACGACGGTGCACCGCGGCGCGTGTTCCCTGATCTCCCCGAGGAGCCGGATCGCGGGCTGAGGACGGCAGAGCAGCGCGAGCGTGATGCGGTGCCCCTGCCCCTTCGGACGCGGGGATCCGTCGGTCATGGTCGGGGTCCTCCGGTTTCCGCTCAACTCGCGAACAGCACGGTGAACAGGGCGGTGTCCAGGCCCTTGAACGCCTCTGACCACGGACCCCGGTCGCGGTGGGCCGCGACCAGCCGGCCGGCGCGTTCGGCGACGGCCCGCGGGTCCTCGTCGGGCAGCACGGCGGAGAGCGCGCCGATGCCGTCGAGGATCATGACGAGGAGGACGGTCGACTCGTCCGGCCCGGCGCCGCCCGAGCCGTCCCCGCCCCCGCTGCCACTCTCGTTCCCGTTCCCGTTCCCGATCCCGTTCGCGGGCTCGTCGCCGGTGACGGCGGCGCGGACCCGGGCCACGACGGTGGCCTCGTACGACGTGTCCTCGGCCGGCCAGGAGCTCGTCTTGATGAGCCCCAGGAAGCGGCCTTCCTGACGGCGCACCAGGCCGCGCTCGGCCAGCCTCTCCATCAACGGCTCCCAGCAGGCGTGACCGATGTTCTCCGCGGCCCAGGCCAGCTTCCGGTCCTTTGCGGTGAGCAGCGACAAGGCGCGGTCGAGCGCCGCGTCGCCGGTGGGGGCGGCGTCGAGGACCACCGGGCGGGCGTCCTTCGGGGCGCCGCCGGGCAGGTCGACCCGCACCCGGCCGGCGCGGACCAGGTCGAGCAGGAGGGCGCTGCCCACCGCACGGTGACGGCGGCCGAGGTCGACGGTGCTCCGTCCCGAGGTGTCGTCGAGGAGCAGCAGGGCGAGGTCCTGGGCATGAGCGGACATGAAGGCCTCTTTCGCTAGGTGGTGGTACGGCCCGCGCTGGGCGAAGTCGAGCGGAGGGGAGTCGGACGGAGGGGAGTCGAGCGGAGGGGAGTCGGACGGAGGGGAGTCGGACGGAGGGGAGTCGGACGGACCGGAGTCGGACGTGGCGGAGACGGCTCGGCCGTACCGGCAGCTGGTCAGACTGTCACCGAAACGGGCGCGTGCGGGCCGCCCCGCACGTCAGCTTGATGCAGGGCCCTTGCAGCTTGATGCGAGCGGACCTGACGGGGCGGTGCCCGGCGCCCGGCTCCCGCCCGGCTTCCGCCCAGTCCCGCCCAGGCCCACCCGGCCCATGCCCAGGCCCACCCGGCCCATGCCCAGGCCCGCCCGGCTCCCGCCCGGCTTCCGCGCCTGCCTACGCCGGGAAGCGGTGGCCCACCCAGCGCCAGGCGAGTTCGAGGACCGCCGCGCCCGTCGCCGCGATCGCCACCGCCGTCCACGGCATCGTCACGCCGACCAGCTTCAGGGCGAAGAAGTCCTGCAGCCACGGCACGACCAGGACCAGGAGGAAGGCGCCGCCCATCGCCGCGACCAGCGCGACCCGCCACCAGGTGTACGGGCGGGCGATGATCGCCAGGACCCACATGGAGACGAGGAACAGGGTGAGCGTGGCCGCGCTGGTCTCGGCGGCCAGGGCGTCCGGGCCCGTGTAGTACGAGCGGGCCAGGAGGTACGTCGCGAAGGTGGCCGCCGCCGCGATCAGGCCGGCCGGGATCGCGTACCGCATCACGCGCCGCACGAAGTTCGGCTTCGCGCGCTCCTTGTTGGGCGCCAGGGCCAGGAAGAAGGCCGGGACGCCGATGGTGAGGGTGGAGAGGAGGGTGAGGTGGCGGGGGAGGAAGGGGTACTCGACCTGCGTCGCGACCACCAGGATCGCCAGCAGCACCGAGTAGACCGTCTTCGTCAGGAACAGGGTCGCGACCCGCGTGATGTTGCCGATCACGCGGCGGCCCTCCGCCACCACCGACGGCAGCGTCGCGAACGAGTTGTTCAGGAGGACGATCTGGGCGACCGCCCGCGTCGCCTCCGAGCCCGAGCCCATCGACACCCCGATGTCCGCGTCCTTCAGCGCGAGCACGTCGTTCACGCCGTCGCCCGTCATCGCCACCGTGTGCCCGCGCGACTGCAACGCCGCGACCATCTCCCGCTTCTGCTGCGGCGTGACCCGGCCGAAGACCGCGTTGTCGTCGAGGACCCGCGCCATCTCCTCCTGTTCCTCCGGCAGCTTGCGCGCGTCGACCGTGTGCTCGGCGCCCGGCAGCCCGAGCTTTCCGGCCACCGCGCCGACCGACACCGCGTTGTCGCCGGAGATGACCTTCGCGGCGACGTTCTGGTCGGCGAAGTACGCGAGCGTGTCGGCCGCGTCGGGCCGCAGCCGCTGCTCCAGGACGACCAGGGCCGTCGCCGCCGCGTCCGCCGCCACCCCGGCAGAATCGAGCTCCCGGGTCGTACGCGCCAACAGCAGCACCCGCAGGCCCTGCTCGTTCAGCCGGTCGACCTCCGCGAGCGACGGATCGCCGGCCGGCAGCAGCACGTCGGGCGCGCCGAGCAGCCACGTCGAGTTCTCGCCGTCGCCCTCGCTGAACGCGGCGCCGCTGTACTTGCGGGCGGAGGAGAACGGCAGCGACTCCGTGCAGCGCCAGTCCTCCGCGTCCGGGTACGCCGCGATGATCGCCTGCAGCGAGGCGTTCGGCCGCGGGTCGGACTCGCCCAGGGCGCCGAGGACCTTCCGTACGTACGTCTCGTCCGCGCCGTTCAGCAGGCGCAGCTCGGTGACGTCCATGCCGCCCTCGGTGAGCGTGCCGGTCTTGTCGAGACAGACGACGTCGACCCGCGCCAGGCCCTCGATCGCGGGCAGCTCCTGCACCAGGCACTGCTTGCGGCCCAGCCGGATCACCCCGATCGCGAAGGCGACGGACGTCAGCAGGACCAGGCCCTCCGGGATCATCGGGACGATGCCGCCGACCGTGCGGGCGATCGAGTCCTTGAAGTCGTCGTCCTTGACGACGAGCTGGCTGACGACGAGCCCGATCGCCGTCGGGATCATCATCCACGTCACGTACTTGAGGATCGTGGAGATGCCGGAGCGGAGCTCCGAGTGGACCAGCGTGAAGCGGGAGGCCTCCTCGGCGAGCTGCGCCGCGTACGCCTCGCGCCCGACCTTGGTCGCGGTGAACGCGCCGCCGCCGGCGACCACGAACGAGCCCGACATCATCCGGTCGCCGGGCCGCTTCACGACCGGGTCCGCCTCGCCGGTGAGCAGCGACTCGTCGACCTCCAGGCTGTCGTCCTCCGCGACGACGCCGTCGACGACGACCTTGTCGCCCGGGCCGAGCTCGATGAGGTCGCCGAGGACGATCTCGGAGGTGGAGATCTCGGCGGAGACGCCGTCGCGCCGGACCGTGGGCCTGGCCTCGCCGATGACGGCCAGGCTGTCCAGGGTCTTCTTGGCGCGGAGCTCCTGGATGATGCCGATGCCGGTGTTGGCGACGATCACGAAGCCGAAGAGGCTGTCCTGGATCGGCGCGACGAAGAGCATGATCACCCAGAGCACGCCGATGATCGCGTTGAAGCGGGTGAAGACGTTGCCGCGGACGATGTCGGCGGTGGAGCGGGAGCTGCGGACGGGGACGTCGTTGACCTCGCCGCGCGCCACGCGCTCGGCGACCTCGGCGGAGGTCAGGCCGGCCGGACGGTGCACGACGGCCGGCTCGGCGGGCGGCTGGGTGGACGGCCCGGCGGGTGCGGTGCCGCGGGCGGGGGAGCCGCTCACCCCGGACGCACTGCCGTCCGTCCCGCCGGTGCTGTCGCCGGTGCCGGTGCCGGTGCCGGTGCCGTGGGCGTCGGCTCCGCTCGCGCCGCTTCCGCCGCCGTCGGGCCCGTGTCCGCTTCCGCTTCCGCCTATGTCGATCTTCGCCCGCTGCGTCATGTTTTCGACGTTACGGCGGGATCCGGCCGCTCACCCGCCGAGAAGCCCGAACATCAGACCGGGGTAGGACGGAAATCGTCCCCGGGCATTACGGCTGGGACTGCTCGGCCCGCTGCCGCGCCTCGTGGCGCTTGATCGCCGCGTCGCGCTTGCGCACGTACCAGATGCCGATGAGGCCCAGGCCCGCGCCGGCCAGGCAGGTCCACACCCACCAGGTCAGGTCGCGGTCGTCGAACCAGCCGTAGAAGGGGACCTGGACGAGGAACAGGACGAACCAGAGGATCGTGCCGCCCGTGATGGTGGCGACGACGGGCCCCTCCAGGGGCTCGGGTGCCTCGTGCTTCGGTGTCCACTTCGCCATGCGGCCAGTCTAGGCGGGCGGGTCTCCCGGCCCTCGGACGGTCCGCGCACCGTCTGCGCATCGGACTCGCACGGTCCTCCGCACGTCCGCGCATCGGACTCGCACGGTCCTCCGCACGTCCGCGCATCGGACTCGCACGGTCCTCCGCACGTCCGCGCATCGGACTCGCACGGTCCTCCGCGCGTCCGCGCATCGGACTCGCACGGTCCTCCGCGCGTCCGCGCATCGGACTCGCACGGTCCTCCGCGCGTCCGCGCGCGGCCCCTCGTACGCCCTTCGTCCGCCCGTGCGCGCGGCACCCGTCCGGTCCTCGCGCAGGGCCCCACGCAGGCGCCCCTTGGTGTCTACGCGCGGAGATGGACGCTCACTCGTTCATGTGTTCATACTGAAACGGTTTGCCTCCGGCGGGTTCCCCTCGTATGAACCGCCAAAAGGACTTCTTCCGAAGAGGAACCTACTCCATGAGCACCACGGCCGCCCTCAAGGCCACCTCCCCGGAACCTCAAGCCCCGCAGGGCCCCGTCTCCGGACTCGACCGCTTCTTCCGGATCTCCGAGCGCGGCTCCACCGTCGCCCGTGAGGTCCGCGGCGGTTTCGCCACCTTCTTCGCGATGGCCTACATCATCGTGCTGAACCCGATCATCCTCGGCAGCGCCAAGGACATGTACGGGCACCAGCTCGACGGCGGCCAGCTCGTCACCGCGACGGTCGTGACGGCCGCGTTCTCGACGCTCCTCATGGGCGTCATCGGCAACGTGCCGATCGCGCTCGCCGCCGGTCTCGGCGTCAACACGGTCGTCGCGCTCCAGCTCGCGCCGAGGATGTCCTGGCCGGACGCCATGGGCATGGTCGTCCTCGCCGGTCTGGTCGTGATGCTCCTGGTCGCGACCGGTCTGCGCGAGCGCGTGATGAACGCGGTCCCGGTCGGCCTGCGCAAGGGCATCGCGATCGGCATCGGCCTGTTCATCATGCTGATCGGCCTGGTCGACTCGGGCTTCGTCTCCCGCATCCCGGACGCCGCGCACACCACCGTTCCGCTGCAGCTCGGCGGCGACGGTCACCTCACCGGCTGGCCGGTGCTCGTGTTCGTCCTGGGCACCCTGCTGACCCTCGCGCTGATCGTCCGCAAGGTGCCGGGCGCGATCCTCATCTCCATCGTCGTGATGACGATCGTCGCCATGGTGATCAACGCCGTCGCCACCGTGCCGTCCTGGGGCCTGACGACGCCCGAGTGGCCCGGCAACCCGGTGGCCACGCCCGACTTCGGGCTGTTCGGCCGGTTCAGCCTGTTCGGCGGCTTCGAGAAGGTCGGCGTGCTGACCGGCGTCCTCTTCGTCTTCACCGTGCTGCTGTCCTGCTTCTTCGACGCCATGGGCACGATCCTCGGCGTCGGCGACGAGGCCAAGCTGATGGACAAGGACGGCAACTTCCCGGGCATCAACAAGGTCCTGCTGGTCGACGGCCTCGCCGTCGCCTCCGGCGGTGCCACGTCCTCCTCCGCCACCACCTGCTTCGTGGAGTCCACGGCCGGTGTCGGCGAGGGCGCCCGTACGGGTCTGGCGTCGGTGGTGACCGGTGGTCTGTTCTCGGTCGCGCTGTTCCTCACGCCGCTCGCCACGATGGTCCCGTCCCAGGCGGCGACCCCGGCCCTGCTGGCGGTCGGCTTCCTGATCCTGGCCGGGTCGGTCAAGGAGATCGACTGGAGCGACTTCACGATCGCCGTGCCGGCCTTCCTGGCGATGGTGATGATGCCGTTCACGTACTCGATCACGAACGGCATCGGCATCGGCTTCATCGCGTTCAGCGTGCTGCGCCTCGCGGCCGGCCGCGGCCGTGAGGTCCCGGCGGCGATGTACGCCGTGTCGGCGGTCTTCGTCTTCTTCTACGCGATGCCGGCGCTGGGCCTGACCTGAGCCGACGGCGGGTCCTCCGTCCCGTAGAACTTCTCCGTCTCGTCGACGGCGGTCTTGAACCGCTCGTCGAAGTCCTCCCGAATGAGCGTCCGGACGACATAGTCCTGGACGCTCATTCCTCTTCTGGCGGCATGACCGCGGAGCCGTTCGAGCAGCTCTCCGTCGATGCGCAGGCTGAGCACGGTCGATTCCATACCCGTCAGGTTCGCGCCGCGGAAGGGCCGCGTGCGTCACTTTCCGGATCGGTCTCACTCGTTTGGGTGACAGGTTGCGACGGAAGGTTTTCGATTGGTCTTTAGGAAGAGTAATGAGTTACGCTAAGGAGATGCCTGACCTGTCGCACGGCACCGCCGACGATGCCGCCGCCGTGAACGCGCTCCGCAGCGCGGTCATGCGGCTGGGCCGACGCCTGAAGCACCAGCGCGTCGACGAGTCGCTGAGCCCCACCGAGATGTCGGTGCTCGGCACCCTGTCGCTCTGCGGCTCCGCCACACCCGGCGAGCTGGCCCGCAAGGAGCACGTCCAGCCCCCGTCGATGACCCGCATCGTCGCCCTGCTGGAAGCCAAGGGGCTGGTCAGGCTCGAGCCGCATCCCGACGACCGCCGGCAGAAGGTGGTCAGCCAGACCGAGCAGGCCGAGGCCATGCTCGAGGAGTCCCGCCGCAAGCGGAACGCCTGGCTGGCCTCCCTCGCCGAGGGTCTGGACGAGGACGAATGGGCGAAGCTGCGCGCCGCCGCCCCGGTCCTGGAGAAGCTCGCCCACCTCTGACCCCAGGCGCCAAGGAGGCGACGCACTTTGAGTACGGGACCCGGAGCAGACTCCGCACCCGTCAACGAATCCGATACCCACACCCCCGCGCGGGCGCGTGAGCCCCGGAGCCGAGGAACCTTCTCCTCGCTCGCGATCCGGAACTACCGGCTGTTCTTCACCGGAGCGATCGTCTCCAACACCGGTACGTGGATGGCCCGGATCACCCAGGACTGGCTGGTCCTGAGCCTCACCGGCTCGGCCGCCGCCGTCGGCATCACGACGGCGCTCCAGTTCCTGCCGATGCTGCTGTTCGGCCTGTACGGCGGCGTCATCGCCGACCGCTACCCGAAGCGCCGCATCCTCCTCGTCAGCCAGGCCGCCCTCGGCCTGTGCGGACTGACCCTGGCGGCCCTGACCCTCTCCGGTCACGTCCAGGTCTGGCACGTGTACCTGATCGCCTTCCTGCTCGGCATGGTCACCGTCGTCGACAACCCGGCCCGGCAGTCCTTCGTCTCCGAGATGGTCGGCCCCGACCGGCTGCGCAACGCGGTCTCGCTGAACTCGGCCAACTTCCAGTCCGCGCGGCTGATCGGCCCCGCCGTCGCGGGTCTGCTCATCGCGGGCGTCGGCAGCGGCTGGGCCTTCCTGATCAACGGCCTGTCCTTCCTCGCCCCGCTCACCGCGCTGCTGCTGATGCGCCAGGGCGAGCTCCAGAAGGTGGAGCGCGCGCCGCGCGGCAAGGGCCAGCTGCGCGAGGGCCTGCGCTACGTCGCCGGGCGCCCCGACCTGATCTGGCCGATCGTCCTGGTCGGCTTCGTCGGCACGTTCGGGTTCAACTTCCCGATCTGGCTGACCGCCTTCTCGGAGGAGATCTTCCACGTCGGGGCCGGCACGTACGGCTTCCTGAACACGCTCATGGCGGCCGGCTCGCTCGCGGGCGCGCTGCTCGCGGCGCGGCGCGGCTCGACCCGGCTGCGGAAGACCGTCGTCGCGGCGGGCGTCTTCGGCGTCCTGGAGGTCGCGGCGGCGCTGTCGCCCTCGTTCTGGATGTTCGCGCTGCTCCTGGTCCCGATCGGGATGATCGGCCTCACGGTCAACATCAGCGCGAACTCGGCCGTCCAGATGGCGACGGACCCGGTCATGCGGGGCCGGGTGATGAGCCTGTACATGATGGTGTTCGCGGGCGGCACCCCGATCGGCGCCCCGCTCCTCGGCTGGGTCACCGACACCTACGGCCCCCGCGTCGGCTTCGCCACCGGCGGCCTGGTCTCGCTGGCCGCCGCGACCGTCATCGGCCTGGTCCTGGCCCGCGTGGGCGGCCTGAAGCTCGCGGTCGGCTGGCGCCACGGCCACCCGAGCGTCCGCTTCGTCCCGCAGGCACGGGCCCAGGCCGCCCGGCCGAGCCTGGCGACGGCCGCGTAGGCGGAGCGCGCCTTCGCGTAGGGGTCGGTGCGGGCGTCGCCCGTACGGAGAAGGGGCCGGGTCCTGTCACGGGACCCGGCCCCCTCGCCGTACAGCGGCGCGGGGCGAGGGGGAGAGCGACTGCCGACTGTCCCGATTCAGGCGTTTGCGGGGCGGCGGGGTGAAGATCGTGTGTACGTTGAGTGCCGCTCAAGTGCCCACAGTCACAGGAGGTTTCACTTGCGCATGCGCTCCGCCGCCATAGCCGTCGCCCTCGCCGCCGGCACCCTGGCCGCCCTCACCACCGCACCGACTGCCCAGGCCGCCGAGTACTCCTCGGCCCTGAAGATCAAGGGCGTCCAGTACGACGCCCCCGGCCGGGACTCGAACCGGTGCTCCGGTGGCAACACCGCCGCCGAGTTCGTCACGATCAAGAACTACTCCCGCACCACCACGGTGAACCTCAAGGGCTACGTGGTGAAGGACGCGGTCGGCAACGCGTACACGTTCCGCAACAACCACTACCTGCAGCCCGGCGACTACGTGCAGCTGCGCGGCAACTACGGCACCGAGTCCGACGCCAAGAACGTCGCCTACCGCAACAACTGCAACTTCCTCTGGAACAACGACCGCGACACCATCAAGCTGATCAAGCCGGGCGGCGCCTACGCGGACACGCACGCCTACACCAAGAGCGCCAACGACCGCGACGGGAACGGCTACATCACGTACCACGGCTGAGCACCGCGGCACCGCGGCACCCGGCACCGCACGGGACCGCGCGCGAGGCCCGGCCACGGGCCTCGCGCGATCGGACGGCACGAGGAGCAGTGGGCTCAGACCCGCTGCTCCAGCACCTGCCCCGGCCAGTCGTTCACCGTGAACTCCTCGGTGCGGGTGAAGCCCTGGCGCTCGTAGTACGCCACCAGCCGGCCCTCGCTGCCGGCGAAGCAGTCGACCCGCAGCAGGGAGACGCCCGCGCGGCGGGTCTCGTCGACCGCGTGGGCGAGGAGGGCCGAGCCGACGCCGTGGCCGTGGAAGCGGCCGTGGGTGGCGAGGTAGCGCACGTACAGCTCGGGCTCGCCGGCCGGCGCCACGTACTGGCCCGGGTGCGGGGTGAGGGTGAGCGTGCCGGCGGGGAAACCGTCGACCTCGGCGATCCACGGGGCGCCCTCGGACACCAGCCGCTCGATCGCCTCCACCGTCTTCGGACGCGAGCTGAACGACTCGGTGCCCCACTGGGCCGTGATGCCCCGCTCGTTGAGCCAGGCGACCGCGCTGTCGAATATCGCGAGCATGGCGGGAACGTCCTCCGGCCCGCCCTTCCTGATCTTGATGCCGGTATCCATCCGGCCGAGCCTAGTCTTTGCCAGACTCGACCCATGAGGCTTTTCGCTGCCGTCCTGCCGCCGTCCGCGCAGCTCGACGAGCTGGGGCGCGAGGTCGACCGGCTCGCGCACCTGCCGGGAGCCGACCGGCTCCGCTGGACCGCACGGCCCGGCTGGCACTTCACGCTCGCCTTCATGGGCGAGGTCGACGAGACCCTGCTGCCCGACCTGCACGCCCGGCTCGGCCGCGCCGCCCACCGCACCGCGCCCTTCCCGCTGCGCCTGCACGGCGGCGGACACTTCGGCCGCGGGGTGCTGTGGACCGGCGCGGCGGGCGGCCTGGACGAGATGCGGCTGCTCGCCGAGCGCGCGGACGCCGCCGCCCGCCGGGCCGGCGTCGCGATGGACGAGCACCGCCGCTACCAGGCGCACCTCACCGTGGCCCGCTCCCGCACCGACGCCGTGGACCTCCGCCCGTTCGTCACCGCCCTCACCCCCTTCGAGGGCACCCGCTGGCAGGTCGCGGACCTCACCCTGATCCGCAGCCACCTCCCCGGCGGCGGCCCGCCGGGCAGGCAGCCCCGCTACGAGACGATCGCCACGTGGCCGCTGGGCGGAGGGGCCGGTGCGGGGGGTTAACCTCGAAGGGTGGACCCGAAAACCCGTAACCGGATCATGGCCGGCGTGCTCGTCCTGATGTTCGCGATCATCGCGGTGACGACGATGGTCGGCGGCCAGTAGCCGCGCCGCCCCGCTCGAACCGCCCCTTACCGTCACCCCTTGCTTCGAGTGGACTCCAGGCAGTTGGCTTGATCCCCATGGAGTACACGCAGCTCGGACGCACGGGACTCAAGGTCAGCCGGCTCGTCCTCGGGACCATGAACTTCGGTCCGCAGACGGACGAACCCACCAGTCACGCGATCATGGACGCCGCACTCGACGCGGGCCTCAACTTCTTCGACACCGCGAAGCGGGCATTCTGACGCCTGTGTGACACTGCGGCCGCCGCCCCATCGGAGCGGGCGACGGCCGTGCTTCCGGCCGCTACTCGATCACCAGGCAAAGGCTTCCGGCGACGGCCCCGGGCCGGGGAAGATCTCGTCCAGACCAGTCAGAAGTTCGTCACTCAGCTCCAGCTCCAGGGCGCGCAACGCGCTCTCCAGCTGCTCCACCGTGCGCGGGCCGACGATCGGGCCGGTGACGCCGGGCCGGGTCAGCAGCCATGCCAGCCCGACTTCGCCGGGCTCCAGGCCGTGCTTGTCGAGCAGGTCCTCGTACGCCTGGAACTTCGCCCGCACGGTCGGGTCGGCGAGCGTTTCCGCCGCGCGGCCCTCCGTACGCCGCTTACCCCCGGCCTCCTTCTTCAGGACGCCGCCGAGCAGGCCGCCGTGCAGCGGGGACCAGGGGATGACCCCGAGGCCGTAGTCCTGTGCGGCCGGGATCACCTCCATCTCCGCGCGCCGCTCGTAGAGGTTGTACAGGCACTGCTCACTGACCAGGCCGACCATGCCGCGCCGGGCGGCGGCCTCGTTGGCCTGGGCGATCTTGTACCCGGGGAAGTTCGAGGAGCCCGCGTACAGGATCTTCCCCTGCTGGATCAGCACGTCGACGGCCTGCCAGACCTCCTCGAAGGGAGTGGCACGGTCGACGTGGTGGAACTGGTACAGATCGATGTAGTCGGTACCGAGCCGCTTGAGGCTGGCGTCGACGGCCCGCCGGATGTTCAAGGCCGACAGCCGGTCCTCGTTGGGCCAGGTCTCGCCCTCACGTGACATGGAGCCGTAGACCTTCGTGGCGAGGACCGTCTTCTCCCGCCGGCCACCGCCCTGGGCGAACCACGTCCCGATGATCTCCTCGGTGCGGCCCTTGTTCTCACCCCACCCATACACGTTGGCCGTGTCCACGAAGTTCAGACCTGCGTCGAGCGCGGCATCCAGGATGCCGTGGCTTGTCGGTTCGTCTGTCTGCGGGCCGAAGTTCATCGTCCCGAGGACGAGGCGGCTGACCTTGAGTCCGGTGCGTCCGAGCTGCGTGTACTTCATGAGGCACAAGCCAACTGCTTCGAGCCCACTCCAAGCAAGGGCCGACCACTCAGCCGCCCATTTATGCGACAACGCGCATGAGTCACGTCCGTGCATGGACGGCTGCGAGCGGCCCCCGTACGGTCGTCTCGGGCGGCCCGACCGGGCCGACAGGTCAAGGGAGTTCCGCATGGCACGCGAAGAACTGACTCGGCTCACCGGCAACGGCAACGGCACGTGTGGAGAGGACGACTGCCCGAACGTCTACCGCACCGCTTCCGGCTCCATCGTGGTTCAGGGCGACGTGTCCGACGCCTTTACTCTCCCGCAGGGGGAAGGGCTCGTGGAGATCCCCGAGAGCGTTCTCCGGGAGGCCGTTCGTGCTCTTGGATGGTGACGAGTGGCGGGCGATGCTCCGGGGCTTCCGGTCGGAAGCGTGGCGGCTGGAGACCCTGCCCCAGTACCTCGTACCGCAGGAGGCGGAAGAGCTCGAAGCCTTCCGGGCGGGCAGGCGCGTCGACCCGCACGCCTACTCGTCCGCGTACACGGAAGACCTGAAGCGGCTGCGAGGGGAGGGCAGGAGCAAGGGGCGCGTGCACGTCCTGACTCGACCGCTCTCCGAGTACCTGCGTTTCGAGTTCTCGCGGTACTACGCCCCGCACGTGCTCGCCGGGGAGGACGTCCGCATCCTTGACGTGACCGAGCGGGACAACCCGTTGCCGGACGTCGAGGACTTCTGGATGTTCGACCGCTCGACCGTCGTCCTGATGCACTACGCGGGCGACGGCACGCAGATCAGTCGGGAGCTGTACGAGGGTGACCTCGCGCCGTTCATCGAGTGGCAGCGCATCGCCGTTGCCGAGTCGGTTCCCTTCCTGGAGTACGCGGAGCGCGTGACGGAGTGACGTTCGAAGCTGAGCAGCTTGGCGACTCCGGTATCGAACTCGCCTCACTGCTTCGGGACTTGCGCAAGCGAGCCGGCCTCTCGGGGGACCGGCTCGCAGCGCGCTGCAACATGTCCCAGTCGAAGGTGTCTCGCATCGAGAACGGCCGGACACGGCCGTCCCTGGTCGACGTCGAGCAGATCTTGCGAGCGCTGGACGCTCCGCCGGAACTGGTCGCCGAGGTCTCCGCCCTCGCCAGGATGGCGAACACCGAGTGGCGGAACGTCCGAGAGCTGCGGCGCAAGGGCCTCGGCACGAGACAGGCCGAGCTGAAGTCGCTCGAAGCGTCCTCTACCCATATGCGCTACTTCCTGCTCTCGATGGTCACCGGCCTGCTCGCGACACCGGAGTACGTACGGGCGAGCCTGGCCCACTCGACGGCCGACACGAGCAAGGCAGTGGCGGGGAAACTGGGACGGCAAGCCGTCCTCTACGACGCCTCGAAGCGGTTCACGTTCGTTCTGACCGAGCAGGCGGTTCGCTGGCCGGTCGTCTCCCCGCTGGCACTGGCCGAGCAGATGGATCGGCTGGCGTCCCTGTCCTACCTTCCGAACGTTCAGATCGGGGTGATCCCTGTTGGGGCACCGACGCCTCGAACTCCTCTGAGTACGTTCACCGTCTACGACGCCGCGTTGGTCACCATCGAGACGACGGCGGGAAGTCTCGTACTCCGCGACGGCCGAGATGTTCAGGCGTACCTGAAGGAGTTCGCCGGGTACGAGGAACACGCACTCTTCGGCGAAGACCTCCGGGCACGGCTCGCCGAGTGGTCCGCCGCTTGCCGTGCATGACTTCAGTCGACTACGCGACTGAAGCGCCATCCCGTGCGCACCCCGGGGGATCATCCTTCGGCAGGCGAACAGTCGGGAGGTCGCACGGATGAGCACACCCAAGACGACGATGGCAGGGCCGGTGAACCTGACCCTTCCGGAGGGAGATCCGAACCCCGTCGCAGGCTGTCGGCAGTGCCTCGGCGTCGCCGTGACCCGAGCCAACGCCCGATCGGTCGGCGACTACTCGAAGGCGACGGACACGAACGTCGTGCTCCGCACGCACCTCCGGGAAGACCACGGGGCCGAGTGATGTCACGCGCGGTCCTGCGGTTCGTGACACACCGGATCGCGCAGCATCCGGACACGGACGTGACCTTCGAAGCGGAGTGCCTGCACTGCAAGTGGAAGGCGGAGCCATCGACGGACAGTGCGGCGGTCGACGTCGAGTGCATGAGTCACACCGGCCTGAGCAACCATCGCGGCTTCCGGCGGATCTGTACGTCGTTCGCCATGGTGGTGCGGGCTGAGTAAGGCGTTGTTGTACGTCCATGTACGACAACGGCCCCCGACGTAGGGCCGAGGGCCTGTCTGCACTGCTGTGTGCCTGCCTCAGGCGTTCTCTCCCAGGTGTCGGTACAGCGTGGCTCGGGAGACGCCGAGGGCCTTGGCGATGGCGCTGACGTTCTCCCCCTTGGCCTTCCTGGCACGAGCCACGGTGAGCACGTCCTCGTCCACCACGGCCGGCCGGCCGCCGGTCCGGCCCTGCGCCTTGGCCGCTTCCAGCCCGGCCCGCGTGCGGTCCTTGATGAGCGATCGCTCGAACTCCGCCGTGGCCGCGATGATCTGGAAGAACAGGCGTCCGTCGGCCGACGTGGTGTCGACGGACGAGAGAGCACCATCGAGCACGCGGAAACCTATGCCGCGCTCGCGCAGGCCATCGACGATGGACACAAGGTCGATGAACGACCGGCCGAGCCTCTACGAGCGGCGCGCCGAGATGGAGGTGATCCCGGCCGCCCAGGAGTACGGCGTCGGCGTCATCCCGTGGTCGCCGCCGGCCGGCGGTCTGCTCGGCGGGGTGCTCCGGAAGGAGCACGCGAAGGGCGCCCAGGGCGGGCGCCCGGCCGAGGGCTGGGTCGCCTCCCGGGTCGCTGGGGCGCCGGGTTCCGCCGGGTCGGTCACGGGGGAACCCGGCGGTGTCGAGGACGAGATCCAGCCGGGTCTGGGTCGGATCGAGGTCGGTGCCGAAGAGGGCACCCGCACCTCCTCGGTGCACTGGTCGCCCCCGGGCTTCGTGGGGGCGCTGCACCGACCCGTGGAGGGGGCCACGATCACGTGGACGGGCACGCCTCGTCTGCCGTGACGGCGACGTCCTGCGCCCGGTACGGACCGCCCAGGCCCCAGGCCTGGTGCATGGCGTCGGCGAAGGCGGAGGCCAGTTTGTGTTCGCCCGTCGGACCCGGGTGGGTGCCGTCGTAGGTGTCCTGGTGGATGTCGTACGACTCCGGGACCGTCGCCAGGAGGAGCGGTGAGGCGGCCGTGTCCAGGTCGGCGACCGTCTTCGCGAGGAGTTCGTTGAAGCGGGCGCACTCGGCGGCGAAGGGCGCGTCGTACTCGGCGCGGACATTGGGGATCACCGGCAGCATGACCGCGCGGACGTGCGGGTTCGCGGCGCGGGCGGCGGTCAGGAAGGCGCGGACGTTCTCGGCCGTCTGGTCGCTGTTGGTGTAGAAGCCGAGGTCTATCAGGCCGAGCGAGACCAGCAGCACGTCCGCCCGCGTCTCCCGCACCGCCGCGCCGACGAGCGGTGCCATGTGCAGCCAGCCCTCGCCCCAGCCCGCCAGATGGCGGCGGGCGGCGTCCGGGAAGTCCGGGGCGGCGTAGGCGTGCGAGGTGGCCGCGTCGTCGGCCGGCTCGTACAGCGCGGTGCGCGGGCCGGTGATCTCGTATCCGCCGGGCCCGGGCAGCACGGTCTCCAGGTGCTGCCACATCCGGTACCGCCAGGTGAAGTCGCCGGCGCGTCCGATGGTCATGCTGTCGCCGACGAACAGAAAACGCATGGGGCACATCATCACCGACGCCCGGCCGCGGCGGCGACGTGACCCCCGACACCACGCGCCGCCGCGGCCGCCGCCGTGGCAGGCTGGTCGGCATGCGAACTGCTCTGTGCGTCCTGGGAACGGCGGCCCTCATCGGACTGACGGCCGCCCCCGCGGGCGCCGCGGACGCCGACCGGGACTTCACCGTCCAGGATCCCCGGATCACCGAGTCCAGCGGCCTCGCCGCCAGCCGTGCCCACCCCGGCGTCTACTGGACGCACAACGACCAGGACGCGCCCCTGATCTACGGCATCGACTCCCGTACGGGAAAGACCGTCGCGACCCTCACCCTGACCGGGGTCGGCACGCCCCGCGACATGGAGGCCATCTCCGTCGGCCCGGACGGCGACATCTACGTCGGCGACATCGGCGACAACCTCGACGGCTCGTGGGACCACGTCTGGATCTACCGCTTCCCCGAGCCGAAGCAGCTGCGCGACCAGACCGTACGGGCCACCCAGTACGACGTGGAGTACGCCGACGGGCCCCGCAACGCGGAGGCCCTGATGGTGCATCCGAAGACCGGCCGGGTCTACATCGCCAGCAAGAACGAGGACGGCGGCGGTCTCTACGCCGGCCCCGAGCGGCTCGACGCCTCCCGCACCAACGTCTTCCGGCGCATCGGGGACGTCCCCTGGGTGACCGACGGCGCCTTCTCGCCGGACGGCGGCCGGCTGGTCCTGCGCGGCTACCTCCTGGCCCGGGAGTACGCGTGGAAGGACGGCCGCCTCGGCGACGACGGCACCTCCGTCGGCGCGCCGTTCCAGGGCCAGGCGGAGTCGGTGACGTACACGAGGGACGGCTCGGCGCTGATGTTCGGCGCGGAGGGGCGGGGGAGCCGGGTGATCCGCGTCGAGCGCCAGGGCGGGAGCGGGGACGGGCGGGACGGCGGGTCGTCGTCGCGGGGCGGTGACACGAACGGGTCGGGCTCGTCCGGCGGCGCCGGCACGTCCGGTGCCTCCGGCGGTCCGCACGCGCCGGGCGCCGGCTCCGCCGGGCCCTCGGGTCCCTCCGCGAGCGGCGGAGGCGGTGGCGAGCAGGGGGACTTCAGCCTCGGCGTCGTCATCCTCGGTCTGGCCACCGTCGTCGTGGTGGGGCTGAAGCGGATGTTCCGGCGCGGGGAGTGACGCCGCAGCCGTGAGCGGCATGGGCGAGGGGCCCGGCCGCGGACCGTGCGGTCCGTGCCGGGCCCCTCGTGCGGGCGGGGTGCGAAGGGTTCCCCCTCGCGCCTCCTCCCGCTGCTACAGCTTCTCGATCACGTAGTCGATGCAGGCCGTCAGCGCCCGCACGTCCGCCGGGTCGATCGCCGGGAACATCGCGATGCGCAGCTGGTTGCGGCCCAGCTTGCGGTAGGGCTCGGTGTCCACGATGCCGTTGGCGCGCAGCGCCTTGGCGACGGCCGCCGCGTCGATCTCGTCCGCGAAGTCGATCGTGCCGATGACCTGCGAGCGCTTCGCCGGGTCGGTGACGAACGGCGTCGCGTACTTGGACTCCTCGGCCCAGCCGTACAGCGCGTCCGAGGACTCCTTCGTCCGGGCCACGGCCCAGTCGAGGCCGCCCTGGCCGTTGATCCACTTCAGCTGCTCGTTCAGCAGGAAGAGGGTGGCGAGTGCCGGGGTGTTGTACGTCTGGTTCTTCAGCGAGTTGTCGATCGCGGTCGGCAGGCTGAAGAACTCCGGGACGTGGCGGCCGGAGGCGTGGACGCGGGCCGCGCGCTCCAGGGCCGCCGGCGAGAACGCCGCGAGCCACAGGCCGCCGTCGGCGGCGAAGGACTTCTGCGGGGCGAAGTAGTAGACGTCGGTCTCGGTGATGTCGACCGGCAGACCGCCGGCGCCCGAGGTCGCGTCCACGAGGACGAGTGCGCCCTCGTCGGCGCCCGCGACCCGCTTCAGCGGGGCGGCGACACCGGTGGAGGTCTCGTTGTGGGTGTAGGCGTAGACGTCGACGCCCGCCTCGGCCACCGGCTCCGGGTGGGTGCCCGGGTCGGAGGAGATCACGGTCGGCTCGGCCAGCCAGGGGGCCAGCTTCGCGGCCTTCGCGAACTTGGAGGAGAACTCGCCGAAGGTGAGGTGCTGCGACTTGTTCTCGATCAGGCCGTGGGTCGCGATGTCCCAGAAGGCGGTCGACCCGCCGTTGCCCAGGATCACCTCGTAGCCCTCGGGGAGCGAGAAGAGGTCACGGATGCCGGCACGCACCTCGCCGACCAGGTTCTTGACCGGAGCCTGGCGGTGAGAGGTACCGAGGAGCGAGGTGCCGGTGGCGGCCAGGGCGTCCAGCGCCTCCGTACGCACCTTGGAGGGGCCCGCGCCGAAACGGCCATCGGCGGGCTTGATGTCAGCGGGAATCTGGATATCGGCCACGAGGCGGAGCGTATCGGTTCGGGCAAGCCGGGGCTGAGGGATGTCCGCCGGATGAGACAACGGCTGAGACACTGTGTAGTCGTGGGATCACACGAGAACGGGATCGGACAAGGGCCGGGGACGGGTTCCGGGGCGGAGACTCCGGCTGGGGCTGGGGCTGGGGCTGGGGCTGGGGCTGGGGCTGGGGCTGGGGCTGGGGCGGCGGATGCGGCTGCCGTCGCCAGTGCCGCTGCCCCGGTCGCTGCCGCGGTCGCCGGTTCGACCGCATCCGCCGGTTCGGCCGCCGCGCTCGCGCGCGAGCTGCGCGCCGCCGTCGCCGGTGACGTCGACTTCTCCGTGGCCGCACGCGCGCTGACCTCGATGGACGCCTCGAACTACCGGCGCGTCCCGCTCGGCGTCGTCGCCCCGCGTGACGCCGACGACGTCGCCGCCGCGCTGGCGGTCTGCCGTGCGCACGGCGTGCCGGTCGTCGCCCGCGGCGGCGGCACCTCCATCGGCGGGCAGGCCACCGGCACGGGTGTCGTGCTCGACTTCACCCGCCACATGGGTGACCTGGTGGCGGTCGACCCCGAGGCGCGTACGGCCGTCGTCCGGCCGGGTCTCGTGCTCGACCGGCTGCGGGCGGCGGCCCGCCCGTACGGGCTGACGTTCGGCCCCGACCCGTCCACGCACAGCCGCTGCACCCTCGGCGGAATGATCGGCAACAACGCGTGCGGCGCGCACTCGGTGGCCTGGGGCACGACGGCCGACAACGTGCGGGAGCTGGACGTCGTCACCTACGACGGACGGCGGCTGCGCCTCGGGCCGGAGTGGCGGGGCGCGCCCGCCGGGCTGCGGGAGCTGGTGGCGGGCCGGACGGCGCTGCTGCGGACCGGTTATCCGGCCGGGCTGCCGCGCCGCATCTCCGGGTACGCGCTCGACGCGCTGCTGCCCGAGCGGGGCGCGGACGTGGCCCGTTCCTTCTGCGGCAGCGAGGGCACGCTCGGGGTGCTCACGGAGGCGGTGGTGCGGCTGGTGCCGCTGCCGGCGGAGCCGGTGCTGGTGGTCCTCGGGTACGCGGACGAGGGCGCGGCGGCCGACGCGGCGGCCGGCCTGTTGCCGTACCGGCCGCTGACCGTGGAGGGGATGGCCGCGGACCTGGTGCGCGGCCGGGGCGCGGAGGGACTGCCGCGGGGCGGCGCGTGGCTGTTCGTGGAGGTGGACGGGCACGGGGCGGCGGCGGAGCTCGTACGGGCGGCGGACGCGCTGGACTCCGTACGGGTCACCGATCCCGCCGGGCAGCGGGCGCTGTGGCGGATCCGGGAGGACGCGGCGGGGACGGCGACGAGGATGCCGGACGGCGCGGAGGCGTGGCCCGGGTGGGAGGACTGCGCGGTGCCGCCGGCCCGGCTCGGGGCGTATCTGCGGGAGTTCCGGGGCCTGTTGGCGGAGTTCGGGCTGTGCGGCACGCCGTACGGGCACTTCGGTGACGGTTGCGTCCACGTCCGGATCGACTTCGACCTGTGGACGGGTGAAGGCGTGGGCCGTTTCCGGGAGTTCTCGGAGGCGGTGGCCGACCTCGTGGTGGCGCACGGGGGTTCGCTGTCCGGCGAGCACGGGGACGGGAAGGCGCGGGCGGAGCTGCTGCCGAGGATGTACGGGGACGAGCTCGTCGCCCTGTTCGGCGAGGTGAAGGACCTGTGGGACCCGGACGGCGGTCTGAACCCGGGCGTGCTGGTGCGGCCGGAGCCGCTGGACTCCGGGCTGCGGTTCGAAGGGCTGCCGCTGGTGGGGCTCGGCCGGGAGGTCGCGCGCTGTGTCGGCGTGGCCAAGTGCCGGGTGGAGGGCCCGGGTTCGGGTCCGGGGGTGATGTGCCCCTCGTACCGTGCGACGGGGGAGGAGAAGCACTCCACGCGCGGCCGGGCGCGGCTGCTCCACGAGATGGCGCTCGGGGAGATCGTCACGGACGGGCTGCGGTCGGAGGAGGTCAGGGACGCGCTGGACCTGTGCCTGTCGTGCAAGGGCTGCCGCAGCGACTGCCCGGTGGGCGTCGACATGGCCGCGTACAAGACGGAGTTCCTGGCCGGGTACTACGCGGGGCGGCCGTGGAAGCGGCCGCGGGCGCACTGGACGATGGGCGGTCTGCCGCGGCTGCTCGACCGGTTCGGTACGGGCCTGAACGCGGCGACGCGGCTGCCGTTCGCGGCGCGGCTGGCGGGCGTCACGCCGGAGCGGCCGCTGCCGAGGGTGGCGGAGCGGTCCTTCGTGTCGTGGTTCGGGGAACGGGCCTCGGGCCGCCCGCCGGTCCTCACGCTGTGGCCGGACACCTTCACCGACCATCTGGCGCCGCAGGTGGGCGCGGCGGCGGTGCGGGTCCTGGAGGCCGCGGGCCTCGGGATCGCGCTGCCGCCGGGGCGGGTGTGCTGCGGGCTCACCTACGTGTCGACGGGCCGGCCGGCGGCGGCGCGGCGGGTGATGCGCCGCACCCTCGACGTCATGGCGGACGTGGAGGGGCCGGTGGTGGTCCTGGAACCGTCCTGTGCGGCGGCCCTGCGCGCCGACCTGCCGGAGCTGCTGCCGGACGACCCGCGCGCGGCGCGGCTGGCGGGGGCGGTGCGCACCTTCGCGGAGGCGCTGGAGGAACTCGCGCCGGACTGGGCGCCGCCGCGCGTCGCCCGCCCCGTCACCGGCCAGACCCACTGTCACCAGCACGCGGTCCTGGGCGACGCGGCGGACCGCCGGCTACGGGAACGGGCGGGCCTGGTGGGCGAACCGGCGGGCGGCTGCTGCGGTCTCGCGGGCAACTTCGGCTTCGAACCGGGCCACTACGAGGTCTCCGTCGCCTGCGCCGAGGACCAGCTCCTCCCGTCCCTCCACGCGGCCCCTCCCGACGCCCTCACCCTCGCCGACGGTTTCTCCTGCCGCACCCAGATCACCCACCTGGCACCGGAACGGCACCCGCGCCACGTGGCGGAGGTGCTGGCGGAGGCGCTGGACGAGGGCTACGGGGACGGCGAGGGCCACGGGGACGGCGAGGGCCATGGGGAAGACGAGGGCCATGGGGAAGACTCGGCGGACTGACGTTTCTCACCGGGGCCCTCTCCGCAGGCCCCGGCGGTCGCGTCTGCTTCCGTCACGTCCGCGAGGGCGGGCGGTTCCACGGTGGCGGCGTGTTCGAGCCACCAGTGGAGCGTGTCGAGGTCGGTGCAGTCGTGGATGTGCTCGGCCACGGCATCGGGCAGCACGAGACCCCGCACGGCGAACACGCGCAGCACGGAATCACTGAGGCCGTGCGCCTTGCCCTTGAGATATGTCTCCTCGACGAACGTGCCCCGGCCGGGGTAACAGGTGCCCGTGGAGCGCGCCATCAGAAGACCTCGGCCGCGCTCGCGGCCGTGACCGCCCGCTGGAGCCACAGGTCGAGGGTCCTGGTGTCGGTGCACTCCGCGATCCGCCGGGCGTCGTCTTCGGGAACGTCGATGCCGCGTGCCGCGAGCACGGCCAGGATCGACTCGGCCTTGCCTTCGGCCTTGCCTTCGAGGAACGTCTCCTCGACCAGGGTGCCCCGGCCCGGGAAGTAGGTCCCTACAGCCATCAGTTTCCTCCAGGTGTCCCTGGCCGGGGTGTTGCCCAGGCCGATCTCCATGATTTCCGAGTAGTACTTGAAGGAGGCCTGGTCGGCCGTGCCCAAGGCCTGTGCCAGTGCCTCCAGTATGGCCGGGGCCTGCTGGTGCGTGCCATGAGTCATCGCGCTGAAGGCCGTCATGGCCAGGTTCCGCGATGCCTCGGCCGCGTCCGTGATCACCGGGACGTTGTCCGGGCCGAGGACCAGCGGGTGGATGACGATCGACGTCCAGGTGCCGTAGCCGCCGCGGAACGGCCCTGCCGCCCAGCGCGCCGTGGCGCGGTCCTTGCAGACCACGAGCAGGAGGACCGGGAGGTCGTACTTGGCGCCGAGGTAGCCCAGGTAGTACGTCCAGCTCGACGCCTTCTCCCGGTCCTTTCGGCCTTGTGCCTCGATGGTCAGGAGGAATCCGTCGCCGTCGGGCGGTTCGACGCGCAGAACGCTGTCGACACGACGCTCCAGGGGGCGGATCTCGGTGGCGTCCGGACTGATGACCTCGACCGTGGCCTTTCTGGGCAGCGGTACGCCGAGGATCTCGAAGACCGGGGGCAGGAGCTCGGGGCGGTCCTGGAAGATCCGGTGCGAGGTCTCGTGCGGGGAAGTGACCATGGGGCGAACGTAGGGGCGCTTCGGTGGGTTGGAATATGCCTTTGGCATATGACCACCCTTGTGGGTGATCTTCGCGTACGGCGTGGCCTCAGGCTTCGCCCGCGACCCTTCGGGCCAGATCCGCCAGGGCCCTCGTCGCCGGGTGGGGGGAGTCCTCCCGCCAGGTCAGGAGGAGCGGGAGGGGCGGGGCGTCGGGGAGGGGGCGGTAGGTGACGCCGGGGTGGGGGTGGAGGGTGGCCGTCGAGGCCGAGGAGACGCCGATGCCGCGGCCCGCCGCGATCGCCGTCAGCCAGTCGTCGGTGTTGGCGACGGTGAGGGTCGTACGGGGGCGCGCGTCGGGCGGCCAGAGGTCGAGGGTGGTCGCGCCGGAGACCGTGTTCAGGATCGCCGTCTCCGCCGCCAGGTCCGCCAGGGTGAGTTCCGGGCGCGCGGCGAGCGGGCCGTCGGCCGGGACGGCGGCCACGCGGGGTTCCGTGAGCAGTTGCTCGGTCGCCAGGCCCGGGATCTCCACGGGGCCGCGCAGCAGTGCCGCGTCCACCTCGCCGCGCAGCAGTCCCGCCGTGCGGTCGTCGATCCGGAGCAGTTCGAGCGGGGTCTCGGGGTGTTCCCGCTGCCAGCGGCGCAGGAGGGGCGTGGTGTACGGGCCGAAGGCCGACCAGGCGTGGCCCAGCCGGAGCGGGCGGTGGTGGAGCCGGCCCGGATCGACGGCCGCGTCGAACGCGGCGATCGCCGCCGCCGCCCGGTCCCGGAAGGCGCGGCCCTCGGGCGTCAGCGCGAGGTGGTGCGTGGAGCGGTCGACGAGCCGGGCGCCGAGCTGCTTCTCCAGGGACGCGAGCGTCCGGGACACGGCGGGCTGGGTGAGGTGGATCCGCGCGGCGGCCCGGGTCAGGTTGCCCTCCTCCGCGATGGCCAGGAAGCAGCGCAGGTGGCGGAGCTCGATGCTGGTGCGGCTCATGCGTGCGGAGCATAACCGCAGTGCGATCGGCATTTCCGGTGCCGCGCCCGGAGTCGTAGCGTGAAGCGGAAGGTCTGATTCAGCTGTCCTGTCGGGGTTCCTGGCGCCGTCTTCCGGCTTCCGGGTGCCCGCCCGCCGTGGGCGGGGCCTCGAGGGCGGTCCATTATGCTGGACCGGAAGGTTCAGTGTGATGGACCCTTCGGTGGTGGCCGTCCGTGGCCCCCGCACCCCTGCAAGGCTGAGGAGCACGCCGGTGGAGAGCCCGGTCAAGGACATGTCCGCCCGCCCGGCAGCCCCGGCCGCCGGACCCTCCGCCATCCCCGCCGCCGGGTCGCCCGGACCGGCGGGGTCCGCCGGTGACGCCTCCGGCGGTCCCCGCGCCGCCCGTCGCCTCGGGCCCGTCGCGCTCGTCGTCGCCGGCGGGCTGTCCGTGCAGTTCGGTTCCGCCGTCGCCGTGCTCCTCATGCCGCGTGCCGGCGCCCTCGGCGTCGTCACCCTGCGGCTCGTGCTCGCCGCCGCCGTCCTGCTGATCGCCTGCCGGCCCAGGGTCCGCGGCTACGGCCGCGCCGACTGGGGCACCGTGCTCGCCTTCGGCGCCGCCATGTCCGGCATGAACATCCTGTTCTACCTCTCCGTCGCCCGGATCCCGCTCGGCGCCGCCGTCACGCTCGAGGTCCTCGGCCCGCTCGCCCTCTCCGTCATCGCCTCCCGCCGCCTCGTGAACCTCCTGTGGGCCGGACTCGCCCTCGCCGGCGTCGTCCTGCTCAGCGGCGCCCACGGCGGCGGCTTCGACCGGCTCGACCCGGCCGGCGCCGGATTCGCGCTCGCCGCGGGCGCCATGTGGGCCGCGTACATCGTCTTCAGCGCCCGCACCGGCCGCCGCTTCCCGCAGGCCGACGGCCTCGCCCTCGCGATGGCCGTCGGCGCGGTCATCAGCCTGCCCTTCGGCATCGCCTCCGCCGGCGACAAGCTGCTCGAACCGTCGACGATCGGCCTCGGCCTCGGCGTCGCCCTGATGTCCTCCGTCCTGCCCTACACCCTCGAACTCCTCGCCCTGCGCCGCCTGCCCGCGCCCACCTTCGCCATCCTCATGAGCCTGGAACCGGCCATCGCCGCCACCGCCGGCTTCCTCGTCCTCCACCAGGCCCTCGGCCTGGCCGACGCGCTGGCCATCGGCCTCGTCATCGCGGCCAGCATGGGCGCCGTACGGACCCAGGTGGCCCGATCCCGTTGATCCCTGGCCCGTGGCCGGTTTCCGCCGCCACGGGCCCGGCCGCAGGATGGTCGGCATGGCCCTGGAGATGCGCGAGCGTTGCGAACGCTGCGAGAAGACCGCCCTGCCCGTCGACGCACCCGCCCGGATCTGCACGTACGAGTGCACCTTCTGCGTCCCCTGCTCGGACGCGATGGACGACGTCTGCCCCAACTGCGGCGGCGAGCTCGTCGCCCGCCCCCGCCGCGCCGCCTGAGCCCGCGCCGACGCCCACCACACCACCCCCACGGGGCCGCGACAGCGGCCCCGTTGCCGTTCCGGGCCCGCGCCCCCGTCGCCCGCGCCTCGCTCGCCCCCCGTTGCCCTCGCCCGCGCCCCCCGTCGCCCTCGCTCGCCTCGCTCGCCTCGCTCGCCCGCGCCCCCGTCGCCCGCGCCTCGCTCGCCTCGCCCGCGTCCCCCGGGACCCGCCCCCGCAACATCCCAAGCAAGCACGCTTGATTGTTTCTTCCCCTGCTGCCATGCTCCTCACGCACGTCCGTGGCCCGCCCGCCCCGAGGGGAGCGCACCGTGTCCGATCCCGTCGTCGTCCTCGACGACCTGCGTGCCGAGAGCGAGGAAGTCGACGCTCTGGTGAGGGAGCTGAGCGGCGAGCAGTGGGCCTTGCCCACGCCCGCGCCGCGCTGGACCGTCGCCCATCAGATCGCGCACCTCGCCTGGACCGACGCCGCCGCGCTGCTCGCGGCGACCGACCCGGAGGCCTTCGCCGCCGCGACCGAGAAGGCGCTCGTCGCGCCCGACCGGTTCGTCGACGACGGCGCCGAGGAGGGCGCGGCCCTGCCGCCGGGCGAGCTGCTCGCCCGCTGGCGCGCGGGCCGGGAGGAGCTGCACCGGGTGCTGCGCGAGGCCCCGCCCGGGACGCGTTTCCCCTGGTACGGGCCCGCCATGAGCGCCGTGTCCCTCGCCACCGCCCGTCTGATGGAGACCTGGGCGCACGGCCAGGACGTGGCCGACGCGCTCGGGGTCGTACGGGAGCCGACGGCCCGGCTGCGGCACGTGGCCTGGATCGGGCTGCGGGCCCGGGACTACGCGTACCTGGTGCGCGGGCTCAGGCCGCCCGCCGAGCCGTTCCGCGTCGAGCTGACCGGTCCGGGCGGGGAGCGGTGGGCGTACGGGCCCGCCGACGCGGCGCAGGCGATCACCGGGCCGGCGCTCGACTTCTGTCTGCTCGTCACCCAGCGGGTGCACCGCGCCGACACCGCGCTGGTCGCCCGCGGCGCCGACGCCGAGCACTGGCTCGGCATCGCGCAGGCGTTCGCCGGTCCCGCGGGCGAGGGCCGGGCGCGCAGGGAGGATGGCGCGTGATCCTGCGGATCGGCAACGCCTCGGGCTTCTACGGCGACCGCTTCGACGCCGTACGGGAGATGCTGACCGGCGGCGGTCCCGAGGGCGGGCTCGACGTCCTCACCGGCGACTACCTCGCCGAGCTGACCATGCTCATCCTCGGTCGCGACCTGCTGAAGGATCCTTCCGCCGGATACGCCAGGACGTTTCTGCGGCAGATGGAGGAGGGGCTCGGGCTCGCCCACGACCGCGGCGTGCGGATCGTCGCCAACGCCGGCGGGCTCAACCCGGCCGGTCTCGCCGACGCGCTGCGCACGCTCGCCGACCGGCTCGGCGTGCCCGCCCGGATCGCCCACGTCGAGGGCGACCGGCTGCCCGCAGGGCCCGGTGTCCTCGCGGCCAACGCCTATCTCGGCGGCGCCGGCATCGCCGCCTGCCTCAGCGCCGGCGCTGACGTCGTCGTCACCGGCCGGGTGACCGACGCCGCACTGGTCACCGGACCCGCGCAGTGGTTCTTCGGCTGGGGCCCGGAGGCGTACGACGAGCTGGCGGGCGCGGTCGTCGCCGGACACGTCCTGGAGTGCGGCACGCAGGCCACCGGCGGCAACTACGCCTTCTTCACCGACCACGACCCGGCCGTCCTGCGCCGCCCCGGCTTCCCGCTCGCCGAGCTCCACGCCGACGGCAGCGCGGTGATCACCAAGCACCCGGGCACGGGCGGGGTCGTCGACGTCGGCACCGTCACCGCCCAGCTCCTGTACGAGACGGCCGGCGCCCGCTACCCGGGGCCCGACGTGACCGCCCGCCTCGACTCCGTACGCCTCACCCAGGAGGGTCCGGACCGGGTGCGGATCGACGGGGTGCGGGGCGAGGCGCCGCCGCCCACGCTCAAGGCGGGCCTGTGCCGCCTCGGCGGCTTCCGCAACGAGGTCGTGTTCGTGCTCACCGGGCTCGACATCGAGGCCAAGGCGGAGCTGGTGCGGGGGCAGATCGGGGACGCCCTCGCCGCGTCGCCGCCGGCCGACGTCCGCTGGGAGCTGGTGCGGACCGACCGGGAGGACGCGCCCACCGAGGAGACCGCCAGCGCGCTGCTCCGCCTCGTCGTCCGCGACCAGGACCCGGAGAAGGTCGGCCGGGCCCTGACGGGGGCCGCGATCGAGCTCGCCCTCGCCGGCTACCCCGGCTTCCACGTCACCGCGCCGCCCGGCAAGGGCGCCCCCTACGGGGTGTTCGAGACCGCGTACGTGCCGGCCGGCGACGTCCCGCACACGGCCGTGCTGCCCGACGGGGCCCGCGTCCCCGTGCCCGTACCGCCCGGGAACCGCGAGCTCGTCGCCGTACCCGAACCGGAGCCGCCCGAGCCGCTGCCGCCGGGGCCGGTGCGCCGGGCGCCGCTCGGGCGGGTCGCCGGGGCCCGCAGCGGCGACAAGGGAGGGGACGCCAACGTCGGCGTCTGGGTCCGCGGCGACCGCGCCTGGCGCTGGCTCGCGCACGCCCTCACCGTCGAGCGGTTCCGCGAACTCCTCCCGGAGACCCGTGACCTGGCGGTCACCCGGCACGTCCTGCCCGGACTCAGGGCCCTCAACTTCACCGTGACCGGCCTGCTCGGCGAGGGCGTGGCCTCGCAGGCCCGGTTCGACCCGCAGGCCAAGGCCCTCGGCGAATGGCTCCGCTCCCGCCACGTGGACATACCGGAGGAACTGCTGTGACCGTCCTCGCCTCCGCCCTCGACACCGGCGGACCCGACTACGCGGCCCATCGCGCCGCCATGCTGGAGAAGCTCGCCGCGCTCGACGCCGAGCACGCCAAGGCGCTGGCCGGCGGCGGCGAGAAGTACGTCGAACGGCACCGCGGGCGCGGCAAGCTGCTGGCCCGCGAGCGGATCGAGCTGCTGGTCGACCCGGACAGCCCGTTCCTGGAACTG
Source organism: Streptomyces roseicoloratus (assembly GCF_004117935.1). GTDB lineage: Bacteria > Actinomycetota > Actinomycetes > Streptomycetales > Streptomycetaceae > Streptomyces > Streptomyces roseicoloratus. The sequence continues at coordinate 87,022 of NZ_SDOY01000159.1, read as the reverse complement.
TCGCCGCTCGCGGCCTGGGGCAGCGACTATCCCGTGGGGGCGTCCCTGGTGACCGGGATCGGGGTGATCGAGGGCGTCGAGTGCGTCATCACCGCGAACGACCCGACCGTGCGCGGCGGGGCCTCCAACCCGTGGACGCTGAAGAAGGCGCTGCGCGCGAACGAGATCGCGTTCGCCAACCGGCTTCCGGTCGTCTCGCTCGTCGAGTCCGGCGGCGCCGACCTGCCCTCCCAGAAGGAGATCTTCATCCCCGGCGGGGCGCTCTTCCGCGACCTCACCCGGCTGTCCGCCGCCGGGATCCCGACGGTCGCGGTCGTCTTCGGCAACTCGACGGCCGGCGGCGCGTACGTCCCCGGCATGTCCGACCACACCGTGATGATCGAGGAGCGGTCGAAGGTCTTCCTGGGCGGGCCGCCGCTGGTGAGGATGGCGACGGGCGAGGAGAGCGACGACGAGTCGCTCGGCGGCGCGCGGATGCACGCGCGGACCAGCGGCCTCGCCGACCACTACGCCGTCGACGAGGCCGACGCGCTGCGTCAGGCCCGCCGGATCGTCGCCCGCCTCCACCACCGCAAGGCGCACCCGGATCCGCTGCCGGCCGAGCCGCCGAAGTACGACGAGGAGGAGCTGCTCGGGATCGTCCCGGGCGACCTCAAGACGCCGTTCGACCCGCGCGAGGTGATCGCCCGGATCGTCGACGGCTCCGACTTCGACGAGTTCAAGCCGCTGTACGGGACGAGTCTGGTGACGGGCTGGGCGGAGCTGCACGGCTATCCGGTGGGCGTGCTCGCCAACGCGCAGGGCGTGCTGTTCTCCGCCGAGTCGCAGAAGGCGGCGCAGTTCATCCAGCTCGCCAACCAGCGCGACATCCCGCTGCTCTTCCTCCACAACACGACCGGCTACATGGTGGGCAGGGAGTACGAGCAGGGCGGCATCATCAAGCACGGGGCGATGATGATCAACGCGGTGGCGAACTCGCGCGTGCCGCACCTGTCGGTCCTCATGGGCGCCTCGTACGGCGCCGGGCACTACGGCATGTGCGGCAGGGCGTACGACCCGCGGTTCCTCTTCGCCTGGCCGAGCGCCAAGTCGGCGGTCATGGGCCCGCAGCAGCTCGCGGGCGTGCTGTCGATCGTGGCGCGCGCCTCCGCGGAGGCCAAGGGGCAGCCGTACGACGAGGAGCAGGACGCCGGGATGCGGGCGTTCGTCGAGGCGCAGATCGAGAGCGAGTCGCTGCCGGTGTTCCTGTCCGGGCGGCTGTACGACGACGGGGTCATCGACCCGCGCGACACGCGGACGGTCCTCGGGCTCTGCCTGTCCGCGATCCACACTGCACCGGTCGAGGGCGCGCGCGGCGGCTTCGGCGTCTTCCGAATGTGAGGCTCTGGTGATCTCTTCAGTTCTGGTGGCGAACCGCGGCGAGATCGCCTGCCGGGTCTTCCGCACCTGCCGCGAGCTGGGCATCGGGACGGTGGCGGTGTACTCCGACGCGGACGCGGGCGCCCTGCACGTCCGGGAGGCCGACGCGGCGGTACGGCTGCCGGGCGCGGCGCCCGCCGACACGTATCTGCGCGGCGACCTGGTGGTGGCGGCGGCCCTCGCGGCCGGCGCCGACGCCGTGCATCCCGGTTACGGATTCCTGTCGGAGAACGCGGAGTTCGCGCGGGCGGTGACGGCCGCCGGACTGGTGTGGATCGGGCCGCCGCCGGAGGCGATCGAGGCGATGGCGTCGAAGACCCGCGCCAAGGAGCTGATGGGCATCCCGCCGCTGACGGACGTCACCGGGGCGGACCTGCCGGTCCTGGTGAAGGCGGCGGCGGGCGGCGGCGGGCGCGGCATGCGCGTCGTCCGGGAACTCGACGCGCTGAAGGGCGAGTTGGCGGCGGCGTCGGCGGAGGCGCTGAGCGCGTTCGGGGACGGCGAGGTGTTCGTCGAGCCGTACGTGGAGGACGGCCGGCACGTCGAGGTGCAGGTACTCGCCGACGTCCACGGCACCGTGTGGACCCTCGGCACCCGGGACTGCTCGCTCCAGCGCCGCCACCAGAAGGTGATCGAGGAGGCCCCGGCGCCCGGCCTGCCGGCCGCGCTCACCGCCGAGCTGTACGAGCGCTCGGCCGCCGCCGCGAAGGCCGTCGGCTACGTCGGCGCGGGCACGGTCGAGTTCCTCGTCGCCGGCGGCCGGGCGCACTTCCTGGAGATGAACACCCGCCTCCAGGTCGAGCACCCCGTGACGGAGGAGGTCCACGGCGTGGACCTGGTCGCCCTGCAGATCGCGGTCGCGGAGGGCACGGCGCTGGACCCGGAGCCGCCGGCCGCCCGGGGGCACGCGATCGAGGCCCGCCTCTACGCGGAGGATCCGGCGGCCGGCTGGACGCCGCAGACCGGAGTGCTGCACGCCCTGGAGTTCCCGACGGGGCCGGGCGTGCGGGTCGACACCGGGTACGCCTCCGGGGACTCGGTGCCCGTGCACTACGACGCGATGCTGGCCAAGGTCGTCGTGCACGCGCCGACGCGGGACGCCGCCGTCCGCAGGCTGGCGCACGTCCTGGACCGGGCCCGGATCCACGGCCCGGTCACCAACCGGGACCTCCTCGTCGCCTCGCTGCGGCACCCCGGTTTCCGGGATCCCGGCCTGCTCGACACCGGTTTCTACGGACGGCACCTCGACGCCCTGACCCGGCCCCGGGCCGACGCGGCGCACGCGGCGGTGGCCGCCGCCCTGGCCGACGCGGCGCTGGGCGCCGGCCGGTTCGGGGGCTGGCGGAACCTGCCGTCGCAGGACCAGGTGAAGACGTACGGCGACCACCAGGTGCGCTACCGGCACGGCCGTACCGGCTACACCGTCACCGCGCCCGACGGCGTCCGCGCCGTGTCCGTCACGCCGGCCGCCGTCCGCCTCGAAGCCGGCGGAGTCGTCCGGACCTTCGACGTGGCGGCGTACGGCGACGGCACCGTCCACGTCGGCCCGCACCGGTTCGCCGTACGGCCGCGGTTCACCGACCCGGCCGGTCGGCGGGAGCCCGGCTCGCTGCTCGCGCCGATGCCCGGCACCGTCGTCCGGATCGCCGAGGGCCTCGCCGTCGGCGACCGGGTGGCGGCCGGACAGCCGCTGCTGTGGCTGGAGGCCATGAAGATGGAGCACCGGGTCACCGCTCCGGCCGCCGGCACGCTCACCGCGCTCCACGCCGCCCCCGGCCGCCAGGTCGAGGTCGGCGCCCTGCTCGCCGTCGTACAGCCCGAAGACCGGGCCGGCGTACCGACCGAAGCCCAGGAGGAAACCTCGGCATGAGCACGCTCATCGAGTCACCGGAACACACCGCCCTCCGCGCCGCCGTGGCCGCCCTCGGCCACCGTCACGGCCCCGGTTTCGACCGGGCGTCCCTGTGGGCCGAGGCGGGCAAGCTCGGCTACCTCGGCGTCAACCTGCCCGAGGAGTACGGCGGCGGGGGCGGCGGCATGGCCGAGCTGTCCATCGTCCTGGAGGAGGCGGGCGCGGCCGGCGCGCCGCTCCTGATGATGATCGTCTCGCCCGCGATCTGCGGCACGGTCATCGCCCGCTTCGGCACGGACGCGCAGAAGGCGGCCTGGCTGCCCGGACTCGCCGACGGCTCGCGCACCATGGCCTTCGGCATCACCGAGCCGGACGCGGGCTCCAACTCCCACCGCATCACGACCACGGCCACCCGCACCGAGGACGGCTGGGTCCTCAACGGCCGCAAGGTCTTCGTCTCCGGTGTCGACATCGCCGACGCGACCCTCGTCGTCGGCCGCACCTCGGACGCCCGCACCGGCAGCCTCAAGGCCTGTCTCTTCGTCGTCCCGCGCGACACGCCCGGCTTCGGCCGGCGCGTCATCGACATGGAACTGGCCGCGGACGAGAAGCAGTTCGAACTCGTCCTCGACGACGTCCGGCTGCCCGCCGACGCGCTCGTCGGCGACGAGGACGCGGGCCTGCTCCAGCTCTTCGCCGGACTCAACCCGGAGCGCATCATGACCGCCGCCTTCGCGATCGGCATGGGCCGCCACGCCCTCGCGCAGGCCGTGAAGTACGCCAAGGAGCGCCAGGTCTGGAAGGCCCCGATCGGGGCCCACCAGGCCATAGCGCACCCCTTGGCGCAGTCCCACATCGAGCTCGAACTCGCCCGGCTGATGATGCGCAAGGCCGCCGCCCTGTACGACGCGGGCGACGACCTGGCGGCGGGCGAGGCCGCCAACATGGCGAAGTACGCCGCCGCCGAGGCCTGCGTGAGGGCCGTCGACCAGGCCGTCCACACCCTCGGCGGCAACGGCCTCACGCGCGAGTTCGGTCTCGCCCGGCTGGTCACGGCGTCCCGCGTGGCGCGGATCGCGCCGGTCAGCCGGGAGATGATCCTGAACTACGTGTCCCACCAGACCCTGGGCCTGCCCAAGTCGTACTGAGCGGGACGGGGCACGCCGGGCGTCGGTCCCGGGGTGCCCCGGGGCGTCAGTCCTGGGGTGCGGCGACCAGGGTGACGATGTTGGTGAAGATCTCCGCCTCGTGCTGGTGGGCGGTGACCAGCACGCGCCGCCGTCCCGCCTCGTCGGCGGTGTAGCGGTGGGCGTGGATCCGGCAGGGCGCGTCGAGTTCGGCGTACCGGATGAAGGCGCTGTCCATGCCGACGATCACGCTCGACCGCGGCGCCGCCATGGCCTGCGCCGCCTGACGGCTCGCCTCCAGCAGCAGCATGCCGGGCACGTGGTCGACGCGGTGGTCGAAGAGGATGGGGTGGCCGGTGTCCACCCGCAGCAGCCACCGGTTCGGCCGGCCGACGGGGGACAGGGCGACGTCCGCGGCGCGGCTGCGGCCCACGGCGGGCGCGGGCACCGGGGGCGCGGGCGGCAGCGCCCGGGCGTTGGCCAGCTCGATGTCGGCGTACTGTCCGCGCAGCCGCTCGTAGATGGCGCGGTCCTGGATGGCGAACCGGGTGCGGGTGCGGGCGAGCGCCCGGCCCTCCCGGTACACGTGGGCCGTCAGGAGCATCGATGCCGCCCTCCCCCGGCGGTACTTCAGCTCCGAGCACGTGACGTGCAGCTCGACCTCGCTCGTCCGCCCGGCGACTAACAGCGCGGAGGGCTCGAGCTCCCAGCGGAAGTCGTGCCACAGCAGCTGGTGGCCCAGGGGTATGTCGTAGCCGACGTGCGAGAGCAGCGGCAGGGCCTGCCGCACCGTCTCGCTGAGCAGCATCGGGTCGTGCAGCCCGTTCCGGGCGGTGTAGAAGGCGTGGCTTCTGGGCCAGTTGGCCCGTACCAGGAAGGCGTGTTCGCCGGTCCGCTCCCATTCGGTGAGCAGGACCTCGTCCGGGTTCGTCTTGTGGGTGTGCCTCTGGGCGACGAGGGTCGGGACTCCGTACGCCTCGTCGGTCCGGTCGTGCGCAAGGTGCAGCTGTGACATGCCAGTTCTCCCCTACTGACTCAACTGGTGCGCCCTGACTAGTGCTTGGCGGGCGATGAATTTAACATAGTGATGATTCTTTTTTGATGAGGAAAGGTGAACTTGATGTCTCGGGTCATGCAGGAGCGGGCAGTGCGCACACGTGAGGTGCTGCTGCGCGCGGCGGCGGAGGTGTTCGGCGAGGTCGGCTACCCCGGGGCGAGCATCACCAAGATCATCGACCGGGCCGGTGTGACGACCGGCGCGGTCTACTTCCACTTCCGCTCGAAGGAGGGCCTGGCCCGTGCCGTGATCCAGGAACAGGCCGCCGACCTGGACTTTCCCGAGGGCGAGCCGGGCCTGCAGCACCTCCTCGACCTGACCCTGTACCTGGCGTCGGAGCTGCAGCGGAACACCCTGCTCCGCGCGGGCGTCCGGCTCGCGGTCGAGCAGAGCGAGGCGGGGCTGCAGGAGTACTCGATCTACGAGTGGTGGGCCGAGCGGTTCGGCGAGGAGCTCGACGAGGCGCGCGGGCGCGGCGAACTCCTGCCCGACGCCGACACCGGCGCGTTCGCCTCCACGCTGGTGGCCGCCTTCACCGGCGCGCAGATCATGTCGCAGCTCGCCAGCGGCCGGGCCGACCTGCCCCGGCGCATCACGAGCATGTGGCGGTGCCTGCTGCCCGGACTCGCCCCCGCCGACGTCATCGGGCGTCTCGAGTTCACCACCTACGGAGAGGAAGGCAGCACACGATGACCACCGTCCTGGTGACCGGGGCCACCGGTTTCATCGGCTCGAAGGTACTGCGCCGGCTCGTGGAGGCCGGCCGCGCCGGCCACGGGATCGACGTGGTCGTGGCGGGACGCTCGGGCAGCGTCCCGGGAGTCGCCTGCCGCCGGGCCGACCTGGCCGACCCCGGCTCCCTGCGCGGGATCGCCCGCGGCGTCGACGTCCTCGTGCACCTGGCAGCCCTGGTCACGGGCGACACGAACGCCTGCGACGCGGTCAACCACCGTGGCACCGCGGCCCTCGTCGCCGAGGCCGAGCGGGCCGGGGTGCGCCGCATCGTCCAGCTGTCCACGGCCGCCGTCTACGGCGCGGGCCCGCACCGCGGCATCACCGAGAACGCGGTCGAGCCCGCACCGCTGTCCCCGGCCAGCCGGTCCCGCCTGGCGGGCGAGCGGACGGTGCTCGCCGCGGGCGGTACGGTGCTGCGGCCGGGCCTGGTCACCGGCGCCGGCGACCGGTGGGTGGTGCCCGCGCTCGCCGACCTGCTCGAGCTGGTGCCCGCCCGCTGGGACGGCGGCCGCGGGCTGCTGTCCATGGTCGACGCCAACGACCTCGCCCGGCTGATCGCGGCGCTCGTCCTGGCTCCGGGCCCGGTCCCCACCGGCGTCCACCACGCCAGCCACCCCACGCCCGTGCGCAACGCCGACCTGATGGCCAGGCTGTCCGAACTCCACGTGCTGCCCGCCGCGCTGGCCGACTGGTCGTGGCAGGAGTGCCTGGAGCGGCTGCGCAGCGGCCCGGGCGGGGTGAGCGAGCGCCAGTTCGCCCTGCTGGCGGGCGACCACTGGTACCGCAGCGACGGCATCTGGATCGCGAGCCGCGCCACCGCGGGCCCCGGCCCGCTGGCCCGGCTCACGGCGGCGGCGCCCTGGTACCGCGCACACCTGGCCCGGCGTCGCGGCGCCGACGCGGTCCCGGCGGCGGCGTGAGGGACGCGGGGTGAGGGGGCGGCGTGAGGGGGCGGCGTGAGGGGATGGCCGCGGGCGCGGGCGGGTGGACACCGGCCCCGGGGCCCGGCGGCGGGCCGCCGAGCGGCGCAACCTGCCAAAGCCGTTCCCACGAGCGGGAGATCGATCAAGGTGTACGGAATCTCTCGCTACGGTTGGGGTGTTGTGACGGAAGACGGCCGGAGGAAGCGGCGGCCGGAGGAGTGCGGGAGGTGCCGTGCGGCTCGAGCGAAGGGCCGGGGACACCCGGTCGTCCGGAACCGCCCTCCCGTACCGGGGCGTGCCGGCGTGGTGAGGCAGGTACGGGCGCGGCAGACCCGGTCGGCCCTGATCACCGCCGCCGCGGGCGAGTTCGCCCGGCTCGGCTACGCCGGCGCCACCGTGGCCAAGATCTCCACCGCAGCCGGAGTGACCTCGGGCGCGCTGACCTTCCACTTCCTGTCCAAGGACGAGCTGGCCCGCGCGGTCGCCGACGCGGGCGTCGAGGCCGCCCGCGCGGCGGTGGGCGAGGTCGAGCGGATCGCCGACCCGGGCCTGGCCGCCGCCGAGCGGCTCACCCAGGTCCTCGCCGCCCTCCTCGAACAGGACGTCCACGCCCGGGCGACCGTACGCCTCATGGACGAGTGTCCCGACGAGTGCGCGTCCTGGGAGGAGGCCTGGCGGCCGGCCCTCGACCACGCGATGGAACGGGCCCGCGCGGGCGGGGCGGACGACGCGGTCGTGGCCGACGTCCGGCTGCTGATCGCCTACCTCCTGGCCGGTACCGGGGCCCGGATGCGGGCCGGCCGCTCGGTGGACACGGTCCGGCAGGAACTGGCCCGTCTGTGGCAGCGGTTCGCCGAGGGCCTGCCCGTATGAGGCCGCTTTCGGACTGATCCGAACGGCCTCGGACCGATCCGAACGTGGTCCTCAGTCTGATCCGGACGTCGTCCTCGGCCTTGATCCCCAGGTTGCCCTCAGCCTGATCCCCAGGTCGCCCTCCGACTGATCCGTACGTGGGTCCTCGGCCCCGATCCGTACGTCGTCCCCAGCCCTGGTCCGCAGGCCGCCCTCGGCTGATCCGTACGTCTCCCGACCGCACGCCGACGGCGTGCGGTCGCTCACGCATGCCCTGGCGCGGGCGGTGGTCCCGCCCCTCCGGCCGGCGGGCGAGTTGGCGAAGTCGCGGCCGAAAAGTCCTCGCCCAGAAGAAAATAGTGCTCATTCTCTTTATTCTGATGCACAGCCCACACGGAGCTGACGCACCGAGAGAGGGAGAAGGTATGAGGGGGACAGCCGGATCCGGGGGAGCGGATTCCGTCAACCGGTTCACTGACCAGCTCTTCGGACATCTGCGCAGGATCGACCAGCGCAGATGGGCCCACGCCTATGTGCTGGGCCTGCTCACCACACCCGGAAAGAAGTCGATGCGCCGTCTCGCCGCCGCCGCGAGCGACTCGCCGACGGCGTCGCAGGCGCTGCACCAGTTCATCAACGAGAGCCCGTGGGACTGGACGCCGGTCTGCGACCGGTTGCGGCACTGGACCGAAGGCCGGGTGCGGCCCCGCGCCTGGACGATCGCGCCGGTCGTCCTGCCCAAGCGCGGCGACAAGTCGTGCGGCGTGCACCGCCGGTTCATCCCGCACACCGGACGCACCGTCAACTGCCAGATCGGCACCGGCCTGTTCATGTCGACCGACGCCGGCGACTTCCCGGTCGGCTGGAGCCTGCTGCTGCCCGAGGCCTGGGCCCAGGGCGACCTGCGGGAACGGGCCCGGATTCCCGACGCCGCCGCGGCCCGGCCCGAGTCCCACGTCCTGCGGCTGGTCGAGCTGCTGGTCGGGTCCTCGCGGCACGAGCCCGTCCCGGTGGTCGTCGACGTCGACGGATACCTCGACGTACGCCCGCTGCTGCACGGCCTGATGCGGGCGCGCCGCGACTTCGTCGTCGCCGTTCCCGACGGCCTGCCGCTCGCCCCCTTCACCGGCGCCCGGCCCGTGCGCGCCCAGCCGCGCGCGGCGGTCCGGATGCTGGGCGCGACGGCCGGTCCGGAGCGTCCGGTGCGGGGCCTGGTCCGCAACCAGCTGGTACAGCTGCCGTTCACACGCGACGAGCAGCGCCCCCGGCCCTTCCGGCTGTTCGCCGGTCCCGGCACCCGGGCGAACGGTCTCGGGCGGCTGTGGCTCACCAACATCGTGGACCGGCCGGTCGGCGAGCTCATGCGGTACACCGACCGCACCGCCGCGGCCGGCGAGACCGTCGACCGGCTCGAACGCGGCTTCGGTCTGCGGGACTTCGAGGGCCGGTCCTTCCCCGGCTGGCACCACCACATGACGCTCGTCTCGGCGGCCTTCGCCTTCAGCCGGCTCACCGCCGCCTCCGACGAGTACGAGGACCTCGGCCTGCCCGCGGGCTGGGCCAGGGAGAACGAGTTCGGCCGGACCATGGACCTGCTGTCGGCGTAGCCGCACACCCGCACACCCGCACACCCGCACGCGAGCCGCGTGCGCGCGGCGTGCCCGTACGCGAGGGGCCCGTGCCCACCAGCTTCGGTGGGGCACGGGCCCTTCGTCGTGCTCCGGCGGCCGGCCCTCGGGGTCAGGGCGGTGACGGGGCCGGCCGGGGGTGCCGGAGCCGGTCGGGTTGCCGGGTCCCGGCCAGAGGCCGCGTGCCGGGACCCGGCGGCCGGCACCGGGTCAGCCCAGCGCCGGAGTCAGGGGGGCGGCCTGGGGCGCGGTGCCGGGCGCGCCGGCCTCCTCGCCCGGCGCGGCCGCGGTGCGGTTGCCGTACCGCAGGAAGTGCCGGACCTGGTCGGCGCACCGCAGCTGGCCCTTGAACAGGACCATGCCGTACACCCGGCCCTCGTCCTCCCGCCAGCACACCAGCGGGATCCTGTACGTGTCGCCCTCGGGCGTCGCGAAGACGGCCTCGTAACCGGCCGCGTCCAGGAGGCTCACGCGTCCTCGCCCTTCGGCGTCGTGGCGAACAGGTGGCCGTAGTCCTCGATGCCGTACGCGGTGTCGGCGGCGCCGGCCAGGTGCAGGGCGTGCCACAGGATCACCTGGTTCGCGGTGACCACGTGGAAGCCGAGCTCGGCCTCCAGCGGCTTGATGGTGCCCACGGCGCGGATGCCGTTGCCGGCGACCAGGACGGCGTCCGGACGGTGCTCGGCGACCGTGGTGCGGATCCACTGCGAGAGGTTGTCCGGCGTGATCGCCTTCTGGTCGGAGGGCAGTCCGCACGGGCCGTGGTGGACGACGTCGTAGCCGAACTCACGGAAGTAGTCGGCACCCTGGCCGGACAGCTTGTCGTCGAACCACGGCGGGTTGACCACCGCGATCCGCCGCGCGCCCAGCGCGTCGAACGCGGCCCGTGCGGCCTTCGTGGTGCCGGTGATCGGCAGGTCACGGGTGACGGGCCGCAGCCGCTCGTACAGCTCGCGCTCGCCCTCCGCCTTCAGCACGTAGCTGGAGGAGGTGAAGCCGAGGGTCAGGGCGTGCAGCGGGGACGCCGCCAGCAGCTCCACCGCCTGGTCGAGGTACGGCGGCTCGACGAAGGCGCGGACGGGGTCGTGCGGGATCTTCTCGTCCATCTCGCCGCCGGCACGCATCGCGGCGAAGTGGATGCGCGAGCCGTGCACGGACACCGAGGCGGGCGCGACGGCCTGCAGCTCGGCCTCCGGGCCGACGTCGGCATGCGGTACGACGACGCCGATCCGGGTCGAGGCGTCCCAGCCGTCGGTGGGAGAGGTGGCGTTGGTCATGGTCGTGTTCTCCTGGCTGACGATGCGTGCGGGACTATCGGGTGAGGGCGGACTCGTCGGCCAGCCGGCCGCCGCGGACGGTGCCGTTGCCCTCGTCGTCGAGGAAACGCGGGTGCTTGCTGCGCATGGCCGACATGACGAAGTCGTACGGGACGTCGTCGAAGGCGCCGTGGTCGGTCAGGAACTCCATGGAGCCGCCGCCCTCGGCGAAGGGGTGGTAGAGGCTGTCGCTGACGCCGTCGAACTCCAGCGCCTCCATGCCGTAGAGCTTGCAGAGCATCTTGTTGAACACCGGGGTCGCCTTGACCCACGTGCCGTTCAGGTAGACCTGCGTGAGGCCGTGGAAGAACACGTCGCCGCCGATGTGGCTCAGCAGCCGCGGCGAGGCGAGGTGGTTGCGCACGTCGCCGTAGACGAGCCGGGAGGGGATGCCGAGGGCGCGCACACAGGCCGCGTACAGCGCGGACTTGTGCAGGCAGAAGCCCTCCTTCGTGGTGGCGGTGGTGGAGGCCCGGAGGCCCTCGCGGGAGAGGGGGGCGCCGTAGACCTCGTAGAAGACGTCGTCGCGCACCGCGTAGTACAGCTCGATGGCGTTGGTCGTGCGGTCCGCGGAGCGGTCCTTGACGGCGTGGTCGATGAAGGCCTGCACCGCGTCGGTCTCGTAGTCGAGGAACTCGGTGGGGCGGGTCAGCAGTTCCAGCTGGTCGGACATGCGGGTGTCGTTTCCTGTCGGTCGGGGCTCGGCCGCCGGGGGAGGTCGGGGCTCGGCCGGGAAGGGGAGGGGCTCGGCGGTGGCGCCGGGAGGGCTCGGCGGTGGCCTGGCGGTCAGAGGCCGAGGAGGGTGGCGATGCGGTTGCGCTGGATCTCGGAGGTGCCCGAGTAGATCGTTCCGGCGATCGAGTTGCGCAGGTCGCGCTCGATGCCGTGCTCGGTGAGCACGCCCCGGCCGCCGTGGATCTGCACCGCGTCCAGCGCGGTCTGCACGTTGGCCTCGGACACGATCGTCTTGGTGGCCGCCAGGTCGAGCGAGGCGTCCTGGCCGGCCTCGACCTTCGCGCCGGTGTCGGCGAGCCACTTGCGGGCCGTCTCCACCCGCATCTTCATGTCGGCGATCTTGTGGGAGACGCCCTGGTACGAGCCGATGGGCTGCCCGAACTGGTGGCGCTTCCTGGCGAAGTCGATGGTCTCCTCGAGGCGCCGGGTCATCTCGCCCAGCGTGATCGAGAAGCCGAAGAGGACCTCCCGCTTCATCACGTAGTCCAGGACGAGGAAGCCGGTGCCCTCCTGCCCGAGCCGCCGGCTCACGGGGACGCGCAGCCCGTCGAAGGAGAGCGTGCCGACCGGGCTGGTGCGCAGGCCGATCTTGTCCATCGAGGGGCCGGCGGTCAGGCCGGGCGTGCCGGCCTCGACGAGCAGCGTGGTCAGGCCGAACGGGCCGGGCTTGCCGGTGCGGACGTAGAGGAGGAACAGGTCGGCCACGGGGGCGTTGGTGATGAACATCTTGCCGCCGTCGACCACGTAGTGGTCGCCGTCGCGGCGGGCGGTCGCGGCCAGGTTCATGGCGTCCGAGCCGCCGGACTCCTCGGTGATCGCGTGTGCGGTGATCGACTCACCGGACATGATCCCCGGCAGGTACCGTTCCTTCTGCTCCTGGCTGCCGAAGCGCTGCAGCGGCACGCCCACGGAGACGATCTGGGTCGAGGCGGAGAAGGACAGGCCCGCGTCGTGGGAGACGTAGCCCAGGCCCTCCAGGGCGCGCATGGTCGCCGTCACGCCGTGGCCGGCGCCCCCGAACTCCGGGGCGAAGTGGGTGCGCAGGAGACCGGTCTCCTGCAGGACCTTCCACTTGTCGTGCGGGAAGGCGCCCGCCGCGTCCAGCTCGCGGGTGTCCGCGTTCAGCTGCTCGGCCCACGGGGCGGTCAGATGGAAGAGGTCGTCGGTCAAGGCGGGTCCTAGGTCGGCGGTGGGCGGGTGGTCGGATGAGGGGCCCGGACCCGGGCCGGCCCGCAGCGGGGGAGGGAAGCGGGCCGGCCCGGGCTGGGCGGCTCAGTACTGCGAGAAGCCGTCCTCGGACAGGGTGTGCTTCTCGTTGCCGACGATCGGCGGGTTGAAGATCGAGACCAGGTGCAGGTCCTCGTAGTCCGACGCGATGAGGTAGTGCGGATCGTGGTTGTCGAGGACGTATATGGTTCCCGGCACGATCTTGTGGCGGGTGCCGTCCTTCTCCACGACCTCGCCGGAGCCGCCGATGCAGTAGCAGGCCTCCAGGTGGCGCCGGTACTGCAGGGCGCTGGTGGTGCCCTGGCGCACGAGCGTGTCGCAGACGGCGAAGCCCATGCCGTCGGACTCCGTCAGCAGCCGGGTGCTGAGGCCGTTGCCCCACTCGACGGGAGCGACGTCATCGAGGCTGCGAGTGAACATGTCCGGTTCTCCTTGGTGTGTGTGGTGCCGGGTGGATGAAGTGCTGCTCGTGCTTCGCGCGTGGTGCTTCGTGCGTGGTGCTTCGTGCGTGCCGTTCCGTGCTCGTGCGTGGTGCGTGGGGGGTTCGGTGCTCGTGGTGCGTGGGGGCGCGGGGGCCGGGTCAGGCGACCGCGGCCGGGGCGTGGGCCTCGACCAGCGCGGTGATGGAGTCGAGGGTGCGGAAGTCGTCCGGCGTGAACTCGATGTCGTCGGCCGGGATGTCGAAGGCCTGCGTGAGGTGCGAGAGCAGGCGCACCAGGCCGAGGCTGTCGATGACGCCGGACTCGATCAGGTCGTAGTCCCCGGTCAGGTCCGAGGCGTCCTCGCCGGCGAGGAACTGGCCCACGACGTAGGCGCGGATCTGGCCGGCGATGTCCGTGGTGCTCATGCGTCGATCTCCTTCAGACGGTTCTGCTTGATGAGGTTGCGGTCGGGCTTGCCGGTCGAGGTACGGGGCAGCGGCGCGTCGGTGAGGTGCACCGAGGCCGGTATGGCGTGGCGGGGCAGATGGCGCCCCGAGTGGGTGCGCAGGCGCAGGCTGGTCAGTCCGGTGCCGGGGCGCCGGGTGACGTGGGCGTGCAGCCGGACGCCGGCCTGGGGGTCGGGCAGCGGGACGACGACGGCCTCGGCGACGTCGGGGTGGGCGGCGAGCACGCTCTCCACCTCCTGGAGGTTGGTGCGCACCCCCCTGACCTTCACGTGCCAGTCGGCGCGGCCTTCGAGGACGTACAGGCCGTCGGCGTCGCGGGAGACGATGTCGCCGGTGCGGTAGAAGTCGCGGCCGTCGATGCGGGTGAAGGCGGTCCCGTTCAGTTCCTCGCGGAGGTAGCCGCGGGTCTGGAACGGCGTGGCCACCAGCAGTTCACCGGTGCCGGCTCCGTCCACCCGCTGTCCGTCGCCGTCCAGGACGAGGGCCTCGGTGCCGCGGAGGGGCCGGCCGATGGGCATCGGGCCGGTCGCCGCGGGATCGACGCGGTGGATGAACGAGTCGTTGGTCTCCGTGCAGCCGAACACGTTGTGGAAGGCGGCGCCGGAGAACGCCGACGCGATCGGGGCCAGCAGGTCGGCGGGGAGCCGGTCGCCGGTGAAGATCGCGTGCCGCACGGTGCCGAAGGCGCCGGTGGCGGGGTCCTCGGGGCGGCCCGCGCTGCCTTCGAGGAGCAGCCGGTACATCATCGGCACGCCCTGGACGAAGGTGAGCCGGTGTCCGGTGGCGAGCGCGGCGAGGTGGCCGGCGTCGGTGGCCTTCTCCTTGTCCACCAGGACGACGGAGGCGCCGAGGCGCAGGAAGGTCCAGACGTCCAGGAGCGCGAGGTCGAAGTTGAGGGGCGCGTACGAGAACGCCGTCTCGCCGGGCGTCAGGCCGAACTCCTCGACGGCCCAGTCGGCGAAGGCCTCGAACCCGGCCGACTCGATGGGGACGATCTTGGGGGTTCCGGTCGAGCCGGAGGTGGTCAGCAGCAGTCGCGTCCGCTCCGGATCGGGCGTCGCGAAGCCCTTCGCCTCGTCCTCGTCGGGCGCCACGGGCGTCGCGTCGAGCACTCCGTCGGCGTCGACGGTGAGCAGCTGCCGGACCCGGGCCTGCCGGGCGATGCGTTCGCGGGCGGCGCTGCCGAGGTCGGGCGAGGGGGCCAGGGCGACCAGGCCCTCGTGGAACACGGCCAGCAGCAGGGCGATGGTCTGCGGCGTCTTGTGCGCCGGCACACACACGGTGCTGCCCGACGGGAGTCCGAGGCGGTGCAGTTGACCGCGGAGGCTCTCGGTCAGGTCGTGCAGTCGGCCGTAGGTGACGGCCTGGTCGTTGTAGTGGAGGGCGATGCTGTGGGGCCGTTGGTGACCGTGGACGGCGACGGTCTCGGCCAGGCGGGGCGATGGCACGGCGGATTCCTTGCGGTCGGCTCAGCCGCGACAACGGGAGTCGCTCGGCTGTTCGAATCTTGCGGTGTCGAGCAAGAAGGTATCCGGCGAAGTACATGCTTGGTCAAGCACTTACTTGGCGAAGTGGGTGTGAGCCAGCCCATTCACTTTTGCTTGCTCATGCAAAAAACGGCGATGTGGAATCCGCCGTGCGGACCCCGGAAAGGCCGCGACGCGGTGCAGCCGTCCGGAACCGGAATGACTCCGGGTCCGGACGGCTGCACCGCGTCGCGGGGCCGTGCTGTGGGGTTGTGGAGGCCGTGCGGCGGCGCGATGCCGGGCCGCGGGGCCGTGCCGCGGGCTTGCCGTGGGCCTGCCGTGGGCCCGTCGGGGGTCTGTCGCGGGCCCGCCGGGGCCCGTCAGTCCCGGGGGGTGCGCAGGGCGCGCACCGTGGGGCCGAGGTCGGGGTCGGCGGCGAAGGTGTTCAGCGCGGACGACAGGACCTCCGCGTACGTGGCGCGCGCGGCCTCGTAGCGCTGGCGGCCCTCGTCGGTGATGACCGCGTAGACGCCCCGCTTGTCCGAGGGGCACAGGTCCTTGAAGGCGAAGCCGGCCGTCTCCAGCCGGCCCACCAGCCGGGTCACCGACGACTGGCCGAGGCCCACCTTGTCGGCCAGGTCCTGCATGCGCAGTTCGCTGGTCTCGGAGCGGTGGAGGTGCTCCAGGGAGCGGAACTCCGACAGGCCGATCGCGTGCCGGCGCTGCAGGGCCGCCGTCAGCTCGCGTTCCACATGCGCGTGGAGTGCGAGCACGCGGTTCCACACGGCGTGGTCGGAGTTGCGCTGGGTGGCGAGGGGTGAAGTTGCCATAGGTGCGTCCTCACGGGAGTGGCTGTTTGACAGCAGAGTACATGCTCATGCAAGCTCCTGGCCGTTCCCCCATTGCGCTCCAGGGGGCAGTCGGACATCATGTTCTTGCATGTACAAGCAATGAACTGGAAACGGAAGGAACCCCTGTCATGCAGTGGCTCTACCTCGCGATCGCCGTCGTCTTCGAGATCGGCGTCGCCCTCGCGGCCGGCAAGGCCGAGGGCTTCAAGAACCGCAAGTGGACCGCGATCACCCTGGTGAGCGGCGCCCTCGGCACGTACTTCCTCAGCAGGGCCCTGCTGACGTTCAACGTCGGCGTCGGATACGCCCTGTGGACCTCGGTCTCCGGCGTCGGCATCACCCTGCTGGGCGCTCTGATCTTCGGCCAGAAGCTCAACTGGAAGAAGGCCCTGGGCATCGTCGTCGTCATCGCCGGCGTCGTCGGCCTCCAGCTCAGCGGCGCCGCCTGATCCCGGCCGGCCCCGGCCGCCCACTCCCCGGCACTTCCTCAGGTCCCGCGCGCAACCCCTCCAGGCCCGCGCGCAACCCCTCCAGGCCCGCGCCATCCCCTCCAGGCCCGGCGCCATCCCCACTCCGGCGCACGCCGCTCCGGCCCCGCGCCGCTCCCTCCCTCCCAGGCCCTCGCGCCGTCACGCCCACGTGACTTCCCGAAAGGAATCCCCGCTCATGTCCTCGAACAACAGCTCCGCGGCCAACGCCTGGCTCATGCTCCTCCTCGCCGGCGTCTTCGAGATCGGCTACGCGCTCTCCGTCGGCGGGAGCAACGGCTTCACCACGCTGACCTGGTCGCTCGTCGCCGTCGTCTTCTTCCTGCTGACGCTGTGGGCGCTGAGCGTCGCCCTCAAGACCATCGACGTCGGCACCGGTTACGCCGTCTGGGCCGGCATCGGCGCGGTCGGAGCCGCCGCGCTCGGCCCCGTCTTCTTCGACGAGAAGCTCAACCTGGTCCAGTCCCTGTGGCTCGCCGTCATCATCGCCGGTGTCGTCTGGCTGAAGCTCGCCGACAAGACCGGCGGCGAGGAGGAGGCGGCTCCGGCGGCCGTCGAGCGGCCGCAGGCCCAGAGCGCCGGCGTCTGAGCCGGCCGCGAGCCGCGACGCGCACACCAGCACCCCCGGGCAGCCCTCGGCCAGAGGACGACGGGCCGCCCCGGGTGCGGTGCGCCGCCCGCCCCGCACGAACGCCGCTCCCGACTCCTCTCCACGCGGTGCGCCGCCCCGGCCGCCCCGCACGTACGCGGCCCCCTCTCCTCCCCTCCACTCCCAAGGACCCATTCCGCCATGCCCCTTGAGTCACTCGACCAGCTCGCCCCCCACGTGGAGGAGGCGGTCAGGATCAGCCGAGAGCACGTCGCCGAGGGCGGCATCCCCTTCTCCGGGATCGTCGTACGCGACGGCCGCGTCCTGGGCACCGGTTTCAACCGGGTCGCCGAGGACAACGACCCCACCGCTCACGCCGAGGTCGTCGCCCTCCGCGAGGCGACCCGCAAGGCCGGCCGGTTCGGCGTCGCGGGAGCCACGCTCATCGCCTCCGGCGAGCCGTGCGCCCTCTGCTACATGGCAGCCCTCTACTTCAACGTCGACCACATCGTGTACGCGGCCGACCGCCAGACCGCCGCCGCGTACGGCTTCGACTACGCCGGCTCGTACTCCATCTTCTCCAGCGACCCGACCACCTGGCGGCTCAAGGTGACCCACGCTCCCGTCGAGGGCCACGAGGTGCCGTTCCAGGAGTTCCTGACCCGCCACAGGGCCGGCCTGCGATGACCGACCCGACGACGACCGGCCCGACGATGACCGACCCGACGACGACCGGCCCGACGATGACCGGCCCGACGATGACCGGCGCGACGACGACCGGCGCGAAGACCACCGGCCCCGCGACGCCCGGCCCCGCGACGCCCGGCCCCGCGGCGAACGACCGGGCCACCGACCACCAGGCAACGAACGACCCCGCGAAGGATGATCGAGCAGTGAGCAGCGCCCCGGTGAAGATCCGGATCTGGTCCGACTACGTCTGCCCCTTCTGCATGCTGGCGGAGGGCCCCCTCGAAGAGGCCGTCGAAGGTCTCGGCGTCGACGTCGAGATCGAGTGGAAGCCCTTCGAACTGCGGCCCCACCCGCACCCCACCCTGCGCCCCGAGGACGAGTACCTGCCCGCCATCTGGCAGCGCGCCGTCTACCCCATGGCCCGCCGGATGGGCGTCGACATCACGCTGCCGACCGTCTCCCCGCAGCCCTACACCCGGCTCGCGTTCGAGGGCTACCAGTACGCCGCCGAGCAGGGCAAGGGCGCCGCGTACACCGCCCGGATGTTCCGCGCCTTCTTCCAGGAGGACCTGGACCTCGGGCAGGTGGACGTCGTCGTCCGGCTCGCCGAGGAGATCGGCCTGGACGGCGAGACCTTACGCAAGGCCCTGGACGACGGCACCTACACCGCCGCCCACCAGGACGCGCTGCGCGAGGCCGCCGCCCACAGCATCCGGTCCGTGCCCACCCTCCTCGTCGGCGACACCCGCATCGAAGGCGTCCCCAGCGTCCCCCAGCTGCGCAAGGCGATCCTCGACGCCCAGGCCGCGCAGGCCGAGCAGGAAGCGGTCCAGGGCGCGGCGTGCAGTGTGGACGGGGGCTGCTGACGTGAGCATCCGTGCCCACTTCACCTCCGTCGACGAGATACCCGGCACCGAACCCGGCCGGCACGTCCTGGCCACCGTCACCTACGGCGACACCGCCCGCCTCGCCTTCACCGACCACGGCAACCCCGACCTCACCGTGCCCATGGCCGTCACGGGCGGCGGAGAACCGTTCCGCGAGGTGTGGACCGTGGACGGCAGCCCCCGCTGGGCCCTGCGCGACGACCTCGCGTACGCCCACGACGGGCAGCACCTCTTCATCGCCGGCCTCCTGCCGGAACAGGACGTCTACACGCCGCCGGTCCGCGCCCTGTACGAGAAGGCCTTCGCGCTCGCGAGCCACCTCGACTACGGCCACGTCTTCCGCATGTGGAACTTCGTCGGCGACATCATCGGCACCAACGCCGAGGGCATGGAGGTCTACCGGGACTTCGTCCAGGGCCGGGCCCAGGCCTTCCGGACCCACTTCGGCGACGGCACCGCCCGACTGCCCGCCGCCACCGGCATCGGCACCCAGGCCCGCGGCATCGCCTTCGTCCTCCTCGCGTGCCACGCGGGAGTGCCCCGTCACCTGGAGAACAGCCACCAGACGTCCGCGTACCACTATCCCGGCCAGTACGGCCCCAAGCCGCCGAGCTTCGCCCGCGCGACCCTCCTCGGCGACACCCTCTACGTCTCCGGCACCGCCTCCATCCTCGGCCACGAGACCGTCCACCAGGGCGACGTGCGGCGCCAGACCCGCCAGACGCTCGACAACATCGCCCACCTCATCTCGCGCGACAACCTCGCGGCCCAGGGCGTCGACGCCGACCACGACCTCAAGGACCTCCGACTGATCAAGGCGTACGTGAGACATGACAGCGACATTCCGGCAGTACGTGAGGTCTGTGAGGAGACGCTTGGTGCTGGTGTTGAGGTGAAGTACCTCAACGTCGCCGTCTGCCGCGACGACCTCCTCGTCGAGATCGAGGGCATCGTCCCCGGACGGGGGTGGAACCTGTGACCGGCCTCAAGGTGGGCATCGTCCTGCCCGGACGCGAGTCCGTCATCGACGACGGCCCCTACCCGAAGAACCTCGCCTCCATCGCGGCCCTCGCCGAGGAGAGCGGCTTCGACTCCGTGTGGGCCGGCGAGTCCCCCCTCGCCCGCTCCCGGATGAACCCGCTGCTCGCCCTCACCGCCGCCGCGACCGCCACCGAGCGCCTGCGGCTCGGCACCGCCGTCCTCATGCCGCTGCGCCCGCCCGTCCACCTCGCCCACGAACTCGCCTGCCTGGACCGGATCTCGGGCGGCCGGCTCGTCGCCGGCATCGGATCCGGCTTCGCCTCGCCGGCCACGGAACGCGAATTCGCCAACTACGGCCTCGACTTCACCACCCGCTTCGGGCGGATGCGCGAGACCGTCGAGATCTGCCAGGCCCTGTGGGCGGCGAAGGGCGACCCCGTCTCGTACGAGGGACGCCACTACCGGCTGCAGGACGCCGCGCTGCTGCCGGCACCGCACCAGCCGCAGGGACCGCCGCTGTGGATCGCCCACTCCGGCCCCAAGATGCTGGCGCGGGCGGGCCGGCAGTTCGACGGCTGGATGCCGACGTCCACCACGCCCGAGAAGTACGCCGAGGGTTGGAACCAGGTCGACGCCGCACGCCGCGAGGCGGGCCGCCCGGACGGTGCCGTCACCGGCGCCGTCTACCTCTCCGTCGCCGTCGACCGCACCCGGCAGCAGGCCGAGGACACCCTCTGGTCCTACTTCCGGGCGTACTACGGACTGCCCCTCACCACCATGCGCACCACCCAGGGCATCTTCGGCGGCACGCCCGCCGAGGTCGCCGACTGGCTGGGCCGGTACGTCAGGAACGGCGCCCGCCACCTCATCCTGCGGCTGCCCACGAGCGAGCTGACGGAGGCCGGCTACCGCACCGCGGTGCGCCGCACGGCGGACGAACTGCTCCCGCTCCTCCGCGAGCTGTGAGGCGCGGAACCCGGCGGTCCTGGGATGTCTGGGCGGCGGCATGGCCGATCACGGCCGTGTTCATGCTGTCCAACATCCCGACCCCGCTGTTCGGCCTGTGGCAGCACCGCATCGGCTACTCCACCGGCACCACGACCGTCATCTTCGCCGCCTACATCGGCGGCCTGCTCCTGGCCCTCCCCTTCACCGGGGCCCTGGCCGACCGCTACGGCGCCCGCCGCGTCCTCACCCCCGCCCTGGCGGCCGCCCTCGTCTCCTGCGTCCTGTTCATGACGGCGGGCCACGTCCTCACCCTGATCACCGCGCGGCTGCTCACCGGCGTCGCCGTCGGCGCCGTCCTCTCCGCCGGCACGGCCGCCGTCGTCCACGTCGGCGGCCCCGCCCGCCGCACCCAGGCGTCCCTCGCCGCGTCCGTCGCCATCGGCACCGGCCTCGCGGCCGGCCCGCTGGCGGGCGGCGCGATCTCCCAGTACCTCGGCGCCCCGACGGTCACGGCCTTCGTGTTCGAGGGCGTCCTGCTGCTGACGGCGGTGGCCGTCGTCCTGGTGCTGCTGCCCCGCCCGCCCGCACCGGACCCGCAGAGCGAGAACGGCGCCGGGCCGGGCGAGCGCGCCGCAGGTCCGGACGGGCGCGGAACCCGGCCGGGCCGCTCCCGTGCCGCCGCCGGCGCCGGGTGGCTGCGCCTGCCGTCCGTGCCGCCCGCCAACCGCCGCGGCCTGGTCACGAGCCTCATGGCCTACGCCCCCGGCATGACGGGCACCTCCCTGCTGCTGGCCCTCGGCCCCACCCTGCTCGGCTCGCTCCTGGACACCACCGACCGCCTGGTCACCGGCGGCATCGGCTTCCTGATGTTCGGCGCGTCGACCGCCGTCCAGTTCCTCGCCAAGCGGCTGCCGACGGGCCGCGTCCTGGCCGCCGCGGGAGTCGTCACCGGTCTCGCCATGCTCGGCACGGCCGCCGCGGTCCACTCCCGCTCCCTCACCGTCCTGGCCTGCGCCGCGGTCCTCGCGGGCATCGGCCAGGGCATGAGCCAGTACGGGGGCTTCACCCGGCTCGCCACCGAGGTCCCCGCGCCCCGCCTCGCCGAGGCCAACGCCGCACTCAGCGTGGGTGGTTACCTGTTCGCGGGCATCCTCCCCGTCCTGACCGGCTATGCCACCGACGCCACCGGCGTCACCACGTCCGCCACGGCCTTCGCGAGCCTGATCGCGGCGGCCGCCCTGTCCGGGACGGTGCTGATCCGCACGACGCGGCGGAGACCGCCGCGCATCCAGGAGCCCGGCCCCCGCGAACCGGCCGCCGTCCAGGGCGCGTTCCGACGGGAGCCGCCTCAGCCGATGCCGACCACGTGCGCCCAGTCCGGCGGCACGTCCGGCGCGTAGTCCGGGTCGTCCTCGTTCACGTATCCGGCGTCCCGTGGGAACAGGCCGACGACCGTGCGGCACGGCGGTCGGACGGCCGGCCAGGGCGTCTGCCCGTCGGTGAGGACCACCACGACGTCGGGCCGCGGCCGGGCCCGCAGGGCGGCGGCGAAGCCCGCCCGCAGGTCCGTGCCGCCACCGCCGACCAGCGAGATGCCCTCCGACCGGCACAGCGGGTGTGCCACGCGGGCCGCCGCGTCGCACGAGACGACGCCGACCAGCTCGCGCCGGCCGCCCACGGCCCGCGCGATGGCGGTGACCTCCAGGAGCGCGCTGCCCAGCTCGGCGTCGCTGACCGAGCCGGAGGTGTCGATGACGACCGTCACCCGGGGCGGGCGGCGGCGCAGGCTCGGCAGGACGGTGCCGGGCAGGGCGACCGAGCGGCGGGACGGCCGGCCGTAGCTGTGGTCGTCGCCCGCCCCGGCCGCCGCGGCGGCGGAGCGCACCGCCGCGCCGAGCAGCTGCCGCCAGGGCTGTGGCGGGTGGAACGCCTCGTCCGCCCACCGCTTCCAGCCGGCCGGGACGCCGCCGGGCCGGCCCTTGATGCCCTGGGCGACCCGGAAGCGGACGGCGTCCCGTTCCTGCTCGCTCAGCCCGTTCGCACCGTCCGCGCCGAGTTCCCAGGGGCGGTCAAGGCCGTCGGCGCCGCTGCCGCAGTCCAGCCACAGTGCCGCGTCGGGCAGCCAGGGCCCCAGCCGGAACTGCCGCAGGTAGTCCTCCATCACCTGGTCTGCCGGGAGCCTCAGGTGGGAGGGCAGGAGCACGCCCTCGGGGCGCACGAGGCCCTCGCCGTAGATGTCGTCGTTGATCTCGAGATCGGCGGCGATGTTGATCCGCAGTCGCGACGAGGCGCCGGACATCCCGCGTTCGCGGGCCAGCCGGTCGCCGCGGCCGTGGTGGTCGCGGAGCAGGTGGGACACCTCGTGCACCCATACGCCGGCGAGCTCCTCGACGGAGGTGGCGGCCACGAACCCGGGTGCGGCGTAGCACCGCCACCACCGGTCGACGCCCATCGTCCGCACCCGCCGGGACTCGACGACGTGCAGCGCGAACAGCGCGGTCGCGAGGTACGGCCGGACGCGGACGGCGTGCAGGCGCGCGGCGTACAGCTTCTCCCGGTCGAGCTCCGGAGCGGCGGGACGCTTCCCCTGATCGAGGCCCCCGGCGGCCGTGAGCGTGTCTCCGCTCATCGGCCCGCGCCCCCGCTGGTCGCGCGCGCCACCGAGCGGTCGGCGCGGCGGGACACCGACACCACGCCCGCGAGCTTCTCGATCGCCGCGGGCACGTCCCACTCCTCCGTCCGCAGCGCGGCCAGGGTGGTCGCGGGCACCACCACGAGGTCCGGCGCCCCGGTTTCCATAGCGCGTACGAGCAGCGCCCAGGCCGCGTCCCAACGCGCCTTGGTCGGCCGGTTCCTGACGGCCGCGACCACGCCTTCGAGGGTGGCCTGGCGGCGGTCGCCGCGGTCCGGCAGCTCGGCGCCGGCGGGATCGGCGAGCAGCACCTCGGGGTCCGGGAGGTCCATCCGGTCGAGCCAGGCGAGGAGTTCGAGCCCGGGACCGTCACCGACGGTGCCGCGTACGAGCAGCGAGAGCACGTCGCGGGAGGAGCCGGCGGCGGTCGCGAAGGCGATCAGGGACAGCGCCATGTCCCAGCTGCGCGGCGAGGGCCAGGCCCCGCCCCTGCGGGTCTCGGCGGCCGGCAGTCGGTGGACGAGCGCGGGCCGGGTTTCGAGCAGCCCGCACACCGCCCGGCGGGCCCGGTCCACGGCCTGCGCCAGCAGGGCGGCGTCCAGCCTGGGCAGGGTTGCCCGCGGCCAGGTCCCGCCGAGTCCGCGCACCACCACCTCGTGGTCGTAGGCCCACTGCAGGTGCACGAAACGGTTGGCGAGCGGCGGACTCAGCTCCCAGCCGTCGGCGGCGGAGGCGCGCGGGTTGGCGGCGGCCACGATCCGTACCCCGGGCGGCAGTCGAAGGGAGCCGATGCGGCGTTCCAGGACCAGGCGCAGCAGCGCTGCCTGGACGGCGGGCGTGGCGGTGGAGAGCTCGTCGAGGAACAGCAGTCCGCGCCCGGCCCGCACCAGGCGGACGGCCCAGTCCGGCGGGGCCAGCGGCACGCCCTGCTCGGCCGGGTCGTCGCCGACGATCGGCAGCCCGGAGAAGTCGGACGGCTCGTGGACGCTGGCGATCACCGTGGTCAGCGGCAGGTCGAGCTCCTCGGCGAGCTGGGTGAGCGCGGCGGTCTTGCCGATGCCGGGCTCGCCCCACAGCAGCACGGGCAGGTCGGCGGCGACGGCGAGGGTCAGTGCCTCCAGCTGGGTGTCGGGCCGGGGTTCGGTACGGGTGTCCCGCAGGAGGGAGAGCAGCTCGGCGGCGACGTCGAGCTGGGCCGGGGGCGTGGGAGTGGGGGCGGAGGAAGGGGCGAGAGTGGTCAAAGGGGTCACCTGGGGTGTGAGGAAGGGCGGGGTGGGAGACGTGAGCCGGCGGCTCGGCCGGGTGGGGAGCGGGCGGGCGCGGGGCGTCGCCGGACGGCACCACGGGGGGCGCCGGCGGGTCGGCGGGGTCAGCGGAAGGCGTGCCGGGGCCTGGCGCGGTCGGTCCGCCGCGGACGCCGACTCGACGGCCGGGCGGGCAGCCGGTGGTACGCCGGCCCGGCGAGCCCCGCCCGGTAGAGCCCGTACACCAGCCGCCGTTCGGCGGCGGCCCGCAGGGCGTCCTGGAGCGGGCCCGAGCGCAGCACGGCCTCGGGCCCGAGCAGGCCCTCGACGGCGGCGAGTGCCCCGGCCGTGTCGCCGTGCCGCAGGCGTTCCCGTACGTCGTCGAGACCGTCGGGCCGGCGGTGCGCCTCGTCGATGATCCGCAGACAGGGCAGCGGGGTGCCGGACAGGGCGACCAGGAGTTCCTCGCGCCGCAGCTCGTCCGGGTCGTGGTCCAGCGGTGCGAGCACGCCGTCGACCAGGGCGATCCGGTGGAGCGCGCCGCGGCACTCCACGAGGCGCGGCGCACGCGGATCGGGCGGCGCGACGGGCTCACTCCCGGCGTGTCCCGGTACGAGTGCCGCGGCGACCAGCGGATGCAGCCGGTCGGCCTCGATCGCACCGGTCCGCAGCAGCTCCAGATCCGGCGGCAGCCAGGTCGCCGCGTCGGGCAGCAGGGGCAACGGGCCGCTCCTGCCGTCCGGTTCGAGGCACGCGACCGACGAAGGCCCGACGTCGAGGACGAAGCGCCGCTCGCCGGCGCGTACGGCGACGGGGCCGGCGTCCCGCCCCTCCGCGGCGAGCAGGATGCGGGCTTCGGCCGCCCACCGCTCGGCGTCCGGCAGCGGCGGCCCGCAGGCGCCGGACCGCTCCCGCAGCTCACCGGCCCTGCGGGCGTCCCACAGGTGCCGGTGCAGGTCGAACCGGAAGCGCCGGCTGGGCCGGGGGTGCGGATGCCGGGCGGCGGCCTCGGCTCCGACGGAGTCCCCGTCCCACAGGTGCCGGTGCAGGTCGAACCGGAAGCGCCGGCTGGGCCGGGGGTGCGGATGCCGGGCGGCGGCCTCGGCTCCGACGGAGTCCCCGTCCCACAGGGTGAGGCTGATCCGCTGACCGCCGTCCGCCCAGGCCGGCGCCGTGCGCACCACGAGGTGCACCGGGCCGTACCGGGCCAGCGGAACGGTCAGACCGGGCCGCAGGAGCCCGTCGGGAGCGATCCGCGGCATGTGCCAGCGCAGCAGGTCGGGCGCCAGATGCCGCAGGTCGGCGCGCACGCCGGCCGCGAGCTCCCGGCCGTACCGCCGCCCCAGGGCCGCGAGGTCCAGGTCGATGTCGAAACCCGCGGCGGCACAGGCACCCGCCCAGTCGCCGACACGTCGGCGGGCGGTCGCGGTCTCGATCACGGAGGCCGGCACGGCGAACTCGCGCACGCGCGGCCAGAAATCGGGGAAGGGGAAACGGGTGTCACCGTTCGCGTCGTGAAGGTGCATTAGCACTCACCTTGCGCGGACGGGACCCCCAATCCGAGAGTGGAGGAAGTCGTCATCGCCGCGATCGTAACCACACCGGACCCGCCGCCGCCAGGCGTTTCCGTGGCCGAACCGGACGACGAGCCGGACGTGTCCGGCACCGTGGACGTCCGCCAGGGCCCGCCGGACCCGCGGCGGGGCCGTCCCCGACCCCTCACGCGGTGCCGCGTCACGCCTCCATCGGTTCGACGTACGCCGCACGCCACTCCGGACGCGGGTCCGTGCCCAGGCCCGTCCAGTACTCGGTTCCCCGGACGATCCGCCCCTCCCGGACCGTCCAGAACGACACCGCGCGGAACACGCCGATGCCCTCGTGCGGGACCTCGACCTCGGAGACCGCCCGGTCGCCGTTCGCGACGATCCGGAGGACGCGGATCGACCAGCCCTCCGGGTACTCGCGGTTCACCGCGACGTAGTTCCTCCTGCCCACGATGCGTTCACCGCTGACCGGCCACTCCACGACGGCGTCCTCCGCGACCAGTTCGGCGAGGCCGTCCCAGTCGCGCGCCTGCATCCGGTCCCACAACGCCTCGACCACTCCCGACGCATCCATGCGGGAGACCCTGCCAGACGCCGGCCCGCCTCCGCACCCGGTCGCGTCCCGCACCCGGTCGCACGTCGAATCATGCATGCACGCTTGCTTGTTTCCCGTCCTGCTGCCATCGTCCTGCCAGGGCCGCGAGCCTTCCGACGTCCCGGGTCTCCCCAAGAGGTACGCGCACGAGCCATTCTGTCCGCCACCACCCACTCAGAGTCAGGGGGCACGCACGCATGGTGTTTCGCAGCGAGTACGCCGACGTCCCGGCCGTCTCCCTCCCCATCCACGACGCCGTCCTCGGCCGCGCCGCCGAGTTCGGCGAGCTGCCCGCGCTGATCGACGGCACCGGCGGCGACGGGGCGCTCACCCTCACGTACGGGCAGGTGGACGCCATCCACCGGCGGGTCGCCGCGGGACTGGCGGAGGCCGGGGTGCGGAAGGGCGACGTGCTCGCCCTGCACAGCCCCAACACCGTGCTGTTCCCGGTCGCCTTCTACGCCGCGGCCCGGGCCGGCGCGTCCGTCACCACCGTGCACCCGCTCGCCACGCCCGAGGAGTTCGCCAAGCAGCTCCGCGACTGCGCCACGCGCTGGATCGTGACCGTGTCGCCGCTGCTCGCCACGGCCCGCGCGGCGGCCGAACTCGCGGGCGGCGTCGAGGAGATCTTCGTCTGCGACAAGCCGGCGGCGCCCGAGTCCACCGCGACCGCACCCGACGCCGGCGCGACCGCGTCCGAGTCCACCGCGACCGCGTCCGCGCCCGGCGTGGCGCCCGTGGCCGGAGCGCGGGGCGGCCCCGACGCCGCAGGGCCGGACGCCGCAGGGCCGCACGCCGGTGGCGCCGCCACCCCCGTCCGCTCCCTCCAGGACTTCCTCGGCTCCACGGCGCCCGAGCCTGCCCCCGCCATCGACCCCGACACCGACGTCGCCGCCCTCCCGTACTCCTCCGGCACCACCGGCATCCCCAAGGGCGTGATGCTCACCCACACCTCGATCGCCACCAACCTCGCCCAGCTCGAACCGCTCATGCCGATGGCGCCCGGCGACCGGATCCTCGCCGTGCTGCCGTTCTTCCACGTGTACGGCCTGACGGCGCTGATGAACGGCCCGCTGCGGCGCGGCGCGACCGTCGTCGTGCTGCCGCGCTTCGAACTCGACGGCTTCCTCGCCGCGATCGAGAAGCACCGCATCAACGCCCTGTACGTGGCGCCGCCGATCGTCCTCGCCCTCGCCAAGCACCCGGCCGTCGCCGACTACGACCTCTCCTCCCTCCGCTACATCGTCTGCTCGGCCGCCCCGCTCGACGCCGCGCTCGCCGAGGCGTGCTCGGCGCGGCTCGGGCTGCCGCCGATCCTCCAGGCGTACGGCATGACCGAGCTGTCACCCGCCACCCACCTGGTCCCGCTCGCGACCGAGAACCCGCCGCCCGGAACCGTCGGCAAGCTCCTGCCCGGCACCGAGATGCGGCTCGTCTCCCTCGACGACCCGGCGAAGGACGTGCCGCCCGGCGAGGACGGCGAGATCGCGATCCGCGGGCCGCAGGTCATGAAGGGCTACCTGGGCCGGCCCGACGCCACCGCCGAGATGATCGACGAGGACGGCTGGCTGCACACCGGCGACGTCGGACGGGTCGACGAGGACGGCTGGCTGTACGTGGTCGACCGGGTGAAGGAACTCATCAAGTACAAGGGCTTCCAGGTGCCGCCGGCCGAGCTGGAGGCGCTGCTCCTGACCCACGACGGCATCGCGGACGCGGCCGTCATCGGCGTCGTGGACGGCGACGGCGCGGAGGTCCCGAAGGCCTTCGTGGTGCGCCAGGCCGCCGCGCCCGGCCTCACCGCCGAGCAGGTCATGGCGTACGTCGCCGAGCGGGTCGCCCCGTACAAGAAGATCCGGCGGGTGGAGTTCGTCGCCACCGTGCCCCGAGCGGCGTCGGGCAAGATCCTGCGCCGGGAACTGAGGGACCGCACATGAGCCGTGAGGGACACGCACGAACGCCGGGGAGCCGCACATGAGCCGTGAGGGACAGCGCACGAACGCCGAGAAGCCGCGTACGAACGCCGGGGAGCCGCGCACGCGCCTCGTCGGCACCGCGCACGACCGGGGCGTCGCCACGCTCACCCTGGACTCCCCGGCCAACCGCAACGCGCTCTCCGCCCCGCTGGTCGCCGAGCTCGCCGACGCGCTCACCGCGTGCGGCAAGGACCCGGCGGTCCGGGCGGTGGTCCTCACCCACACGGGCGGCACCTTCAGCGCGGGCGCCGACCTGAAGGCCCCGCCCGGGCCGTACGCCTTCGTGGACCTGCTCCGGCAGGTCGTCGAGCTACCGAAACCGGTCGTGGGCGTCGTCGACGGCCACGCCCGGGCCGGCGGACTCGGCCTCCTCGGCGCGTGCGACGTCGTGCTCGCCTCGGAGGACTCGGACTTCGCCCTCACCGAGGTACGGATCGGGGTGGCGCCCGCGGTGATCTCGCTGACGCTGCTGCCCCGGCTCGAACCGCGGGCGGCGGCGCGGTACTACCTGACGGGCGAGCGCTTCGGCACGGCGGAGGCGCTGGCGATGGGCCTGGTGACGGCGCCGCTCGCCGACCGCGAGCGGATCCTCGACGGGCTGCGGCAGGGCTCCCCGCAGGGGCTGCGTGAGGCGAAGCGGCTGGTCACGGCTAAAGTCCTGGACACCTTCGAACGCGAGGCGGAGGAGCTGGTGCAGTTGTCGGCCTCGCTGTTCGCCTCGGCCGAGGCACGCGAAGGGATGACGGCCTTCCTCGAACGACGGGACCCGATGTGGCGGCTCTGACCGGCCCGAAGCAGGACAGGAGCCGCGCCACCCGGCAGCGGCTCCTGGAGGCGGCGGTGGCCTGCCTGGCCGAGCGCGGCTGGGCGGGCTCCACCGTCGCGGTGGTGGCGGAACGCGCCGGGGTGTCCCGGGGCGCCGCCCAGCACCACTTCCCGACCCGGGAGGACCTGTTCACGGCGGCCGTCGAGTACGTGGCGGAGGAACGCTCCCAGGCGCTGCGGACGCTCCCCACCCAGGACCGCCGGGCGGTGGTCGCCGCCCTCGTCGACCTCTACACCGGCCCGCTCTTCCGCGCCGCCCTCCACCTGTGGGTCGCCGCCTCCAACGAGGAGCAGCTGCGGCCCCGCGTCACCGAGCTGGAGGCCCGCGTGGGCCGCGATTCGCACCGCATCGCCGTCCAGCTCCTCGGCGCCGACGAGTCCCGCCCGGGCGTCCGCGAGTCCGTCCAGGGCCTTCTCGACATGGCCCGCGGCCTCGGCCTCGCCACCCTCCTGACCGACGACCGCGCCCGCCGCGAACGCGTCGTCGCCCAGTGGACCCGCCTCCTGGACGAGGCCCTGGGCTGACCCGGCGGGCTCCGGACCGGCCCGGTCCGCGGCCGGGCAGGCCCTTCGGGGCGGTACCGCCGGGACCCGCCCGCGAAGTGACGCGCGCCACGTCCCGGGAGGCGGGCGCGCAGTACGCTGGTCGCATGCTTTCGCTCGTACGTCGTCGCCACGTGGACCTGCTCCGCGTCGCGAGCATGGGCTGTCCCGGCCGGCGCTGACCCGGAACCGGTCGGCGCCGATCCCCGGCCCGCCCACCCCACCGCCCGGCAGGACGCACACCCCCGCGTCGCACCGGGCGCCGTACACCCACCGCGGACGCACATCATGAGTTACCCCTCGCAGCTTCCCATCGTCGACCTCGCCGCCGCCGACCGCGGGCCCCAGGCCCGCCGGCTGCTGCACGCGCAGCTCCACTCCGCCGCCCATGACGTGGGCTTCTTCCAGCTCGTCGGGCACGGTGTGACCGAGGCCGAGACCCGGGCGCTGACCGACGCGATGCACGCGTTCTTCGCGTTGCCCGAGGGCGACCGGCTCGCGCTCGACACCACGAACTCACCGCACTTCCGCGGCTACACCCGCATCGGCGACGAGCGCACCGGCGGGGCCCGGGACTGGCGGGACCAGCTGGACATCGGGGCCGAGCGGCCCGCGCACGTACCGGCGCCGGGCGAGCCGCCGTACTGGTGGCTGCAGGGGCCCAACCAGTGGCCCGAGCGGCTGCCCGAGCTGCGCCTCGCGGCGCTCAACTGGATCGAGCGGCTGTCCGGCGTCGCCGAGCGCCTGCTGCACGAGCTGCTCGCGTCCATCGGCGCCGCGCCCGACTTCTACGACGACGTCTTCGGCGCCCGCGCCCACCCGCACCTCAAGCTGGTCCGCTACCCCGGAAGCAGCGGCGAGGGCGACGACCAGGGCGTCGGCGCGCACAAGGACTACGGCTTCCTCACCCTGCTCCTGCAGGACCAGGTGGGCGGGCTCCAGGTCGAGCGGGAGGACGGACTCTTCCACGACGTGCCGCCGCTGCCGGGCGCGTTCGTCGTGAACCTGGGCGAGCTCCTCGAGGTGGCGACGAACGGCTATCTCGTCGCCACCAACCACCGCGTGGTGTCGCCGCCCGGGGCGACGGAACGGTTCTCCGTCCCGTTCTTCTACAACCCGCGCCTCGACGCCCGGATCACCCCGCTGGACTTCCCGTACGCCGCCGCCGCGCCCGGCGTGACCGCCGACCCGGTGAACCCGCTGTTCGCCGAGTACGGCCTCAACGAGCTGAAGGGCAAGCTGCGCGCCCACCCGCTCGCGGCGGCCCGCCACCACGCGGACCTGCTGGTCAGGAACGGCCGGCCGGCGATGTCGGCGTAGCGGGTGCGGCGGGGACGGCCGGCCGGCGAGGCCGTCCCGGGCGGGAAGGCGCCGGCCGGCGCGGCCGTCCTTGTCGCGCTCCTCACCGGCGACCCCTCCCCGGCCGGTGCTCCCGGCCGGGGAGGGCCGGCTGGTGATGTCGTCCGGCGGGGCGGGCCGGACGGCCGGTGACGTCGCCGGCGCGGAGTGTCAGCCGGTGATGTCGCCGTAGCCCTCGATCTCGCGCGGGTCCCGCTGGCCGGGGCCCGTGTAGCGGGCCGACGGGCGGACGAGGCGGCCGGTGCGCTTCTGCTCCAGGATGTGCGCCGACCAGCCCGCCGTACGGGCGCAGGTGAACATCGACGTGAACATGTGCGCCGGGACCTCGGCGAAGTCGAGGACGATCGCCGCCCAGAACTCGACGTTGGTGGCGAGGACCCGGTCGGGCCGGCGGTTGTGCAGCTCCTCCAGGGCCGCCTTCTCCAGCGCCTCGGCGACCTCGAAGCGCGGCGCCGCGAGCTCCTTGGCCGTACGGCGCAGGACGCGGGCGCGGGGGTCCTCGGCGCGGTACACGCGGTGGCCGAAGCCCATCAGCCGCTCGCCCTTGTCGAGGGCCTGCTTCACGTAGGCCGTCGCGTCGCCGGTCCGCTCGATCTCCTCGATCATGCCGAGGACGCGGGACGGCGCGCCGCCGTGCAGCGGGCCGGACATGGCGCCGACGGCGCCGGACAGGGCCGCGGCCACGTCCGCGCCGGTGGAGGCGATGACGCGGGCGGTGAAGGTGGAGGCGTTCATGCCGTGCTCGGCGGCCGAGGTCCAGTAGGCGTCGACGGCCTTGACGTGCTTCGGGTCCGGCTCGCCGCGCCAGCGGATCATGAACCGCTCGACGATGGACTGCGCCTTGTCGATCTCGCGTTGCGGCACCATCGGCAGGCCCTGGCCGCGCGCCGACTGGGCGACGTAGGACAGTGCCATGACGGCGGCGCGGGCGAGGTCGTCACGGGCCTGCTCGGCGGAGATGTCCAGGAGCGGTTTGAGTCCCCAGACCGGCGCGAGCATGGCGAGCGCGGACTGCACGTCGACGCGGATGTCACCGGAGTGCACCGGGATCGGGAACGGCTCGGCCGCCGGCAGACCCGGGTTGAACGCACCGTCGACCAGCAGGCCCCACACGTTGCCGAAGGAGACGTGACCGACCAGGTCCTCGATGTCGACCCCGCGGTAGCGAAGGGCGCCGCCCTCCTTGTCGGGTTCGGCGATCTCCGTCTCGAACGCGACGACTCCTTCGAGCCCGGGTACGAAGTCGGACATGGGCGGCTCCTCCAGCAATGAGGATCAGTCGTGGAGAACGGCTGATCGATGATCAATCATTCGACCGGTGGTCTTGGTGGGACGCAACAGGGATCCAGCGCATGAGTCTGTACGGTTCCGATGATGCGGGGAAGCGTGACATCCGGCACAGTGCGCCGTTCCGGCGAGGAAGGGTTAACGGCACGCCGTGCCGGGCAGACTGAACCTCTGCGCGAGCGACCGGCCGTGGCCCGTGGCCCGGGCGGCCAGGCGACCCGTGGCCCGGCGGCAGGCGCCCGAGGCGGCGGACGGCGGGCTCGAGGCGGCGGACGGCGGGCTCGAGGCGGCGGACGGCCCCCGTGATCGATGCGGCAGGATGGGTCCGTGACCGACGCTCTCGATCCCGACGCTCTCGACCCCGCCGACATGCGCGAGCAGTACCGGACCATGGAGCTCACCGTGGCCGACCTCGCACCCGAACCGGTCGAACAGTTCGCGCGCTGGTTCAAGGAGACCGCCGCGAGTCCGGCGATCCACGAGCCGAACGCGATGGTCGTCTCCACCGCCACCCCCGACGGCCGCCCGTCCTCCCGCACGGTGCTGCTCAAGCACTACGACGCGGCCGGCTTCGTCTTCTTCACCAACTACGGCTCCCGCAAGGGCCGCGAGCTGGACGCCAACCCGTACGTCGCGCTGCTCTTCCCCTGGCACCCGCTGGCCCGGCAGGTCATCGTCACCGGCCGCGCCGCCCGCGTCGGCCGGGACGAGACGGTGGCCTACTTCCGCACCCGGCCGCACGGCTCGCAGCTGGGCGCGTGGGCCAGCCACCAGTCCCAGGTGATCGAGTCGCGGGCCGAGCTGCTCGCCCGGTACGGGGAACTGGCCGCCCGCTACCCGGAACGCGAGCAGGTGCCGGTGCCGCCGGAGTGGGGCGGCTTCCGGGTCGTCCCGGAGACCGTGGAGTTCTGGCAGGGCCACGAGAACCGGCTGCACGACCGGCTGCGCTACGTACGGGACACGCCCGAGGCGGAGACCTGGCGGGTGGAGCGGCTGTCGCCCTGAAGCACGGCTTCTCGCCGCCGTCGGCGTCGGCGGGTACGGCGGCGACCCGGAACGCGGACGCCCCGGGAAACGCAAACGACCCGTGGGCCTTGGTCCCGTCCGCCTAGGTTCGGACGGGAGCCGGCCGGACTGACCGGCGGCCCACGGGTCGGGTGACTGCGGTGGTGTTCGGCAGAGGGCCTGCCGAGGTGCACAGAGTGCGACGGCAGGCCTTAGCCCGCAGTCACCTCACGAGTCCGAAAAGAAACCATTTTTTCGGATCACCTCCTTTCGCGTGTGCCCACACACTAAGAACCTTGCGCCCGCCGTTCAACCCCTTTTTTCCGGGAGCCGTCCGGGAGCCGTCCGGGAGCCGCCGGGAGCCGTGCGGGAGCGGTCACGGCGCCGTCACGGCACCCGTCCAGAACGCGGCCGCGGCCGCGGCCAGCGGGAAGACGGCGACGACCGCGAGCACGCCCGTCAGCTCCATGGACTTCACCAGCGCGCCCGCGGTGGCGCTGCCGACGCCGCCGCCGACGAAGAAGGCGAGGTTGAGCAGACCCATGGCGCCGCCCCGCAGACTCGGCTCGACGTGCGTGGACATCAGGGCGGTCGTGACGACCTGGGTGACCGCGAACGCGGCGAAGCCGAGCGAGGCGCCGACGAGCGGCGGCGCCGGGCTGCCGGTGACGGCCGACCCGGCCAGGACGACGGCCATGGCCAGCGCGATCAGCCCGAGCAGCACGGAACCGGCCCGGCCGCCCGCGAACCGGCCCGCGAACCGGGACAGCACGGCGCCGGCGACAGCGCCGGGCAGCAGCCACGTACCGACGGCGAGGACGCTCCATCCGTGCCCGCCGACGAGGATCTGCGGCACCAGGTACATGGCGGCGAACAGGCCCGCGTACGCGCCGGCGCCGGTGAGCGAGGCGCGCAGGAACATCCGGTCGGCGACCAGCCGGCGCGGCACGAACGAGCCCTCCACGGTGCGCACCCGCCGGACCAGACCGACCAGCGACCCCGCCAGCGCGACGGCGAGCCCGGCCACGAGCGGGCCGGCGAGACCGAGCGCGTACGACTGCACGAGCAGCAGGAAGGACATGGCGGCGACGGTCAGGAGCACCGCGCCGGGCAGGTCGAGACGGCGGCCGCTGCCGGCCCGGGCCGCGGCGGCCCGCAGGCACAGCGGCACGGCGAGCAGCGAGAGCGCGGGCAGGACGAGCACGATCCGCCAGCTCGCCCACTGGGTGAGGACGCCGCCGGCGAGGGTGGCGCCGGCCGAGAACACGGCCATCGTGGCGCCGAACCCGCCGAGCACCCTGGGCCGGTCGGCCGGGGGAGCGGACGCGGTCAGCGCGAGTGCGCCGGAGGTCATGGCACCGGACCCGGCGGCGAGCACGAAGCGGCCCGCGACGAGGACGCCGATGTCCGGGGCGAACAGGCAGACGACGGCGCCGACGGCGAGCACGAGCGAGCCGACGAGCAGCGAGACGCGCACGCCCCTGGCGTCGGCGAGCCGCCCGAAGAGCGCGGTGCCGACACCGAGGGCGAGGGCGTGGGCGGTCAGCACCCAGGCGGCGGTGGCGGGGGTGGCGTGCAGGGCCCCGGCGACGTCGGGCAGGGCGACTCCGGCGGCGGTGACGCCGAAGACGGCGGGCCCGAACAGCGCGCCGTAGCGCAGCCCGGCGGACCGGGAGGCGTGGACGGGGACGGCGGGGGCGGGAGCGGGCCGGCGGGCGGTGGGGGACGGCCGGCCGGGGACGGATCGGGGGCCGGTGGGCGCGGCCTGGTCGCTGGTCATGGGTCTCCTCCTACGGAGACGGAAGGGGTGAAGGCGCGGGGAGGCGCGGGAGGGCGCGGGAAGGTGTGGGGGCCATGGGGGTTGGCGGGAGGGGGAGCCCAGGGGGTCGGCGGGAGCGGGAACGGGGCTGGTTCAGGCCGGTGTGTTCAGGGCGGTGTTCAGGGCGGTGTTCAGAGCGGTGTTCAGGGCGGTGTTCAGGGCGGTGTTGAGGGCGGCTCAGGGCGGTTCAGGCCGGTTCGGGGAGCAGCGCGTGGCCGAGCCGGAACACGTTCTCCGGGTCGTGCCGCCGCTTCGCGCGCAGCAGTCGCGCGAGCGTCTCCGGGTCGAAGCACTCGGCAGCCGACCGGCTCGTGTCCGGCCCGGCGAGGAAGTTGAGGTATCGGCGCCCGGTCGACCAGGCGGCGAGCCGGTCGAGCACGACGTCGGGCGAGCCCGGCAGCGACAGCGTAGACAGGGTGAACGCCCCGTCGCGGCCCACCGCGTTGGGGACGGCGGGCGGCCGGGACAGCGCCCCGCCCAGGTGCCGTAGCTCCACCATCGGGTCCGTACAGCCGCTGCCCGGCCCGGCGGCGGCGAGCAGCGCGGCGAGGGCGCCCTCGTCGAACTCCCGCAGGACGACGTTCCGTTCGTGGTACGGCAGGGGCTCGGTCGGGTCCTGGTGGATCTCGGCGACCGCGCTGTACGGCATGTCGGCGACGGTGTCGGCCAGGAGGGTGCCCGCCGCGCGCAGCGGGCGCAGCAGCTCTTCGCCGTCCTCCCAGGTGCCGGTGAACGCGATCCGGACGTGCACGGCGAGTTCGCCGGCCGGGTGGTCGGGCACGTGGTGGAGGGCGGGCGGCCGGAGCAGGGCGACCGAGGAGGTCAGGGTCTCGGGCAGCCCGGCGGTCCAGGTCCGCCAGGCGTCGAGCACGGCGGCGGCCTCGGCGCCGGGGAAGGAGAGGCCGCCGCCGTAGAGCCGGGTGACGGGAACGAGGCCGAACTCGAGGGCGGTGACGATGCCGAAGTTGCCCTTGCCGCCGCGCAGTGCCCAGAACAGCTCGGCGTCGGAGGCGGCGGTGACGGTCCGGTGCCGGCCGTCGGCGGTGACGAGGTGGACGCGGGTGACGTGGTCGGCGGCGTACCCGTACAGCCGGCCGAGCGGGCCGAGCCCGCCACCGAGGGTGTAGCCGACGACGCCGACGAGGGGCGAGGAGCCGTTGAGCGGCGCGAGACCGTGGTACGCGGCGGTGGCGACGACCTGGTGCCAGCGGGCGCCGGCCTCGACGCGGGCGATCCGTGCGACCGGGTCGACGGCGACGGCGTTCATCCGGCGGGTGGTGACGAGGACGGCGTCCTCGTCGGGCGCCGCGATGCCGTGGCCGGTGGCGTGGACGCCGACGGCCAGCCCGAGTCCGGCGCCGAAACGGACGGCGGCGGCGACGTCCTCGGCGGTGACGGCGCCCACGACGAGCGCGGGGCGGTGCCGGCCGATCAGGTTGAAGCCGTCGAGCTCGGCCGCGTAACCGGGGTCGCCCGGCCGGAAGACCTCGCCTTTCACCTCGGCGACGAGCCGGGCGACGGCGCCGTCGGGGAGGGCGGAGCGGGCGGGGGCGGGTGCTGAGGAGGGGATGACGGAGTGCTGCGGCCGGAGAGCCACGGACGGCTCCTTTCTGCTGCGTACGGGCGTGGGGGCGCCGTGAGGGGGTGAGGGCGCCGTGAGGGGGGCGGGTCAGGCGGGTGCGGCGGCGGTCGGCAGGCGGCGGGTGGGAGGGACGGCCCGTACCCGCCGCACTGCCCCCGGCGGTGGAGACGCCGACGAGTCTCGCGATCCGGGCGGCCCCGCCCCACCCCCCGCCGGGGAGGGACTCCGCCGGCCGGACCCCCCTCAAGCGAGGGGTTGGCGCGCCTCCCGGCCGCTGACACGATCGACGGATGGCCCACGAACAGATCGAACGGACCGAGCGGACGGGACGGACCGAACACGCGGGACGGTCCGGACGGACGGGACGGACCGAAGAGGCGGGACGGACCGAGCGGACGGGGCGGTCCGAACGGACGGGTTGGACCGAGCGGACGGGACGGTCCGAGCGGACGGGGCGGACCGAGCGGATCGAGATCGCCCGCGCGGAACTCCTCGCGCGCGCGGCGAACAGCGCCGACGCCCTCGGCATGTTCGCCGAGGCGTCGCGTCACCTGCGCAGGCTCGTCCCGTACGACGCCGCCGTCTGGCGCGTCACGGACCCCGAGACCGGCATGATGGCCGCCCCGATCCGGGCCGAGAACCTGGACGAGCACGGCTGCGCCGTCTACTGGGAGACCGAGTTGTTCACGGAGAACGTGAACCTCTTCCGCGACCTCGCCCGGGCCGCGGTGCCGGTGGCGGGCCTGCGTGAGGCCACCGGAGACCTGCCGGCCCGCAGCGGCCTCTACCACTCCTTCATGAAACCCCGGGGCCTCCAGGACGAGTTACGGGCCGTGCTGCGCGTCGGCGGGCGCCCGCACGGTCACATCAGCCTGTTCCGGGCGCACGGGCGCCCGGCGTTCGGCCCCGTCGAGAACCGGCTGGTGGAGAGCCTGGTGACGCCGCTCGCCCGCAAGCTCCGCTCCTTCGCGGGCACGTCGCCGCAGCCGTTGCCGGACTCGCCGCACGGGCCCGGTCTGCTCCTCTTCGACGCCTCGGGCGCCCTGCTCTCCGCCAACGACGACGCCCGGGCGCACCTCGCCGACCTGCCCGAAGGCCCGGCCGTCGTCGCCGGCGCCGGACTGCGGGTGCCCGCCTGGGTCCAGGCCACCGCCCTCAAGGCCCGCGCCGTCTCCCAGGGCCGTGACCGGGGCCACGCGCGCGTGCGGGTGCGCACCCGGCGCGGGCACTGGCTGGTGTGCCACGCCTCGTGCCTGCGCGAGTCCGACGGCCGGCTCGGCCCGTCGGCGGTGGTGGTCGAACCGGCCAAGACCTCCGAGATCGTGCCGCTGGTCGTCGACGCCTTCGAGCTGACCGAGCGGGAGGCCGAGGTGACGCGGTGCATCGCGCGCGGGCTGCCGACGGGGAGAATCGCGGAGCAGCTCCATCTGTCCCCGCACACCGTCCGCGACTACATCAAGAGCATCTTCGAGAAGGTCGGCGTGTCCAGCCGCGGCGAACTGGTCGGCAGACTGTTCACGGAGTACTACGCGCCGCTCGCGGAACGCGGCACGCTCCGGACCCACGACTGACCCGCCCCGGGCCGCTTTGCCCAAACCCCTTCGCCCCGGACCTCTTCGCCCCGGACCTCTTCGCCGGTTCGCCGGTTCGCTTCTTCGTCCCGTCGTCCCGTCGCCCCGTCACCTGTTCACCTCGTATCCACCCCGTACCGGTTTCCCCGAAAGGGATGTGTTCTGGGTCACGTTCGAGTTGAATGATGTCCGGGGGGTGCCCGGATGAGTGGCTCTGGTGGCGCAAGTGGCTCTGCGAGTGGCACGGCCGACGCGGCCGGCGCGACGGGCACGGCGAGGGTTCCGGGGGTTGCCGGGGCCGATCTGCTCGCCGCACTGCTCGACGGGATGGACGCGGCGCTGTGCGCGCTCGACGCCGCCGGGGCGGTCACGCACTGGAACAGGGAGGCCGAGCGGATCCTCGGCTGGAGCGCCCGCGAGGCCGTCGGGCGGCGCGGGTTCGACGGGTGGGCCGCCCGTCGCGCCGACGCCGAGGAGATCCTGGCCGGACTGATGCGGTCGATGACCGCGCCGGGGCGGCACGTCCACGAGTTCGCCCTGCTGCGCAAGGACGGCGGCCGGGTCCTCGTCCGCACGCAGGCGACGGGCGTGCGCGGTGCCGACGGCCGGCCGGCGGGCGTGTACCTCGCCTTCACGGAAGTGCACGTCCAGATCGACCTGGAGCGCTCGATCGCGCTCAGCGAGGCCCTGTTCGCGGACGCCGCGTGGGGTGTGGTCCTCGTCGACGCGGACCTGCGCCCCGCCGCCGTCAACGACCACGCGGCCCGCACCCTCGGCCTGCCGCGCGGCGCACTCCTCGGCCGCCCGCTGGGCGACCTCGTCGGCCAGGGCGCCGAAGAGCTGGAGGCGGCCGTCCAGCACGTCCTGGCCACCGGCTCGCCGGGCGAACCCGCCGACGTGTGGCTGACCGTGCGCGGCACCCGCGGTGACCGCCGCCGCTGCCTGCGGTGCGGGTTCGTGCGGCTCGCCTCGCCGTTCGCCGAGGGCCCGGAGCCGGTGCCGCTCGGGGTCGGCTGGCTGTTCCAGGACGTCACGGACGCCCGCCTCGCCGAACAGGACGCCGACCGGCTGCGGTTCCGCTGGAGCCAGCTGCACCGGGCCAGCGCGGCGGCGGCCGAGTGCGAGGACCCGGTGCGGGCCGCGGCCGTCCTCCTCGACTTCGCCCTGGCGGGCTTCGCGGACCACGTCCTCGTCGACCGGGCCACCGCCGACGGCCGACTCGTCCGCGCCCTCGCCACGCCCACCGGCGCACCCGGCCCGGTCGCCCCCGTCACCGCCGGCGGCATCCCGCTCCGCTACGCCCCCGCCCACCCGGCCCTCGAAGCACTCACCCGCCCGGGCCCCACCGCCACGAGCGGCACCCCGGGCACGGCCCCCGACCGCGACCGCCACTGGCCCCCCGACACGGCCCACGCCCTCTGCCTCCCCCTCCGCTCCCGCGCCCGCACCCTGGGCGTCACCACCTTCCTCCGCTCCCGCTCCCGCCCCGCCTTCGCCCCCGAGGACACCCTCTACGCGGAAACGGTCACGGCCCGCGTGGCGGCGTCCCTGGCGCTGGCGGGACGGTGGTGTGCGGGCGGAGACGGGACCTGACACAGAACGAGGGGGCCGCGGCGAGTTCCCGCCACGGCCCCCTCGTGCGTTTCCCGCCTCAGTGGCGGAAGAAGATGCGGTCGCCGTACTCCGTCATCACGCGGCCGTTCCACTCGTGGCCGCCGTCCACGTTGCCCGAGCGCAGCAGCGGCGGCTCGATGCCGCGGCGGACCAGTTCCTCGGCCGCCGCGGCCATCGTGGCCTGCATCAGGGCGCTGGTGACGACGGTCGACGCCGGCGCGAAGGGCGCCTCGATGCCCTCGTGGGTGAGTTCGGCGTCGCCGACGGCGATCCGGGAGTCGAGGACGATGTCGCAGTGGTCCTTCAGGAAGGTGCCCGAGACGTGCCGGGACTTCGTCTCCGTCGCGTACGCCACCGAGGTCACGCCGATCACGGTCAGACCGAGCGCCCGCGCGTTCATGGCCATCTCGACGGGCAGGGCGTTGCGCCCGGACAGCGAGACGATGATCAGGACGTCCCCGGCGCTCGCCGGGGACGAGTCCAGGACCGCGCCGGCCAGGCCGTCGACCCGCTCCAGGGCCGAGCCGAGGGTGGCGGGCATGACGTCGACGCCGACGGCGCCCGGCACGGCCAGCAGGTTCATCAGGGCCAGGCCGCCGGCCCGGTACACCACGTCCTGCGCGGCCAGCGAGGAGTGTCCCGCGCCGAAGGCGAAGAGACGGTTGCCGTTCGCGACGGCCTCGGCGATCGCCGTGCCGGCGGCCGCGACCTCCGCCGCGTCCTCGTCCCGCACCTTCTGGAGCAGGCCGATCGCGGCGTCGAAGAACTGTCCGGCCAGCTTGCTCTCGCCCATGGCGGCGACTCCTTCTCGTCGTGGTCGCGGATCACGGTGCGGTCTGGACCATTGCTCTGTCAATACCGCCTCGCCCCGGCGGGCTCCGGTTGTCGGCGCGATGCGCAAGAATTGGGGCAGGGCCAGCGCACGACTCATCGAGGGGCACGTATGTCCGGACTGATCGACACCACGGAGATGTATCTCCGCACCATCCTTGAGCTCGAGGAGGAAGGTGTGGTCCCCATGCGCGCCCGGATCGCCGAGCGGCTGGACCAGAGCGGTCCGACCGTCAGCCAGACGGTGGCCCGCATGGAGCGCGACGGACTGGTGGCCGTCGCCAGCGACCGTCACCTGGAGCTCACGGAGGAGGGCCGCCGCCTGGCCACCCGCGTGATGCGCAAGCACCGGCTGGCCGAGTGTCTGCTCGTCGACGTGATCGGTCTGGAGTGGGAGCAGGTCCACGCCGAGGCCTGCCGCTGGGAGCACGTGATGAGCGAGGCCGTGGAGCGCCGCGTCCTCGAGCTGCT
Organism: Streptomyces roseicoloratus; assembly: GCF_004117935.1. Classification (GTDB taxonomy): domain Bacteria; phylum Actinomycetota; class Actinomycetes; order Streptomycetales; family Streptomycetaceae; genus Streptomyces; species Streptomyces roseicoloratus. The sequence continues at coordinate 45,464 of NZ_SDOY01000159.1, read as the reverse complement.
CCGTCACCCGACGGAGTCGCCGTACGGCAACCCGATCCCGGGCCTGGAGGAGCTGGGCGAGAAGGCCGAGGCGGAGTCCTTCCTGGACGACTCGATGGTCTCGCTCGCCGACCTGGACGCCGGCGGCGAGGGCAAGACGGTGATCGTCCGCCGCATCGGCGAGCCGATCCAGACGGACGCCCAGCTGATGTACACGCTGCGGCGGGCGGGCGTGCAGCCCGGTTCCGTGGTCTCGGTGACGGAGTCGCCGGGCGGCGTCCTGGTCGGCAGCAGCGGCGAGGCGGCCGAGCTGGACAGCGAGGTCGCGGCACACGTCTTCGTCGCCAAGCGCTGAGCACCACGAAGCCATGCGCTGAGCACGAAGCCAGGCGTTGTGTACGGATCGCCGGGCGCCGGGCCTCGAACGCCGGGCGCCGGGCGCCCGGCCCGGCGTAGAGCGCGGGCAGACCGACCCGCGTGCCCGGCTCCGGACCGCCTCGTGCCCGCCTCGGACCCGCCTCCGGCCGCCTCGTGCCCGCCTCGGACCCGCCTCGGGCCCGTTTTACGGCGGAATCGCCACGGCCGTGGCCCCTCTCGTGCCACGCTGGTGGCATGTGGGCCGCCCTCCCTGTGACAGGGACGAGAAGGACGACAAGAGCGACACGAACGACAAGGAACCCCGGCGCCTCGCGGCGCCGGGGTCCGTCCTCCCCTGTGCTGACCCGGAGCCCCGAGCTCCCAGGGTCAATCCCCTCGGACCGATTTCCCCGAGCGGTCCGCCTCCCGTTGGAGATCTCCCCTCGGCCGCAGCCGTCAATCCTTGAGCGCTGTCACTCGAACGTGGGGTGTTGAGCGGCAGGAGCGCATTTTCGAATACAGGTTCGATAGTCTGGCGCAGTTCCACGGGAAAGAGGGGGTGCCGAGCAGCATGGTGCGACGACTCGACGTCACGGGAGCCGACGGCGTACGCCTGGCGGCCTGGGACTTCACCGAACGGACGGCGCCGCGGACCGGCCCCGGCGTCTTACTGCTCCACGGGCTGATGGGCCGCGCCTCCCACTGGGCGCCCGCCGCCGGCCGGCTCGCGGCCCGGCACCGCACGATCGCCCTCGACCAGCGCGGTCACGGCGCGAGCGAGAAGCCCACGACCGGCCCCTTCACGCGCGAGGCGTACGTGGCGGACGCGATCGCCGCCGTCGAGCGGCTCGACCTCGGCCCGGTCACCCTCGTCGGCCACTCCATGGGCGCCCTCACCGCCTGGCAGCTCGCCGCCGAGCGGCCCGACCTCGTCCGCGCCCTCGTCATCTGCGACATGCGCGCCTCCGCCCTCGGCGCGGCCTCCCAGCGCGAGTGGCAGGACTGGTTCCGCCGCTGGCCCGCCCCGTTCCCCTCGCTGGACGCCGTCCGTCAGTGGTTCGGCGCGGACGACCCGTGGGTGGCGGAGCGCCCCCGGCCCGCGCGCGGCGCGTTCTTCGCGGAGGTGATGGCCGAACACCCCGACGGCTGGCGCCCGGTCTTCGACCCGGCCCAGATGCTCACCTCCCGCGAGACCTGGGTCCACGACGCCCACTGGGACTCCCTCGCCCAGGTCCGCTGCCCCACCCTCGTCGTCCGCGGCCTCGACGGCGAACTGGGCCGCGCCGAGGCCCAGGAGATGGTCCGCGTCCTCCCGCACGGCGCCTACGCGGAGATCCCGGACGCGGGCCACCTCCTCCACTACGAACACGCCGACGCCTGGTGGGAGGCGGTGTCCCCGTTCCTGAACGGCGTCCTCACGTCCTGACGGAGCCCGCTGTCCGCCCGCTCGGGCGAGTCCGCTCAGGCCGGATCCCGCTGACCGTGGAGGAACGCCGCCCAGGCGGCGGGGGAGACGGAGAAGGAGGGCAGGGCGGTGTCCTTGGAGTCCCGCACGTGCACGGCGTGCGGACAGGCGGCGACCTCGACGCAGTCGCCGCCCTGGGGGCCGCTGTACGAGGACTTCGTCCAGGCGAAGGCGATCTCGATGCAGTCGCCCTGCTGCTCGCTGCTGTAGCTGCTCTTGAACCAGTAGAGGTCAGTTCTCATAGCTCTCGGGCCACCTGTTCGATCCATCGTGCCGACTCTGCTGGGGGGAGTGCTTGGGCCCGCAGGGAGCTGTACCGGGCGAAGGCGTCGCCCAGCTCGGGCTGTTCACTGAGAAAGTACCTACCACTGAGCCCCTCGACATAGACGAGTTGCGCCTCGCGGCGTTCGGTCTCCAGCAGGACGAATGATCCGCTGAGACCGGCGTGGGACTCCAGGGCCTCCGGCATGACCTGGATCTCGACGTTGCGAAGGCGTGCGATGTCGAGGATGTGGAGGAGGTTGTCCCTGAGGACCTTGGGTCCCCCGATGGGGCGCGTGAGCGCGATCTTCTCCAGGACGAATGTGATGAGGGGGGCCGGCTTGCGATGGAGGACCGCGTGCCTGGCCATGCGGGCGTCGATCATGCTCTCGCGTTCGTCGTCGTCCCACGGAGGGGTGGCGCAGTCGAACACGGCTCGCGCGTACTCCGGAGTCTGGAGTAGCCCGGGGATGAGGATGTGCTCGTACGAGTATCCCGGCGGCCTTCCGTTCCTCCTCCAGGTAGTCCTCGAACCAGGCTGCCACCGCGCTGATCGGTACCTCGTCGGCGATCTCCACCAGTGCACCTTGTGCACCCAGCTCTCGGTCCGCGACGGAGACGAAGTCCCCTCTTGCCCGGCGCTCCCCTCGCTCGATCATGGCCACCTGAGACTTGGAGTACCCCGTGACCGACCCCAACTTCTCCTGCGAGATCCCGGCTCGCTGCCGGTAGAAGCGCAACAGCCTTCCGAACGCCTGGGCGGCGCCCGGGCTTCCCTTGCTCGCCTTGTTCACAGACCGCCTCCCCGATCGCACAGTCCGCCACAAAAGCCCTGTGGCGCTGGTCACAAGTACACCCGCCCCGCCAAGCTGACCGCATGAATTCGCGCAAGTCACTTGACAGGGTGCCGTCTTGGGTGCCCGCCACGGGGCATGCCCTCCGGCATGCCGGCGTCCACTTCGACGCCGTCCGCATCGGCGGCTTTCTCGGGGAGGACGTGGCCTACCGGCTCATGGAGTTCACGGACTTCCAGGCCGGACCGATCGTCCGGGAGGCCACCGGCGCCCGGAACCTGTACTTCCTGTTGCCGCCCGGCACGGCCGCCGTGCACGCCTGGCCGCCGCCGGTCCGTGCGCTCACGCGCGACGGCCGGGGCGGCGAGGCGTTCGTCGGGATTCCGGCGCTGCACGGCATGACCTGGCCCCTGGACTGGCGGTCGCCGCCGACGGACGAGGATCCGTTCGTGGAGCCGGGGCTGCTCCACGAGATGGCCGTGCGTGCCGTGCGCTCGACCTGACCGTGGTCAGCGGTCAGGGAGTCCGGGGCCGCCGGCCGCCGTCAGAACGCGAAGACCGCGCCCTCGGCCGTCCGGGACCGCAGCTCGCAGTCGTTGCCGTACGTCGCCGACCAGTGGACGCGCCGGCCCTGCCAGACGCCGTCGCCGGTGACCGTGACCGGGTTCCACTCGCGGGTGCACGGGCGGTCGCCCGATATGGCCATCACCTGGCCGAAGTCGCCGCCCGCGGCGTTCAGTTCCGCGCACGCCTCCTCCGGTGCCGGGTGGGTGCCGGCCGGGGTGGGCGAGCAGGACAGGGTGACCGCGCGGACGACGGTGGCGGTGCTCGGGCGGGAGCCCTGGCCGAGCGTCAGGACCAGCGCCGACGGGGCGTACAGGCTGGTGGACGAAGCGGAGGCGGCCTCGGCGGTGCCGGTGCCGGTGAACGCGGTGCCGACGAGGGCGAGACCGGTCGCGGTGGCGAACGCGGTGGCGCCGAGAGCACGGAAGTAACGCACGGGGGTTGTCCCTTCGGGTTACGGAGTGACGCATTACGGGGGTTTGCGAGCCGATCGGCTGCGCACCGGAGTTTTGTCGACGCGGAGCGTGATCGCACATCCGTCCGTCGCTTTCCGGCCGGACCGCCCGTACAGGCCCGACCGACTGGTCGTTCGTTCAGTAGGCGCAAGGGTCGTGAGCCCCTCGCAAGGCCTCCCGGCCCTGCCGCGGTGCCCGGCCGTTCAAAGGCGTACGACCTTCTGACCTGCAACGACGCGAAAGTGGTTGTGACTTGGAAGACCTGTCCTCCGCTGCGGACGACCAGAACCCTCCCCCGCACGGGGGAGGGACGCCCCAGCGATCCGCCCTCCAGGCCGGTGGCCGCCCCACGCCGAAGGGCCGGGCTCCCTTCCGGGAACCCGGCCCTTCGGCCTCGTGGCGACTGGCGTGGCGACAGCGTCGCCGACGGCCCCTCGCCACCGACGGCTGGACGGCTAGGACGTGTTTCGAAGGTCCCGTCTGGCGGGGGGCGTCACGCCCTCCGGGCGAACGACGCTCCTTTCGAAACACCCCTAGCCCTTGCTCACCGCCGCCAGGATCTCCGGCAGGCGCTTCGCCACCCGCGGTGCCGCCAGCTTCAGGCCCGCCCAGGTCATCAGCGCGCCGTACAGCACGCCGAGCGGGAGGAGGGTCCACAGCTGGGACTGGTGGTCCGCGACGTGGAGGAAGATCATGAGGCCGAGGACCGGGGCGGAGAGAACCACCGCGGCGAGCATGCCGCCGAAGATCGAGATCCAGGCGATGCCGCCCTGGCCCGGGGCCACGTTCTTGTAGCCCTCCTGCGGGATCGAGTACGGGAACCTGGCCGAGGCCACCGCGCCGATCGCCATCATCGCGCCGAGCACCGCGTACGCCACGCCCAGGCCGCCCGGCAGCCGGTCCCACTGGCCGAGGATCCCGGCGGTCACCGTCGTCACGACCGCCGTGTACGGCACGGTCACGACCAGCAGCGCCAGGGCGCGCGCCCGGAGTTCGGCGTACGCGTCGGCCTTCGTCGCGAGCGTCTGCATCACCATCCAGAAGGCGGAGGTGTCCTGGCCGAACTGGTTGTACATCAGCATGCCGAGCATGCCCGAGGCGAAGCACGCGAAGTAGATCGAGCCCGTGCCCTGGAGGGCGTTGAAGATCGGGACGATCAGGCCGATCGCCAGCGAGGTCACCCACGCCGCCTTCGTCTTCGGGTCCCGCCAGATGTAGCGCAGGCTGCGCTCCATCACGGTGCCGGTGCGACCGCCCGGCAGCAGCCGGCCGAGCCGGCCCGACGAGGACGACGCGTCCTTGGCGCCGGCGTCCGAGGCCGCGCCGATGGTCGAGCCGTCCGGTTCGACCATGAGCCGGACCAGCGACCGCTGCCACCACTGCACCAGGAGGACCACCGCGACGGCGCTGAGCAGCAGCTTGGCCGCGGCGACCGCGTAGTCGCCGTCGCCCGCCGCGTCGATCGCGGAGATCGCGGACGCCGGCGGCAGCCAGCCCACAGCCTGGGCGGCCGGTTCCAGCGACGACACGCCGCCGGCCCGGCCGAGGCGCTGGGCGCCGAAGTTGACGAGCTGCATGCCGACCGCGATGACCAGGCCGGACAGCACGGCCAGGTCGCGGCCCTTGCGCGAGGAGAGGAGCCGTACGTTCGCCGCCGCCACGGCCCGCGAGAGCGCCACGCACACGACGACCACGAGCGGTACGGCGAGCACGGCGACGACTACTCCGGCGGCGCCGTGCGCGAGCGCGAGGGCGGCGCCGACCGCCAGGCACAGGGTCAGCACCGGGCCGACGCCGACGAGCGAGGCCGTGAGCAGCGCCCGTACCAGCGGCTGCGGCCGCAGCGGCAGCATCACGAGCCGCGACGGGTCCAGCGTCTCGTCACCGCTCGGCACGAACAGCGGCATGACCGCCCACGAGAGCGCGATGACGCCGGTGAGCAGCACCGTGACGACGGCCGCGTCGGTGTGGCCGCGCAGCAGCAGGAAGCCGAGGATCATGCCGGCGGCGAAGAGCACCGACAGGACGATCGACGTCACGTAGGCGGCGGTCCGGCCGCCCGACTGCTTCAGGCCGTTCTTCAGGAGCGACAGCTTGAGCCGTACGAAGACGGAGGTGAGCGACGGGGCGGAGGCGGTGGCGGTCCTCGCCGTGGCGGGTGCGGGAGCGGTGGTCATCGGGCCGAACCGCCGCCCAGCCAGTCCAGGGACTCCCCGGCGTCCCGCCCGTTCGCGCCGACCAGCTCCAGGAACGCGGCCTGCAGCGACGGCGCGTCGCCCCGCACCTGCTCCAGCGGGCCCTGCGCGCGGATCTGTCCGGCCGCCATGACGGCCACCCAGTCGCACAGCGACTCCACGAGCTCCATGACATGGCTGGAGAAGACGACGGTGGCGCCGGAGGAGGTGTAGCGCTCGAGGACGCCGCGGATGGTCTGCGCCGAGACCGGGTCGACGCCCTCGAACGGCTCGTCGAGGAACAGCACTTCGGGGTTGTGGAGGAGCGCGGCGGCCAGGCCGATCTTCTTGCGCATGCCGGTCGAGTAGTCCACGACCAGCTTGTGCTGCGAGCCGGCCAGGTCGAGCACGTCGAGCAGCTGGGCCGCGCGCTTGTCGACCTCGGCACCGGGCAGTCCGCGTAGCCGGCCGCTGTACGCGAGGAGTTCACGGCCCGAGAGGCGCTCGAACAGCCGCAGTCCCTCCGGCAGGATGCCGATCCGCGCCTTGACCTGGGCGACGGACTCCGGATCGGCCCACACGTCGTGCCCGGCGACCCGGATGCGGCCGGAGTCGGGCCGCAGCAGTCCGGTGATCATCGAGAGCGTGGTGGTCTTGCCGGCACCGTTGGGGCCGACGAGGCCGATGAACCGGCCCGCGGGCAGCACCAGGTCGATGCCGTTCACCGCGATCTGCTGGCCGAAACGCTTCCACAGTCCTTCGACCTGCACGGCGGGCGGCGTCGTGCCGGATTCCGGCGCGCCGCCCCCCGCTGCGAACTCTCCATCAAATGCCTGGTCAGGCACCATGTTGCGTCAACCCTTCGGTTGTCCCCGTGTAGTCGGGACAACCTTACGGGTGAACGCCTTCCGGCCACATTGCCGTTATCCAGCAATCAGGCGTGGGCCGGACTGCCGGAGAGCCGTCACGACGGGCCGCGCCCGGCAACCGGGCCGGACCGCCGGAGGGCCGCTGTCGCCGACGGCGAGGGGACGGGCGCCGTCACTGCCTGCGCGTCCGCGCGTCCGCCGCCTCCCGCCCGCACGCGTACGCCAGCGGGCTGATCAGCTCCTCCGCGTCCGGCAGCCAGCGGTTCGCGGCCGTGGGCTTGCGGGCCCACTGCACCGCACCGAAGCCGCCGACCCGGGTCGGCGGCGCCGCCACGTAGAAGCCCTCGCCGCGGGTGGTGAGGTCGAGCGAGGTCGGCACCCAGCCCAGCTTGCGCACCAGGTCCGGCACCTTGGCCGCCGCGCCGGGCAGGACAAAGAAGAACATCCGGCGGTCGGGCGTGCAGGTCACCGGGCCGAGCGTCAGCTCCATCCGCTCCATCCGGGCCAGCGCGAGGAAGCCGGCCGACTCGGACACCTCGATCGCGTCGAAGGTGCGGCCGGTCGGCAGCAGGATCGACGCCTTCGGCTGCTTCGACCACATCCGCCGGGCGCCGACGGCGCTGCCCGTCGCCTGGGTCGACCAGTCGGGACGGGCCGGGTGGGCGCCGGGCGCAGGGCAGTCCTCCGCGCCGCAGGAGCAGCGCTCCCTGCCTTCGACCGCCTCCAGCCAGGTTCCGGGGAACACGTCCCAGTGCCGCTCTTCCGCGTACCGCACGGCGTTGTCCAGCAGCAGCTCGCCCCGCTGCTTGGGGATCTGTGCGGCTTCCGTGACTCCGATGGTCTCTTCCACGTCGATCTCAACTCCCGCCGTCACCTGGGGTTACGGGCGTCACCGTGCCCGGTGTGACGCATCGATCCTGCATGCGGGGCGCACGGGTGCACGGGCGGGGGCGCGCGTGGGGCCGGGACGCGGCGGGTGGGTAGGGACGGACGGGGGGCGTCGTCGCCGTGCCGTACGGCCGTGCGGTGCGGGGCCGCGCGGCAGTGCCGTAGCGCGCGACCGACGTGTCCGGTTTCGCGTGTTCACATCTGCATTGACCGGATATCCGCCGGGCAGTGATCAGCCAGTCGATCACCGTACCGGCCTCAGGGGGTAGTCATCATGGCAGCCAGGCCACTCGTCGCCCGTCAGCCCAACGAACGGCTGCAGGCGCTCATCCAGGAGGCCGGGTGCTCCAACGCCGGCCTCGCCCGCAGGGTCAACATGGTCGGCGCGGAGCGCGGCCTCGACCTGCGCTACGACAAGACCTCGGTGGCCCGCTGGCTGCGCGGCCAGCAGCCGCGGGGCAGGGCGCCCGGCATCATCGCCGAGGCGCTGGGCCGCAAGCTCGGCCGTACCGTCACCATCGACGAGGTCGGCATGGCCAACGGCCGCAACCTCGCCTCGGGCGTCGGCCTCCAGTTCGCGCCGACCGTGCTCGGGGCGATCGAGCAGGTATGCGAGCTGTGGCGCAGCGACGTGGGCCGGCGGGACTTCCTGTCCGGTTCGACGGTCGCCGCCTCCGCGCTCGTCGAACCGAGCAGGGACTGGCTGATCACCGGCGCCGACCCGCTGGTCGCCCGGTCCGCCGGGGCGCGGGTCGGCGCCTCGGACGTCGCGGCGGTGCGGGCGATGACGGACGCCCTGGTCGACCTGGACCGTAAGTTCGGCAGCGGCCACGTCCGGCCGGTCGTCGTCCACTACCTCAACAGCGTGGTGTCGGGCATGCTCTCCGGCTCCTACCGGGAGGCGGTCGGACGCGAGCTGTTCGCGGCGGCCGCGCGCCTCACCGAACTCGCCGGGTACATGGCCGTCGACACCGGCCAGCCCGGCCTCGCCCAGCGCTACTACATCCAGGCCCTGCGGCTCGCGCAGGCCGCCGGCGACCGGGCGTACGGCGGTTACGTGCTGGCCGCGTCCATGAGCCACCTCGCCGCACAGCTCGGCAACCCGCGCGAGATCGCGCAGCTCGCGCGGGCCGCGCAGGAGGGCGCCCGGGGCCAGGTGCCGCCGCGCGCCCAGGCCATGTTCCTCGCCGCGGAGGCCCGTGGGCACGCGCTGCTCGGCGACGCCACCGCCTTCGGCCGGGTCGCGGGGCTCGCCGAGGAGGCGCTGGCCGCCGCCGATCCCGAGTCGGGCGACGACCCGGCCTGGATCGCCCACTTCGACGAGGCGTACCTGTCGGACGAGCTGGCCCACTGCCACCGTGACCTGGGGCAGGCGCGGGAGGCGGCCCGCGCGGCCGAACGCTCCCTCGCCGGCCACCCGGAGGGCCGCGCCCGCCGGCGCGCGATCGGCCTCGCGCTGCTCGCCGCGGCGCAGGTCCAGCAGCGCGAGGTCGAGCAGGCCTGCCGCACCGGCACCCGCGCCCTCGAACTCCTCTCGACCCTCCGTTCCTCCCGGGGCGTGGAGTACCTGGGCGACCTGGGGGAGCGGCTCGAGCCGTACGCGGGGGAGGCGCCGGTACGGGAGTTCCGGGCGCGGCTGGACCGGCACGCGGCGTGAGGCGGTGGCCGCGCGGGGCGTGAGGCGTGCCGCGCAGCGGTGAACGTCACACCTCTGTCACACGTGTGTGCGGGCCGTAGCGCGCACCCGGTAGCGTGGGCCGACGGTTTCGTAGGTCCATCAGTAGGAGTCCCGGTGACGCACAGCGGACAGGGGCCGGAGCAGCAGTATCCGGCCGCTCAGCCCCTCCCCCCTGAGGTGACCCCTGGTGGCTCCTCGGACGCCCAGGCGACGCAGTACCTGCCGCCGGTCCCGCCGCAGCCGCCGGCCGCACCGCCGGGCCCGCAGCAGGGCTACGGCTATCCGCAGCCCGCGGCGCCGGCGCCGCAGCCGGGTTACGGCTACCCGCCGCCCGCCGCCCCGCAGCCGGGCTACGGCTATCCGCAGCCGGACGCGCAGGCGACGCAGTACCTCGGGGCGGTGCCGCCGCAGGGACCGGACGCCCAGGCGACGCAGTACATCCCGCCCGTGGCCCCGCAGGCCGGCGAGGCGGCCACGCAGTACCTGCCGCCGGTGGCCGGGCCGGACGCCCAGGCGACCCAGTACATGGCGCCCGTGCCACCGCAGCAGTCCGTACCGCCGCAGCAGGCGCAGCCCGAGCGGCCGCCGCTCGCGGACTTCGACAACCTGTTCCGCAGCGAGACCCCGCAGCGCCCGGCGCCACAGCACCAGGCGCCGCCCGCGCCGCAGCAGCACTACCAGCCGCCGCAGGCGCCCCAGCACCCCCAGCACCCCCAGCCCCAGCAGCAGTACGGCTACCAGGACGCGTACTACGACGACGAGCCCGAGCCGCCGCGCCGCAAGTCGCCGGTCGCGCTGATCGCGGCCGTCGTCGCCGGCTGCGCCGTGGTCGGTCTCGGCGCGGGCGCGCTGCTCAGCGGCGGCGACGGCGACGACAAGAAGGGCGATTCGGGCAAGGGGCAGAACGTGGCCGCCAGTTCGGCCGCCCCGTCCTCCCAGCCGTCCGAGCAGGCCGCCGACCCGGCCAAGGAGCAGGCCGAGGCGCTCGACAAGCTCCTCGCGGACAGCAACGACAGCCGCGACGCGGTGATCCGCGCCGTCGCGTCGATCCGCCGGTGCGACAACCTCGACCAGGCGGCGAGCGACCTGCGCGGCGCGGCCAAGCAGCGGCGCGAACTGGTCACCCGCCTCCAGTCGCTGTCCGTGGACAAGGTGCCGAACCACACGGCCCTGTCCGCCTCCCTGGTCAGGGCCTGGCAGGCCTCGGCCGCCGCCGACGACCACTACGCGGCCTGGGCGGACCAGGCGAAGGGCAACAAGAAGGTCTGCAAGGGCGGCCACGCCCGGAACACCAGCCACACCAACGACGGCGACAAGAAGAGCCAGGAGGCGACGGCCGCCAAGAAGCAGGCGGCCGGGCTGTGGAACCCGACCGCGGACAAGTACGGCCTGCCGAAGCGCACGTACACGCAGCTGTAGGCGACCGTCGGCCGCGGACGGGGTTCCCGGCCGTCACGTCCCCGTCCCGGCCGTCACGTTCTCCGTCCCGGCCGTCACGTCGCCCGTTCCGGCCGTCACGGTGCCGTCAGGACCGTCTCGCCCACGTCGACGAAGCCCGGCCTCTGCGCCACCAGCCTGCCCCGGCGCACCACCTGGAACGTCACCTCGTGGTTGACGATCCGGGGGAAGCCGCGCGCGCCGAGCAGGTCGTCGTAGCGCCAGCGCAGCGGCGGGGTGAGACCACCGGTGTCGATCTCCGCGCCCTGGTCGAGGGCGTGGCTGATCCGCAGCGCGGACACCGAGTCGCTGTCGAGCGACTCGACGACCTGACGCAGGACGGTGTACGCGATCCACGTGGTCTGCACGCCCGCGTCCGCCGGATCGACCCGGTTGTCCGCGAAGGCGTGCTCCCTGATCACCTTCTTCATCGGCTCCCAGGCCCTGTCGCCGGCGTCCGGGTACCAGCCGGTGACGTAGGCGCCCTCGAACGGGCCGCGGGCGCCGCCGGAGCGGTCGATGAGCGGCTGGCCGACGCTGCCGAGGACGGAGGAGATCCGCACGGTGCCGGCGCCGGCGTCGTCCCCGCCCTCGTCGGGCAGCCGGCGGAAGGAGTCGAAGAAGGTCTGGGTGCGTTCGCCGAGCACGGCCGTGACGCAGCCGTCCTCGGTCCCCGCCTTCGTACGGGCCCTGCGCGCGGACGCGGTGTACTCGGCGGCGTCCTCGACCGCCGGGATGTCGACCGCGCCGCTGTGGCCGTCCTTGCGGAGCCCGGAGTTGAGCAGGTCGGGCAGCTTGTCGCCGGCGATGGTGTCGGGGCGGACGAGGGAGACGGTGCGGCAGTTCGCGGCGAGCTGCATGCCGTGGCCGGCGACGAGGGAGGCCTGGCCGCCGTTCACGGGGTAGGAGAGGGAGCTGGTGAACTCGTCCTCGGAGATGCCGTAGCCGCCGATGTACGGGATGCCGGCGGCCTCCAGCGGGGCCATGAAGGCGCGGCCGAACTGGCTGTACGAGCCGACGACGGCGACGGCGCCCTCGTGGACGGCGCGGCGGGCGCACGCGGCGGCGCCGGCGTTGGTGTTCTGCTCGTTGCAGGTGAGCACGCGCAGCTCGTGGCCGTCGATGCCGCCGCCGGCGTTGACCCAGCGGGCGTAGGCCTGGGCCATGGCGGGCATGCCGGGCATGTTGGTGGCGCGGGTCTGCTCGGGCGCCCAGGTCATGACGGTGACGGGTTCGCGGGAGCCGCCTCCCGTGGTCCCGGGGAGCGCGCCGCAGCCGGTGAGCAGCGACGCTCCGGCCGCCGCTGCGGTGACGTACGCGAGGAGTGGGGAAAGTCGCCTGCCGGTCATGAGCACGCAGACTTCCGCCCCGGGGGTAACCCTGTGGTGAGAACGGGTCGACACGGGGTGACGGCACGGTGAATTGCGGGGGTGGGGGCGGAACCGGGGCTGTCGGTGGGGGACCGTACGATCGGACGGTGTCCGCTGGTACCTCCCCTTCGATGAACCCTTCCCGTCGCGCCCGCCGCTCCTCCACCATGGGCGGCATGCCGCTCAACGACATGCCGTGGTGGCGCTGGCGCGCCAACGTGCGCTCCGCGCTGCACATGCTCTCGGACCCGGAGTTCCACGAGACGACCTGGCTGGCCGGCCAGGAGGGGTTCGGCGACGTCACCGACGCCGTCTACCGGCTGGTGGAGGACACCTGGCTGGACAGCTGGTCCGCCGAGAAGTACGTGGGGACGATCTTCCGCGACTCCGGCGAGGCCGCCCTCGTCGACGTGGCCGTGCTGCGGGTGCTGCGCATCATGCACCAGGTCGGCGCGGACGCCCCGGTCTCCGCGTACCTGGAGCACCATGCCTGGCCGGAGGCCGTACGGGCCGCCCGCGAGGCGCACGTGCGCATGGCGACGGCGGACGGCGAGGACCCGGACGACCCGCCGCGCTCGCTGGACGTCCTCCGGATCATGACCCGCTCGGCCTGAGCCCGCCCGGGCCCGCCCGGCGTCCGCGGCCTGCCCGCCCGGCGTCCGCGGCCCGCCCGCCCGGCGTCCGTCCGGGCCGGCACCGCCGCATCCGCCCGGCGTCCGTCCGGCTGTCCGCGTGACGGACGAGGCGGCATTCCCGTCCTCCGCGTGTGGCAGGCTAGGCGGATGACCGACCAGTACGTCCTCACCCTCTCCTGCCCCGACAAGCAGGGCATCGTGCACGCCGTGTCGAGCTACCTCTTCATCACGGGATGCAACATCGAGGACAGTCAGCAGTTCGGAGACCGTGACACGGGTCTCTTCTTCATGCGGGTCCACTTCTCGGCCGAGTCCCCCGTCACCGTGGACAAGCTGCGCGCGAGCTTCGCCGCGGTGGGCGACTCGTTCGCGATGGACTGGCAGATCCACCGGGCCGACGAGCGGATGCGCGTCGTGCTGATGGTGTCGAAGTTCGGCCACTGCCTGAACGACCTGCTGTTCCGCTCGCGGATCGGCGCGCTGCCGGTCGAGATCGCCGCGGTCGTGTCCAACCACACCGACTTCGCCGAGCTCGTCGCCTCGTACGACATCCCGTTCCGGCACATTCCGGTCACCAGGGACAACAAGGCCCAGGCGGAGGCGGAACTCCTGGACCTGGTCCGGGAAGAGCGCGTCGAACTGGTCGTGCTGGCCCGCTACATGCAGGTGCTCTCCGACGACCTGTGCAAGCAGCTCTCGGGGCGGATCATCAACATCCACCACTCCTTCCTGCCGAGCTTCAAGGGCGCGAAGCCCTACCACCAGGCCCACGCCCGCGGTGTGAAGCTGATCGGCGCCACGGCCCACTACGTGACGGCCGACCTCGACGAGGGCCCGATCATCGAGCAGGAGGTCGAGCGCGTCGGCCACGAGGTCACGCCCGACCAGCTCGTCGCGATCGGCCGCGACGTCGAGTGCCAGGCCCTGGCGCGCGCCGTGAAGTGGCACGCGGAACGCCGCATCCTCCTGAACGGCCACCGCACGGTCGTCTTCGCGTAGCCCGCGCCCTCTTCGCGCGGGCCCCGGCTCCCCGGTCCCGTGACGCCTGACCGCGCGCGGCCGCAGGCCGGCGCCGTCGACCGCCGTCGGCCCTACATCCGGCTCAGCGAGGCCGCCGCGAAGAGGACGTCGCGGATGGCCTCGCGGTCGCCGTCCTGGCCCGCGGCCGCGTCCTGCGGCGGTACGTGGCCGGCGAGCAGCTGGCAGAACTCGGCGCCGTCCATCGCGACCTGGGCCACCGCGTGGTCCGGGGAGCCGAGCGCGGCGGGCGAGTCCAGGGCGATGTACCAGTGGCCGCCGCCCGCGCCCTCGATCTCCAGGTGGAGCGAGCGGCCGGGCGAGCCGGCCGTCACGAGTTCGCGGGCCGGGGCCGCCAGGCCCAGGCGGCGGCGGTCGGCGAGGGCCGCCGGGAGGAGGCGGGCGGCCAGGTCGATCATGCCGTGCAGATGACTGCCGCTCGGCGGGTCGTACGGGTAGTCCACCGCGTTCGCGATGTCGTCCGCGTGCACCCAGCACTCGAAGGCCCGCTCGAGGAGCGAGTCCCGCAGCGGCAGCGCGAAGTCCCCGTACGTGACGGTCAGGTCCGCGACGCCGCGGCCGGCGAACGACACCGTGCGGATCAGCGTGTGGCTCTGGTCCCGCCACGGCTCGCGGACCGCCCGGGTCGGCGGCCGGGCGGAGGACTTCCAGTACGCCTCGGTCCGCTCGGCCGGCGACAGCTCCGCGATGCCCGCGCCGAGCGGGTCGTCGAGCCCGAGCGAGGCGGCCACCAGGCCGTCCACGGCCAGCAGATGGCCGAGCACGCCGGCCACCGTGGTCTTCCGGTTCACGGCGCGCTCGCCCTCGAACCACTTCAGCCGCACCGGCGCGTGCCACTCCGCCTCGCCGATGTCGCGCAGCAGCGCGTCGAGCCGGGCGGTCTCCGCGTCGTACGGCGCGGCCCAGGCGGGCACGGGGATACGGGCGGGGCGGCGGCCCAGACAGTTCTCCAGGACCCGGGACCGCAGCAGCGGGTCCAGGTCCAGGTCGCGCTCGGCGTGCAGCAGTCCGACCGCGTCGCGCAGCCGCAGCGCCTCGTCCGCGCACGGGGCGCACTCGGTGAGGTGGGCCTCGACGGTCCGGGTCTCCTCGGGCGAGCAGGCGGACAGCGCCCAGGCGCCGAGCAGCGACTTCAGGGTCCGGTGGGGCAGGTCGAGGAGCTCCGGGAGCGCCGGGACTTCCGGCACCTCCGGCACTTCCCGGGCGTCCCGGGCGGGCGGGAGGCCGGTCGCGGACGACTCGTCGAACGGCGAGGGCTCCGCGAACTCCGCGAACGGCGACGACTCGTCGAACGGCGACGACTCCGCGAACGATGACGACGGCGACGGCGGTGGCGGCGGCGAGGTCAGGTCCGCGTGGTCGTCGGCCGCCCGGCGCGGGCCCGGTATCCACGGGGCGCGTGCGATCTCCTCGGGATCGTCGTTCGCCCCGCTCACAGCGACCGTCCGTAACCGCCCGCGCCGGGCGGCGAGGAGCCTTCCAGCGGGCGGGTGTTGGCCGTCGACAGCAGCTGGAGCCCGAGCCGCAGCCGGCGCCGCGCCTCGTCCTCCGTCACGCCGAGGTCCGCGGCCGTCTGCCGGTAGTCCCGGCGCTGGAAGTAGGCCAGCTCCAGGGCCTGCCGCAGCGGTGTCGGCATGGACGTCACGATGTAGTCGGCGCGGGCCGCGACCGAGGCCCGGCGCACCTTCTGCTCCAGTTCCTCCGCCGTGCCCTCGCCGCGCTCCGCGAACGCCAGCGCCTCCGCCTGCCGCAGCCGGTGCACGGCCTGCCGCTGGGTGAGCCGGGCGACCCAGGAACGCATGTTGCCCTGCTTCGGGTCGTAGGCGTCGGGGTTCTCCCAGATGTAGCCGAAGACCTCGCGGGTGATCTGGTCGGCGGCGTCGTCGTCGTCGAGCACGCGGTGGGCGAGGCTGTGCACGAGCGAGGCGAACCTGTCGTAGAGCTCGCCGAGCGCCGCGGCCTCGCCGCGCGCCAGCCGCTGCTGCATCTTGCGGTCCCAGCGCGGCGGTGTGTCCTTCGTCGCCATGTCCGACACCCTCCCGACGACCTGCCGACCGACCTCTCCGATCCGTTCTTCCTTCCCAAAGTAGTGTGCCCGCACCCGGCGCACTTCTCTTTGCGGCAAGTGCGCCCTTGACGGTCCGCCGGATGGTAAGGAAAGCGCCAAGCCGCCGCCCAGGGGTTTCGGAGCGGTGCGAACGGGCAGCGGGAGGTGACAGGAAGGGCGGGCTCCGTTTGGCTCGTTCGCGTGTCCCGATGTCTGAAAGGCGCCGCTCGTGACGATCCAGGTCGACGAGAACGAGCAGGAACCGTGGACCGTACTGCGCATCAGCGGAGAGCTGGACCTGGTCACCTCCCCGCTGATCCGCAGACGCGTCCACGCGGCCGTCGCGGGCGGCCGTCACGACGTGGTCCTCGACCTCTCGGCGGTCCGCTTCTGCGACTCCAGCGGTGTCGGCGTGCTCGTCGCCGCGCGCCGGCTGATGCGGTCGTGCGGCGGCCGGCTCCGGCTGATCCTGCCCGCCCGCGGCGCCGAGGACGGCGCGCACGTCAACCGGGTCCTCGCCGCGCTCGGCGTCCGCCGCCTCTTCGAGGTGTACGAGGACGTCCCGGCCGCCCTCGACGAGCGGACGGCCCCCCTGTCGGCCTGAGCCGTCGGCCGAGCCCCCACGCGTACCACTCGCACGGCTCGGCCTGAGCCGTCGGCCGAGCCCCCACGCGTACCACTCGCACGGCTCGGCCCGAGCCGTCGGCCGAGCCCCCACCCGTACCACTCACACGGCTCGGCCCGGCCCCTACCCGTACCACTCGCGCAGCTTGTACTTCAGCACCTTCCGCAGCGTCTCGTTCCTCGGCAGGGACTCCACCAGCTCCAGCTGCTCCGGGAGTTTGAAGACCGAGAGTCCGGCCTCGCGCAGGAAGGCGGTGACCGTCTCCAGGGTGAGCGGTTCGGCGCCCGGGGGCTGTTCGACCACGGCGCAGACGCGCTCGCCGCGTTCGGCGTCCGGGAGGCCGACGACCGCCGCGTCGGCGACGCCGGGATGGCGGTGGAGGAGGTCCTCGATCTCCTTCGCGGAGACGTTCTCGCCCTTGCGGATGATGACGTCCTTGAGGCGGCCGGTGAGCACGAGATGGCCGTCGGCGGTCAGCCGGCCCAGGTCGCCGGTGCGCAGGAAGCCCTCCTCGTCGAAGGCGGCGGCGGTCTGCGCGGGGTCGAGGTAGCCGCGGCAGACCGCCTCGCCGCGCAGCCGGACCTCGCCGCCCTCCGCGATGCGTATCTCCATCCCGGCGGGCGGCCGGCCCTCGGTCGTGGCCAGGTTCTCCGGGGTGTCGCGGGGATCGCCCATGGTGATCATCGGGACCTCGGTCATGCCGTAGCCGTGCGTCAGCTGGCAGCCCAGCTCCCGTACCACCGCGTGGTAGATCTCCGGCGGCTTGGGTGCGCCCCCGCCCGCGAGGAGCCGCAGCGTCGGGATGATCGGCCCGCCGGGCCGCCTGCGCTGCTCCGCGAGGAACATCGAGTAGAAGGCGGTGGACCCGCCGGCGACCGTGACGCCGTGCCTGCGGTACTCGTCGAGCGCGTCCGGCAGCGCGAAATGTTCGAACATGACGGCGGGGAACCCGTACAGGAGGAGCATCACCGTGTAGTCGGGCCCGGCGATGTGCGCGTACGGGAAGGCCATCGAGCCGACGTCCTCGGCGTTCGGGCGGAGGGCGTGGGCGAGGCAGGAGCCGCCCGCGAGGAGCGAGCGGTCGGTGTGCAGCACGCCCTTGGGGTCGGAGGTGGTGCCCGAGGTCCAGTAGATCCAGCGGACGTCGGTGCCCGAGGCGGGCGGCGCGGGCAGGACGCCGGGGTCGTCGTCGGGCAGGGTGTCCGTGTCGTACGCCTCGAAGACGCCGCGCGCGCCGAGCCGGCGGGCCATCTCCGTGTGGTCGAAGCCGCGCCAGACGCCGGGGACGGCGAAGTACTCGGCGCCGGACTCGCGCAGCGCGAAGCCGACCTCCTTGTCCCGGTAGAACGGGATGACCGGGGACTGTACGGCGCCGAGGCGGGCGAGCGCGAAGGACAGCACCGCGGTCTCGATCCGGGTGGGCAGCTGCCAGGCGACGACGGTGCCGGGGCGCACGCCCATGCCGTGGAGGCCGGCGGCGCAGCGTTCGGCCCGGTCGCGGAGTTCGCCGAAGGTGAGGACCCGGTCGTCCTGGAGCAGGACGGGCCGGTCGGGGGTGAGCGCGGCGCGGCGCTCGACGAGCTCCCAGAGGGTGCGGGACGCGCCCAGGTCGTGCGCGGTCTCCGTCGCGGTCTCGATGGCGGTCACCGGGAACCTCCATTCCTGACGATGCGTCAGTTCGTGCGGAGAGCGTAGAGGGCCGGTCCTTGTCGGTCCAGGGGTGCGCGGCTAGCCTGATGCCGGGCCTGTATCTGACGGGTCATCAGAAATGGTCTTCAGGAATCGGAGGGGTCATGACGGAACTGCCCCGCATCATCAGCGTCGACGACCACGTGATCGAGCCCGCGCACCTCTTCGAGACCTGGCTGCCGGCCAAGTACCGCGACCGGGGGCCCCGGCCCCTCACCGCGGGCATCGGCGAGCTGGCGTACGTCGGCGGCAGGTACCAGATCACGATGGACCCCGACGGGCCGCCCACCGACTGGTGGATCTACGAGGACCTGAAGTTCCCGTACAAGCGGAACATCGCCGCCGTCGGCTTCGACCGCGACGACATGACCCTGGAGGGCATCACCCGCGAGGAGATGCGGCGCGGCTGCTGGGACCCCGTGGCACGGCTCGCCGACATGGACCTCAACCACGTCGAGGCCTCCCTCTGCTTCCCCACCTTCCCGCGCTTCTGCGGCCAGACCTTCGCCGAGGCGAAGGACAAGGAGGTCGCCCTCGCCTGCGTCCGCGCCTACAACGACTGGATGGTCGAGGAATGGTGCGGCGACAGCGGCGGCCGGCTCATCCCGCTCTGCATCATCCCGCTCTGGGACATCGACCTCGCGGTCGCCGAGATCCGGCGCAACGCCGCCCGCGGCGTCAAGGCCGTCACCTTCTCCGAGATCCCCACCCACCTCGGCCTGCCGTCCATCCACTCCGGCTACTGGGACCCCTTCTTCGCCGTCTGCCAGGAGACCGGCACGGTCGTCAACATGCACATCGGCTCCAGCAGCCAGATGCCCGCCGCGTCCCCCGACGCCCCGCCCGCCGTCCAGGCCTCGCTCAGCTTCAACAACGCGATGGCCTCGATGATGGACTTCCTCTTCAGCGGCGTGCTCGTGAAGTTCCCCCGGCTGAAGCTGGCCTACAGCGAGGGCCAGATGGGCTGGATCCCGTACGCCCTGGAGCGCGCCGACGACGTGTGGGAGGAGCACCGCGCCTGGGGCGGCGTCCGCGACCTGATCCCCGAGCCGCCGTCCACGTACTACTACCGGCAGATCTTCTGCTGCTTCTTCCGCGACAAGCACGGCATCGCGTCGCTCGACGTCGTCGGACGCGACAACGCCACCTTCGAGACCGACTACCCGCACGTCGACTCCACCTTCCCGCACACCAGGGAAGTCGCCCTCGACCACGTCAAGGACCTCGACGACGAGACCGTCTACAAGCTGATGCGGGGCAACGCCATCCGCATGCTCGACCTCGGAATCGTCTGATGGACCTCGCGTACACGGAGGAAGAGGAGGACTTCCGAGCCCGGCTGCGCGCGTGGCTCGCCGCCGAGCTGCCCACCCTGCCGCCCAGGCCCGACCCGCTCGACTGGCCGGGCCGGCGCGCCTACGACTGCGGCTGGCAGCGACGTCTCCACGACGCCGGGTACGGGCACGTCCACTGGGACGCCTCGCCGACCCAGCGGCTCATCTTCCTCGAGGAGACCGAACGCGCCGGAGCGCCCTACGTCGGCGCCAACTTCGTCGGCCTCCTGCACGCCGGCCCGACCATCGCCGCCGAGGGCACGGCCGAGCAGCGCGAGCGCTGGCTGGGGCCCGTGCTGCGCGGCGACGAGGTCTGGTGCCAGGGATTCAGCGAACCCGGCGCCGGCTCCGACCTGGCCTCGCTGCGGACCCGGGCCGTGCGCGACGGCGACGCGTACGTCGTCACCGGCCAGAAGATCTGGACCTCGCACGCCGAGGTCGCCGACTGGTGCGAACTCCTCGTCCGCACCGATCCCGGAGCCCCGAAGCACCGCGGCATCACCTGGCTCGCGATGCCCATGTCCGGCCCCGGCGTCACCGTCCGGCCGCTGCGGACGCTCGCCGGGTCGACGGAGTTCGCCGAGGTGTTCCTCGACGAGGTGCGCGTCCCCGTCGGCAACCGGGTCGGCGACGAGAACGACGGCTGGCGCGTCACCATGGTCACCCTCTCCTTCGAACGCGGCACCGCCTTCGTCGGCGAGGTCGTCGCCTGCCGCCGCCTCCTCGGCGAACTCGCCCGGACGGCACGGAAGAACGGCCGCTGGGACGATCCCGTGCTGCGCCGCCGTCTCGGCCGCCTCGGCGCCGAGTTCCAGGCCCTGTGGCGGCTCACCCAGTGGAACGTCAGCGAGGCCCAGGCCACCGGCGGCGTCCCGGGCGTCGGCGGCTCCGTCTTCAAGCTGCGCTACTCGCACGCCCGCCAGGAGCTGTACGACACGGCCGCCGCCGTCCTCGGGCCGGACGCGCTCGACCTCGGACGCGAGTGGAACCGGGACCGGCTCTCCTCCCTCTCGTACACGATCGCCGCGGGCACCTCGCAGATCCAGCGGAACATCGTCGCCGAGCGCATCCTCGGCCTGCCGAAGGGGCGGTGAGGACGGCCGTGGACTTCCGACTGACCGGCGATCAGCGGGCGCTGAAGCAGGGCGTACGGGAACTGCTCGACCGGCGCTTCGGGCGCGAGGCGCTGCGGGCTGCCGTGGAAGCGGCCGGGGGTACGGGCGCAGGCGCGGGCGAAGGCGTGGCCGAAAGCGCGGGCGCAGGCGCGGGCGAAGGCGACGGCGGGGGAAGGGCCCAGGGTGGGGGAGGGGCCCAGGCCCTCGACCGCGCGCTGTGGCGCGAGCTCGGCGCGGCCGGGTTCTTCGCGCTCCGGCTCCCCGAGGCGGCGGGCGGGGTCGGCCTCGGACTGCCCGAGGCCGTGCTCCTCTTCGAGGAGGCCGGCCGGGCACTGCTGCCGGGCCCGCTGGTCGCCACGCACCTGGCGGCGGGCGAGGTGCCCGGGGCGGCGGAGGGCGAGACCGTGGTCACCCGGACCGACGGGGAGCTCGTGGAATGGCTGGACGCCGCCGACGTCGTCCTCGGCCCGGCGGAGGGCGCCGTACCGCTCCGCTCCGTCGACCCGCTCACGCCGCTGCACCGGCTGCCCGGCACCGGACATGGCACCGGCACCGGACATGGCACCGGCACCGGACATGGCACCGGCACCGGCACAGGCGCCGACGGGCGGGCGCCTTCGCACGAGGCGTCGCTGCTCACCGCCGCCGAGCAGCTCGGCTCGGCCGCCCGCACGACCGAGCTCGCCGTCGCGTACGCCCGTACCCGGGAGCAGTTCGGGCAGCCCATCGGGGCCTTCCAGGCCGTCAAGCACCTGTGCGCGCGGATGCTCGTGCGCACGGAGCTCGCCCGCGCCGCCGTCTACGCCGCCGCCGTCACCGCCGATCCCGTCGAGGTCGCCGGGGCCCGGCTGCTCGCCGACGAGGCCGCCCTGGACGGCGCCCGCGACTGCCTCCAGGTGTACGGCGGCATGGGCTTCACCTGGGAGGCCGACGTCCACCTGCACCTGAAACGGGCCTGGGTACGGGCCGAGCGCGGCCTGTCGGGCGCGGCGGCGGAGGAACTGGTGGCGGCCCGGCTGTAGCGGGGGCGGAGGAACGGATGGCCCGGCTGTAGCGGGGGCGGAAGAACGGATGGCCCGGCTGTGGCGGGGGCGGAAGAACGGATGGCCCGGCTGTGGCGGGGGCGGAGGAACGGGTGGCCGCCCTGCTGTAGCGGGGCGGAGGAAGCGTCGGCGGGCCCGGCCGCAGGGCCGGTGCGAGGGGCGAAGGATGTGGTGGACCTGTCACGGAATGTCGATATCGTCTTGTGTCCTTCGCCGGGTCGTCACGCGCCGGAGTCGGCCTCCGGCTCCGGTACGCTCCGTGGGATGCGAGTGCTTGTGGGCCCGGATCGCGCCGGTGCCGCCGATGCGGTGGTCCCGGGTCCGGGAATGCCCGCCGCTCGCGCCCCGCGTTCGACTCCTCGCGGCATGCGTCGCACAGTATGGACCATGCGTACTCCTTCGCGCTGGAATATGCCCGAAGCGCTTGTTGCGGTGACTGTACGTCAACCATGCTGTCTCACAAGGGAATCACGTTCCGTAAAGGTGTGTTCGCCGGTTCGGATGGTGTGAACGGTGCAGGTGCTTCAGGTGCAGTTGGAGGTCGGGCCCGACCCGGCCGAGGTGGGGCGGGCCCGGAGATGGGCGCGTTCGCGGCTGGCCGGTTCCGGCATAGGGGACGACGAGCCGCTGGCGGAGACGCTGGTGCTGCTCATCTCCGAGCTGGTGACCAATGCCGTGGTGCACACGGGCTGTCCGGCCGTGCTGCGGATGCTGTTCGGCGGGGCCGGGGTGCGCGTCGAGGTCGCCGACGCGAGCGACTGCCCGCCGCGGCCGCGGCACGCGGACGGCGACGACACGAACGGCCGCGGCCTCGAGCTGGTGGACGGCCTCGCCGACCGGTGGGGCTGGCAGCGCGAGGGCACGGGCAAGAGCATCTGGTGCGAGGTCGACCGGGCGCAGGACGCCGGGCAGGGTGCCGGGCCGGGTGCGCGGACCGCGGCGACCGGCGTCGGGCCGGTCGGCGGGCGGGTCGCGGGGCCGGGTGTCGGACCGGGGCCGGGTGCCGGGATGTCACCCTCTTGGGTGCCCTGTTGACGGTTCGTGGCGAATTGATCACCCTTGGGTGAGCGATTCGCTCGGTGAGGGGAGTCGAGGGGCGCGGCCCCTCGGTGAGCGCGGGTCGTGACGGGTGGCGGCTGTCGTGCCGTGCTCGGGGCGCGCGCGAGCGCGCCGCCACCCGCGGGGTTTCCCCTCGGCATGCGCCCCTGCGTCCCTGCGCTCTTGCCACCTCCCTCCCCGCGCTCCTGCGCCCTGAATTCCCTACAGCACCGCCACCGGCGCCACCGGCGTTCCCGTGCCGCCCACGAACGGTTCGGGCATGGCGGAGAGCAGGAACGCGTACCGCCGCTCCTGTGCACAGGCTGTGGACAACTCCTCCAGGTTCCAGTTCTGCCCCTGGAGCATCCCCATCTCGACCAGGTCGAGCGCGTGCACGGGCAGCCACAGGTTCTCGATCTCCGGCGGGAAGATCTCGAAGGTCAGCGTGTCGTTGGCGACCGCTGCCACGTCACGGGCGTGGAACCACTCGGGCGTACGGACGGAGAGCCCGGGCGACGGGAAGGCGTAGCCGTGCCGGTCTCCGGCCAGGTACGCCTGGATCTGCCCGGTGCGGACGAGCACGACGTCCCCGGCCCGCACGGCCACTCCGCCGAACTCCGCGGCCTCGTCGAGGTCCTCGGGCGTGACGGCGTGGCCGCCGGGCAGCCGGTCCACGCCCTTGGCCGCCGCCACGTCGAGCAGGACGCCGCGCGAGACGACGTGCCGGGCGGTGTGGATGCCGCTGAACTCGGAGCGGCCGTGCGGGGTGACGGTCGCGGCGGGGCGGCCGTTGTAGATCCGGCCCGAGTGCGAGACATGGGTGAGGGCGTCCCAGTGGGTGCCGGCCTGGAGGCCCATGGTCACGGCGTCGTCGCTGGTGGCGACGGTGCCGGGGCCGAAGAGCTCCTGGTTGATCTGGACCATGACGTGGAGCGGGTTGACCCGGCCGGGGATCATGCCGGTCTGCACGCCGTCCTGCTTGAGGTCGAGGGCGAGCGGGACGCGGCGGCCGGTGCGGACGGTCGCGGCGGCCTCCCGTACCACCTCCTCGGTGATCAGGTTGAGCGTGCCGATCTCGTCGTCCGGACCCCAGCGCCCCCAGTTGTTCACGCGCTTGGCGATGTCGTGGAACGCGACGGGAAGTGACATCGGGCGCCTCCGAGGTCTTGTTCTCCGGTATCTGACGGGTCGTAGAATCCTGCCGACGCATGAATCTAACGGGTCGTCAGAAACCGCGGGAAGGGGCCGGGCGTGGGGAACTTCTTGGCAGGGAAGGTCGTCGCCGTGACGGGGGCCGGCCGGGGGATCGGCCGCGCGGTCGCGCTCGCCTGCGCGGCCGAGGGCGCGAGCGTCGTCGTCAACGACTACGGCGTCTCCATCGAGGGCGGCGAGCCCACGAGCGAGGTCGCCGCGTCGGTCGTGAAGGAGATCGAGGCGGCGGGCGGCGCGGCCGTCGCCGTCGCCGACGACGTCTCGACCATGGCGGGCGGGCAGCGCGTGGTCGACGCGGCACTCGCCGCGTACGGGCGGATCGACGGGGTCGTGTGCGTCGCCGGGATCCTGCGCGAGCGGATGCTGTTCAACATGTCCGAGGAGGAGTGGGATCCCGTCGTCGCCACCCACCTCAAGGGCACCTTCACCGTCTTCCGGGCCGCGTCCGCCGTCATGCGCCGCCAGGGCGCGGGGACCCTCATCGGCTTCACCAGCGGCAACCACCAGGGCTCCGTGGCCCAGGCCAACTACGCGGCGGCCAAGGGCGGCATCATCTCCCTGGTCCGCAGCGCGGCCCTCGGGCTCCACAAGTACGGCGTGACGGCGAACGCGGTCGCCCCGGTCGCCCGCACCCGCATGTCCGCCAACGTCCCCATGGAGCTCAAGGAGATCGGCGAACCCGAGGACGTCGCCGCACTCGTCGTCTACCTGCTCTCCGACCGCGCCAAGGACGAACGGATCACCGGCCAGGTCTACACGATCGCCGGCCCCAAGATCGCCGTGTGGGCCCAGCCGCGCGAACTGCGCGCCGGATACGCGGAGGGCGGCGCCTGGACGCCGGAACGCATCGCCGACTTCCTGCCGGGCACGGTGGGCACGGACCCGATGCCGATGCTCCGGCAACTGGAGGAGATGGCCCGCGCGGCCGCCGCGGGCGAGCGCCCGAACTCCCGCAAGGAGAACGGATCGTGAGCGCCATGAGGGGCGTCGTCTTCGACGGGAAGGACGTCCGGGTCGTCGACGACCTGGAGGTCCGCGCACCCGGACCCGGCGAGGTGCTGGTCGCGATCACCGCCGCCGGACTGTGCCACAGCGACCTCTCCGTCGTCGACGGCACGATCCCGTTCCCCGCGCCCGTCGTCCTCGGGCACGAGGGCGCCGGAGTCGTCGAGGCCGTCGGCCCCGGCGTACGGCACGTCGGACCCGGCGACCACGTGGCCCTTTCCACGCTCGCGAACTGCGGCACCTGCGCCGACTGCGACCGGGGCCGCCCCACGATGTGCCGCGGGGCCATCGGCCGGCCCGGCCGGCCCTTCTCCCGGGCCGGCACCCCGCACTTCCAGTTCGCCTCGAACTCCTCCTTCGCCGAGCGGACCGTCGTCAAGGCCGTCCAGGCCGTGAAGATCCCCGCCGACATCCCGCTCACCTCCGCCGCCCTCATGGGCTGCGGCGTCCTCACCGGCGTCGGCGCCGTCCTGAACCGCGCCAGGGTCGACCGCGGCGAGACGGTCGTGGTCATCGGCACCGGCGGCATCGGCCTCAACGTCCTCCAGGGCGCGCGGATCGCCGGCGCGTCGACGATCGTCGCCGTCGACACCAACCCGGCCAAGGAGGACCCCGCCCTGCGGTTCGGCGCCACCCACTTCCTCACCTCGACCGACGCCGTACGGGAGATCCTGCCGACCGGAGCCGACCACGTCTTCGAGTGCGTCGGGCACACCGCGCTCGTCCGCGCCGCCGTCGACCTGCTCGACCGGCACGGCCAGGCGATCCTGCTCGGCATGACGGCGCCGACGGCCGAGGCGAGCTTCCCGCCCGCCGCGATGTTCCTGGACAAGGCGATCCTCGGCTGCCGCTACGGCTCCTCCCGCCCGCAGAAGGACATCGCCCTCTACGCCGAGCTGTACCGCTCCGGCCGCCTCCTCCTGGACGAACTCGTCACCACCGTCTACCCGGTGGAGGACTTCGCGCGGGCGGTCGAGGACATGGAGCGGGGGAAGGTGGCGCGGGGCGTGCTCACGTTCTGAGCGGGCCGCTCACGGTGCCGGGGTCCCGGCGGCAGTCGACTGGACCCGGCGGCCCGGCGGGGCCGCTCACGGTGCCGGGGTCCCGGCGGCCGGTGTGGCGCGGAAAGTGCGGCGGTAGGCCGTCGGCGTCACGCCGATCGCCGCCTGGAGGTGCGTCCGCAGGGACTGGGCGGTGCCGAAGCCGGCGTCGTGGGCTATCTGGTCGACCGGCAGGTCCGTGGACTCCAGCAGGTGCCGGGCCCGCTCCACGCGCTGCTGCGTGAGCCACTGCCCGGGGCTCACGCCCACCTCCTCCCGGAAGCGGCGGGTGAAGGTCCGTACGCTCATCGCCTCGCGCACCGCCAGGTCGCGCAGCTGGATCGGCTCGTGGAGGTGGGCCAGCGCCCACGCCCGGGCGGAGGTCGTGGTCGACGTGCCCGGATCGGGGACCGGGCGGGCGACGTACTGGGCCTGCCCGCCGTCCCTGTGCGGCGGCACGATGGTGCGCCGGGCCACGTCGTTGGCGACGGCGGCGCCGTGGTCACGGCGCACGATGTGCAGGCACAGGTCGATCCCGGCGGCCACGCCGGCCGAGGTGAGCACGTCGCCGTCGTCCACGAAGAGCACGTCCGCGTCGACCCTGACCTTCGGGAACAGCCGCTGGAAGTGCTCGGCGGAGGCCCAGTGGGTGGTGGCCGGGCGCCCGTCGAGGCAGCCGGCGGCGGCGAGCACGTAGCCGCCGGTGCAGATGGAGACGAGCCGGGTGCCGGGCCGGATGTGCGCGAGGGCGGCGGCGAGCTCGTCGGTGAGCCTTCCCTCCTCGTACACCGGCCCCAGCTCGTACGAGGCGGGCACGACGACCGTGTCGGCAGTGGCCAGGACCTCCGGACCGTGCTCGACGTGCACGGCGAAGTCGGCGTCCGTCGGGACCGGTCCGGGAGCGGTCGCGCAGGTCACGATCTCGTACAGCGGCCGGCCCCCGGGGTCCTTGGCCCGGCCGAAGATCCGGTGGGGGATGCCCAGTTCGAACGGGAGGAGGCCGGGCAGGGCGAGGACGGCGACGCGATGGGCCGGCACAGGGTTTCCCTCCGTAAAAGAGTGGTGGTCCAGACCACCGGGCTGGTACGTGTGCTGCTCGTGACGGACAACAGGTACAGGGGCGACACGTACAGGGGCGACACGTACAAGGACACCACGGGCGGCGTCGCTCCGGCCGCCCGGATTCCCGCGGCGCCACAGGGGCCGGCGCCGGCACCGCTCCAGGAGACGCCCCTGCTTTCGGCACCGGCACCGGCACCGACGCCGGCAGCGACCCCGGCACTGGAAGCGCTGCCGGTGGGCGCGGTGCGGCCCACGGACCTCTGGAACCGTAACTTCCGGCTGTTCTTCGTGGCCAGGGCCGTCGCCGTCCTCGGCGAAGGCATGATCCCGGTCGCCTTCGCGGCCGGACTCCTCGGCGCCGGTCATTCCGGCGCCACCGTCGGCTACGCGCTCGGCCTCTGGACCGCCGCCTTCGCGCTCTTCGTCCTCGTCGGCGGCGTCCTCGCCGACCGCTTCACCGCCCGCCGGATGATGATCACCGCCGATCTGCTGCGGCTGCCCGGCGCGCTGCTGCTCGCCGTCACGTTCGCGCTCGGCAGCCCGCCGCTGTGGGCCGTGTACGTGCTGTCCGCCGTGAGCGGCGTGGGTGCCGCGCTGTTCCAGCCCGGCGTCGCCTCCACCATCCCGCGCATCGCGCCCGACGTGCAGCGCGCGAACGCCGTCCTGCGGGTCGTCGAGGCGCTGACGACGATGGCGGGGCCGGCGCTCGCCGGTGTGCTGGTCGCCGTGTGGAGCACGTCGGCGGCGTTCACCGTCAACGCGGCGACCTTCGCCGTCAGCGCCGTCTGCTTCGCCCTGATGCGGATCCCGCCGGCCCCGGCCGACGACGTCAGGCGCGGTTCCCTGCTGTCCGAAATGGCCCTGGGCTGGCGGGAGTTCCGGGCCCGCAGCTGGCTGTGGGGCGTCATCGCGATCTGGACGGTGTACGGCCTGACGGTCGCCGGTCCCGCGGTGCCGCTCACCGCGAGCCTGGTGACGGAGGAGCACGGGTCGGCCGTCTACGGCGCGCTGATGGCGGTCAACGGCGCGGGCAGCGCCGTCGGCGGCCTGCTCGCGATGCGCCTGCGCCCGGTCCGCCCGCTGGCGGCGGGCGCGGTGGCCCTGCTCGGCCTGCCGGTGAACCTGCTGCTGCTCGGGACGGGCGCGCCGGTGCCGGTGCTGCACGCGGGCGCGTTCGTCGCGGGCGCGGCGTTCGCCTTCTGGCTGGTGATGTGGTCGACCTCGGTGCAGACGCACGTGCCGCAGGACGCGCTGAACCGGCTGCACGCGTACGACGTGGCCGGATCCCTGCTGATGATGGGCGTCGGCCGGGCGCTCTCGGGCCCGGTGGCGGCGGTGACCGGCACGGAGGAGGTACTGCTGGCGGGCTCGGGCCTCGCGGTGCTGGTGGTGGCGGCGCTGCTGGTGGTGCGCCCGATCAGGACGCTGCCGAGGGCGTAGCCGTACGGAGGGACCGCCCGGACGAGGGGATGCGGGCGCGGCCGGCTCGGGCCGTCCGGGACCTCGATGGCGGGGCCGGGACGGCCGGACGGGTACGCCGGATCGGGACGGCCGGGTCGGGACGGCCGATCAGGACGGCCGATCAGGACGGCCCGATCAGGAGGGCCACCCCGGGCCACCCCGGGTCGCCCCGGTCGCCCCGGGGCGACCGGGTTGGCCCGATCCTTGGGAAAGCTGTCATCCGGGCCAATGGCGGGGCGTGAGGCGGCCCGGGATGCTCTCTGACGTGACCCAGACAAGCGAGCGTTCCGCTCCCGCCCCGACCCGTAAGCCCCGGAACGGCGCCAGGCCCCGGATCCGGATCCACCGCGCCTGGTTCGTCGCCGCCGTCACCTTCGTCACGATCATCGGCGCGGCGGCCTTCGCGTCCCTGCCCGGCCTGCTCATCGAGCCACTGCACGGCGAGTTCCACTGGTCGCGCGGCACGATCGGCTTCGCCGTGTCGGTGAACCTCGCGCTGTACGGCCTGACGGCGCCGTTCGCGGCGGCGCTGATGGACCGGTTCGGCATCCGACGGGTCGTGGCGGTGGCGCTGAGCGTGATCGCGCTCGGCTCGCTGCTCACGGTGTGGATGACGGAGCCGTGGCAGCTGGTGCTGTGCTGGGGCGTCCTCGTCGGCCTCGGCAGCGGCTCGATGGCACTGGCCTTCGCGGCGACGGTCACGAACCGCTGGTTCACGGCGCGGCGCGGTCTGGTCACCGGCATCCTGACGGCGGCCGGCGCGTCCGGCCAGCTGGTCTTCCTGCCGCTGCTCGCCTGGCTGGTCGAGCACCACGGCTGGCGTCCGGCCGCGGTGACCGTGGCGCTGGCGGCGCTCGCGGTCGTGCCGTTCGTGTGGCTGCTGCTGCGCGACCACCCGGCGGACGTGAGGATGGCACCGTACGGCGGCGCGTACGTGGAGAAGCCCGCGCCGGTCACGGGCGCCGCGCGCCGCGCCGTCACGGTCCTCTTCAAGGCGGCCCGCACCGGCCCGTTCTGGCTGCTCGCCGGCACGTTCGCGATCTGTGGCGCGTCGACGAACGGCCTGGTCAAGACCCACTTCGTACCGGCCGCGCATGACCACGGCATGCCGGTGACGGCGGCCGCGGGACTCCTCGCCGTGATCGGCGTCTTCGACGTCGTGGGCACGATCGCGTCGGGCTGGTTCACCGACCGCTTCGAGGCGCGCCGCCTGCTGGCCGTCTACTACGCGCTGCGCGGGATCTCGCTGCTCTTCCTGCCGATGCTGCTGGCCCCGGCGGTGCACCCGCCGATGCTGTTCTTCATCGTCTTCTACGGCCTGGACTGGGTCGCCACGGTCCCGCCGACGATCGCCCTGTGCCGGGAGCACTACGGCGAGGACAGCGCGATCGTCTTCGGCTGGGTCCTCGCCTCCCACCAGGTGGGCGCCGCCGCCGTCGCCTTCGCCGGCGGCCTGGCCCGCGACCTCTTCGGCTCGTACGACGTCGTCTGGTACGCCGCGGGCGCCTTGTGCGCGGCGGCGGCCCTGATGGCCCTGGTGATCAGGCGCCCCCGGGTGGGAGCGGTGGCCGCGGCGGGGGCGTGACGGCGGGCGGGGGCGTGACGGCGGGCGGGGGCGGTGGTCTACTCCGCGAAGCGGCCGAAGCGGCCTCGGTGGAAGAGGAGTGGGGCGGTGGAGTCGGTGGCGGCCGTGGCGAGGGCTGCCACGCGGCCGACCACGATCAGGTGGTCGCCGCCCGTGTGGACCGCCGCGATCTCGCAGTCGATCCACGCCGGCACGTCCGGCAGGCGTGGCGAGCCCGTCGACGGCGCCGGGGTCCAGGGCACGCCCGCGAACTTGTCCGCGCCGCTCACCGCGAACGCCCGGCACAGTTCGGCCTGGTCCGCGCCCAGGACGTTCACGCAGAAGCGGCCCGCTCGGGCGATCCTCGGCCAGGTCGTCGAGGTGCGGGCCACCATGAAGACCACCAGCGGCGGGTCGAGCGACAGCGACGCGAAGGACTGGCAGGCGAAGCCCGCGGGGCCGTCCTCGTCCAGTGCCGTGACGACGGTGACCCCGCTCGCGAAGTGTCCGAGCACCCGCCGGAACTCGCCCGGATCGACGGGCATCCGTTCGTCGTCCCGTACCGCGCGCAGCGCGGGCCGCGGCAGTGCTTCCACGGCCGTGGGCGCCCCGGCCGACCTCAGATACCGGACGGCGGTGGCCGCCATCCCCGCGTGACCCATCATGGGAGTCATTGAAACTGACGTACCGTCAGATAGGAAGTCCGGTGCACCCGTTGTTCCCGCACTGCTGCCTCTCCTCTCCTGCCGGACCGGGGGAGGGGAGAGGACCGGGGTCAGCGGCCCTCGAAGTGCGTCTTCCGGCGTTCCACGAACGCCGCCACGCCCTCCCGTGCGTCCCGCGTCGTCATGCACACCTCCTGCGCCGCCGCCTCCGCCGCGAAGGCGCTCGTGCGGTCGGCGTCCAGGGACGCGTTCACCAGCTGCTTGGTCAGGGCCAGTGCGCGGGTCGGGCCGCGGGCCAGGCGTTCCGCCCACTCGCGGGCCGTCTTCTCCAGGTCCTCCGCCGGGACCACCCGGTTGACCAGGCCCATCGCCCGCGCCTCCGCCGCCGGCAGCGCGTCGCCGAAGAACATCAGCTCCTTCGCCCGCTGTGGCCCCACCAGCCGCGGCAGCAGATACGCGCCGCCGCCGTCCGGCACGATCCCGCGCCTGACGAACACCTCCACGAACCTCGCCGACTCCGCCGCCAGCACCAGGTCGCACGCGAACGCCAGGTGCGCCCCGATCCCGGCCGCCGTGCCGTTCACCGCCGCGACCACCGGCTTCTCGCAGTCCAATACGGCCCCGACGAAGCGCTGCGCGCCCTGGCGGATCATCCGCGCCACGTCACCGGCGACCCGCTCACCGGCCGGGGCCGACGGCCCGCCCCGCAGGTCCGCGCCCGCGCAGAAGCCCCGCCCGGTCGCCGTCACCACCACCGCCCGTACGGCGGGATCCGCCGAGGCCTCCGCGAGCAGCGCGATGATCCGCTCCCGCTGGTCCCAGGTGACCGCGTTCATCGCCTCGGGCCGGTTGAGCGTGATCCACGAGACGCCGTTCGCGACGGCGTGCAGGACGTCGTCGCGCACCTCGGCCGCGCCGGACGGGTCGGACGCCCCGGTCGTGCCGGTCAGGTCGGCCGCGCCGGCCGCGCCGGTCGTGCAGGCCAGGTCGGCCGCATCCCTCATCGAAGGCTCCCTCACCGGCACACCACCAGGGCGTCCAGCGCCACCGCGCCCTGCCCCCGCGGCAGCACCATCAACGGATTGATGTCCAACTCGGCCAGATCCCCGTCCAGTTCGAGCGCCATCCGCTGCACCCGCAGCACCACCTCCACCAGCGCGTCCACGTCCGCCGCCGGCGCCCCCCGCACCCCGTCGAGCAGTGCCCGCCCGCGCAGTTCGCCCAGCATGTCGCGGGCCTCCCGTTCGCCGAACGGCGGTACGCGCACGGCCGCGTCGTTCAGGACCTCCACCAGGACGCCGCCGAGCCCGACCGTGACCGTCGGCCCGAACAGCGGGTCGCGCGACACGCCCACCACCATCTCCACCCCGCGCCCGACCATCTGGCACACCAGCACGCCGTCCAGGTCGATGCCCTCGTAGCGGGCGATGTCGGTCAGCTCCCGGTACGCGTCGCGGATCTGGCTCGCGGACGTCAGGCCCACCTTCACCAGGCCCAGCTCCGTCTTGTGCGCGAGCTGCGCGCCCGAGGCCTTCATCACCACCGGGTAGCCGACGAGTCCCGCCGCCCGCACGGCCGCCGCCGCGCTCGTCACCAGCTGCTCGCGCGGCACCCGTATCCCGTACGCCCGCAGCAGCTGCTTCGCCGCGTGCTCGCTCAGCCGGTGGCCGGGCCGCATCAGGGCCTGTGCCTTGCGGAACGAGGGCGACGGGGTGCGCGGTGCCTCGTCGAAGGGCGAGCGGTAGCCGGTCGTGAAGCGGTGGTGGTCGAGCCAGGCCCTGACCGCGCCGATGCAGTTGCCGAACGTGCGGAAGGTGGCGACGCGCGACGAGCCGAGCAGGGTCGTGCGGTAGGCCTCCTCGGTGCCGACGGGCGAGCCCCACACCACGCAGACCAGCTTGTCCGTCCGCTCCGCCGCGTCGACGAGGTCCTGCGCGAGCTTGTCGCTCATGGGCGGGAAGGGGCCGGTGATCGGGCAGATCAGCACGCCCACCGCCGGGTCGGCGAGGATCGCGTCGATGATCTTCCGGCCGCGCCAGTCGCCGACCGGGTGCCCGCCGTTGTCGACCGGGTTGGCCACGCTCAGGTACTCCGGTATCCACTGGTGCAGCTCGTCCTGCTTCGCCTGCGTGAGGGTCGGCAGGGTGAGGCCCGCCGCCGTGGCCAGGTCGGAGAAGTGGGCGCCGGTGCCGCCGGAGATGGAGTAGACGACGACGCCGTCCGCGACCGGCCTGCGGGCCCGGGCGAGCAGCGTCGCGGTGTCCTGGAGCTGGTCGAGCCCGTCGACCCGGATGACCCCGAACTGCCGCAGGGCCGCGTCGATGACCTGGTCGGCGCCGGTGAGCTTGCCGGTGTGCGAGGCGGCCATCCGGGCCCCGGCCTCGGTGCGGCCGACCTTCACGGCGACGACCGGCACCCCGCGGCGGGCCGCCTGGTCGGCGGCGAGCAGGAAGGAACGGCCGTCCTTCAGCCCCTCCACGTAACAGGCGATGGCCCCGACCTCGGGCCGGTGCGCGAAGTACGAGAGGAAGTCGGCGGTCTCCAGGTCGGCCTCGTTCCCGGTCGGCGCCCAGTGTGAGAGCCGGACGCCCAGCTCCTGGAGGGTGAACACCGGGCGGCCCTGGTGCCCGGACTGGGTGATGAGCGCGATGGCGGGGCCTTCCAGGTCCTCCCGGAAGCGCTCGAAGGCGTTGAGGTTGGTGTTGGGCCCCAGCAGTCGCAGCCCGGACCGCCCGACGGCCGCCGCGAGGCGCTCCTGGGCGCGGGCGCCCTCCTCGCCGGTCTCGGCGAAACCGGACGCGAACGCGACGGCGAACTTCACCTTGGACTCGGCGAGTTGCTCGATGACCGGCAGCGGGTCGGCGACGAGGAGGACGGCGAGGTCGACGGAGGCGTCGAGCTCGCCCACCGACGGCACGCAGTCGATCCCGAAGACGGCGGTACGGGTCGGATGCACGGGCACCACCCGCGCGCCGACCCGGGCGGCCCAGTCGATCAGCTGCCGGGTGATCCCGGTGTTGGGCCGCCCTTCGGTGTCGGAGGCGCCGACGACCGCGACGACCTCGGGCCGGAAGAACCGGTCGAGCTCGGGTACGGGCGCGTGCAGCGGGCGACCGCTGACGTCGGTGTCGCCCTCGACGGCGGCGACGCCGTGCACGACCACCCGGCCGTCGTGGTGCTCACCGCAGGCGTCCACGCGGGCGCGGAGGTCGGTGGTGAAGGTCCCGTGAGTCGATCCCAGCATCGTTCCGCACCGCCCATCCCGCCGACCCCGGGGACCGGAGCCGTCCTGTGCCGTCCCTGACATGGCTTGGTCGTCTGGCTTGATCTGACGCATAGTCAGATTACTCAACTGACGGGCAGTCAGGAATAGGGCGTGCGGGCGAGGCGAGGGCCCACCCGTGTGGTCCCCCGCTCCCGGCCGCGGCTACCCGGCGTTCATCGCCTCCGCCAGCACCGCCGCCGCGCCCGCGACCAGTGCGTCGTCCGCCGCGTCCTGCTCCGGCTTGGTGGTCATGACGGCCAGGACGACCGGCGGCCGGCCGGGAGGCCAGGCCACGCCCGCGTCGTTGTTGCTGCCGTACTCGCCGCCGCCGGTCTTGTCGGCCAGGACCCAGTCGGCCGGCAGGCCCTTGCGGAAGCGGTTGCCGCTGGTCCTGTTGGCCAGCATCCAGCCGGTCAGCAGGTGCCGGTCCCCGGGCGCGAGCGCGCCGCCCAGGAGGAGCCGGCCGTACGAGCGGGCGATGGCGCGCGGAGTCGTCGTGTCCGTCTCGCGCCACGGCTCGGCCGTGTTGAGCTCCGGCTCCCAGCGGTCGAGCCGGGTCACCCCGTCGCCGATCGAACGGGCGAACCGGGTGACGGCCGCCGGGCCGCCCAGCTCCCGCAGCAGCAGGTTGGCGGCGGTGTTGTCGCTCTCGGTGATCGAGTACTCGCACAGCTCGGCGATCGTCATGCCGTCGGCGACGTGGGCCTTCGTCACCGGCGACCAGCCCGAACGCTTCACGTACTGCTCCGTGTAGAACACGCGCCGCGCGAGGAAGGAGCCGTCGCGGTCCAGGTCCCGCAGGACCGCCGCCGCGTTGAGGGCCTTGAACAGCGAGCACATCGGGAAGCGCTCGTCGGCGCGGTACGTCACCAGGCGACCGCTCCCGGTGTCGTACGCGTACGCACCGAGCCGCGCGCCGTGCTCCCGCTCCAGCGCGCGTAACCGCCGCCGGGCGCGACCGGGAGCGGAGGCCCCGGGGCGATCGGGGGCGGGGGCGGCGTGTGCCGAGGCCGGGGGCAGGGCGGCGGCCGCGAGAGCCGCTCCGGCACCGGCGGCGAGCATCGTCCGACGGGTGGGGCGCATGGTCGGTACCTTCCATGTTGCGGGTGCGGTGACGCCTGTGGCGACTGTGCAGCCTGTGGCGACGGCGCAGACTGTGCAGCCTGTGGCGACGGCGCAGACTCTGGCGACTCCGACGCATGTGGCGTGAGTCGACCGACCCATGTGACGTGAGTCGGCCCGAGTCGTCCCGAGTCGTCCCGAGTCGCCATTTGTCCGTCCATGAGACGTGACGTCGCTTCTCGTACGAGTGGTTGCACCGCGACCTGCGCCCCGCGACCCGTGACCCGTGACCCGCGACCCGCGCCCCGAGACCTGCGCCCCCGCGACCTGCGCCCCCGGCCCAGCGGCCTGCGGGCCCCGACGGCCTAGCGTCGCTGCTTCGCGATCCGGCGGGCTATCCGCTCCGCGTCCAGCGCCATCTCGCGGAACATGCCGCTGATCGGGTTCGTGAAGCCGGTGAAGTACAGGCCCGGTGCCTCGCGCGGGCAGCGCGCGCCCGTCACCGCCGGGCGGCCGCGCTCGTCCACGACGCCGAGGTGGCCGAGCAGCGGTTCGAGGGCGCGGCGGTAGCCGGTCGCCGCGATGACCGCGTCCGGGGCGATGCGGGAGCCGTCCGCGAGGACGACCTCGCCGCCGTCGAAGGACTCCACCGCCGCCACCGGCTCGACCTTCCCGGCCCGTACGGCCGCGACCAGGCCCACGTCCTGCACCGGAATCGCCCCGGCCCGGGCGCGCGAGTAGAGGCCGCCCTCCGGCCTCGGGATCCCGTACGCCGAGAGGTCGGCCGTGATGAACCGCCCCAGCAGCCGGGTCAGCCGGTCCACCAGGCCCACCGGGAGCCGCCGCACCAGGACGCCGTTGCGCTGGCTCGGCCAGCCGAGCGTGCTGCGGCGGACGATGAACGGCGGCGTGCGCACCGCGAGCCGCACCCGCGCGGCGCCGCCCTCCGCCAGGTCGGCGGCGATCTCGGCGCCGGTGTTGCCGACGCCGACGACGAGCACGTCCTTGTCCGCGTACGGCTTGGGGTTGCGGTACGCGCTCGCGTGGACGAACTCGCGGCCGGGCTCGCGCTCGTACGAGCCGAGGCCGGGCCAGTCGGGCAGCCGCGGGGTGTGGTTGAAGCCGGTCGCGACCACGACGGCGCTGCCGGTGAGCCGGCGTCCGCCGGTCGCGTGCAGCGTCCAGTGCTCGCCGTCCCGTTCGACGCGGAAGACCTCGACGCCCGTCACGACCTCCAGGTCGTGGAACTCGGCGTACGTCTCCAGGTACCGCACCACGTCCGCGCGGGCCACCCAGCGCCCGAAGGAGCGCGGCATCTTCAGGCCGGGCAGCGCGGAGAGCCGGCGGGTGGTGTGCAGCCGCAGCCGGTCGTAGTGGTGGCGCCAGGAGTCGCCGACGGCGTCGGCCTTCTCCACGACGACGGCCCGCACGCCCCGCGCGCGCAGCGCGGCGGCGACGGCGAGCCCGCCGGGGCCGCCGCCGATCACGTAGACGGGATGGAGCTGGGGGGTGACGGTCATGACTGCTGAGCGTAATGACGCGTACACGTCGTAGGTCTCGGTCAAGAGGGGGTTGGGTTGCGAATCGATCACGGGTGCACGGGTCTTGCGGAGAAGCGGAGGCATCCGATGAACTGATGACCCGTCAGATTTCACGCCGGGGCTTACGCCGGGGCTTACGCCAGGGCTCACACCAGGGCCAAGGCCGGGGTTCACACCAGGGCTCACACCAGGGCCAAGGCCGGGGTTCACACCAGGGCCCATGCCGGGGTTCAGGCCGGGGTTCACACCGGATCCCTCACCAGCTTCCGGGCCGGATCCCGGGCCGGATCCCGGGCCGGATCCCGGGCCGGATCCCGGGCCGGATCCCGGGCCGGGTTCCGGACCGGGTTCCGGTCCCGATCCCATGTCGGGTTCCACATACGGGAGGCGGCACCGCACATGCAGACGATCTGGCTCACCGGCGCCGAATGGCTCGCCGTCCTCCGCATCGGCCTCGGCCTGTGGTGGCTGGAGAGCTGGCGCCACAAGGACAGGAAAGGCTGGTTCGAGCGCGGCACGGGCATCGCCTGGGCCGCCGACGTCGCCGGCAAGCACCGCTGGCCGGCGGTGAAGCACGGCTTCGAGACGGTGGTGGCCCCGCGCCCCAAGCTCATGGCGTACGTGGTCGTCTACGCCGAACTCGCCCTCGGCCTCGGCCTGATCAGCGGCTTCCTCACGCCCGTCGCCCTCGTCGGCGGACTGCTCCTGAACCTCCTCTACCTCGTCCTGATGATCCACGACTGGGCCGAGCAGGGGCAGAACGCGATGATGGCGCTGATCTCGCTCGTCGCCCTCTTCGCCATGTCCTGGCAGACCTGGTCGCTCGACCACGCGATCGGACTCTTCCGATGACGACGACACCCTCCGACCCCGCGAAGGCCATGCCCGCGGAGGTCATGCCCGCGGAGGTCATGCCCGCGGAGGTCATGCCCGCGACGGCCATGCCCGTGACAGTCGGCGCCTCGACCGTCGGTGCCTCGAAGGCCGGCTCCCCGACCGTCGGCGCCCCGAAGGCCACCCCCGCGAGCCTCCCGGACATCGACGCGTTCACCCGCCCCTACTGGGACGCCGCCGCCGAAGGCCGCCTCCTGCTGCGCCACTGCGCCGCCTGCGACCGGCCGCACCACTACCCGCGCGAGTTCTGCCCGTACTGCTGGAGCGAGGACGTCGCCTGGCGGCAGGCCGAGGGCCGCGCGGTGCTCTACACGTGGTCCGTCGTCCACCGCAACGACCTCCCGCCGTTCGGCGACCGCGTCCCGTACGTGGCGGCGGTCGTCGACCTGGCGGAGGGGCCGCGGATGATGACGGAGATCGTGGACTGCCCCGAGGCGGACCTGCGCATCGGCATGGACCTGGACGTCGCGTTCCGGGCGGAAGCCGACGTCCAGGTCCCCGTCTTCAGGCCCCGGCGCCCGAGCTGACGCGCTCGACCGGGATCCACAGCTGGGAATCCGTGTCCTGGCCGATCTCCACCGGCTGGGTCCGCAGCAGCTCGGGACCCGGCCGGCTCACGTACGGATTGGACGGGAACCACTGGGTGAACACGTCGCGCCACAGCTCCTGGAGCGCCGCCGGGTAGGGCCCGTGGTCGTCGAAGACCGCCCAGGTGCCGGCCGGCACGTCGAGGACGTCGAGGCCGCCGAGGTCGCCGAGGTCGCCGGCACCGGTATCGGTGCCGGCATCGGTACCGCTTCCGGTGCCGACGGTGGTGTCGGCGCCGGTCGCGACGCCGATCCAGTAGTCCACTTCGGCGCCCTCCTCCCGGCTGTCGGTCAGGTGCACCACCGCCGACAGGACACCCTCCGGCTCGCCTTCCGCCAGCTCCTTCATCCGGACGATCGTCTCCATGCCGAGGCTCGCCACGTGCGCCGCCGCGGCCGCGTTGACGCCCTCGTGCACGAGCGGGACCGTGGCCTTGCTGCCCACCACCCGGAAGGCGTCCTTCTCGACGATCCGGTACCGCATGGTCGTACTCCCTTCGATGACGACACGGAAGGACATCCGGGGCTGCGACACGAGCGCCGCACCGGCGCGCCGGGCCTCGCCCGGGCCGATGCCGTGCACGGACCGGAACGCCCGCGCGAACGCCTCGCCCGAGCCGTAGCCGTAGCGCACGGCGATGTCGAGCAGCGTCCGCTCCCCGGCCAGGACCTCGGCCCCGGCGAGCGTCATGCGGCGGCGCCGCACGTACACGGAGAGCGGCATGCCGGCGAGCGCCGAGAACAGCCGCCGGAAGTGGTACTCCGAGGTCGTCGCGATCCGCGCGGCCTCGGCGACGTCCACCTCGCGGTCGAGATGGCGCTCCACGTGCTCCAGCGCCCGGTTCAGCCCTTCCAGCACACCCGTCCACCCTTCCTGCCTGCTGTTTCGTTTCCTCTGTGCCTTCACCGTAGGAACCACCAGCCTCCCAGGACCCGACGATCCGTGCCCGGAAAGGTCGGGTGACCCGGACCCGGAAGGTCGGGTGACCCGGACCCGGGAAGGTCGGGTGATCCGGTTCCGGAAGGGTCCGGTTGCGGGCGCGCCCCACCCGGCCACTTGCGGTTTCCGCAGCGTCAACTCCTACGGTCTTCGTGTGGGGCCGGGACCACCGGCCTCCGGCGAAGGAAGGGAAAGGGAACCGTCATGGCCTGGTCGATCGCGGACGTGGCCCGGATGTCCGGGGTGACGTCCCGGACCCTGCGGCACTACGACGAGATCGGCCTGCTGCCGCCCGCGTGGACCGCGAGCAGCGGTCACCGCCACTACGAGGAGCCCCAGCTGCTGCGCCTCCAGCAGATCCTGCTCATGCGGGAGCTGGACGTGGGCCTGCGCGAGATCCAGGCCGTCCTGGACAGCGAGGCCGACCGCGTCACCGTCCTGCGCGAACACCACGCGCGGCTGGTCGAGGAGCGCGACAGGCTCGGGACGCTGGCGGCGACGGTCGCCCGCACCATCGCCGATCTCGAATCACCCCGGGATCGGGAAAACGAAAGCGAGGACGAGGACATGGTGAGGATCAACCGGCCGGAGAACCTCTTCGAGGGCTTCCGGCACGACCCGGACATGGAGGCCGAGGTCCGCGAGAGGTGGCCGGCGGCGTACGAGGAGTCGCGGCGGGCGGTCGAGGGCATGACGCCGGAGACCACCGAGGAGTGGCAGCGCGAGGCCACCGCCCAGATGATCCGCTTCGCGGAGCACATGGCGGCCGGCACGCCCGTCGACGCCCCGGAGGTGCAGGAGGAGGTGGACGCCCACTACCGGACCGTCTGCCGCTTCTGGACCCCGACGGCGGAGGCGTACAAGGGCCTGGCGGCGACGTACGCCGAGGACCCTCGTTTCCGCGAGAACTTCGACCGCATCGCCGTCGGCCTCGCGGACTACCAGGGCGCGGCGATGGCGGCCTACGCGGACGCCCGGCTGAGCTGAGGCTCGATCGGCCGTGTGCCGTGTGCCGTGTGCCGTCTGCGGTGAGCCGTGATCCGCGAGCCGTGATCCGTAAGCCGTAAGCCGTAAGCCGTGCTTGAGACGACGATGCGGACGGACGGACGGACGGGCGGGCAGACGGACGGACAGGCGTGCGCGCGGACAGGCGTGCGCGCGGACGGGCGTGCGTGCGGTGCGTGTCGGCGCCACCGCCGTCGAGGGGCTGCAGACCCTCGGCAGCGCGGGCGACAGCCGAGACGGGCCGCGGCTGTCACGCCTCGGGCTTCGCCCCCACCGCCCGGTCCTCCTCCTCCAGCGCGGCCTCACCCTCCGTGTCCAGGTGGGGCAGGATCCGGTCGAGCCACCGGGGAGTCCACCAGGCGCGGCTGCCCAGGAGGGTCATCACCGCGGGGACCAGGAGCAGGCGGACGATCGTCGCGTCGATCAGGACGCTCGCGGCCAGGCCCAGGCCCAGCATCTTCACCACGATGTTGTCCGAGACGACGAACGCCGCGAAGACGCTCACCATGATCAGGGCCGCACACGTGATCACCCGCGCCGTGATCTCCAGCGCGTGCGCCACGCTCGCCTTCGCGTCCCCGGTGCGCAGCCACGCCTCGCGCACCCGCGACAGCAGGAAGATCTCGTAGTCCATGCTCAGCCCGAAGACGATCGCGAACATCATCATCGGCACGTAGCTCTCGATGGGCACCTTCCCGGAGACCCCGAGCGCGGGCCCGCCCCAGCCCCACTGGAAGACGGCCACGACGACCCCGTACGACGCCGCGATGGACAGCACGTTCAGGACGGCCGCCTTCACCGCCACCAGCAGGCCGCGGAACACGGTCAGGATGACGAGGAAGGCCAGCGCGACGACCACCGCGATGATCAGCGGCAGACGGCTGGAGACGATGTCGAGGAAGTCGACCTGCGCGGCCGTCGTGCCCGTCACGTACGTCTGCGCCTCCGTCCCGGCCACCGCCTGCGGCAGCACGTCGTCCACCAGGTGGTTCGTGAGGTCGGTGGTGCGCTCGTCCTGCGGGGACGCGACCGAGTACGCCGTGCCGATCAGCACGTCGCCGTCGGGCGTCGTCTGCAGCGGTGTGATGGAGGCGGCGTCCGGCACGTTCGTCAGCGCCTGCTGGAGCCTGCTCGCGAGCGCCGCCCGGTCGCCGGAGGGCACCTCTGTCTGGTCCACGACCAGTGTCAGCGGCCCGTTCGCGCCGGGACCGAACGCCGTCGAGATCAGGTCGTACGCCCGCCGGTCCGTGAACGACTTGGGGTCCGCGCCGTCGCCGATGTGCCCGAGCTGGATGAAGAGCAGCGGGAACGCCAGGATCAGCAGCGCCACGACGCCGGACACCAGGAACCACCAGGGCCGCCGCTCGACGCGCTGCGCGTAGCGATGCCAGGTGCCGGTTCCGGCTCCGGTTCCGGTGGTGGGGGTTGCGGTGCCGGTGGTGGGGGTTGCGGTGCCGGTCGCGGCGGCGGTGGGGGCTGCGGTGCCGGTGCCTCCTGCCTCCGTGCCCGCTTCGGCGCCTGCTCCGGCCGTCACCTCCACGTTGGTCTCCGCCACCGGCTTGCGCACGTGGTAGCGGTCGATACGGCGCCCCACCAGCCCCAGCATCGCCGGGACCAGCGTCAGCGCCGCCA
Source organism: Streptomyces roseicoloratus (assembly GCF_004117935.1). Taxonomy (GTDB): domain Bacteria; phylum Actinomycetota; class Actinomycetes; order Streptomycetales; family Streptomycetaceae; genus Streptomyces; species Streptomyces roseicoloratus. The sequence goes on along the minus strand of NZ_SDOY01000159.1, from coordinate 3,674 downwards.
GCACGGCGGTCACGACCGTGAACGCCGCCGCGAGCCCCAGCTTGCCGATGAAGGTGACGCCCGAGACCCACAGCCCGGACAGCGCGATGATCACCGTGCAGCCGGACACGAGGACGGCCCGGCCGCTCGTCGTGGTGGCGAGGGCGGCCGAGTCGGCGGGATCGTGGTCGTTCACGAGGTTCTGGCGGTGCCGCGTGATCAGGAACAGCGCGTAGTCGATGCCGACGCCCAGACCGATCATCGTGGCCAGCGTCGGCGAGACCGTGCCGAAGGTGAACGCCGCCGCCATCAGACCCAGCAGCGCGAGCCCGCAGATGGCTCCGATGAGCGCCGTGACCAGCGGCAGCACGGCCGCGATCACACTGCCGAAGCCGATCAGGAGCACGACGATCGCGACGGCGAAGCCGATCGCCTCGCTCGTGCGGTCGTCGGGCGCCGGCCGGGCCAGCTCGCCGAGCGACCCGCCGTACTCGACGTCCACGCCGGCGTCCCGCAGCGGCTGTACGGCGCCGTCCACGCCGTTCAGGTAGTCGGTGCCGAGCGTGGAGGGCGGCACGGAGAACCGGATGGTGATGTACGCGGTCTTGCCGTCCGTGGACAGCGGCCCGGTGTTCGGCGCCGTGGACGGCGTCGTCGGCGGGGGAGTGCCGGGCGGCGGCAGCGGGTTCTGCACGCTGAGCACGTCCGGCAGCTTCTGCAGCGCCGCGACGGTCGAGTTCACCGCCGAGGCCTGGTCGGTGAGCGGTCCGGAAGGCTGGTTCAGGACGATCTGCGCGCCGTAACCGCCGGCCGCCGGGTCGTGCGCCTTCAGGACGTCCAGGCCCTCCGCGGACTGCACGCCCGGCAGCGCGAAGTCGTCGGAGAACTGCCCGCCCACCGCCCGGTCCGTGATCTGCAGCCCGGCGACGGCGGCCAGCCACAGCACGATGACGATCACGAAGTGCCGGGCACACCAGTGCCCGATGCGGTAGAGCAGGCCCTTCTCCACGGGGGTCTTCACCGGGGTCTTCACCGGGCTACGTGCGTTCATGGCACCGCCGCGTGCGGATAGGCAATCCCCGAGCGTCGCTACGGAACCAATTGTTGGCGGTCGGGGCGGACTCGTCATCTCGAAACAGGGGCGACGGGGACGACGGGGACGACGCCGACGGGCGCGGTCGGAGAGGGACGGCCGAGGGGCGCGGTCGGAGGAGGGGACGGCCGAGGGGCGCGGTCGGAGGGGGACGGCCGAGGCCGGGCGGTGCAGACCGTCGCGTCAGGGCGCCGGATCGGCCCGTCGCGTCAGGGCGCCGGATCGGCCGTCCTCCCCGATAGTGGAACCGTGAAGCGCTATCCGCTCATCGCCGATCACGGCTTGGTGGGCGACCTGCAGACGTGCGCGCTCATCTCGGACGAGGGCGTGGTCGACTGGTTCGCGGCGCCGCGATTCGACTCGCCGGGCATCTTCTCGGCGCTCCTCGACCACGACCGGGGCGGCTACTTCCGCCTGTCCCTGGACGCGCTCGACGACGCCGAGACGGGCGGGGCGCCACCGGCGAAGAAGCCGACCGCCTCCACCGCTTCAGCTGCCCCCACTGCCTCCACTGCTTCCACCGTCACCACTGCTTCCACTGCCCCCACCGCCTCCACCGTCACCACGAAGCAGCTCTACTACCCCGACACCGCCCTCCTCGTCACCCGTTTCATGTCACCCGACGGCGTGGGCGAACTCATCGACTGGATGCCTCCCGACCGCACCGGCCGGGCCACCGACCGGCACACCATCCTCCGCGTGCTGCGCTGCACCCGCGGGACCGTCACGTTCTCCATGGAGTGCCGGCCGCGCTTCGGCTTCGCCGACAACCCGCACGAGACGCACGTCGACGGCCGCACCGCCACCTTCCGGGCCCCGGGCCTCGCCGCGTACCTGCAGTCGAACATCCCGATGGAGCAGGACGGCCCGTACGACGTACGCGGCCGCCTCACGCTCCGCGAAGGCGACGTCGCCGGAGCCGCGTTCACCGTCGACGGGCCGGAGGCGGAGCCTCCGCCGCTGCCGATGCCCGGCGAGGTCGAGACCGCGCTGTGGGACGCCGTCGACTTCTGGCAGGGCTGGGTGCGCACCGCCCGCTACCGGGGCCGCTGGCCGGACATGGTGCACCGATCCGCCATCACGCTGAAGCTGCTCACCTACCTGCCCACCGGCGCCCCGATCGCCGCGGCCACCCTCGGCCTGCCCGAACTCGTCGGCGGCGAGCGCAACTGGGACTACCGCTACACCTGGATCCGCGACGGTTCCCTCGCCGTCCGCGCCCTCCTCGACCTCGGATTCGTCGACGAGGCGGCGGCGTTCACCGGCTGGCTCACCGAACGCGTCACGGAGCGCGCCTCGGCGCGCGGGGCCGTGACCATCACGGGCCCCGGTACGGGCGACGTCACCGGCGGCGACGGCACGGGGCCGAACGGGACCCGCCCGCTCCAGATCATGTACCGCGTGGACGGCGACCCGTGGCTGCCGGAGGAGATCCTGACCGGCTTCGAGGGCTACCGCGGTTCGTCGCCCGTACGCGTGGGGAACGCCGCCGCCGACCAGCTCCAGCTCGACATCTACGGCGAGGCCCTCTACGCCCTCGCCCAGGGCCGCGCCCGCGGCTCGGGCCCGGGGGCGGGAGCGGGCCCAGGGGTGAGTCCGGGTGTCGGTGCGGGGGCGGGGGCGGGGGTGGGGTCGGCCGGGACGAACGCTCGGCCCGGACCCGGCGCCGGGCTGTGGACGGGCCTCGACACGCAGCCCACGCACGAGGGCTGGCAAGCGGTGTCCGCGCTGCTGGACTGGCTGGCGAAGTCGTGGGACGGCCCGGACGAGGGCATCTGGGAAACCCGGGGCGGACGGCAGGACTTCACGTTCAGCCGCGTGATGTCGTGGGTGGCCTTCGACAGGGGACTGCGCCTCGCGGAGGAGTTCGGCCGGCCCGCCGCACTGGAGACGTGGCGGGCGGCGCGCGACGAGATCTACGCCCAGGTCATGCACCGGGGCTGGAACGAGCGGCGGCGGGCACTCGTGCAGTACTACGGCGGGGAGGTCCTCGACGCGGCGCTGCTCCTCATCCCGAGGTCGGGCCTGCTCAGCCCGACGGACCCGGTCTGGCTCTCGACCCTCGACGCGATCGAGCGCAACCTCGTCCACGACAGCCTGGTGCACCGCTACGACCCGGGCGCCTCGCCGGACGGACTGCGAGGCGCGGAGGGCACGTTCAGCCTGTGCACCTTCCTGTACGTGGACGCGCTGGCGCGGGCGGGACGGGTGCGGCAGGCCCGGTTCACGTTCGAGAAGATGCTGACGTACGCCAACCACGTCGGCCTGTTCGCGGAGGAGATCGGCCCGAGCGGCGAACAACTGGGCAACTTCCCGCAGGCTTTCACGCACCTGTCCCTGATCATGGCGGCGACGACCCTGGACGAGGTACTGGACGGCCTGTCCGGAGCGGGCGGCCTGACACGCCTGGACCGCCCGGGTTCACAGGGCGCCCATCCGGCGGGGACGACGACGTGGGGAGCGGGGGGTTCTTAGGGGAGGGGGTGCGGCTTGTTTCTGGGGTTGGTGGGGGTGGGGTCGCGGCGGGCGGGGGTGCGGTAGGGCTTCTGGGGTTGGTGGGGCGGGCCGTGTCTGGTGGGCTTCTGGTGCGGCCGCCCTTGTT
>NZ_SDOY01000158.1 GCF_004117935.1 Streptomyces roseicoloratus | reverse complement strand
GCCGGGGGCGACGTCGAGGCTGATGTCGTCGAGGACGAGCTGCCCGCCGGCGGGACCGCCGAAGGACTTCGAGACGTGCTCGATCCGCGCCGCGTGACCCGTCGCGTGGACGCGGTCCTCGGCCTTGGCGAGCGTCGTGGTCGTGGCCATGGTCGTCACCTCCTGGGTAGCGCTTACGGACTTCGTTACTTGACGCCGAGACCGGCGTCGGACGCCTCGGGCCGGCCCGCGGCCTTCAGGACCCTGTTCAGCGGCTTCAGGTCGTAGATCCCGGTCAGGTCGGGCTTCTTCAGCAGCCCGGACTTCACCGCGTGGTCCGCCTGCGCCTGGAGCGTCGTGGCCAGCGGGTCGTCGGTGAACCGGATCGACGGCCAGGCGCCGTCGATCACGTCGTCGGCGAGCGGCTTGCCGGTGAGCTCCTCCAGCCGGGCGTTGGCGGAGGCCTTCGCCTGCTCCGAGTGGGCGGCGATCCACGCGTTGGTCCTCACCGAGCCCCGCAGGACGGCCTCGACCACGTCCGGGTGCTGCTCGAGGAACGTCTGCGACACGATGACGTTGGTGATGACGAACTGCTTGTCCGGCCACAGCTCGGACTCGTCGAGCAGGACCTTCGCGCCCTGGCTCACCAGCTTCGACGCGATCGGCTCGGGCACCCACGCGCCGTCGATCGCGCCGGACTTGTAGGCGTTCGGGGCGATCTTGTTGTCGGTGCGCAGCACGGAGACGTCGCCCTTGCCGGACTGCGAGTCGACCTTCCAGCCCTGCTCGGACACCCAGTTGAGGAAGGCCACGTCCTGGGTGTTGCCGAGCTGCGGCGTGGCGATCCGCTTGCCCTTGACGTCGTCGACCGTCTTGATCTTCTCCGGGTTGACCACCAGCTTCACACCGCCCGAGGCCGAACCCGCCACGATGCGCAGGTTCTTGCCCTGGGACTTGGTGTAGCCGTTGATGGCCGGCGAGGGACCGATGAAGCCGATGTCGATCGAGCCGGCGTTCAGCGCCTCGATGGCGGACGGGCCCGCGTTGAAGGTCGACACCTTCAGCTGCGTGCCGCCCAGTTCCTTCTGGAAGATGCCCTCACGGTCGCCGACCAGGGCCGTCGCGTGCGTGAGGTTGGGGAAGTACCCGAGCCGTACGGAGTCCGCGGAGAGCTTCTCGCCCACGGCGGCCACCTTCTTCTGGTCGTTCTTGGCCTGGGAGCCGTAGCCGCACGAGGCGAGCGCCGCGATCAGGAGCGGCAGTGCGGCTGCGGCGGCCAGGCCGCGGCGCAGGGTGGTACGGGTGGTGGCAGGCACGGGAGGTGTTCCCCTCGGTTCGGCTTCAGCGAAGTCTGCGTTTGTGGCGGTGTCGTACGGAGTGGAGCGGCGTCGCGCCACGGCGGCGCACAGGGGTCAGCACGCACATCGCGCCACACCTCCCCGGCCCGCACCGAGGGCGACCGAGCCGAAGCGGCCGCTCTCTGCGGCGAAGCCGCCGCCGATGTCCTGGTGACCCATCAGAAGTCCCAGCCGTCCTCGTCCTCGGCGGCCGGCGCGGCCTTGGCGCCGGCGAAGGACTCGCCCGCCATGCCGGCGGCCAGCGTGGTGCCGTCGGCCGGGTCGATCAGCAGGAACGAACCGGTGCGGCGGGAGTCGGCGTACGCGTCGAGCGCGAGCGGCTCGGCGGTGCGGACCGTGACCCGGCCGATGTCGTTGGCGACGAGCTGCCCGGGGTTCGGGTGCTGGGAGAGGTCGTCCAGGGTGAGCCGGGACGGGATCTCCTTCACGATCGCCTTGACCGTGCGGGTGGTGTGCTTGAGCAGCACCCGCTGGCCCACGGTCAGCGGCTGGTCCGCCACGTGGCAGACGGTGGCCTCGACGTCCTGGCTGGTGGCCGGGGCGTCGGCGACCGGGGCGAGCAGGTCGCCGCGGGAGATGTCGATGTCGTCGGCGAGCCGGATGGTGACCGACTGCGGCGCCCAGGCGATGTCCACGGACTCGCCCAGCGCGTCGATCGCCGTGATCGTGGACGTCCTTCCGGACGGCAGGACGGTGACCTGCTCGCCGACCCGGAACGCGCCGGCCGCGATCTGGCCCGCGTAGCCGCGGTAGTCGGGGTGCTCGGCGGTCTGCGGACGGATCACGTACTGCACCGGGAAGCGCGCGTGGCAGGCCGTCAGGTCGTGGCTGACCGGGACGGTCTCGAGGTGCTCGAGGACCGTCGGGCCGCCGTACCAGTCCATGTTGGCGGACGGCTCCACGACGTTGTCGCCGGCGAGCGCGGAGATCGGGATCGCGGTGATCTCCGGGACGCCCAGCTCCGAGGCGTACGTCGTGAACTCCTCGGCGATCGCGGCGAAGACGGGCTCGGCGTAGTCGACGAGGTCCATCTTGTTCACGGCGAGCACCACGTGCGGGACGCGGAGCAGTGCGGCGACGGCGGCGTGCCGGCGGGTCTGCTCGACGACGCCGTTGCGGGCGTCGACGAGGACCACGGCCAGCTCGGCCGTGGAGGCGCCGGTGACCATGTTCCGGGTGTACTGCACGTGCCCGGGCGTGTCGGCCAGGATGAACCGGCGCCGCGGGGTCGCGAAGTAGCGGTACGCCACGTCGATGGTGATGCCCTGCTCGCGCTCGGCCCGCAGACCGTCGGTGAGCAGCGCCAGGTCCGGCGCCTCCTGGCCACGCGAGCGCGAGGCGTGCTCCACGGCCTCCAGCTGGTCGGCGAGCACCGACTTGGAGTCGTGCAGCAGCCGGCCCACCAGGGTCGACTTGCCGTCGTCGACGGAGCCGGCGGTGGCGAAACGCAGCAGGGTGGTGGCCGCGAGCTCGGCGTGCCCGGAGGTGGGCTCTTCGGTGAACGTGCTCATGGTTAGAAGTACCCTTCGCGCTTGCGGTCTTCCATCGCGGCCTCGGACAGCTTGTCGTCCGCCCGGGTGGCGCCCCGCTCGGTGAGCCGGGACGCGGCGATCTCGTTGATGACGGCTTCCAGCGTGGTGGCGTCGGAGTCCACCGCGCCGGTGCAGGACATGTCGCCGACGGTGCGGTAGCGGATGAGACGCGTCTCGACGGTCTCGGAGTCCTTCGGGCCGCCCCAGTCGCCGGCGGTCAGCCACATGCCGTTGCGCTGGAACACCTCACGCTCGTGCGCGAAGTAGATCTCCGGCAGCGCGATCTTCTCGCGCTGGATGTACTGCCAGACGTCCAGCTCGGTCCAGTTGGACAGCGGGAACACCCGGACGTGCTCGCCGGGGGCGTGCCGGCCGTTGTACAGCTGCCACAGCTCGGGCCGCTGGCGGCGGGGGTCCCACTGGGAGAACTCGTCGCGGAGGCTGAACACCCGCTCCTTGGCGCGGGCCTTCTCCTCGTCGCGGCGGCCGCCGCCGAACACGGCGTCGAAGCGGTGCTGCTGGATCGCCTCGGTCAGCGGCACGGTCTGCAGCGGGTTGCGGGTGCCGTCCGGGCGCTCGCGCAGCTTGCCGGCGTCGATGTACTCCTGCACGGAGGCGACGTGCAGGCGCAGTCCGTGCTCGGCGACCACGCGGTCGCGGTACTCGATGACCTCGGGGAAGTTGTGTCCCGTGTCGACGTGCAGCAGCGAGAAGGGCACCGCCGCGGGGGCGAAGGCCTTCAGCGCCAGGTGCAGCATGACGATGGAGTCCTTGCCGCCGGAGAAGAGGATCACCGGCCGCTCGAACTCGCCCGCCACCTCGCGGAAGATGTGCACGGCCTCGGACTCCAGGGAGTCGAGGTGCGACAGCGCGAACGGGCTGCCGGTGGCGTCGTGGACGTGGGCAACGGTGGTCACAGCAGACCCCTCTCGGTGAGCAGCGCGTGGAGCTGCGCCGCGGACTCCTGCACGGTCTGGTTCTGGGACTCGATCCGCAGATCGGGCGACTCGGGGGCCTCGTACGGGTCGTCGACGCCGGTCAGGCCGCTGATCTCGCCCGCGGCCTGCTTGGCGTACAGGCCCTTGACGTCACGGACCGAGCACACCTCCACCGGAGTGGCCACGTGCACCTCGACGAAGGCGGTGGCCTCGGCCTGGTGGCGCTTGCGGACCGCCTCGCGGCTGTCGGCGTACGGGGCGATCACGGGGACCAGGACCTTCACGCCGTGCGAGGCGAGCAGCTCGGCGACGAAGCCGATCCGCTGCACGTTCGTGTGCCGGTCCTCGCGGCTGAAGCCGAGGCCCGCCGACAGGAACTCGCGGATCTCGTCGCCGTCGAGGACCTCGACGCGGTGACCCTCCTCGCGCAGCCGGCCGGCCAGCTCGTACGCGATGGTGGTCTTGCCGGCGCTCGGCAGGCCCGTGAGCCAGATGGTGGCACCGGTCACGTGGTTCTCCTGGGAGGTCTGGGAGGTCGGGGAGGTCTGAGGGGTGGTGGTCATCAGCCGTGCAGCCCGCATTCGGTCTTGGTGCGCCCGGCCCAGCGGCCGGCCCGGGCGTCCTCGCCCTCGAGGACCCGGCGGGTGCAGGGGGCACAGCCGACGGACGTGTAACCGTCCATGAGGAGCGGGTTGGTGAGCACCCCGTGCTCCAGGACGTACGCCTCGACGTCGTCCTGGGTCCAGCGGGCGATCGGGGAGACCTTCACCTTCTGCCGCTTCTCGTCCCAGCCGACGACCGGGGTGTTCGCCCGGGTCGGGGACTCGTCGCGGCGCAGGCCGGTCGCCCACGCGGCGTACGCGGTCAGGCCCTCTTCGAGGGGCTTGATCTTGCGCAGCGCGCAGCACAGGTCGGGGTCGCGGTCGTGCAGCTTCGGGCCGTACTCGGCGTCCTGCTCGGCGACGGTCTGCCGCGGGGTGAGGGTGATGACGTTGACGTCCATGACGGCGTCGACGGCGTCACGGGTGCCGATGGTCTCCTCGAAGTGGTAGCCGGTGTCGAGGAAGACGACGTCCACACCGGGCATGGCGCGCGAGGCGAGGTGGGCGACGACCGCGTCCTCCATGGAGGAGGTGACGCAGAAGCGCTTGCCGAAGGTGTCGGCGGCCCACTGGAGGATCTCCAGGGCGGAGGCGTCCTCCAGCTCGCGGCCGGCCTGCTCGGCGAGTGCCTTCAGGTCGGCCGCGGTCGCGTCCGTCACGTCCTGAGTGGTCGTCATATCTCTTTCCCTCCACCGGTGTTGCTCGAAGTGCCGGGAGCCAGTAGCCCCAGGAACTTCAGCTGGAAGGCTCGGCTGCACGCCCGGCATTCCCAGGCGCCGTGTCCCTGCTCGCCGGGGCGCAGGTCCTCGTCCCCGCAGTACGGGCAGTGGAACGGCGCCGCCCGCTCGCTCACGAGAGCGCCTCTTCCGAGGCGCGGGACGCCCAGGTGGCGAAGCGCTCGCCGTCCTCGCGCTCCGCCTCGAAGCGCTTGAGGACCCGCTCGACGTAGTCGGGCAGTTCGGCCGCGGTGACCTTCAGGCCGCGGACCTTGCGGCCGAAGCCGGCCTCCAGGCCCAGCGCGCCGCCCAGGTGCACCTGGTAGCCCTCGACGCGGTTGCCCTCGTCGTCCAGGACCAGCTGGCCCTTGAGGCCGATGTCCGCGACCTGGATGCGGGCGCAGGCGTTCGGGCAGCCGTTGATGTTGATGGTGAGCGGCTCGTCGAACTCCGGGATGCGGCGCTCCAGTTCGTCGATCAGCGAGGCGCCGCGGCCCTTGGTCTCGACGATGGCCAGCTTGCAGAACTCGATGCCGGTGCAGGCCATCGTGCCGCGCCGGAACGGCGAGGGGGTGACCCGCAGGTCCAGCGACTCGAGGGCGGAGACGATCGACTCGACCTGAGCCTCCTCGACGTCGAGGACGATCATCTTCTGCTCGGTGGTGGTGCGGACCCGGCCCGAGCCGTGCGCCTCGGCGATCTCGGCGATCTTCGTCAGGGTGGTGCCGTCGACCCGGCCCACGCGCGGGGCGAAGCCCACGTAGTAGCGGCCGTCCTGCTGCTTGTGGACGCCCACGTGGTCGCGCCAGCGGCCGGCCGGCTCCGCCGGGGCGGGGCCGTCGGTCAGCTTGCGCTTGAGGTACTCGTCCTCCAGGACCTGACGGAACTTCTCCGCGCCCCAGTCGGCGACGAGGAACTTCAGGCGGGCGCGGTTGCGCAGCCGGCGGTAACCGTAGTCACGGAAGATCGAGATGATCCCCTCGTGGACGTCGGCGACCTCGTCGAGCGACACCCAGGTGCCGAGGCGGACACCGAGCTTCGGGTTGGTGGACAGGCCGCCGCCCACCCACACGTCGAAGCCGGGGCCGTGCTCGGGGTGGACCACGCCGACGAAGGCGACGTCGTTGATCTCGTGCGCCACGTCGAGCAGAGGCGAGCCGGAGATCGCCGTCTTGAACTTGCGCGGCAGGTTGGAGAAGTCCTTGTTGCCGACGATCCGGCGGTGGATCTCGTCGATGGCGGGCGTGCCGTCGATGATCTCGTCCGCCGCGATGCCGGCGACCGGCGAGCCGAGGATGGTGCGCGGGGTGTCGCCGCAGGCCTCGGTGGTCGACAGGCCGACCGCCTCCAGGCGGTTCCAGATCTCCGGGACGTCCTCGATGCGGATCCAGTGGTACTGGACGTTCTGCCGGTCGGTGATGTCGGCGGTGCCGCGCGCGAACTCCTGGGAGATCTCGCCGATCACCCGCAGCTGCTCGGTGGTCAGCCGGCCGCCGTCGATGCGGACGCGGAGCATGAAGTACTCGGCGTCCAGCTCCTCCGGCTCCAGGACACCGGTCTTGGTGCCGTCCAGACCCTCGCGACGCTGGGTGTAGAGGCCCCACCAGCGCATGCGGCCGCGCAGGTCGTTGGGGTCGATGGAGTCGAAGCCCCGCTTGGAGTAGATCGTCTCAATACGTGTCCGTACATTGAGACCGTCGTCATCCTTCTTGAACTGCTCATTGCCGTTCAGCGGGGTGAAGTGCCCCGCGGCCCACTGACCCTCGCCACGGTGGCGCCCGGTCTTGCGGCGGGCGGCGGCGGGAGTGGGGTTTTCCGGGGTGGCGGCCATGGCGTTTTGTCCTTCGGGACTGCGAGAGGGCGGCTCTGACCTGCACACTCGCGCTCGGGTAGGAGGTGGCGCGACAGTGCGCAGAGTTCAGGACGTCAGGAGAGAGGTTCGGTGGTGCTGGTCTTCTCAGCGCACCGAACAGATGGCGCTGGACATGCGGCCGAGGTCGACGTGCCGCCGACTCACCAAGGCAATTCCAGTTCCAGACATGACGGAAGCGTGTCACGGGGCTTTGGACCCAGTCCAGCTTCGTCCAGAATATGGACAGTTGGGTCTCGCTCTGCGAGATGGTGTGGCGTGGGTCACGCGAAAGGGGCCCAGCTCAGGGCCCCTTCACGGCGACGGCGGTGCCGGCGGTGCGGCGCGGGTGGCGCGGCGACGGGCAGTGTGGCGCGGGTGGCGCGGCGACGGGCGGTGCGCTCAGGGGTGGGCGGTGCGCCCGGGCGCGGGCGGTGTGCTCAGGCGTGGGCGCCGGGCCACGGGCCCGGGTTGCCCGGCGCCTCGATCTCCTCGACCTTGGTGTCGAAGAGGCGGAAGCCGCGGCGCTGGTAGTTGGCCATCGCGTGCTCGCCGTCCAGGGAGCAGGTGTGCAGCCACACCCGCTTGGTCGGGGCCCGGCCCGGCCAGCGGTCCGCCAGGTCCCAGGCGCGCTCCACGCCGTGAGTAAGGAGACGGCCGCCGATCCCGCGGCCCCGGAAGGCGGGGATCAGGCCGAAGTAGACGATCTCCACCACGCCGTCGTCCTGCGGGTCCAGCTCCACGTACCCGGCCGGCGTCCCCTTCTCGTACGCCACCCAGATCTCGGCGCCCGGCTTCTCCACTATCTCCTGCCACTGCGCGTACGTGAGCGAGAGCCGGTCGTTCCAGGCGATGTCGCCGCCGACCGCGGTGTAGAGGAAGCGGCTGAACTCCGCCGAGGGCACCTCGGCGCGCACGATCCGCAGGTCGTCCCGGCCCTCGGGGGCGGGGACGGGGCGCAGGTCGGACGGTGAGGTCTGTTCCAGGGACCAGGTGGTGAGAGTGATGCTCATGGGCTTATCGCATCATGCGGAGCCGCGGATTCCTACCGCGTTCGGTCCTGGCGGACAAGGTGTCCGGCATACGGACAGACGTGGACGTGACGCGGCGGCCCCGGACGGCGGTGCCCCGGGCAAGTCGTCGGCCTTCCCCCACACCGCCGTCACGCCGTCATCGCGCTGCGGGCCGCCAGTACCGCCGGGGCCGTCGACTGGGGGAGCAGGTCCACCGGGTGGGCCGGGCGGCGGAGCTCCACCTCCACCTCCTCGCTGAAGCGGTACGGGCGGTGCGCCAGGACGCCGGCCAGGTTGCGGCGTACCCGCGACAGCTCCGCCCGTACGGTCACCGTCCTCGTCCGGTCGCCGAACACGTCCTGCGCCAGTTCCGCCGCCGTCCGGCCCTCCGGGTGGAGGGCGAGGAGGTACAGCAGCTCGGCGTGGCGCGGGCTGAGCTCCTGGGACCAGCTCCCCGCCGTGCCCGACACGGACACCGTCCAGCGGCGCGGCCGGCTCAGGTCCAGCACGACCCGGCTCGCCGCGCCCGAGGCGGGGTCCGACGTCCGGGCGTCCTCCTGGACCCGCAGCAGCCAGCCGCCGGGCAGCGGCTCCACCGCGCACATGCCGAGTGACGGCAGCCACACCCGGCCCGCCCGGAAGGACTTGGGCAACGGCAGCCGGTCCACCGGCGCCATCCCGGTCACGGCCGCCGTCCACCCGTGGGCGTCCACGGCGATCGCCCGGCCGCCGATCCGGCACAGGATGGGCGCGGCCACCGAACGGAGCCGCTCGATCGACCGCAGATGGCGGTCCCGCATCTCCGCCTCCGCGAGCTGCGCCACCGAACCGACCAGCGCGAGCGTCGCCGGATGGAAGCTGGACGCCGGCCCGCTCACGTCGACGATGCCGAGCAGCCGCTGGTCGCGAGGATCGTGGACGGGCGCGGCGGCGCAGGTCCAGTTGTGCAGGGTGTGCACGTAGTGCTCGGCCGAGTGCACCTGCACGGCCCTGCCCATGGCGAGCGCCGTGCCCACCGCGTTGGTCCCGGTGGTCTGCTCGCTCCAGGCCGCGCCCTCCTCGAGACAGATCCCGTTGGCCTGGCGCAGCACCGCGAGGTTGCCCTCGCGCCACAGCACCCGGCCCAGCTCGTCCGTCACCACCATGATCTGCATGGAGGCGTCGGCGATCCCGGCGAGTCCCGCGCTGAGCGTCCGCATCACCTCGCCGAGCACGGAGGAGCGGCGCCGCTCCTCCAGCTCGTCGCGCTGCAGCAGCACGCTGCTCGTGCTCCGGTCCGGATCCAGGCCCAGCCGGAACATCCGCTGCCAGGACGCGTCGATCACCGGGCGCGGCGCCACCGGCGGTCTGCGGCCGGCCAGGGTCTCCTCGCGGACCTGGTGCAGCAGCCGGGTCGCCTTGGCGGCGTCCATCGCGGCCAGCCGGTTCAGGTCGACCTGTGCTCGGTTCATCGGTCCCTCCCAGCCCTGCACGGTGCTGTCTCGGTGCTGCGTCGGAGCTGTATCGGTTCTGCACGGTGTGCGTCCCGGCGCCCATCGTGCCGCTCCACAGCGTCACGTGCGGGCTGCTTCCCGTAATCCTGCAACCCCTTGCAACTCTGGCAACCCCCGCCCCTCCGGAGAGAGGGTGGAGCCGAAGCGGAGGGTGGTGCCGTGTCGGCGCAGCACCACCCTCGGCTTTTCCGCGCGTGCCGACCCCCTCAGGTCCACCCCTGGCACGCGCGGCACACCCACACCACCGTCACCCCGGCGACCGCCCCTCCGGACGCACGTTCACCCGACCGGGAACGTCAGCCGATGGACGCCGGCCACGGAACAGGCCCGCCGCGCCGACCGCCAACCCCCGCAACAGGCCCACCGCGCCGACCGCCAACCCCCGCAACGGGCCCGCCGCACCGGCCGACGGCCCACGGGAGCGGGCCCGCCGCGCCGGAGACCGGACGCCGGCATCACGCCCGCCGGCCGACCCCCTCCCCGGCCTCAGCCCTCCGACGACGGCTCCGGCCGGGCCCGGTCCACCACCGCCGCCAGGTCCAGCGTGTGCGGCAGCGTCCCGAACGACGCCCCCCAGTCCCCGCCGAGCCGCGAGGCGCAGAACGCGTCCGCCACCTCCGGCGGCGCCCACCGCACCAGCAGCGCGCCCTGCAGCACCCGTGCCATCCGCTCGGCCAGCCGCCGCGCCCGCGCCTCGACGCCCTCCAGATCGGCCAGTTCCGTCAGCAGGTCCCGGATCGCCCGGTCCAGCCGGTGGTCCTCGCCGCGCGCCCGCCCCACCTCCGTCAGGTAGGCGTTCAGCGCCGCCGGTTCCCGCCGCAGCGCCCGCAGCACGTCCAGCGCCTGCACGTTCCCCGCGCCCTCCCAGATCGAGTTCAGCGGCGACTCGCGCAGCAGCCGCGGCAGCCCCGACTCCTCCACGTAACCGTTCCCGCCCAGGCATTCCAGCGCCTCCGCCACCACCGGCGTGCACCGCTTCGTCACCCAGTACTTCGCCACCGGCACCGCGAGCCGCAGCAGCGCCCGCTCCCCGTCCGTACCGGAGTCGTACGCCGCCGCGAGCCGCAGCCCGAGCACCGTCGCCGCCTCCGACTCCAGTGCCAGATCGGCGAGCACGTTGCGCATCAGCGGCAGGTCGACCAGCACGCTCCCGAACGCGCGGCGGTACGAGGCGTGGTGCACGGCCTGCGCCACCGCCTGCCGCATCAGCGCGGCCGAACCGAGCACGCAGTCGAGCCGGGTCGCCGCCACCATCCCGATGACGGTGCGCACCCCGCGCCCCTCCTCGCCGACCCGGCGCGCCCACGTCGACCCGTCGAACTCGACCTCGGCGGAGGCGTTCGACCGGTTGCCCAGCTTGTCCTTGAGCCGCTGGATCGCGAAGGCGTTGCGCTTCCCGTCCGGCAGCACCCGGGGCACGAGGAAACAGGTCAGCCCCGCCGGAGCCTGCGCCAGCACCAGGAACCCGTCCGACATCGGCGCCGAACAGAACCACTTGTGCCCCGTCAGGACGTACTCGCCGTCGGCCGCCAGCGGCTCCGCCCGGGTCGTGTTCGCCCGTACGTCACTGCCGCCCTGTTTCTCCGTCATCGCCATGCCGAGCAGCACGCCCGCCTTCTCCAGCGGCGGTCGCAGGTCCTGCTCGTACACCCGCGAGGCGAGCAGCGGCTCCCACGCCTCCGCGAGCTCCGGCTCCGCCCGCAGCGCCGGCACCGCCGCGTGCGTCATCGACAGCGGGCAGCCGTGCCCCGCCTCCACCTGAGAGGCCAGCACGAACGCCGCCGCCCGCCGCACATGACCACCCGGACGGCCCCACGCCGAACCCGACAGACCCGCCGCCACGCCGCGCCCGAGCAGCCGGTGCCACGCCGGAGGGAACTCCACCTCGTCGATCCGGTGGCCGTACCGGTCGTGCGTCAGCAGCCGCGGCGGGAACGCGTTCGCGAGCCGTCCCCACTCCTGCGCCTGCGCGGAGCCCGCCGAGGTCCCGAAGGCCGTCAGCTCCTCGCGCGCCTCGTCGTACACCTCCGGCGGCAGATGGCGCTCCACGGCCTCCGCCAGGGCCCGGTCGGTCGCGAACATGTCGTATCCCACCAGGGGCGGAGCCTGGTTGGTCACGGTGTGGGTGCCGGCTTCCATGCCGATACGGTAAGGAGGTGCAGGCAGCAAACGAAACACCCGAACGGCGCGACCCGCGGCCCTGGAGCAAGCTCCACCGCGCTCGCGTCCTCTACCGCAACGTCTCCAAGCGGAAGATGGTCTGGCTGCTCCTGAAGGACACGGTCAACTCGTGCATCGAGTACCGCATCCTCGGTCTGGCCGCCGAGGCCGCCTTCTTCACCCTGCTGTCGCTGCCCCCGCTGCTGCTCGGCCTGATCGCCCTGCTCGGCTACGCCGACGAGTGGACCAACACCGACACCGTCGCCAGCATCGAGGAGAACATCCTCCACGCCGCCCGCACCGTCCTCTCCGACCGGGGCGTCAACGAGATCGCCCGCCCGCTCCTGGAGGACGTCACCCAGGGCAAACGCCCCGAACTCGTCTCCCTCGGCTTCGCCATCGCCCTGTGGTCGGGCTCCCGGGCCGTCAACGTCTTCATCGACACGATCACGGTGATGTACGGCCTCGACGGCCACCGCGGCATCGTCAAGACCCGGCTGCTGGCCTTCCTGCTCTACCTCGTGGCCCTCGTCATCGGCGCCGTCGTGCTGCCGCTCGCCGTCGTCGGCCCCGACCGGCTCGTCCAGCTCGTCCCCTGGGGCACGGAAGTCGTCTCGGTGCTGTACTGGCCGACGGTCATCCTGCTCTCCATCGCCTTCCTGACGACCCTGTACCACGTCTCCGTCCCCGTCCGCTCGCCGTGGATCGAGGACATCCCGGGAGCGCTCGTCGCCCTCGCGATGTGGGTGCTCGGCAGCTTCGTCCTGCGCATCTACCTCACCAGCCAGGTCGAGGGCCCCACCATCTACGGCTCCCTGGCGGCCCCCATCGCCGTCCTCCTCTGGATCGGCATCTCCGCCTTCGCCGTGCTCGTCGGCGCCGCCGTCAACGCCGCCATCGACCGCGTCTGGCCCTCCGTCGCCACGGCCGCCGCCCGCGAGGCCAACGAACGCGCCCGCGCCGCCCAGGCCGCCGACCTGGTCGCCCGCCTGCGCGCGGAGGAGGAGGACGTGGACGAGGACGACCCGGACATGCCGTCGGAGTTCCCGGAACGCTGGTCCAGGTTCCTGCCCCCGGACGACGTCAAGTCCCGGCTGCACGCGGGGTGGGAGAAGGAGTAGGGGCGGTACGGGGCCGCACGGATGCCCCTCGGACAGAACACCTAGTACACCGGGTCGAACGGGCTGTCGTCGGAGGGCGGCGCGGTGGGGCCGGCGGGTCCGTCGGAGCTCGGGCGCGTGACGACCACGACGTGTTCGCGACCGCCGGCCGTCGTCGTGGTGTCGCGGAAGGCGCGGCGCAGCGGGCGCGGCAGCCCGGCCCACAGCTCGTGCGAGATCACCACCGTCACCACCGCCTCGGCGTGCGGCTCGTTCCGAGGGATCGGCATGTGACCGGCGAGTGCGGCCCGTGTCGCGGGGGAAACGTCGCTCTCGTGCACCGCGACGGTGAGCCGGACCGGTCGTTCGACCCCGCGGGGCAGCGACTCGGCGAGGGCGTACGGGAGGGTGCGCACGCACCATTCCACGACCTCGCGCAGCGGGCGGGAGGCGGGAACCGGCGAGTCGATCAGGTCGATGCCCGAGCGGTGCCCCGGAGCGAGCTCCGGGAAGGCGGCTTCGGCGAGCAGGACGACCAGTTCGCCGACGTGCGGGTCGGGGACGACGCCGGCGGAGGAGCTGACGAGCAGCCGCCCGGCCGGTGCCGAGCGGGCCCGGGTCGCCAGCGCCGCGTCGACGACCTCGACGTCGTGCCGGAGCGTCGCCCGCCAGCCCTCCAGAAGCCGTCGCTCTCGCGCGGCCCACGCACCGCGCAGCCCGCCGAACGCCTCGTCGGTCCACACGTCGAGCGCCTTCACCAGATACCGGCGGGCCCGTGGCCGGTCGCCGCGGTCCAGGGCTTCGCGCGCCTCGGCCACGTGGACCAGGACCCGGGAGAGGTCGAGCGCGCCCTCCGGGACCGGCAGTGACCACGAGCCGTCCCGGACCTCGACGGGAAGGCCGAGGCCGCGCAGACGCCGGGAGCGTTCCAGGAGGTCGTCGGCCGTTCCCCCGGTGACCGCGAGCATGTCCGGAGTCCTGACGTCGGTGCCGTACGCGAGCAGCAGCCGGGCGAGGAAGAGGTCGTCCCCGTCCCGCAGGCCCGCGACGTCCCGTCCCCGTACGGTCACCCGGAACGGGCCGAGCAGACGGTAGGTCACGTCCGAGTGCTCCGGCGGCGCGGCGGCGGTGTCGGTGAAGCCCCGGGCGAGGGCGTCCGCCCCGCGGCGGCGGACGCGCGGCGACTCCGACATCAGGTTGGCCACCGTGTGGGTGACCGGTTCCGGCAGGTCGCTCCGGTCGTGGGGAAGACGGGCTCCGGGGCGTGGCGGGGCCCCGGTGAGCAGCTCGTACAGCACGCAGCCGAGGGAGAACAGGTCTTCCTCGTGGGTCGGCGTGCCCCGCCCGGTCTCGGGGGCCCGGTAGCACTCCGCCCGTTCGGGCGCGCCGTGGTCCTCCATGACCGGCCACAGCAGGCCCGGGGCGCCGAGACGCCAGAATTCCTCGTACTCGGGTCCGAACACGGTGTCGGGTGACAGGTTGCCGTGGCCGAGTCCGGTTCCTTCGTGCAGGTCGCGGAGAGCCGTCAGCACGCGCCGGCCGATCTCCACGGCCGCCGCCGCGGGCAGCGGCCCCGCAGCGCTGTCGATCACCTGCCGCAGCGTCCTCCCGGGCGCGGGTTCGGTCACCAGACAGCAGCCGCCGTCGAGGCTCACGGCGTCGTACACGCGGAGCGACCAGGTCCCGAAGAACCGCGCGACCTGATAGCCGCGTGCCAGGAAGTCCGCGGTGGCGGTCGAGCGGACGCCGGGGGCCACACCGTCCGAGGAGGAGTAGGTGTAGACGGAGAGGTCCACCTCGCGCTGCAGATAGCGGTCGTAGCCGCGCCAGACCGGGATGACGTGGCCGCCGACGCGTCCGCGCACCACGTAGCGGTCGCCGTCGAGCCGGGGCGGCTCGCCGGCCGACGCCACGGCTGCCGGCGGACGGGCGACCGGCGGACGGGTGGCCGGCGCGGCGGCTGGAGGGCCGTCGCCCCGCGGCGCCACCGGCCCGCTCAGCAGCCGTACGCTCTCCTCGCTCAGCAGCGCGAACGGGCGGCCCGCCGCACGTTCGCCGCCCCGGGCGTGCAGCGTCTCGGCCAGGGCGCGGAACTCGCCCGGCAGCAGACCGGCGCGGGACTCGATCTCGGTGCTGACGCGGGCCAGCAGACCGGCCGTGCGGACCAGGGCCGTGCGGGGGAGCGCGGTCAGGAGCAGCTCGCGGACGCCGGGACGGAAGTCGTACGCGCCGGGGGCGCCGCCCGGCTCCGCGACGAGCATGCCGCTCAGGACGACCTCGGCCAGGTGCCTCGGCTCGGGGCGCTCCTCGACCGCCGCCTGCACCAGCCGCATCACCGGCAGATGGGCCGAGCCCACCGCCAGGTGCGCCGCCAGCCGGTACGCCTCCGGGGAGGCGAGGGCGCGGAAGCGCAGCACCAGCTCCTCCGGGTCCGCCTCCTCGGGCACGAGCGCGTCGTCGTCCGGGCGCGACGGCAGGGCCCCCGGGCGTACGAAGGCCGCTGCGCCCGGTACCTCCGTGCCGGAGGGGGAGGCCACCAGCGCCGCCCAGTTGCCCAGCCAGACCTCGGAGGGTTCGAGCACCGGGATCGGGATCGGCACCCGGACCGTGCCGGGGCCCCTGTCCGTACCGTCGCGCGGGCCGGCGTACGGGCCGCCGTACGGTTCGTCGTACGGCGTGAAGGCGAGGGCCGTGTTCGGCACCCCGGCGGCCGGGGACGCGAAGCGCCCCGGTACGGCGGGCGCCGCGGTGTGCCGCCACATGCGCTCCGGCAGCGGCTGGAGCAGCGCCACCGGGCCCTCCGCGGCCAGCGCGGCGAGCGCCCCGCGCCAGCGCGGGCCCGCCGCGCCGTCCCGCCACTGCGGCCCCATCGCGTCGCTGAGCACGAGCACGGCGGTACGGCCGCGCTCCCGGTGGCGCCGGGGCAGCCGACCGTCCTCGCCGAGCCGGAGGACGTCCAGGGTGCGGAAGGCGCCGGTCTGCGCGAACGCCGTGCGGAGCTCCCGCGCCAGCGGCCGCCACATCGACATCGTCGGGCCGGAGTCGACCACGATCCACAGGTGCAGCCGGCGTTCCTGGCGCGGCCGGAGCACCGGGAGCCACAGCCGCCGCCCCGAGCCGGGCGCGGAGAGCGAGGCGATGCGGTCCGCCGTCGCCGTCTCGTCCAGCTCCCGGCCGGATCCGCTCGGCACCGTGCGGCGCAACGGCCGCAGCGACCGCTGCAGGGCCAGCGGCCGGGCCAGCATGGGCGGTGCGGGCGCCAGCAGCGGTGCGTGCCCGGCCGCCGACTCCGGTACCGCTCGGGGGGCGTACGGCGCGGGGGCGCGGAGCGGGATCCGGGGCGCGGCGGACCGGGGTGACGGCCGGGGCGAGGCGAACGGCGGCTCCGGATGCGGGGGTTCGGCCGGGTGGTGACCCGTCTCGAAGGCGGACGGCGCCGACTCGTCGGGCGGCACCTCCGCTTCCCGCGGCTCCGGATCCGCCGTCGTTCCCCTCCGGTCGGCCCCGACTCCCATCTGCCGGGCCAGCCACAGCAGTTCGGCCAGCTCCCGACCCGTCGGCGGTTCCTCGCCGGCCTGCGCCAGGACGTTCGCGAGCGCGGCGAGCCGGCCCGCGCCGCTGTCCCCGGCGCGCCCGGGACGCGCCTCAGACGTCATCGACGTCCCAGGATTCCGCCGCCCGCCCCAGGTACGGCATCAGGGATTCCGCCAGCTCCTCGCGGGTCGACGCCCCCAGGCCCGAAGTCCGGGTCAGATAGATCGCGTTGAGCAGCTGGTCGGTGGCCAGTTCGCCCGCGCTGCCCCGGCGCAGAAAGGTGTCCACGAGCGCGTGGTCCCGCTCGTCGAGCTCCCCGAGGTGGGCTCGCACGATGTCCTCCAGCTGCTCGCGCAGCGGGCGGCGCAGCTCGAGCCGGACGCAGCGGCGCAGGAAGGCGGGCGGGAACTCGCGCTCGCCGTTGCTGGTCAGCACGACGAACGGGAAGGCGAGACAGCGCACTTCGCCGTGACACACCGGCACCCGGTCCTCCGCGTCGGCCACCATGACCTCGGCCACCGGGTGGGAGCGGGCGGCCCGTACGAGTTCCGGGATCTCGTACTGCCCGTCCTCCAGGACGTGCAGCAGGTCGTTGGGCAGGTCGAGGTCCGCCTTGTCGATCTCGTCGATGAGCAGGACCCGCGGCCGTTCGTACGGGAGCAGGGCCGTGCCCAGCGGGCCGAGCCGCAGATGGTCCTCGACCGCGGCCTCCCCGCGCTGCCGCTCGTCCCCGACGGACCGGCCGGCCTCGTACAGCCTCGACAGCGGGTCGTAGCGGTAGAGCCCGTCGGTGAGCGTGGCGCGGCTGGTGACGTTCCAGCGCAGCACCCGGCCCAGCCGCAGCTCGCGGGCCACCGCGTAGGCCAGGCTCGACTTGCCGCTGCCCGGCGGACCGGTGACCAGCAGCGGACGCCGCAGATACAGCGCCGCGTTGACCAGCCGCACCGTCTCGGGCGTCGGCTGGTAGGTACGGGCCCGGTGCGCCCGGCCCGGTGCCCCGCCGTCGGCGTCCCCGTCCCGGGCGGGCGGCAGCGCCGGCCCGCCGTCGAACGTACGCCACGGCGGCGGCGCGGGCAGCGCGTCGATGCCGTCGTGCGGCTCGCTCGCTCCGGTGTAGACGGGCCAGGGCGACATCCTGTTGCTCCAAGAGGTGGGGTGGGGGCGGGGGTTCAGCCGACGGGCGAGTGGCTCAGCGGGCGGACATCGGGGAACCGGCGCGGGTCCTCCCAGACGAGCGACACCTGCGCCGCCCAGTGCGGCTCCGGCCCCTCGTGCAGGAAGGCCTCCTTGCGCAACCGGAAGACGACGTCCGGGAGTTCGCCCGGAGGCAGCCGTGAGATCCGCTCCGCGATCCGGTCCAGGAAGCCGCTGCCCGCACAGCTCCCCGTGCACGGACCGCCCGGCGGGCAGCCGTTGCGCGGCCACAGCACGATCGGCGCGGGCGCGTCCAGCGCGGCCCCGTACAGCGTGCGTTCCCTGGACGCCGTCGGCGGCCGGGAGAAGCCCACCGGGCCCCGCACGTCCTGGAGGCGGACCGAGAGCTGCGCCGCGCCCTGGGAAGTGGAGCAGGCGACCCGGTGCAGCGGCGAGCCGTCCAGCCGGTCCAGTTCCTCCCACACCCGCCTCAGCGCGAACTGCTGGCGGCCCTTCGACCGGCGGTCGTGGTCGAGCACCACCAGCGGCGAACTGCAGCCGAGCGGCGGCTCCTTGCCGCGCCTGCGGGTCCACTGGTCGACGTCCTTGTTCAGCCAGGAGCGGGGCAGCGCGAACGCGATGAGCGGACGGCCGTCGGTGATCTCCTCGTACGCCTCGTCGATCCGGTCGAGGACCCAGCCGCGCAACCGCCCGGCCGTGAGGCGCCGTTCGCTCACGAGCACCCGGGTCCCGCCGCGGTACACGGACACCTCGGCGATCACCGCCCCGCCGTCGGCACCGCTGCGCCGCACCTCGACCAGGATCGGCGCCCAGGGCAGCGGGGCCCCGGAGCCACCCGAAGCGGCGGTGCCCCGGACC
This sequence comes from Streptomyces roseicoloratus, assembly GCF_004117935.1. GTDB lineage: Bacteria > Actinomycetota > Actinomycetes > Streptomycetales > Streptomycetaceae > Streptomyces > Streptomyces roseicoloratus. The sequence goes on along the minus strand of NZ_SDOY01000158.1, from coordinate 16,486 downwards.
CGGGCGCCGTCCCGGGCGCGGCCCCCGCCGTCGTCCGGAGACGCCGTTCCGTGCCGGGGCTCGCCGTCGCAGGGGAGGAGCGCCTGCGCCGGCACCCCACGGCGGGCCCGGTGCCCGTCCGGGGCCGGGGCGTCATGACGGGCGCGGTGCTCACGCGCCCACGCGCGGAAGGCACGCCGCAGCTCCTCGTCGGCCACCTGGTCGGCGATGCGGACGGCCAGATCGGCGAGCGGCACGAGGCCGCCGGCCGGCGGGACCTCGGTCAGCAGATGCCACACGCCCTGCCAGAGGCCGGCCGGCCGGATCGCCGGGAGGGCGAGGCCCCGGGCGGCCGCCACAGCGAGCAGCAGCCGCTCCATCGGCACCGGCAGCGGCCCGGTGCGCTCGGCCAGCTCCACGAGTTCCCGCAGCCGGCGCTTCTCGCCGGCCGAGCAGCCCGGTGTCGGCACCAGCTCGGCGAGGGCCGGCACGTGCCGGGCCAGCACCCGTGCGGGGATGATCCGCGCGTTGCGGACCACCGGGTCGTACGAGGCGACCATGCCGACGACCGTCCCGTCGGCCGCCCGCATCGCGGCGGAGCCGCTGAAGCCGTACGAGGGCTCCTGGCCGTGCCCCGACCAGTACTCGGCCTGGTTCCACTCGTCGTGGATCAGCTGCCGGGCCGCCGTCACCCGCAGCTCGGTCTGGGCGCCCTCCCAGCCGTAGCCGTCCGGGAAGCCGTACGCCACCAGCCGCGGGGGCTCGCGGACCTCCCGTACGCCGTCGGGCTCGGCGAACGAGACCGGCGGGACGGCCACCGGCCGGTCGAGCGCCAGCACCGCCACGTCACCCGTGTCCGTCGCCTGGCCGCCCCACGGCCCGCGCGCCGCGACCCGCGCCGCGAGCTCGCCGAGGCCCTGCGCGCCGGGGAACCGGAGGGTGACCCGGTCGACGTCCTGCACCACATGCGCGCAGGTCAGGGCGGTGCCGGCGGAGACCAGGAATCCGGCGCCCAGGACCGAACCGGCGTGCTCGACGCGTACGTGCCAGGCGGGCGAGCGCGTCACCGCACGCCGGCCGGCGCGTCGTCACCCGCCCCGGCGGGCTGCTGGTGCACGGTGGCGGCCCGTTCCGGACCGGCGCCCGCCCCGGCGGCCTGCTCCCGCGTGGCGACCGTGGCCCGGGTGCCCTGGCCGTCCGGCGACCAGGAGAGCCGCACCACCAGATGGCCCTCGACCGCCGTCTTGGCGATCACGGCGCCCGCCTCGGCCGACAGCTTCACCCCGAACTCCAGCTCCACCCCGTCCGGCCGGAGCGCGCCGTCGCGGAACACCGCGAGCGCCGACTCGGCCGCCGTACGGATGCCGACGAGCGCCTCGTCCAGTGTCTGCCCGGCACGGACCAGGGAGTTGCCGCCCCGCGCCACCGGCCTGGCGCCCGGCTGCGGCCCGTCCGCCTCCACCAGCACCGCTCCGCTCCCCGTGCCGAACTCCATCAGTGTGCTCACAACGACCCCCGTGGCCCGAACAGTTGGCTGGGGCACCATTCTGTCCGACCGGCCGGCCGGTGTCAGCGAATCCGCCTACCCTGGCGGTGTGTACGAGGAACGCCCCGCCCGGCTCTCCGGAGCGGTCGTCTGGACCCGTGCGATCGGCCCGGCGGACCCGGGCAGCCGCCCGGTCCTGCCCGACGGCTGCATGGACCTGATCTGGGCGGACGGCCGGCTGCTCGTCGCGGGCCCCGACACCAGGGCGTACGTGCCCGGCAGCCCCGCCGCCCGCTACGCGGGCGTGCGCTTCGCGCCCGGCCAGGCGCCCGCCGTGCTCGGCACCGACGCGAGCGCGCTGCGCGACGAGCGCGTCGACCTGGCCGGCCTGTGGGGCGCCCGTACGGCCCGCCGGCTCGCCGACCGGATCAGCGACGCGGCCGACCCCGCCACCGCCCTGGAGTCCCTGGTGCTGCGCCGGGCCGCCGACGCGCCCGCGCCCGATCCGCTGATGCGGACCGTGGCGGCCCGGCTGCGGGCGGGCGTGTCCGTCGGCCGGGCGGCGGACGAGGTCGGGCTCGGCGTGCGGCAGCTGCACCGGCGCTCGCTCGTCGCCTTCGGCTACGGGCCGAAGACCCTGGCCCGCATCCTGCGGCTGCGACAAGCCCTCGCACTGGTGGCCGCGGGCGTGCCGTACGCGGAGGCGGCGCATCGCGCGGGCTGCGCGGACCAGGCCCACCTGGCCCGCGAGATGCGGTCGCTGACGGGCATGACGCTGACGGGGTACGCGGCACGGGCGGGATACCGCGCCCGCCCGGACTGACGGTCTACGCCTCCGCCCGGCCCGGCTCCCACGCCGGCTCCGACCCCGCGTCCGCGTACGCGTCCGTGTCCGCGTCCGTCTCCGTCTCCGCGTCCGTGTCCGTGTCCGCGTAGAGCGAGACGCCCGTACCGTCCGGGTCGAGCACCACCGCGTACCGCTGGCCCCACACGGCGTCCCAGGGCTTGAGGTGACCCCGGTGCCCGGCGGCCGTCAGGGCCTCGTAGACCGCGTCGACCCGGCCGGGGTCCGCGCAGCGGAAGGCGAGCGCGACGCGGGCGCCGCCGGCCGCCGGGCGGGTCCACGCGGGGTCGTAGGACCGGACGACGTCCTCGCTGTCCCACATCACCCGCAGGCCGCCGGGCAGGGCGACCTCCACGTGCGGAGCGTCCTCCGCGCCGGGCGGCAGGTCGAGGCCGAGCAGCCGGTAGAAGGCAAGGGAGGCGGCCATGTCGGCGGTGACCAGTCCGACGACGTCCAGCCGGGGCGCGGCGGAGGGAGCGGGAACAGGGGACGGAGTGGCGTGGTGGGTGTCCATGGCCGCACGCTAGGGGGTGTCCGTCCGAGCCGTCTTGTACGGATCGGACACGCCCCGCCGACCTCGGGTACGGGGCGCCCCAGCCTGGTGGTACCAACACCAGGCCCAGCACGCACTGCCTTCCCCGTCCCGGCGCTGACAGGCTGACCGGCATGGAACAGACAGCACAGACGGAACGGCACGAGTACCGCACCACCCTGATCACCGGTGCCACCTCCGGCATGGGGCGCGCCCTCGCCCTCGACCTCGCGGCCCGCGGCGGCACCCTGCTGCTGCACGGGCGCGACCCCGGCCGCCTCGAAGCCGTGGCCGCCGAAGCCCGGACCGCCCACCCCGGCACCACCGTCCGCACGTACCTCGCGGACCTGTCCGACCTCGACCAGGTGCACGCGCTCGCGGACCGCGTGCGGGCCGCCGAACCCCACCTCGACGGCCTGATCAACAACGCGGTCGCGGGCGGCGGTTCGCGCCCGCTGGTCCGCGAACTGACCCCGCAGGGTCATGAACTCCGCTTCGCGGTCAACCACCTGGCGCCCTACGCCCTCACCCGCGGCCTGCTGTCGCTGCTCACCGCCTCGGCCCCCGCCCGCGTCGTGAACGTGGCGTCCATCGGCCAGGAGACCATCGACCTCGACGACGTCATGCTGGAGCGGGACTACGAGGGACTGCGCGCCTACTGCCGGAGCAAACTGGCCCTGATCATGGCGACGTTCGAGCTCGCCCACGAACTGGACGGCACCGGCGTCACCGTCAACACCCTGCACCCGGCCCACCTCATGGACACCCCGGGCGTGCGCGCCTACGGACTGACTCCGGAAGTCGCCACCGAGGAAGGCGTCCGGCCGACCGTACGGCTGCTCCTCGACCCCGCGCTCGCCGGCACCACCGGCCGCTACTTCGACCGGTTCACCGACACCCGCGCCCACGAGCAGGCGTACGACACCGACGCCCGCGCCCGGCTCATGGAACTGACGGACCGGCTGATCCGCCGATAAATACGTGGCGTCCAGGGTTCCCCTTCTGCCGCGCCGCACCACGTTCGCGCGGTCCACGTCGTCCAAGCGGTCCGAGGGCCAGGTCCTCGCGACCAACGTGGACCACGCGATCATCACCGTCTCGCTCGCCGTCGAACTCGACCTCGGGCGCATCGAGCGGTTCCTCGCGCTGGCCCACCCACCCCGTACCGGTCCTCACCGAAGCCCTCTCGGTCGCGCAGGCCGCGTCGACGGACCGGAAGCGGGCGGCCGTCAGTCGGCCCCGCTGAGATAGACCCGGCTGGTGTGTGCGTCGACCTTCGTCACCGCGATCTTCAGCCAGTCCAGGTCGTCCTCGCACGGCGCGCACACCTGACCTTCACGGACCTTCGCCGACAGGTCGGGCTCGGGCAGTCCCAGGTGCGAGAACGGCGTCGACGGGTTCGTGTTGCGGGCGAGTGGCTGTTCCCGCAGGCTGAGCGGTTCTTCCGGCTTCAGCTGTGCGACGAAGTCGTCCACCTCGGCCGTGGGGAGTACGAACGCCATGATCAGACCGTCGTCCTGGAGCCCCGCCAAGTGTGCCGCCTTCGCCTCCGTCGCTGTCGCCGGCACCTGCACGTGCAGCGTCTCGGCCACCGACGCCACGGTGGCCGTGTCCATCCAGTGCGACACCTGTCCCGGGGAGCGGTCCGCCGCCGGAGTACGGTTCTCCGCCGTTCCTGAGCATCCGGCCACCAGCAGCGCGGTGAGCGCGGTCATGCTGCCGGTCAGTGCGGGATGCCACCTGCTTCGCGGCACCCTGTTCATCGGGCGTCCCCGTTCCGGCCGATGTCGGTGCGTGTGCCGTCCCGTCCGGGTTCCTTCGGGTCGGGCCAGGCGCCGCCCGACATCATGTCGTGCTGCTGCACCGAGCTGCTCCCTCTCATGTCGAACTCCCTGGCTTGTCCCGTCGTGTGCATGCGGGCCATGTCGGCGTCGGTGACCGTGGTCGGGCCGATGGGTGTGAACTTGCCTCGGTCCCAGTTGTAGCGGTCCCAGACGTTGACCTGGTAGTCGATGCTGACGTGCGGCTTGCCGTCCGGGCCCGGCACCGCGGTGACGACACCCGTGGTGTTCGTCATGGCACTGCCCACCGCGAGGTATCAGTTCGCTGTGCCGTCCGGCCCCTTGTCGTGGGTGTACCCCACCCCTGCGGTCTCCACGGGGATGGCGACGGGCTTGCCGCCCGACTGCGCGTACGCCTCAAGCGCCTGGCGGCGCCATTCATCCTCCTGCTTGGCGCGCGTCAGCGCCGATACATCGCGCAGGACCGTGTCGTTCTCGTCGCTCAGCATCCTGTCGACGTCGAGGTCGAGAGTGATGCCGGTCCCGTTCAGGTAGTGGTCCATGTGCCGGGCCGCATCCGTCTTGCCGATGAAGTCACCGCTGTTCGAGATCCCGTTGGCCTGCAACTCCTTCCAGTAGTCCCTGAAGCCTGGCGAAACGAGGTCGTACGGTCCTGCTCCGTCGTCGGCAGCCACCCGCTTCACCGACGGCGTCAACAGGCCGGCCGCCAGCAGGTCGTCCTTGTGCTGCGTCCAGAGCTGAGCCCGGGCCTCAGGACTCAGGGACGTCCACAGTCGCCGCAGCTCCCCACGCTGTTTGTCATCGGCGTCCTCTCCCAGCCCGGCGAGTTTGATCGCGCGGGGGAGCATGTCCTCGTCGAGCGACGTGTACGAGGCGTGGCCTGCGTTGGTCGGATCACCGCCGTGGCTCGCACGCAGCGCCCGTACCGCAGCCGCGTCGACCTCGGTAGCGTGGCTCAGGATCCCGGTCAGCGTGTCGGCGTACCACTGCATCAGGTCGCGCTTCTTCTGCCCGGGTCCGTCGACCTCGCAGATGAAGGCGTCCGCGATCTCTATGCTTCCGTCCTTGTGGCCGGTGACACTGAAGCCCTTCTCCTTGGCCTCGGCGGTCACGCTTCTGGCCTGCTGCTGGAGGCCCCTCAGCTCGGTGAGTGCGTCATCGAGGACACTGAAGATGCTCTGCGCTTCCTTGTGAAGGTCGTCGAACTCCTTCACTGTCTTGCCGACGAAATCCCGCGTCACGCTCGCGTTGACGCCGTCCCAACGGGCCTTGTCAGCCTTTGCCTTCATACCGTCCCGGGCATCGCCGCCGAGCCGCTGCATCTTCTGGGCCATGCTCTTCCAGTCGGCGACCGCCGTCCCCAGTTTGCCGAGGTCGACTTCCATGAGCTCGGTGTAGTGCACGAAGTGCTCCTCCCCTACGTGAAGTACTCGGCAAGGCGGGAGACGGGCACGGCCGAGCCGTCCCGGTTCCTGAGGGACGCGGCGATCTCGGCATCGTTCTCCGCGTGTGTCTTCTTCGAGTAGTCCAAGTGGTTCGAGATGTGTGCACACGCTTGAAGGACACTCTTGACCTGCGAGGTCCAGACGGACACCGTCGTCTCCAGCTCACTCCCGAGGGCGAAGTTGCTGCCCTTCAAGGCTGCTGCCGCCTGCATCGTGGAGCCGGCCCCATCCGCGCTGGCGCCGGCACCGGCGATATCGGCCTCTTTCTGTAACTGACCGTGCAGCACGAATGCCTCATGGCCTACCGCGCCGAGGTCGTCCTGGCTCACGACGAGGTCGGCTTGGTTCTTGCCTCCTGGGTCCCCTGGCACGTGGTTGAGTCGCATCGACGCTTGCTGTCGGGCGGTCACGTCCGCTTTCGCGCGGTCCCATTCATCCCATGCCATCGCACCATCGCATCACGACGCCGCGAGGTTCCCCCTCGCAGTGCGGAGTCCGTGGCGGCGCGGGATGTTGGCCGTCACTGTGGAGAACTTCCGAGGTTCACGGCGGATTTGTCAGGTGCCGGCCCGGGACGCTGTGCGACTCGCGGCGGGGCGGTGGAGCGCCCGCGGTCGATGTCGGAGGGCGAGGTCTCGGAATTAATCGGTGGTGCCGCGCCCTGGGGCGGGGCTAAGGTGTCGCGTATCCGTCCCCGAGAGGGGCGGTGTTGGTTCGTTGAGAAGAAGCAGGAGGTGAGGACATTGGTGACTGTCACGGTGACGGGCTCTGCCCGCATTCAGGAGTTCATCGTTCCCACCCCTGTGGTCTCCGGCTGACACCCACTCGACTTCCGCGCGCTCGGAGCGCGCCGCCGGGGCCACCCTTCGAAGGGTTTCCCCTTGTTCAACGCTCCGCTCCACCCGTTTTCCTCTTCCGCTGTTCAGCACCCGCTCGCCGTCTACGGCTGGGACGAGGGCTGGGAGGCCGAGTTCGCCCCGTACGCCGCCCAGGGCCTGGTCCCCGGCCGGATCGTCCGGGTCGATCGCGGTCAGTGTGATGTGGCGACCCCTGGCGGCGTCGTCCGTGCCGACACCGCGTTCGTCGTTCCCCATGACCCGATGAAGGTCGTGTGCACGGGGGACTGGGTCGCCGTCGACCCGGAGGGCGGTGATCCGCGGTACGCGCGGACGATCCTGCCTCGGCGGACGGCCTTCGTGCGGTCGACGTCGTCCAAGCGGTCCGAGGGTCAGGTGCTGGCCACTAACATCGACCACATCATCATCTGTGTGTCGCTCGCGGTCGAACTCGACCTCGGGCGGATCGAACGGTTCCTCGCGCTCGCGATGTCCAGTTCGAGCGGTGAGGCACTGCTGCGTACGTCGGCGGACTCCTGGGAGTCGGGCGCGCAGCCGCTCGTCGTGCTCAGCAAGGCGGATCTGGTGCCCGACCCCGTCGGCCTGTCCTACCTGGTCGAGGACGTCGAGACAGTCGCGCCCGGCGTCCAGGTGCTGCCCGTCAGCTCCCACACCGGCGAAGGGCTCGACGTGCTCCGCGCGGTCGCCGCAAGCGGGACCAGCGTGCTGCTCGGCGTCTCCGGCGCGGGCAAGTCGACCCTCGCGAACACCCTGCTCGGCGACGACGTCATGGACGTCCAGGCGGCGCGCGACGTGGACGGCAAGGGCCGGCACACCACCACCACCCGCAACCTGCTCGTCCTGCCCGGCGGCGGCGTGCTCATCGACACGCCCGGCCTGCGGGGCGTCGGCCTGTGGGACGCCGAGGCCGGCGTCGGCCAGGTCTTCTCCGAGATCGAGGACCTGGCCGCCGAGTGCCGGTTCCACGACTGCGCCCACGAGTCGGAGCCCGGCTGCGCCGTCGCCGCCGCCATCGACGACGGCACCCTGCCCGTGCGCCGCCTCGAGAGCTACCGCAAGCTGCTGCGCGAGAACCAGCGGCTGGTGGCCAAGACCGACGCCCGCGTCCGCGCCGAGATGCTCAAGGACTGGAAGCGCAAGGGCGCGGCGGGCCGCGCGGCGATGGAGGCGAAGCGGGGACGCGTCCGGTAGCGGGCCGGCCCGTCCCGCGGCTCGTCCGGGGTCCGCACCGCCTCCCGCCGCCAGGTCCCGACCGCCCCCAACGCCGCGCCCCGACCGCCCCCCAACGCCGCGCCCCGACCGCCCCCCCACGCCGCGCCCCGACCACCCCCACCGTCGTGTCCGAAAACCGCTAGTCCGGTGCCTCGCGCTCCCGCACACTGGAGGAATGACGGACACGGCGGCGGGGACGGCGACAGGCGCGGACACGGGCGTGGGCAGGGGCGTGGACACGGACATGGAGACGGGCGTGGACAGGGGCGTGGACACGGACACGGGGCGGGGCACGGGCTTGGGTGCCGGTGCCGGTGCCGGCCCGGGCGCGGGTGCCGCTCCGGGCGTCGGCGCGGGCGCCGCGGTGGTGGGTGCGCTGCTCGACGAGGACACCCGCTACCAGGCCGTCGCCAGCCGCGACGCCCGCTTCGACGGCGTCTTCTTCTTCGGCGTGTCCACCACCGGGATCTACTGCCGGCCCAGCTGCCCGGCCGTCACGCCCAAGCGCCGCAACGTCAGCTTCTACCCGAGCGCCGCGGCCGCCCAGGGCCACGGCTTCCGGGCCTGCCGGCGCTGCCGGCCGGACGCCGTGCCCGGCTCGGCCGAGTGGAACGTCCGCGCCGACGTCGTCGGCCGCGCCATGCGGATGATCGGCGACGGCGTCGTGGACCGCGAGGGCGTGCCCGGGCTCGCCGGGCGCCTCGGGTACAGCGCGCGGCAGGTGCAGCGGCAGCTCACCGCCGAGCTCGGCGCCGGTCCCGTCGCCCTCGCCCGCGCCCAGCGGGCGCACACCGCGCGGCTGCTGCTGCAGACCACCGGCCTGCCGGTCACCGAGATCGCCTTCGCGGCCGGATTCGCGAGCGTGCGCCAGTTCAACGACACCATCCGCGCCGTCTACGCCCGCACGCCCACCGCACTGCGCGCCGAGTCCGGCACCGGCGCGGGCCCCCGCACGGCGCTCGCCGCCGGAGTGCCGCTGCGGCTGGCGTACCGGGGGCCGTACGCGGCGGGCGAGGTGTTCGACCTGCTCGCCGCGGAGGCCCTGCCGGGCGTCGAGGAGGTCGTCGGCCCGCCCGGCGCCCGCACCTACCGGCGGACCCTCCGTCTGCCCCACGGCACCGGCATCGTCTCCGTCGACGAGCGCTCGCCCGGCCGGGGCGGCTGGCTGGAGGCCCGGATCCACCTCAACGAGCTGCGCGACCTCACCACCGCCGTGCAGCGGCTGCGCCGGCTGTTCGACCTCGACGCCGACCCGTACGCCGTCGCGGAACGCCTCGGCGCCGACCCCGGGCTCGCGCCCGAGGTCGCGGCCCGGCCGGGCGTACGGTCACCGGGCGCGGCGGACCCGGAGGAGTACGCGCTGCGGACGGTCGTCGGACCCGACGGCGCCGCCCGGCTCGTCGAGCGCCACGGCACGCCGCTGGAGACGCCCTGCGGCAGCCTCACCCACGTCTTCCCGGCGCCCTCCGCCCTGACCGGCCACCCGCTGGCCGGCCCGCTCGCCGCCGCCCTCGCGGACGGCACCGTCCGGCTCGACCCGGGCGCCGACCGCGAGGTCTCGGCGGCCGCGCTGACCGCCGTCCCCGGCGTGGGCCCGCAGGCCCGCGCCGCGATCCGGATGCGGGCCCTCGGCGACCCCGACGTGGCCCCGGACGGTTTCCCGGACCGCCGGGAGTGGCGCCCCTGGCGCTCGTACGCGACCCGCTACCTGCGGCGCGCCGCCCACTGAACGAGGCCGCGTTCCGGCAGGCCAGCAGGAAGGTCATGGGCGGGGGCCGGAGCCGGCGGGTACGGGCCGACCGGACCGCCCGGGGGAACGCTCCGGGCCGGGCCACCTCAGTCCCAGATCACCGCCCCCGCCCACGCCCCCACGATCAGCAGGCACGCGAACAGTTCCACGAGCACGCTCGTCCCCGCCGCCCGCATGACCGTGCGGGTGGCCGACTCGGCCTGGCCGTGGCCGCCGAGGCGGAGGCGTTCCGAGAGGTAGATGCCGCCCACGAAGCCGGGGATCGCGCCGAGCACCGGGATCAGGAAGAAGCCCAGGAACGCGCCCACGCCCGCGTACGCCACCATCCGGCGGGTGATGCCGACACCCCGGAAGCGCCGGGGCGGCAGCTGCCACACGACCACCTGGGTGAGCAGCAGCAGCCCGGTCGAGGAGACGAGGAGGATCCAGGCGAGGCCGGTCTGCTCGTGCAGCGACCACCACAGCATCGCCGCCCACACCAGCCACGTCCCCGGCACGCCGGGCGTCAGGACCCCGAACAGGCCGAGCAGCATCACCATCGCGATCAGCAGGAGCTGCCACACACCCATCTGCCAAGGGTGCAGGACGGGTGGTGTTCTCGCAGGTCAAGGCGGACGGGCGAGGGAGCCGTGGCGGTGGGAGCGGTCGGTGGGTGAGGTCGGTGGGGGCCGGTCGGGCGGCGAGGTGCGCGGACGTGCGGGGGACGTGCGCAGACGTGCGGGACGGTGCGGAAGCGGCGGTCAGGCGGTCGCCAGGGGCAGCGCGGCGGCCACCTGGTTGCGCGCCTTGCGGTCGATCAGCGGGAAGACGAGCTTCAGAGAGGTCTCGCTGTACGGCGAGGACAGCACGAAGGACGAGTTGAGGAACCGCTCCCTGACCTCCGAGCGGAACAGCCCCTCCCGCCGGATCGTCATCGTGTGCTCCGCCGGCTTCGCGAACACCGGGTCCGCACGGAAGACGAACAGCCGGCGGTCGGTCATCGCCAGGTACATCGGCGTCGGCGCGGGGATCACCGACACCGCGCCGCCGCTGACGATCGCCGACGCGATGCCGAACGCGGCCGTCCGGCGCACCGAGACCGTGCTCAGGTTCACCAGCGAGGTGACCTCCACCCGCTCCCCGGGCTCCAGCATCGGGGTGACGGCGGCCAGCAGGGCGCGACGGCGCCTTCCGTTCATGGGTGTTGCTCCAGAAGGGTGAGGGTTCCGGAGGGCGGAGGTCCGGAAGCGGGCGAAAAACCGGCGCTCACCCTGCCACACGCCTGCCGCCGCCTCAGCGGCGGGCCACCCATCCGCGCTCGTACGCGTGCCAGCCCAGCTGCAGCCGGGTCGTCACCCCGGTCAGTTCCATCAGGCCCTTCACCCGTCGCTGCACCGTCCGCAGGCCCAGGTCCAGCTGCTTGGCGACGCTCGCGTCCGTCATGCCGGCGAGCAACAGGCTGAGGATCTCCAGGTCCGTCGGGTCCGGGCCCTGGACCTCGTCCTCCGTGACCTGCGCGCCCGCGCCGAGCCGCAGCGGCAGGGCGTCCCGCCAGACGGACTCGAACAGGCCCATCAGCGACTCCAGGAGCCCGCTCGCGTGCACGACGAGGGCGGCGGGCTCGGCGCCGCGGCCGGTGAGCGGGACCATCGCGAGCGTGCGGTCCGCCACCACGAGCTTGGTCGGCACCCGGTCCACCACCCGGATCCGCTCGTGCCGGCCGAGCGCCGCCGACAGTTCGCCGAGGCCCGTCGGCAGGGAGAGCACCTCGCGCTCGATCACCACGCGGTAGCGCACGCCCCGCTCGGCGGCCATCGCCTCCGCCTCGTTCTCCACGCCGCTGACCGCGATCGGCTTGCCCGTCACCAGCGCGCACACCTCGTCGGTCGCGCCGAGCTGCAGCTGGAGGAAACGGTGGGTGACGGCGCTCGCGCCCGTCACCACCTCGACCAGGTCGTGCACGACGGGCTCGGCGGCCTCCGCCCGGTACTCCTGGGCCAGCAGCGCCGCCGCCATCTCCGCCTGCTCCAGCTCGTGCCGCTGCTGGGTGAGCAGCGCGCCGAGCGCCACCCCGGGCGGTGCCGCGACCCAGCGGCCGGTCCGGGCCGAGGACTGGGCCGCCAGGCCCTGCGACTCCAGGCGGCGCAGTGCCCGCTCGGTGTCGCCCTCCGGCAGGGCGAGCCGGTGGGCCAGGTCGGAGACCTCGGCCGCGCCCATGGCGACCAGCGCGCGGTAGGCGGATTCCTGCCGCTCGTCGAGCCCTATCGCTGCCAGCATCGCTGCCCCACCCCTCACGCGGACGTCCCCGGACGACCCGGGACATTTCCCGGAGCCTCGGCGGACGCGATCGTTCCGTTCGTGCTCTGGCGGGAATCGGCCACGGCGCATTCCCGCCGCGCCCATCCTGCCTGCACCACCCTCACCTCTGCCAATGTGGCGCCACCGCAGCACCAACAGCCTCCGGACATGGCCACCTTGTGCCCTCGTGCCCGGATTCAGATGGGGAGAGCGATGCGCCCGATTTCGCGTACGGCCCTGGGGGCGGCGACCGCCGCCGTCCTGGCCGTCACCGCGGTCGCGGCGTCCGCGGCCGCCGCGCCGCAGGACGACCCGGCCACCGGCAAGCGACCACTGGTCGGCAGCCAGGCCGCCGACCGCACCGGTCAGCGACCCGCCACCGTCACGCTCGTGACCGGCGACCGCGTCCTGGTGACCCGCGACGCCGAGGGCAACCCGGCGGCGGCGGCGCTGCCCCGAGAGGACGGCACCGTGCCCTTCGTGCAGACCCGGCGCTCCGGCCAGGACCTGTACGTGTACCCCGAGGGCGCCACCGCGGCCCTCGCCGCCGGACGGGTCGACGAGGAGCTCTTCAACGTCACCGGACTGATCCGCCAGGGCTACGACGACGCCCGCTCGACCAGCCTGCCGCTCATCGCCGTCTACGGCGCCGACCTCGCCACCGCACGCAGCGCGCCGCCCGCCCCGCGCGGCGCCACCCGCGGTCAGGTCCTCGAGACCGTCGACGCGGTCGCCCTGAAGGCCGACAAGAAGCAGGCCGCCCGCTTCTGGGCCGACGCGACCGGTCCCGCCGCCCGCACCACCGCGGCCGGCGGCGGCCTGAAGAAGCTGTGGCTCGACCGCAAGGTCCAGGCCACCCTGGAGCGCTCCACCGCGCAGGTCCACGCGCCCGAGGCCTGGGCCGCCGGCTACGACGGCACCGGCACCAAGGTCGCCGTCCTCGACACCGGCGCCGACGCCGAGCACCCCGACCTCAAGGGCCGGATCGTCGCCCAGGAGAACTTCACCGACTCCGACACCGCCGGCGACCGCCAGGGCCACGGCACCCACACCCTCTCCACCGTCGGCGGCTCCGGCGCCGCGAGCGGCGGCAAGAAGAAGGGCGTCGCGCCCGGCGCCGCCCTCCTCAACGGCAAGGTCCTCAACGACTCCGGCTCCGGCGCCACTTCGTGGATCATCGCCGGCATGGAGTGGGCCGTCGCCCAGGGCGCCGACGTCGTCTCCATGAGCCTCGGCAACCCCGCCGAGACCGACTGCACCGACCCGATGAGCGTCGCCGCCGAACAACTCGCCCAGAGCGAGGGCACGTTGTTCGTCATCGCCGCCGGGAACTCGGGACCCGGCAACAACACCGTCTCCTCGCCCGGCTGCGCGCCGAGCGTCCTCACCGTCGGCGCCACCGACCGCGACGACTCCACCGCGTACTTCTCCAGCCGCGGACCCACCGCGAACGGCGCCCACACCCTCAAGCCCGAGATCGCCGCACCCGGCGTCGGCATCTCGGCCGCCGCGGCCGGCGGCCGGGGCCCGTACGCCTACCAGGCGATGTCCGGCACCTCCATGGCCACCCCGCACGTCGCGGGCGCCGCCGCCGTCGTCAAGCAGCGCCACCCCGACTGGACCGCCCAGCAGATCAAGGCGGCGCTCGTCGCCTCCGCCGACAGCGGCGTCCCCGGCGACGTCCGCGAGACCGGCGCCGGCCGGCTCGACGTCAAGGCCGCGACCGACCAGACCGTGCTCGGCGCCGCGGCCGTCCAGGGCGGCACCTTCGCCTGGCCGCAGGACCGGACCGACCGCACCACCGTCGCCGTCCCCTACACCAACACCGGCGGCGAGCCCGTCACCCTCTCCCTCGCCGTCGAGAAGGTCACCGGCAACGACGGCTCCGCCGTCCGCTCCGCCGTCGCCCGGCTCGGCGAGCGCACCGTGACCGTCCCGGCCGGCGCCACCGTCGAGGTCCCCCTCGCCGTCGACCCGACCGCCCGCCTGGAGCGCGCCCAGTACGGCGACGTCACCGGCCGGATCGTCGCCACCGGCACCGCAGGCGGTGCGAAGATCCACGTCTCCACCCCGTTCGCGCTCCACGTCGAGCCCGAAACGGTCACCCTGCGCGTGAAGCTGATCGACCGTCAGGGCAAGCCGGCCTCCGGGGCCTCCTCCCTCGACGTCATCGGCACCGACGACTCCACCGGCGAACGCCGCTTCAACGAGGGCTCCGCCGACCAGGTCTACCGCCTGCGCACCGGCAGCTACTTCCTCTCCTCCTTCGTCACCACGCCCGACGCGGGCGAGAACGCCACGCTCAACGACTCGGTGAGCTACCTGGCCCGGCCGCAGCTGGAGCTGAAGAAGGACACCACCGTCGTCCTCGACGCCCGCCAGGCCCACGAACTGTCCGTGCGCACCGACAGGCCCTCCGAACTCCGCGGCGCCACCCTCGCGTTCGCCCGCTCCTGGGACGACACCTGGCTGCACGCCGGCACCGCGTCCGGCCCGCGCACCATCCGCCACTACTACGCCTCCGTCGAAGGCCGCGCCACCGACGGCGACTTCGAGTTCGGCAGCTACTGGCGCGCCGCCGCCCCGCAGATCGGCGAGCTGAGGACCGGCGACGGACTCGCCCTGCATCCGCTCACCGCCTCCACCGGCTCCGACAACCTCGACGGCACCGGCTCCGCCCGGCTCGTCGACGCCGGCACCGGCACCCCGGAGGAGCTCGCGGCCGCGGGAGTGAAGGGCCGGATCGCCCTGGTCCGCCTGCCCGACGACAGCACCGCCGCGTCCGCCGTCGCCCGCGACGCCAGGACCGCGGGCGCCGTCGCCGTCCTCGCGCACCACCAGGCCGCCGGTCGCTGGTACCCGAGCGGAGGCTTCACCGGCCCCGGCTTCCCGGTCCTCGCCGTGCCCGCCGCCGAGGCCGCGCAGCTCACCGACCGGCTCGCGGCCGGCGAGGTCACCCTCTCCTGGCGGGCCACCGCGAAGAGCCCGTACCTCTACAACCTCGCCTTCCCCGAGACCCGCCCCGTCGTCCACGCGAAGCACTACCGCGTTCGCGACGCACAGCTGGGCCGCACGGAGTCGACGTACCACTCCATGGGCGTCACCGCCGACTTCGTCGACAGCCCCGCCGCCTACCGCCCGAACGGCACCGGAGTCTTCTTCGGCCCCCTCGAGACCGTCCCCGCGCCCGGCACCCGCACCGAGTACTACACGCCCGGCGACACCGCCTGGGAGCAGGTCCTGTCGTCCGGCTTCCCGTTCGGCGAGTACATGATCGGCTCCCGCCACGCCTACGGCCCCGGCGAGCGCCGCACCGAGAGCTGGTACGACGGAGTCGTCGCCCCGACGGCCCCGCGCGACGCCACCGGCCGACCGGTCCTCGTCGCCGAGCGCCAGGGCGACCTCATAGGATTCGCCGACGCCATGTGGGGCGACAACACCCACCACGCCGAGCCGGGTTCCTTCGGTGACATCGGCAACCTGCGCCTCAGCAGGAACGGCGAGCTCATCGCCGAGACCGGCTGGCCGTTCGGGGTCTTCGAGGTGCCGGCCGAGTCCGGCACGTACACGCTCGAACAGAACACCATGAAGATCGGCAGCAAGGTGTGGGCGCGCTCCACATCCGTCAACTCGGTATGGAAATTCACCTCCGAGCGTGACGAGAACGTCTATTCTCAGGGCATCCCGATTCTGTTCCCCCGGTACGACCTTCCGGAGGACGGACTCAAGACCCTCGCGGCGACCGACGGCCAGCACATCGGCCTCGGCGTGACGGGTCACGCGGGCTACACGCCCGCCGCGCTCACCTCGGCCCGCCTGTCCTACTCCTACGACGGCGGCACGACCTGGACCGAAGCACCGGTCACCCACCAGGGCGACGCCTGGACCGCGACCGTGAACCACGCGGGCGCGACCGGCAAGCAGGTCACCCTGAAGACCGAACTGACGGACGCCCACGGCAACTCCGTCACCCAGACCGTGGTCCGCGCTTACGACGTGCGCTGACCACGCCGGTCCGCCGGGCGTCCTTCCCGTGGGGGGTGGGGCCGCCCGGCGGACCACCCTTCCAGGACCACCCTTTTGTCGTAACGCTTTTGCCGATGTCCCGTTTTCCGACGCCCTGTGCGGTGGACAATAAGGGCATGACTCAGCAGGGGGACACCAACTGGTGGGACAAGCTGTACGACGCATCGGCCGAGGACACCACGCCCGCGCCGACGCCGGACAGCCTCGACGAGCGCTACGACTCCGCCGCGGCGACCACGACCGACCTCCCGGCCCCGCCGCCCGAGGCCCCGCCGG
>NZ_SDOY01000157.1 GCF_004117935.1 Streptomyces roseicoloratus | reverse complement strand
CCGTGCCTCTTGTGCTTCCCCGAGTAGTAGGGCTGGTCCGCGGCGATCCGGTCGATCGGCAGCAAGGTCCCGTCCAGCAGCACGAACGCCTTCGACGATGCGGCCCGGACCGCCTCCGCGAGAGTCGGCGCGAGAGCGGCCAGGACCTCGACGGCCTCGGTGATGTACCGGTACGCGGTCGTCGTCCCGATGCCGAACCCGGCCGCCAGCTGGGCATACGGGTGGCCGTTGCGGAGATGGGCAAGAGTGAGCAGCGCCTGCCGGCCGGCACTCAGGCGCCGCCAGCGGGTACCGAGCTCCCGGCGGCGCTGACGGAGCTTGGCGGACAGGAAGCGCAGGGCGGAGCTGGACACGTCGACGCCCGACGGGTAGACAAGCACACGAAGCCTCTGGTGGAGACGGATTTCTTAGTCGAAAACCCATCTACCAGGGGCTTCACCCGTCTGTCAGCCCAACCGCCCCTCCTGGCCGACAGGTTGGAAAGAGCTCAGTAATTGACGGCAACGTCAGCGGACGAGTGAGGCGCAGGGTGGCGATTCGTCGCCGTCGAAGCTGCCCGGCTCGGTGGTCTCCCGGCCGCCGAGCGCGGTACCGAGGGCGTCGATGGCGTCGCGTTGGAGGCGGAGTCGTACGTGGGCGTAGACGGTGGCGGTGACGCCGATGTGGGCGTGGCCGAGGAGTTCCTTGATTACGACGAGTTCGATGCCCTGCTCCAGGAGCAAGGTCGCGGTCGAGTGCCGGAGGTCGTGGAAGCGGATGCGGCGGAGGCCGGCCTTGCGGAGAAGCGTGAGGAAGGCGCGGGTGAGGTTGGTCGGGTCGATCGGTCGGCCCTGCGCAGTGGTGAACACGTGCCCGTCGTGCAGCCACGTCGTGCCCGCGGCCTCGCGCTCGCGCTGCTGCTGCTTGTGGTGGAGCTTCAGCGACTGGACGCAGCGGGTGGGAAGGGCGATGCGGCGCTCGGAGGCCCGTGTCTTGGTGGGCAGCGTGGTGAGCCCGCCTGCGGCGGTGCGCTGAAGGGTGCGGCGGACGGCGGCGGTGCCTGCGTCGAGGTCGAGGTCTGTCCAGTGCAGGCCGAGCAGTTCGCCCTTGCGGAGTCCGGTGTGGAGGGCGAGTTCGAACAGGGCGTGCAGCCGGTGGCCTTGGGCGGTGGTGAGGAGTCGGCGGGCTTCGTCGGCGGTGAGGGGTTCGAAGCGTCGGGGGCGGGGTGTGCCGGTGCGGACGTTGCGGGCGACGTTGCGCGGGATCTCTTCCTCGCGCACGGCGTGCTCCAGCGCGGACTTGAGCACCGAGTGGATGTAGGTGAGAGTCAGCGGGGAGAGCAGCTTGTGGCAGCACTGGCCGGCGGCACAGCAGCGGGACTGGTTGCGCCGGGCGTCGATGCCGCGCGTGCAGCACTGGCAGGTGGTGCGGAGTTGGTTGAGCCAGGTGCGGACGTCCTTGGCGGTGAGCTTGGCCATCTTCTTCTTGCCGAGGCCGGGGATCAGGTACCGGTGGACGCACGTGGTGTAGCGGGTGTGGGTGTTCTCACGGAGGTGGTGGGCGGCTACGTTCTCCAGCCAGTACGTCAGGTAGGCGGCCACGCTGCCCTGCGCGGAGGGGACGGGGAGGCCGCGGTTGCTGGCGGCGATCTTCTCGGTGAGCTTTGCCAGGGCGTCCTTGCGGGTGGTGCCGTAGACGCGGATGCGCTTGCGGGTGTTGCCGGGGGCGAGGACGTATCCGGCGGCTTCCCAGCGGCCGTCCTTGCGCTGGTAGACGGTTCCGTCGCCGTTGGCGCGCACGCGGCGGGAGGTGTTGGTGTCTCGGGGCGTGGTCATCAGGCGGCGGCTTCCTGGTCGAGGCGGGTGCGGATGAAGTCGGCCAGCGCGTGAGCGGGGATGCGGCGGGCGCGGCCGAGGGTGATCGAGGCGAGCTGGCCGGAGCGGAGCAGGTCGTAGACGGCGGAGCGGCCGAGCTGGAGGCGGGCCATGACCTGGGGGACGGTGAGGAGTTCGGTGCCCGGGGTCACGCGACGGCTCCCGTCCGGTCAGCGTCGGACGGCTGGCCACCGGAGTGGCCGGGGCCGTCTGGTCGCCGTCCGTCGGGCCGGGCAGGCCGCTTGGCTTCCAGGAGGTTCGCGAGGTGGGCAAGTTCGGGCAGGAGGCCGGTTCCCGCGTACTGCCAGTGCGAGATGACGAGGGTCGTGTCCGCGTTGCCGCGCTGACCGGCTGTGGCGGCACAGTGACCGGCTCGGTGACCGGTGGTCAGGTCACTGCGGTCATCGCGGTCAGCGTGCCGGTCTGTGACCGGCTGCCCGCCGGTGGGCAGGTTGCTGTCGGCGGCCGTTCGCTCGGCGCGCGGGCCGACTGGTGCCGGAGCAGCGGTGTCAGCTTGGGGGGTGTGCCAGGCGGTGCGTTCGGTGCGGAGGTGGGTGAGGGTGGTGGAGTAGTGGCGGGTGCGGGTGGAGAAGTGGCCTCGGAAGCCGAGCATGTGGGCCCACTGCCGCAGGCGGAGGTGGGCGTGTTCGGGACGGGTGGCGAGGTGCCAGGCGGTGTGGATTATGCGGCGGGCGTGGTCGGTGATGTCGTACTGGGCGAGTTCGGCGAGGAGGCGGAGTCGGCGGTCGAGGGTGCCGGTGGTGGTCTCGGCGCCTTTGGTGGCGTACTTGGCGATGTAGGCGGCGACGTGCCGGTCGGTGACCAGTGCGTCGCCGGTGAAATCGGTGCCGCGGATCGGCCGGACGTCGATCTGCCGCCCGAACCGGAACACCAACCAGTCAGCTCGGCCACCGACCGGAGCCCCGGAGGGCTGCCGCGACTGGCCTTCGTGCGGGACGCGGGTGCGTGTGGCGGCGGCGCGTACGGCGTGGTCGAGGAGTTGGGTGGTGGCCCAGGCGGGCGGGGTGCTGGTGGGTCCGGTGGGTCCGTCGAGGCGGATGACGGCGTGGAAATGGACCTGGCCGCGCTTCTGGTACTCGGCGACCTTGGCGTACGACAGCGTCGCGTGGTGGCGCAGGCTGCGCTGGGTGAGTCCGGCGGCTTTGGCGATCTCGCGTCGTAGGTGGGTGGTGAAGCGGGCCCACAGGGCCGGGGCGTGGGCGTTCCACAGCACCGCGCCCGCGTAGTCGTAGCGGTCGGGGTCGAGTGGGGTGCCGAGGAGCGAGTCGTTGTCGGGGTGAGTGTGGCCGCAGTGGCAGCGGCCGGTGCCGTCGGGTTGGTTGTGGACGGGGCCGAAGCCGGGTGCGGTGAGGGTGGCGAAGACGCGGGGGTGGGCTGCGACGCTGGTGGGGACGGTCTTGCCGCCGCGCAGGCCGGCGGCGATGAGCTGGTAGGTGTCGTAGCGGTAGACGGTCGAGCAGGCCGGACAGCGGGTGGCGCGGCGGTTGCCGCAGCGGACCAGCAGCTCGCCCGCCGGGAGCCGGCTGGAGTCGAAGTGGTCGAGGATCTCGCCGGTCGCGCTGTCCAGATGGGTTCGGTGCCCGGTGAGGCGGATCGGGTGCGCGCAGCCGCCGAGTCCGGATATCTGCCGCGCGAGGGGCGCGAGGTGGCCGGTGGCGGCGAGCTTCGCCAGCCTGGCGGTGAGCCTGGCGCGGCGCTCCAGCCTCGACCGCCCTGCCGCCGAGGCGGTGGCGTCCGCCGGGCAGGTCGGCGTCGTGAACGCTGACGACGGACGCGAGGCGGCTGGAGCGGTTGCGGAGTACGGGAGTTGGAGCTGTGCGGGCATGCGGAACGGGGCCTTTCGGCGGGAGCGCGGAAGCGGTACGGCGCGGGGCGGCGTGGGCAGGCCGAAGTGATCGGCTCACAGGGGAACGGGGCGCCTCGAAGTCGGGCGCGGGGGCCGGACCAGTGGGGGCTTGGTCGGCGGGGCGCGGTGGTGATCACCGGCGGGTGCGTGACGTTAACATCGCCCCACGGGCGCATTCAAGTGCATCCCTCCTCATTCCTTTCTGTGGGTGCGGGACGCGGGTAGTGTGGGGCCGGTTTCCCGGTTTGGACCGGCCGGAAATAGCTGGTAGAGGGCATGGAAAGCGGGGGTGGCAGGCGTGATGACGACGCGGCGCGGGCGCAGGCCGGCGGCCGGCGGGGTACCACTGACGTTCGAGGTCATCGCCGAGACCCTGCGGGAGCAGATCCGCTCCGGACGATTGAAGCCGGGGGACGCGCTGCCGACGCAGACCGCGTTGATGCGGGAGTTCGGGGCCTCCAGCTTGACTGTGCAGAAGGCCATGGCCCTGCTGAAGCAGGAGGGGTGGGCGGTCTCGCGCCCCGGCAAGGGTGCCTTCGTCGCCCACCACGACCACGCCGCCGACGACGCTGATGACCTCGACGGCCCCGAGGTGACCGCACCTGTCACCGGGACGGCGGCCCGCGTCGAGGTGCTGGAACGTGCGCTGGCCGAGGCTGCTCAGCAGATTGCCGACCTTCGTGGCCGCGTCGAGGCCCTGGAGTCAGGCGGCGGTGAGCGGGGCCGCTGACCCACCGTGCCGGGACGCTGGTCAGGGCTGGTCAGGGCGGTGCGTTCAGATTTTCTCTACGAGGTTCAAGGCGGGCCCGCCCGCCAAGGCTGGCCGCCGTCGCCGACAAGCCCCGCCGTCTGCTCCCGCGATCACGCGCTGCTGGACGTACCGAGCCGACGCGGCAGCCGGGCTGCGGGAGCGCGGCAACCGGGCAGGTCGTCGGGATGACCGAAGCCGGACTCCTGGCACAGCAAGCTATCGCCTACGACCGTCCTACGGCCGGATCGCAGGCAAGGGCCGACCAGGGGGCCGACCCTTCACGCGCGTCGCGCAGGCTCGCCGAGGGCGGTGGCCGCCACCGCCTCCAGCGGGGGAGCGACGCCCAGGCGGCCCACCCCCGCCCCGGCCCCCGCGCCGCCAAACTGGGCGACGCATCAGCCCGGCCCATATATCATCGGCGCTATGGACAGCGGGCGGTACTCGATCGAGATCGAGCCGGAGGTACGGCTGTGGCTGGAGAACATTCCGGCCCATCACTACAAGCAGGCCGAACGCGTTGCTGACCTGCTCGCCGAGCAGCCCACCACGCTCGACGAACCGCACTCCCGCCATCTGGGCGGCAAGCTCCGCGAGCTGCGCTTCCGCCTCGGCGATGCTCACCAGCGCATTACCTACTGGCTGGCGCCCGGCCGACGTGTCGTGCTGCTCACCGTGTTCCGCAAGACCAAGATGCGCGAGCAGGCCGAAGTGGACCGCGCCCACGCCGCACAGCGATTGTGCGAGGCAGAGCATGAAGCCGCCGCCGAGCACGACCACTACAGCCGCAACCTCAAGGAGAACCGGTGAACCACAGCGAATGGAGGACCCGTCGCCACCGCCAGCTGCTGGGCGAACACCTGGACGCTGACCCCGAGTACGACCGGGTCTACGAAGAGGCCGGCCTCGCCATGACCCTGGGCAAGGCCGTCTACGACCGGCGTAAGCAGCTGGGCCTGAGCGAGGCCGACCTCGCCGAGCGCATGCACGTCGACGTCGATGACATCGAAGGCATCGAGACGGCCACCGAGCTGCCGCCCATCGCGGTCATCATGCGCCTGGCCCGCGCACTGGACCTCACGGTGGACGTGCACCTCGCCGGCGGAGACGAGCCCACCGTCACCATCGCCGCCCCAGCGGCCTGAGGCGGGGAGGAACCATGCAGGACCCGCCTTCCGCGCTCGCCCGTGAGCTCGGGCAACTCGTCCACGCCCGGCGCATCGAGCTCGGGCTGTCCCAGGCCGAGCTGGCCGAGCGGTGCGGGATGAAACAGCCGCAGATCTCCCGCTTCGAAGGCGGCGGGACCGTGCCCACGCTTCCCCTCCTGCGCCGCCTGGCTCAGGCTCTCGGCGCCGACCTGACCATCAGCCTCACCCCGCACGACAAAGCCGCTTGACACGCATTCGGAATTCCTGGAATTCCCCAGGCGGTGTAGACCGCTGACGGCAGTAGTGACGGCAACAAGCGCGGACGCCAGGGCACAGCCACGGACGTCGGCGGAGCACGAAAGCGCCGATGGCCTGCGAAAACGCAGGCGGGGAGGGGTTGCGTAGCACACGTACTATGTGCTGGCGGGTGATACTCCGGTCCTGGTTCACAATTCCGGTGGGTGTCCTACGGATGTGGCATTGGGGACTCGTAAGCATGGCCTCAGAGATTTTGCGGATGGTAAGGGGTACACCCACTATCTGGATAGTGACATTTGGGAGGCCCAGGTTCGTGCGGCTGCCCATAATCCAAACGTGAGACTCCATGTCCGACTGGATGGATTCAGTGGGTCTAATCCCTCCGAGCAGTTCGCCAGTGCTTACAAGAATGGTAGTGGTGGCAATTGGTTCGCGACGGAGCGGGAGATGTATCACGTCGGCAAGGCTGTACGAGTCGGAGACCGCTCTTGGGATAGCATCACCTTCTATCGCGGCGGAGCCGAAGTGAAGGTTCCGATGCCGGGCTTTCTTTCTGGAGGGTGAGTTGGGGAAGATCGTTGAGTGGAATCGTGAATTCCAGGTCTGGCAGTACTCTGTCAGTCACTCCACGCTGCTGCTGCGCAGTGTCAATGTGGAAGGATTCAATACCCGGTTGGATGTCGCCTTCATGGCGGTCGAGCTGATGCATTTGCAGCCTGACTATAGCCACCTGGAAATCAGCGAGGCGAACAATGAAGAGAGGGAGCAGATCCTGGGGGCTCAATCGTCCGATAGTGCGACTGGAACGCTCTATCTCCTCAACGGGGGAGAGGGCTACGTTCTGGCTCGAAAGTGCTCGTGGCATGAAGATCTTGGAGATCACCATGCTCCTTCCAAGTTCGGTCCGCTGCGAGGTACGGAGTAGACCTTCTTGACGAGATCTTGAGATCGGTCAGAGTTTTGGCCGAGCGGGAAGCGGAAGCCATCTCGAAGGTTTTGCAACTTGAAACCTTGGCCTGCCCCGCATCAAACTCGCAATGTTCTCGCAGTGAATGCACATGTGCCCCATCAGCAAGAGCTGGTGGGGCACATGTGTCGCTTGACGGCAACGGTGACGGCAACGTCAGCGGACGACGACTCCGGCAGGCGGAGCGTCGGGGTCATCGTCGGTGGGGCAGAGGGCGTTGCCGAGGGTGTCGATGGCTTCACGTTGGAGGCGGAGTCGGACGTGGGCGTAGACGCCGGCGGTGACGCCGATGTGGGCGTGGCCGAGGAGTTCCTTGATCACGACGAGGTCGACGCCTTGTTCCAGGAGCAGGGTCGCAGTCGAGTGCCGGAGGTCGTGGAAGCGGATGCGGCGGAGTCCGGCCCGGTTGAGGAAGCTGCGGAAGCGGCGTGTGAGGTTGGCCGGGTCGAGAGGCCGTCCGGTCGGCGTGGTGAAGACGAGGCCGCTGTCTGTCCAGGCCGATCCTGCTGTCTCTCGCTCTTTGTCTTGGCGTTCCTGGTGCTTCTTGAGGGAGCGGAGACATTCGGTGGGGAGGGCGATGCGGCGTTCGGATGCGCGGCTCTTGGTGGGCAGGTGGGTGAGGCCGCCGGTGCGGGTGCGCTGGAGTGAGCGGCGGATGCTGGCCGTTCCGGTGGTGAGGTCGAGGTCTTCCCAGTGGAGGCCGAGGAGTTCGCCTTTGCGGAGTCCGGTGCGGAGGGCGAGTTCGTACAGCGCGTGGAGCCGGTCGGCGAGTGCCGCGTCGAGGAACTTGCGGGCCTCTGCCGCAGTGAGCGGACGGAAGCGCCTGGGCTGGTGCGTGGTGGTCTTGACGTTGCGCGCGACGTTCCGGGGCAGCTCGTCTTCGCGGACGGCGTGTTCCAGTGCTGACTTGAGCACCGAGTGCACGTAGGTCACGGTCAAAGCGGACAGCTGCTTCTGGCAGCACTCGCCGACCGCGCAGCACTTCTTCCGTTCGGTGTCCAGCCCTTGGGTGCAGCACTGGCAGGTGGTGCGGAGTCGGTCGAGGAAGGTGCGGACGTCCTTGGCGGTGAGCCGTGCGATTTTCTTGGTGCCGAGTCCGGGGATGAGGTGGAGGCGGACGCAGGCGGCGTATCGGGTATGAGTGTTCTCGCGAAGCCGGTGAACGGCGACACTGCTGAGCCAGTACGTCAGGTAGTCACCGAGCGTGCTGTCAGCAGTGGCGACCGGCAGCCCGCGGTTGCTGTCGGTGATCTTCTCGGCGAGCCTGTCGGCCGCATTCTTGCGGGTGGTGCCGTAGACGCGGACGCGTTTGCGGGTGCCGTTGGCGGCGAGGACGTAGCCGGCGGCTTCCCAGCGGCCGTCCTTGCGCTGGTAGATGGTGCCTTCGCCGTTGGCGCGGGCCTTCTTGCGCTTGGGGGCGGTCATCGGGCGGCCTCTTCCAGGTGGTGCTGGACGTAGTCAGCGAGGGCGTGGGCGGGGATGCGGCGGGCGCGACCGATGGTCAGGGAGGCCAGGCGGCGGGTGCGCAGGAGGTCGTAGAGGGCGGAGCGGCCGATCTTGAGGCGGGCCATTGCCTCGGGGACGGTGAGGAGTTCGTCGTCACGCACGAGTCGCTACCTCCTGCTCGCCCGTCGGGCCGCCGTGGATGAGTGCGGCGAGGCGTTCGAGGTCGGGGGTGAGGCCGGTGCCGTCGTAGGCCCAGTGGGCGATGACGAGGGTGGTCGGTGAGGGCGGAGGGGTGTGGCGGCGGTGCCAGGCGGCGCGGGCGGCCCGGAGCGCGCTGAGGGTGGTGGAGTAGGCGCGGGTCTTGGTGGAGAAGTGGCCGCGGAAGCCGAGCATGTGGGCCCACTTGCGCAGGTTCAGGTGCTTGAGTTCGTCGCGGGCGCCGAGGGCCCAGGCGGTGCGGATCATCCGGGCGGCGTGCTCGGGCACGG
Organism: Streptomyces roseicoloratus; assembly: GCF_004117935.1. Taxonomy (GTDB): domain Bacteria; phylum Actinomycetota; class Actinomycetes; order Streptomycetales; family Streptomycetaceae; genus Streptomyces; species Streptomyces roseicoloratus. Next base: position 6,725 of record NZ_SDOY01000157.1, on the reverse strand, counting down.
ACTCGAACCAGAGATCTGTGATCTTCTTCAGCCGGTGGTCGAGGGTGCCGGTCGCGGCTTCGGTGCCCTTGGTGGCGTACTTGGCGACGTATCCGGCGACCTTGCCCTCGGTGATCGTGGTCCCGCCCTGGAAGGCGGAGGACCGGATGATCCTGGTGTCGATCTGCTCGCCGAAGGCGAAGGAGCGGGCGCGGCCGTTGATCTCCGGTCCGTCGATGCGGGCGCGGGTGGCCGCGATCCGGATGGCGTCGGCGAGGAGTTCGGGGGTGGCCCAGGATGGCGGCGGGGTGTGGCTGCCTGCGGGGCCGTCGAGGCGGATCACGGCGTGGAAGTGGATGAGTCCTCGCTGCTGGTATTCGGCGACCTTGGCGTAGGAGACCCGGACGACCTTGGAGAGCAGGCGTTGCGGGAGTCCGGCTGCGGCGGCGAGGGTGCGGCGCAGGTGGAGCATGAAGCGGGCCCACAGGGTGGGGGCGTGGGCGTTCCATAGCACGGCGCCGGTGTAGTCGTAGCGCTCGGGGTCGAGCGGGGTGCCGATGCGCGGGTCGTCCTTGGTATGGGTGTGTCCGTAGCGGCAGCGGGCGGAGCCGCCCACGCGTCGCCCACCGTGCTCGCGCTGGAGGCCGGTTCGGAGGCCGACCTCGCCGAGCTGAAGGACTCCGCCAAGTACGCCGGTCGCACTCCGTACTACCTGCGGTACAGGTACACCAAGACGGAGGAGGCAAAGGCGAGTTGGTCGGGCGCGCTGGAAGTGCACGGGGACGGTGGACCACTGACGAAGCTCAGCGTGCTGCCGTCGTTCGAGGCGAGCGGCGACCCCGACGATCCCCTGCACGTCCGCACCTTCGAGAAGTGCGAGGAGAGCACCGGCTTCGACGAGCTTCCGACGGGCGGAAGCGTGGAGGGCTGCCGCATCTTCCTCACGGACAAGGGCGGCGGCGCCCCGAACGACGTGACGTGGGTGGACGGCAACAGGACGCTCGTCATCTGGAAGTAGGGCTGGTCGGGGCGATGCCGACGGCGCCGGGGCGACGGGGTGACGGGGTGACAGGGTGTCCGGGTGTCGGGGTGTCGGGAAAACAGCGGGCGCGGTCGGGAACAAACCCGGTCCGTGTCTCGTTCGAGTCCTGGCCGATCGATTTCGGACCATGGACGACGGACGACTTCTAGGAGTGCCTTGACCGACGCCCCCTCTTCCGCTTCCTCCTCCACCACCTCCCCGCTCTCTCCGCTGCCCACCCTCGCCGACCAGGCCGAGAAGCTCATCGAGCTCGGCGTGCACGAGCTCGCCGGGCTCACCGCCGACGAGGTCCGCGCGTACGTGGACGGCGCCGGACCCGAGGCCGGGGGCGCACTGCTCGCCGTGCATCCCGGTCGCGTGCCCGCCTCCGCGCTCGCGCCGTTGCTCCGGCGCGAGGGCAAGCCCGGGTTCGTCGTCGTCGACATGCCCGACGTGGACGACTTCGCGCCGTACACCGTCGAGCTGCCCGACGCCCCGCTCTACCTCGTCACCGGGGTCGACCGCGGCGACCACATGGCCAACTGGAGCCCGGAGGAGGCGCTGCCGGCGATCGAGAAGGACGGGCGCAGCCCGCTCACGCTCGCCGAGGGCATCCACTGGGTGCTCCAGCAGCCCGAGGCCCTGGAGCGCAACCGCTGCTTCATGACCATCGGCTCCCGGCTGCGCAAGCCGAACGGCTCGTACGACGCCCGTACGCCCGCCATCTGGATCAGCAACGGCACCGGCCGCGACGGCCGCGAGCGGCGCGACGCGCCCAAGGTCGGCTGGTGCTGGTGGGGCAACCGCCACACCTGGCTGGGCTTCGGGTCCACGGCCGGCCGCCGGTCGCGGTAGGCGCGGGCACCCCGGCCCCGCACGCGGACGGCGTGCGGGGCCGGGGATGCCGCCAAGGATGCGCCAAGGCGGGCGTCACGAAGGCGGTGCGTCGCTACGGGCTCCTGCGTCCGGTCCGATCAGCCCCGTAGGGGGCCTTCGCAGCTGTACGCGGCCGTCGCCGTCGTTCCCGTCGCCGCGATCGGGCCGAACCAGCAGTTCATGTCCGCGAAGTTCGTGCCGCTGGTGAGGGCCGATTCGATCAGGGTCCGGTCGACCGCGGCCGTGAACGCCCCGAACACCGCGTCGCCGTCGGCCGTGCCGGACACCGCCGTCGTCAGGCTGCCACCGCACACGAAGCGCCGGTTGCTGCCCGTGTCGCCGGTGTCCGTGCACTGCGGCGCGGTGCCGGAGGCGGTGGCGAGGGCGGCGCGCACCTGGTCCGCCGTGCCGTGCGTGAGCGTCCCGGTCGGCTGGAAGGTCGTCGCGGGCACGTACAGCTGCTCGACGATCGCGATCTGGGCGTCGAGGAAGGCGTCGTACGCGTGCTGGACGGCGGGGTCGGCGCCGAGCCGGTTCCGCCAGGCGTCGAATCCGGTCACGTCGCCGGCCCGCAGGAAGCCGTACATCGACCGGAGTTCGCTCGGCCGCTCCCACCACAGGAACTCGAAGAACGTGCCCGCGTAGTCGTAGAAGCGGAAGCCGTCGCCCTCGTAGGTGGCGTGGAGCAGCTGGTCCACGGTCATGCGCGGGCCGCCGGTCGCCGTGTCGTCGATGACGCCCTGAACGAGGGAGCGGCGCACCCGAATGCCGTCGTCGCGGGTCGCGCCGTCGAAGAACTCGGCCGTGCCCTCGTCCATCGCGGTGGTCCGGTCGCCGCTGTACCAGGGGCCGGAGCCGAAGGTGCCGGGGACCGCGAACCGTCCGTTGAGGTAGTGCGCGTACTCGTGGCGGAACAGCTCCTCCAGCGTGAGGGAGGAGTCCTCGGGCACCCGCCGCTGGTAGGTGTAGAAGGTCGCGCCGTCCTCGATGTACATGCCGCCGTTGGCGGTGCTCAGGCCGTAGAGGAGGGTTTGGTACGCGACATAGTCGGCGCGGGAGGCGTAGAGGACCACGTTCAGGGTCGCGTTGGTGTCGCCGGCGAGCGGCGCGTCGGTGCCGACGACGCGGTGGAAGTGCGCCTTGACCTGCTTGCTCGCGTAGTAGAGCTGGTCGACCGTCGTCTTGTCGAGCGCGGTACGGACCCTCAGCGCGCCCTTGTCGTACACGTAGGTGTACGGGAAGAGCCGGGCCTCCAACTCCGCTTTGCATTTGGGCGACTTGCAGGGCTTCGAACCGCCCTGGTCGGTTACCGGGCGGGTGGCCCGGCGCTCGGCGTGGTCGTACGGCGAACGGTGACTGTTGCCGTTGCCGTTGCCGTTGCCCTTGCCGTGGACGGAAGCCGACGCGGACGCGGTGGTCGGGGTGAGGGCGACGCCGGTCGGCACGGGTGCCGCCGTCGCGGCGGTGGTGCCGGGGAGGAGCAGTGCCGCCGCGCAGGCGGTGGCGGTGACCGCGGCTCTGAGGAGCACGCGCACGGGTCTCGGACGGGACAACAGAGGTCTCCTGTCGTGAGGACGTGAGGACGTGAGGGCGGGGTGCGTTGAGCGCGTGGGGACGTGGGGACGTGGGTGCGTCGGATGTCAGGGGTGGGGAAGGCCGGCCTGTCAGTGCCGCGTAACATAGCAATGTGAAATTGCATTGAATAGCCCTTGGAGCCAAGGGAGGTGGACACCCCGTCCGCAGACGTGAGTGCGGCCGCCGCGCGCGTGGGGCGCGCGGCGGACCGGTGGTCCCAGGCGGCGATCCCGCGGTACGGCCCGACGTGTCGGCCCGCTCGCCCCGGTGGCCCCGGTTGTCCCGGTGGCCCCGCTCGCCTCGATCGCCCCGAGCGCCCCGCTCGCCCCGAGCGCGCCGGTCGCCCCGAGCGCCCCGAGCGCGCCCGGTCGGCCCGGTTGCCCGGGCCGCCCCGGCCGGCCGGCCGCTCCCGCCGGTTCGTTCCCGCCTCAGTCGATGTGCACGATCTGGAACGCCTCCGCCATCCGGCCCGGCGGCAGTCCGCCCGCCCTCGCGTGTTCGCTCAGCCAGTCGCGCAGCAGGCCCGCCAGGTCGTCGAAGTGGGCGGTCTGGGAGGTGTGGATGCGCAGGGCTTCGACCTTGCGGTCGAAGACGGGCGTGACGTCCACGTACTGGTTCGGGGTCGGGCCCGTCATCAGCCACAGTTCGTGGACCGTCCACGGCTCCAGGCCCTCCTCCTTGAGGAGTTCGGTGTGGGCGAAGGGGTTGCGGGCCTCGGGGTAGACCGCGCGCAGGCAGGCCTCGCCGACGGCGCGGTGGTCGGGGTGGAGGTCGGCGGCGCGGGCCCAGTTGATCTCCGGGGACGGGACGATGCAGCGCTGCGGGCGGACCTCGCGGATCACCCGGCACAGGTCGCGCCGCAGTCGGACGTTCGCCTCGACGAAGCTGTCGGGGTAGCCGAGGAAGCGGACGTCGGCGACGCCGCTGAGTTTCGCCGAGTGGACCTGTTCGGCGCGGCGCAGGTCCGCCATGGCCTGGCGGGGGAGCATCGGGTCGTAGCCGCCGGCGCCGCCGTCGGTGACGATGCAGTACGTGACGCGGGTGCCGCGCGCGATCCACTGCATGACGGTGCCGCTCACGCAGAACTCGATGTCGTCCGGGTGTGCCGCCACCACCAGCAGTGATTCCGGCGCGCTGCGGTCGGTCGGCTCGGGCGGCTCCGGCAGCTCCGGCTCCGGAAGGTCGGTCGTCGCGAAGTCCTCCATGGGAACAGCCTGTTGGGCCGCGAAGTGCGCCGCAAGGCCGACTCGTGGCGTGAACCCGACATGGCACTTACGCGCCAGTCAAAAACTTGGTAGATTCAAATCATTGGGTGCGACATGTGAACACGGTGAACAGAGACCCACTCGTAGCGCGTAGAGAGAGACCGGAGGCGACCGCCCATGTGCAGGATTCTCGGCTCCTTCGCCGCGGGGGCGGGCCGACCCGACCCTGCCGAGCTGGCGGCCGTCTCGGCCCGCCAGCGGCACGGAGGCCCCGACGAGCACCAGGTGCTCAGCGGCCCCGGCTGGTCGCTGGGCTGCGACCGGCTCGCCGTCACCGACCCGTGCGGCGGCACGCAGCCGTACCGGCTGCCCCACCTGCCCGGCATCCTCGCCGTCCTCAACGGCGAGATCTACAACCACGACGAGCTGCGCCGCCGCCTCGCCGCCCGCGGCCACCGCTTCCCCGACCGCTGCGACGGCACCCTCCTGCCCGCCCTCTACGCCGAGTACGGCGCGGCCTTCGCCGAACACCTCGACGGCATGTTCGCGGTCGCCGTGCTCGACCTGCGCCCCGGCAGCACCCAACTCGTCCTCGCCGTCGACGACATGGGCATGAAGCCGGTCCACCTCCACCACGACCCGTACGACGGCTCCACCCGCTTCGCCTCCGAGATCCCGGCCCTGCTCGCCTTCGAGGGCGTGCGGATCACGCCGCGCGAGGACGCGCTCGACACCCTCCTCGCCACCCGCACCTCGTACGCGACGCACACCGCCCTCGACGGCGTCTCCGTCCTCCCGCCCGGCGCCACCGCACTCGTGCGGCCCGGCTCCGCGCCCGTCGTACGCCGCCGCGCCCCGTACGCGGGCCCCGGCGCCCGGCCCGTCGGCGACACCCAGGACGTACTGCGCCACGAGGTGCGGCGGCTCGCCACCGCCGACGTGCCCGTGTGCGCCATCACCAGCGGCGGGCTCGACTCCGGGCTCGTCACCGCGCTCGCCGCCGAGCACCGGCGCGAGACGGACGCGCCGCCGCTCCACACCTTCCACCTCACCTACCGCGGCAAGTGGCCCGACTCCGAGGCCGCGTACGCGCGGGCCGTCTCCCGCCGCGCCCGGACCGTCCACCACGAGGTGAGCATCGACCCGGGCGAGATCCCCTCGCTCCTCACCCGGACGGTGCGCCACCTCGGGCAGCCCAACGCCGACCCGATCGCCCTCTCCACGTACGCGCTCTTCCGCGCCGTCCGCGAGAACGGCTTCACGGTCGCCCTCACCGGCGACGGCGCCGACGAACTCTTCGGCGGCTACGACCGGATGCGCGCCGCGCTCACCGCGCCGCCCGGCGTCGACTGGGCCGGCGCCTACGCCGACGCCCTCTCGGCGGCGCCCCGGATGCTCCGCGAGCACCTGTACACGAACGCGTACGCCGCCTACATCGCCGACCACGGCTCCGCCGCCGACCGCGTCGAGGGCGAGCTGCGCTCGGCGGAGGCGGCCGGGACGGACCGGGCGACGGCGCTGAGCGCGTTCGAGACGCGGTGGCGGCTGCCCGCGTACCACCTGCGACGGGTCGACCACCTGTCGATGGCGTGGGCGGTCGAGGCGCGGCTCCCCTTCTGCCAGCCGGGCGTCGTCACCCACGCCCGCGAACTCCCGCCCGAGGTCCGGCACGGCAAGCGCGCGCTGTACGAGGCGGGCGCGGAACTGCTGCCCGCGTCCGTCCTGAACCGGCCCAAGCAGCCGTTCACGCTGCCGATCGCCGCGATGCTCGCCCCCGGCGGCCCGCTCCTCGACACCGTCCGCGAGCTGCTGTCCCCGGCCCGCCTGGTCCTCGGCGGCAAGATCCGCGCCGACCGCGTCCACCGCCTCCTCGCCCGCCACCTGGAACGGCCCAACCAGCACATCGCCCTCGCGCTCTGGGCCCTCGCCGTCCACGAGCTGTGGACGGAGGTCGTCCAGGGCATGCGGATCCCGGTGGGCTGTGCGGCGGCCTGAGGAAGCCGCCGCCGGCCGGCCCCGCACCGCGCCCGAGGCGACGGCGTGCGCCGGGCCCGGCGGGCCCGCGCCCG
>NZ_SDOY01000156.1 GCF_004117935.1 Streptomyces roseicoloratus | reverse complement strand
GCTCCCCCGCCTACGTGAAGTACTCGTTGATCTTGGACACGGCGAGTGCCGCCTTGATCTCCTCGTCGTCCCTCGCGTGCGCGGCCGCGCTGTAGTCGAGGTGGTTGGAGATGTGCGCGCAGGCGTCCAGCAGCGTGCCGAGCTGGGAGCCCCAGGTCTCCTGCACCGTCGCCAAGGCGGAACCGGACCGGAAGCCGTTGTTCGACAGGTCGGTCGCCGCTCCCGACGTGTCGTTGCGGGCGTGGTTGCCGTCCTTCAGCAGTCGGCCGTGCAGTTCGTGGGCCGCGTGACCGACGGCACCCAGGTGGTCCTGCTTCACCCCGAGGTCGGCGCCACCACCGCCTCCCGGGTCGGCTGGCAACTGGTTCAGCCTCGTACTCGCCCGGTTCGCCGCTGCGCTGCTCTCCGCGGCCCACTCTTCCTCGAACGTCACGATTCCCCCATGATCACTGTTCGATTCGGCTGTGCTCAGTCTGTCGGACGCCGGGAGTTTACTGATGCACACGGCAGCGGCGGGGCCACGGCCGAAGATGTCGGCCGTCGCCCCGCCGCCCGCCCGCACGGAAACCCCGCGTGAGCAGGGACGGGTCCGGGCCACCCCGCCGCAAACGGCATCCGCAGATGCACAGTTACTGCGTCAAGTCGCACCGCCCGTCCTGCTGATCGTTCACCCGCGCCGTGACCGCAGCACGGGCACGGCGACCGCGGCCCCCAGCAGCAGGGCCGCCGCGACCCCCAGAGCGATCCACAGGCCGCTGCCGCCGTCTTCGTCCTCGGCTGCCGCCCGCGCGGCCGGCGCGCCGGCTGCGGCCGGATCGGTGGTGGACGGTGCGGCGGACGGCGTGGCGGAGGCGGGGGCGGTGACCGGCGGTTCCGCCGGCAGGTCCGGGATCGGGCGTACGTCGGCGGGTCCGGGGTCGCCCGGATCGGTCAGTGCGATGCGCGGGCGGATGGCCCCGTAGCCGATGTAGTCGGTCCGCTCCTTGCCGCCCTGCGGCTTGCCGGCGGTGTTGAGCATGACGCGCAGGACCTGGTTGTTGGTCCAGTCGGGATGCTCGGCCCAGATGAGGGCGGCGGAGGCGGAGGCGAGGGCGGTGGCATCGCTGGTGCCGCTGCCACCGCAGAGCTGGGTGCCCTTGGAGCAGGCGGACACGATGTTCTCCGCGGGCGCGGCGAGGTCGACGTGCGGGCCGGTCTGGGACTTGGCCCACCAGGCCGCCTTCTCGTCCAGACCGGCCACTCCGACGACGCCCGGAGTGGCGGACGGGTACTTCGCGGCGTTGTCCCGGTCGCCGTCGTTGCCGACGGCGGCGAAGACCAGCTTGTCCTTGGACAGGGCGTAGCGAACCGCTTGTTCCAGTTCAGGGCCGATACGGCTCTTGCTGTTGCCCACGGAGATGCTGATGACCTTCGCCTGGGAGTCGGCGGCGAACCTGATGGCGTTCGCCATGACCTGGGAAAAGCTCTCGTTGACCCGGTCCTTGACCTGCCATCGCTCCTGGTTGTAGGGGATCCGGATCGGCAGGATCTTCGCCTTCGGCGCCAGCCCGAAGGATCCCTTCTGCGGGCCGCGGGCGCCGGTGGCCGCGATGAGCGCCGCCATGCCCGTTCCGTGGTCGTCGATGTCGTGGTTCTCGTCTCCCGACAGATGCGAGTAGTCCTTGCCGGGCAGGACCTGACCGCGAAGGTCGGGAATCGTGTCGTCGACGCCCGAGTCGATGACCGCGACGACGACGCCCTCGCCCTTGCTGATCTTCCACATCTCCTCGGCCTGCATGGCGTCGAGATGCCACTGCATGTCCCGCACGGACTCGGCGTGGGCCGGCGTGGCGCCGATGCCGAGCAGTGTCAGGGCCATCGCGGCCGCCCCCAGGGAACCGTGCCGCACGGCCCGTCCACTGCTGGTGCGCATCTGTTTCTCCGTGTCCTTCGCTTACGGGTCAGTCGACGACCGGGGGGACGATGGGCCGCTTCTTGTTCTGCTGCTGCCAGGTTTCCTCGTCCTCGACAAGGTAGTCGGGGCGCCGGGTACGGCGTTCGTCGCGTTCGTCTGCTCCTGTGCCGGCCGCTCCCGTGCCGCCCGCTGCCGGGCGTCCGACCACCGGTCCGGTCCCGGCACCCGGCTGCCCCTGCCCGCCGCGCACGAGCCCGGTGCCACCGGGTGTGAACGGCCGACCGCTCGCCTGACCGCGCGGCTGGGGTCTGCCGCCGACCACGCCACCCTGCTCGGAGGCGAGGCGGCGACCGGCCGCGGGGCCGTTGCCCGGCCCGGTCCCGCCGCCCGCGTGCGGGCCGGGTACACCGCCCGTACCGCCCCGGCCGTACGGCTGCTCGCCGCCGATCACGGTGCTGCGCGGGAGACCGGTGGCGTTGCGCCCGCCCGTGGTCGGCGGCACGGGACGCCCGCCGACGATGCCGTGCTCCTGCGGGAGGCGCGGCAGGGTGCCGCCGGGGCCGAGCGGACCCGTACGGAGGGGCGGAAGCCCCTTCGCCGTGCCGGTCGCCGGTGGCAGCGTTGCCGGCGGGCCGCCGACCGGACCGTTGGTGAAGGTGGGCGGGATGTACGGGGTGCCGCCGGGGTGTGTGGGACCTTCCGGCTTCACCGGCAGCGGGGTGGTGGGGACGGTCGGGACCTCGGGGCGGGTGATCACCGAGTCGATCCCCATGTCGGCGGGACGCTCCGGGAGGACACGCGTGGGATCGGGCGGAGTGATGACGAAGGGATCGACGGAACCGACGGGCCGGCCGTCCGAACCTCGGACCGTGCGCGTGTCGTCCGCACCGCGGACCGTGCGCGTGTCGTCCGTGACGTCAGTGCGACCACGGTCGACGTCACCGGTCCGGTACGTCGTACCGGTCGTCCCCGACCGGTGCGTCCTGGACGGGCTTCCCGGCATCTGGATGTACTCGTTCGACTTCTGCCACTCGTCGCCCAGGTACCCCGCCGGCGGCGGGAACACCGGTCGCTCGATGTTGTTCACGAGCGTGCCCTCGAACGTGTAGGTCTGGCCCAGCGACCGCAGCTTCATCATGGCGTCGATGCGCGCCCGCTCGCGGATCGTCGCCGCCGCGTTCATCTCGTTCGTGGCGTCCCGGACCTCGTTCTTGCCGGCGCCGGGGTCGTGCCGGGCCGAGTTGAGCGTCTTCTGGGCAGTCTCGTAGTCGGTCTTCGCGGCGGCGCTCGTCGTGGCGATCTCGTCCACGCCGCTGCGCGCCGTGGCCATGGCGTTGGCCGCGTTGGCCAGGCCCTTGCCTGCCTCCTTCGCGTACTCGGACAGCTGCCGCGTCGACTTGGCGGTGGCGGACGACCACTCTATGAAGGACTCGAAGCCCGCGCCGCTCCACTGGAGATTGGCTCCGGCGCGCCGCTGCAGGACGTCCGCGATCTCGCCGATCTTGCCCGCCGCGTCGGTGAGCTTCGCGGCCAGCAGGCTCGCGCGCTCGTGCTGGATGGGCTTGAGCATGGCCAGCATCTGCTCGGTCGACAGTCCGTCGAGCGGCGTCGACCGGGCCTCCGGCTTCTTCGGCCTGGCATCCGGCTTGGTGGGCCCGGTCTCCGGTTTGGTGGGCCCGGTCTCCGGCTTGTTCAGCGTGCCCATGGTCGTCCTCCCCCGTCCCTGTGCTCGTTCGCGTCGTTCGCGTCGTTCGCGTCGTCCATGACGGACGCGCTGCCCGTCGGCCTGCCCGTGCTGCCTAGTACCCCTGCGAGGTGGTGTCCTCCGCGGGCGCCTCGCCGCCCTGCGGACCGGCCGTGTCGCCCGGACCGGCCTTGCCGAGACGGGCCTTCGCCGGCGGCAGGGTCTCGCGCTGCAGCTCGGTGATCTGGGTGTTCAGCGTGCCCATCCGCGCGCGGATGTCGTCGTCGATGTTCTCGTAACCGGTCTTCGCCAGCGCGATCGCGATCTTCATGCTTTCGAGCTGGAGGCTCAGGACCCGGGAGAACATGAGCAGTTCGGTCCGCACGACGTCGTACGTGGAGTAGAGGTACTCCGCCTCGTGGAACCCGGGCCCCGCCAGCGCGCCCTGCACGAGCCAGTCCTCGCCGATGGCCTGGGGCCCCGCACCGGACTCCTTGAAGCCCCGCAGCAGCTCGTCCACGTCCTGCTGCAGTTTGGTCAGCTCGGTGACCTCGTACGCCATGGCCGCCGCGGCACCGCCGACCAGGGGCGCCATGCCGAGCCCCGCCGCGGCCGTACCGCCCCCGCTGTCCACCGCCTCCACGATGACTCCTCCCCGTGTCCCCGCTCGCGTCGTCAGTCCCAGCCTTTCACTGTAGGCAGGACGACGGACGGAACACAGCGCCGGCTGCGCTTCAACACGGCGATTTTCGGACTCACTTGGCGCGATGACCGATGTCCGGCGCGTCGCCCATCGGTCAGCGTCGCCGTGCCCTCATCAACGGCACGGCGAGGGCCGCCCCGAGCAGTACCACCGCCCCGACCCCGAGTCCGACCCAGAGTCCCGTGCCGCTCCCAGCTTGGGCGTCGTCCGCCTGCGGGGTCGGCACGGCGGCGGCATCGGTGGTGGACGGTGCGGCCGACGGCGTGGCGGAGGCGGTGGCCGAAGCCGTCGGATCCGCGGGGAGGTCCGGGATCGGTCGTACGTCGGCCGGGCCGGGGTCGCCGGGGGTCTTCAGGGCGCGGAGCGGGCGGATGGCACCGTAGCCGATGTAGTCGTTGCGCCCGGCACCGTCGTCGGGAGCGGCAACGGTGTTGAGCATGACCTTGAGGACCTGGTTGTTGGTCCAGTCGGGGTGCTCGGCCCAGATGAGGGCGGCGGAGGCGGAGGCGAGGGCGGTGGCATCGCTGGTGCCGGTCGATTTACACAGGCCGGTGCCTCCACCGCAGGGCGCCACGATGTCCTTTCCTGGAGCAACCACATCGACCTGAGGCCCGTGCTGCGAGGTGGGGATCCTGGTCAGCTTCTGGTCGATGGCGCCGACACCGATGACGCCAGGTGTGGCGCCGGGGTACTCCGGTGCGTTGGCCTTGTCGCCGGAGTTGCCGACAGCGGCAAACACCAATGCGCCTTTGTCGAGGGCGTATTTCACAGCAGCCGTGAGCTGCTCGGAGCCCGACCGCACGCCCTGAGAGACGTTGATGACCTTGGCGCCGGAATCCGCCGCGTACCGAATGGCCTCGGACGCCAGCTTGTTGAAGTCGTCGTCGGTGTCCTTCTGGCTCCGGTTCGTGTCCGGTTCGGGCAGACGGATCGGAAGGATCTTCGCCGCGGGCGCCAGGCCGAAGGCGCCGTCACCGCCCCGCGCTTTCCCCGTTCCCGCGATGAGGCCCGCCATGCCCGTGCCGTGGCCGTCCACGTCGGTGTGCTCGTCACCGGACTCCCGCGGCGCGAGATCCCTCCCGTCGAGCACACGGCCGACGAGGTCGGGGTTGTTCTTGTCCACCCCGCTGTCGATGACTGCGACAGTGACACCCTCGCCCTTGCTGATCTTCCAGATGTCTTCCGCGTGCATGATGTCGAGGTGCCATTGCTGCGCGCGGATGCTCTCGGCGTGCGCGGGGAAGGAGGAGATGCCCACCAGCAGCAGGCCGAGGCCGGCCGTGGTGAAGTTCCGGGCACGGCTCCGTCGAATGCCGCTGGTACGCATCTGCTCCCTCGCGCCGATCAGTCGATGACGGGCGGCGCCACGCGGCGGCCGTCCTGCTGCCAGGTCTCTTCGTCCTCGACAAGGTAGCCGGGACGCCTGCTCCGCTTCTCCTCACGCCCGTCCGGGGCGACTGCGGAGCCGCCGCGGCCCACCGCCCCAGTCCCCGTGCCGTGGGCGCCGTCGCGCACGAGTCCCGAGCCTCCGGGCGTGTACAGTCTCGTGCTCGCCGCGCCGGGTCGCTGTGCGTGGCCGCCGACGACCCCGCCCGGCTCGGAGGCCAGCCGCCGACCGCCGGTGACACCGCTCTGACCGGCGGGTCCGCCCATCGGCCCGGTCATGCCGGGGCCACCCATGGGGCCACGGCCGGCGGTGGGCTCGTTTCCGATCACCGTGCTTCGCGGAATGCCCGTGGCGGTCCGGCCGGGATGGTTCGGCACGGCTCGCCCACCGGTGATGCCTTCACGGGGCACGGTCGGCGGCGGGCCAGGGGTGAGGCCGGGGACGTTGCGCGCCCCCGGGAACAGCGGTGTCTTCGTACCGCTGATGGGCGGAACCGCACCCGGACCTGTCCTGCCCGGCGTGGGAGGTGCGAGCGCTGGGCTCGGCGGCGCGGTCAGCGGCGGTGTCGCGGTGGGGACAGGCGGCTGACCGGCGGCGGGCGGCATGCCGGTGGTCGGCGGGGTGCCTGTCGTGGGAGGCGGCAACGTGTTCACGCTGTCGATGCCCAACTCGGCAGGAATCTCAGGGCGGCCCACATGGGTGGGCCTGGTGATGTCGTGCGCCGATGGAGCGGGCTGCCGCTCGGAAGACGAGCTCCGTTCAGCTGGTGAGGCAACGGTCTCCGCAGCGACCGAGCGACGCTCCTGCCCCGAAGGTGCCGTGCCTCCGATGTGGTTCGCATCGATGCTCCTCTTTCGCTCCGCCTCGGAGGGGACGAAATCCGCCGGCGGCGGCTGGAACGACGGCATCTGGAAGCTCGTCATCTGCATGCTCGACCACTGGTACGTCGCCGAGAGCCGTTCCATCTCCGCTGCCGCGTTCTGCCGGTTGGCTTCCTCCTTCGCCTTGATCGCCGCGGCGTCGGCGCCCTCCGGTGCCATCTGGTTGCGGGCGTTGCGCGCGATCGTCTGGGAATCGGGATCGTTGTGGTACTTCCGCGCCGCCGCCAGGTTCTCCTCGGCCTGCGCGTTCGAGGTGTAGCGCGGGATGGAGCTCTGAGCGGCGGCGATGGCGTTGGCGGCTTCGGCCAGCCACTTCGCCGAGTTCTCGCTGTAGTCGGCGAGGCTGTGGGTCGTGCTCGCCAGGCTGGCGGTCCATTCCTTGAACGCCCGCTCCGCCTTGCTGTCCCACTCCACGCGACCGGGCCGCTTCTGGAGTTCCTTCGCGATCTGCGTCATCTTCGCCGCCGCCGTGGCCAGACGGTCACCGGCGTTGCGTACGGAGAAACTGCTCGCCTCGTCCAGCCAGTTCAGCATCTGCTGGTGTGACATGGAACGGAAGTCGGTCCCCCTGCCGCTCCCGGCGTTGCCGTTCTGCTCCATAGTGAGTAGCCCCTTCCCCGTGTCCTGTGCTCGCTAGCCGAGGCCCGTGGAGCCGCCGTCGGCGGTCTCCGTGCGCTGCGGCTGGGCCGGGGCCGGTGTCGGCTGCCGCTGCGGGTCCGTGCTCGCCGAGCCCGTGGCGTCCGGCTTGCCGGAAGGTGTCGTGTCGTAGCCGGCCTTCCGGTCAGCCTCGGTCTTGGCCTCCGTGGTCCGCTTGCTGATGTCCAGCATCTTGGCCCGGATGTCCTCGTCGGTCTGTTCCATGCCGTTCTTGGCGATGCCGACCGCGATGCCCAGGCCCTCGAGACAGTCGGACAACAGAGCCGAGAGCCTGATCAGCTCCGCGAGGACGCTCTTGTACGACGAGAAGATGTCGTTCGCCTCGATCCACGCGGCCCCGCCCCCGCCGAACTGGCCACGGACCACCTGGTCCGAGTTCATGTTCTTGGGCGCGGCCGGTGAGGCCAGGAGGTCGGCGATGAGTTCGTCGACCCCCTTCTTGAACTCCGTCATCGACTCGGAGTTGTAGAGCAGGGCCTCCCTGCTCATGCCGCCCAGGGCACCCGCCCCGTCCATGTAGGCTTCCATGCCTGGCGCTCCTCCCCCGTGCACCGTGCAAATACCGAATTATACCCGGGAGTTCACTGTAGACAGATCCACGACAGAAACCGGTGCACGGGTTGCGTGTCCCGCGGATGCGCCGTGGCCCGCGCCGATTGTTTACAACTCCGCAAGTCGCCCAAACTTGCGGTAACTTGGGGCGCTCGCCGCCCCCTCCTCCGACCCCCGACGCCAACGGCCGCTCGCGGGCCGAGTCCGTCAGATCGGACCTGGAGGCCACACCTTCGCCGGCTTCAGCGGTTTGATCACCGGAGTGGGCGGCAGACCGGCGTCGTTCACGCAGCCCAGCTTCCTGACGAGTGCGAGCGTGACCGAATGAAGGATGACGAGATTGTCCTCACGCGTGGCGGCGGTGTCCGGGGTCGACGACTCCTTGACGTTGAGGATGCCCTTGAAGCGGGCGGGGCTCCGGTCCGAGCCCTCCAACTGCTCGCTCGTACACCTGACGTACAGGTACGTCCAGCGATAGCCCACCTCCGCCTCGGCACCCATGTCATACGGGTACATGTAGGGGCTTCCGTAGTAGGTCCCGAGGGAACGTTCCTGGTACACGTCGAAGCCGACGGTCAGTTGGTTCCGCGGCTTATCGGCGGACGCCACGCAGTCATTGGCCCCCAGACTGACGGTGGCCCCCTTGGCGTAGTCGTCCCTCAGCTTCGCCGCCGCCTCGTCGAGCCAGCCCGTGGGTGTATCCGTGAACTTCTCCGTGGCCAAGGCCCTCTTGAGCGCCGGCGCCGCCGCAGCAGAGATCGTCCCGTCACACTGCTCCTGCGCCGTCACCCTCGGCCTGTGCTCCTGCCCCTGACCGCAGGCGACAAGAGTCAAAGAACCCGCCAGGAACACGCCCGCGATCCGCGGAACCCGCGCGCGGCTCGTCATGCCTCGCCTCCTTCGCCGGTCTGCGGCAACGTTCCCCCAGCCGCCCCACGGACCTTCGCGGGCTCTCGCCAAGCCACGAACTCACCGGTCAAGCACTCGCTTTGGCCGGCACGGCGGCTCCGTCGAAGGCCACTGGTACCCATCTGCTCCCTCGCACCGATCAGTCGATGACGGACGGCGCCACGCGGCGGCCGTCCTGCTGCCAGATCTCTCCGTCCTCGACGAGATAGCCGGGACGCCTCCTCCGCTTCTCCTCGCACTCGTCCGGGGCGACTGCCGAGCCGCCGCCACAGCCCACCAAACCTGCCCCATTGCCCTGGGCGCCGTCGCACACGAGTCCCGAGCCGCGCTCGACGCCCCTCCTGCCACCCCCCGACGCCAACGACCGCTCGCGGGCCGAGTCCGTCAGATCGGACCCGGAGGCCACACCTTCGCCGGCTTCAGCGGTTTGATCACCGGTGTGGACGGCAGACCGGCGTCGTTCACGCAGCCCAGCTTCCTCACGAGAGCGAGCGCGACCGAATGAAGGATGACGAGATTGTCCTCACGTGTGGCAGCGGTGTCCGGGGTCGACGACTCCTCGACCACGAGGATGCCCCTGAAGCGGGCGGGGCGCCGGTCCGAGCCCTTCAACTGATCGCTTGTGCATCGGACGTAAAGGACGGTCCACCGGTATCCGACCTGCGCCTCTTCCCCCATGTCGTAGGGGTACATATAGGGTCTCCCGGAGTAGGTCCCGAGGGAGCGCTCGCGGTAGACGCCGAATTTGACGCTCAGGTGGTTGCGCGGCCTGTCGGCGGAAGCCACGCACTCGCTGGTCCCCAGACTGACGATGGCTCTCTTGGCATAGTCCTCCCTCAACTTCGCCGCCGTCTCGTCGAGCCACCCCGTGGGCGCGTCCGTGAACCCCTCCGTGACCACCGCCCTCTTGAGCGCCGGCGCCGCCGCAGCAGAGATCGTCCCGTCACACTGCTCCTGCGCCGTCACCCTCGGCCTGTGCTCCTGCCCTTGACCGCAGGCGGCAAGGGCCAGCGCCCCCGCCACGAGGAGACCGGTCTTCCTGTAGACACAGGCAGCGCCAGCCATCACTCGTCTTCCCCGCCTGTCTGCGGAAGAGTGCCCTGCCGGCCCTGGGTCAGGCCACCGTCGTTGTAGGCGTTGCGTCGGGCGTTCACGATGTTCTGCACCTCCTCGTTGCTCAGTTCGCCCTGGTGGTACATGAGGAACTGGTTCAAAGGCGTGAGGGAGGCCTCCCTGCCTCGGGCGAACACGGCTGCCCTTGCCTGCCGCGCCTGTTCTTCCAGGTCTCCCTTGTGTTCGTCGGCCGTCTCGTCCGACGACTCCGCGACCAGACGGCCCGCCAACGTCTCCATGGCGCCACTACCCGTGTCCACGGCCAGAGGCACCACGATGGCCGCGGCACCTGCAGCCGCCGCTGTCGCTGGAAGGAACGCGACTCCGGCCGCGATGGCCGCGGTCGTACCGAACTCGATCCACGCGCCTCTTGCTTCCTGAGCCTTCTCGAAGTCCTCCTGGGTCTTCAGCGACTCGGCTGTGATCTGATCCGCCCGCGCGCGGTCCACGAGCCCATGGATGGCGGCGCCGGTGGAGACGGCCGCATCGACGCGACCTGCATCAATCCGACCACCATGCTCCTGTGCCTCTCGCTCCAGCACACTGGTGAGGTAGGCCTGCTCGGCGACGGAAACCGTGGCGTAGCTGTCAGGATGCTGTCCGAGCGTACTGAGGAAGGCAACGGCGTCATCGGGTCGGAGGAGCGCATGAGCCCCCCGCTCCCCCACATCCCCCCGTGGCGCAAACACGCTCTGCGCCACATTGCCGTCCCCCACCGCCCAGTTGAGGTCGTCGATGTACCCCGCCGCCATCGTCCCCAGGCTGTCGGCCAGCGCCGAGTGATGCTCCTTCAGGAACGTGGCGTCGCCGTACACGCCGACTACCTCCTGCATGATCCCCGCGGTCGTCTCGTCCCGAACGAGCTTCGGATGCGGGTCGTCCCAGGCGTGGCCCAGCGTGGCCGCCTCCAGGGCGTGCCCCAGGGCGTCGGGCAGGAAGTCCTTGGTTTTCGCCGCCTCCTCCGGGCCGCGGCCGTCGGTGTCGGGGAAGGACTCGTACTTCTCGTCGGTGAAGACGCTCAGATACGTCTTGAACCCGCCCTTCTCGTCCGTCCCGAGTGAGTAGTCGCCGCCGGGCGTCCCGTCCTCCTTGTACGAGGTCGGCGCCTTCGAGAAGAACTCCTTCGCCGCCTCGGGGCTGTGCCCCAAGGCCTCCAGCACCGGCAGCACCGGGTCGTAGCCGGCGCCGTTGACGCCGGAGGGGTTGAACGGGTTGTTGCGGAACCCGCCGAAGCCCTTGCTCTCGGCGAACGTCTTCGGGTCCTTGGCGTGCAGCTGCGTGACGTGCTCGGCGACCGGCACGAGGAACCGGGGGTTGTAGTCGCCGTTGCGGAGGAGGCCGCCGAGTAGCTGGTAGCCGTAGGGCGCGTTGTAGTCGTTCCTGGCCATGGGAATGCGCTCGGTGCCGAGGCTCCGCATCTCGGCGGACCAGCGGTCGGCCCATGCGTTGTCCGCGCGGGTCGCCTGGGCGAGGTTCAGGCCGAGGTTCTTCTGGAGTTCCCGAACGTCGGCGAGGCGCTGTTCGTCCACCTTGCCGTACTCGTAGGTGTCCGCCGACAGGTGCCCGAAGAACATGAGCGACTTCCTCGGACCGAGACCGTCGTAGAAGGTGCGGGCGAACTCCTTGGAAGAACTGTTGTCCGCGAGCAGCTCGTTGAGACGGACGAGCTCCGAGTGTGACAGCTCCTGGCCCTTCCGGGCGAGTTCGAGAGCCCGGTGGGCCTCTTCCGCGTCGAGGCTGGAGTACTTCGGAGCGCTGAAGTCGTGCCGGTCCGCCGTGATGTTCGCCTTGAGGGCGTTGGCGCAGGCCAGGTCGGCTTCGTCGCACGTTTCGAGGATGGCGCCGATGCGCTCCTGAAGGGCGCCGATCCGCTCCTCCTCCTGACGGATCAGGGCGAGGTAGTCCGCGTCCCGGCGCAGTTCGGCGTCATTGAGCCGGGAGATCGGATGAGGCGCCTCGACGGTGCCGTTGCTTCTGACGACCAGCTTCTGCTTCGGCGCCTCCGTCTCGGCGATGTGGCGTAAGTCGTCCTGGGCCTTCCTGAAGGCCTCGTAGCCCTGGAGAAGGATCTTGTGCACGCCCTCGGCGGCCTTCGCGGCGTCCGCGAACTCCTTGGCGGTCTTGTCCACGAACGGCTTGGTGACCTCGGCGTTGACGCCGCGCCAGTAGTCGTCCTTGGCCTTCGCGGCCATCGTGGTGCGGGCGTCCTCGGCGAGGCGGTCGAGTTTCGTCTTCATCTCGGACCAGTGGTCGACCGCGCTCTTCAGCTTGCCGAGCGAGGCCTGCATGACGTTGTCGTAGGTCAGCATCGTCGGCCCGCCCTTACGTCAGGTACTCGTTGAGCTTGGAGACCGACAGGGCCGCCCGGATGTCCTCGTCGTCCTTCGCGTGGGCGGCGGCGCTGTAGTCGAGGTGGTTCGAGATCTGCGCGCAGGCGTCCAGCAGGGTGCGGAGCTGCGCGTCCCAGGTCTTGTGGACGGTCGCCAGGGCCGAGCCCGTGAGGAAGGCGTTCTTGGTCAGGTCGCCGCTCGCCTCCGTGGTGAGGGAGGCGGCGTGGTTGCCGTCCTTGGCGAGGCGGCCGTGCAGGGCGAACGCGGCATGGCCGATCGCGCCCAAGTGGTTCCGGCTGACGGCCAAGTCGGCTCCGCCGCCTCCGCCCCCGCCGGGATCCGCCTGGTCGAGGCGCATGGCGGTGCGCTGGTGTACGTCGGCGCGGGCGGCGGCCCACTCCTGGTCGAACGAGTCCGCTGACACAGCTCCCCCTCTCCGTGGGCGGCTCCCCCGCCGCCCACGCGCTGCTGCCGGCCGATGCTAGTGCAACGGCCGGTGCAAAGGGGGTACTTCAGGCCACCACCACCGCCGCCTGCGGTCTGATCGGGAGGCGGTTGACGGGGCGGCCCGTGGCGGCGCGGACCGCGGAGGCCACCGCGGCCGGGGAGGTGACGACCGGGACCGCGCTGACGGGTTTGGCGCCGAAGGGGGCGACGACGTCGCGTTCCTCGACGAGTTTCACGATGCGAATGTCCGGGGCGTCGAGGGAGGTCGGGAGGGCGTAGCCCGTCAGGTCGGGGCGGCGGACCAGGCCGCGGGAGGTGCGGAGGTTCTCGGTGAGGGCCGCGCCGACGCCCTGGGTGACGCCCGCCTCGATACGGGTGGTCAGCTGGGCCGGGTTGAGGATCCGGCCGACGTCCTGCGCGACGGCCATCTCCACGACCCGGATCGCGCCGAGCTCCACGTCGACGTCCACGACCGCGCGGATCGCGCAGAAGGCGAGGCCGACGAAGGCGTCGCCCTGGCCGGAGTCGTCGAGGGGCTCGGTGGGGTGCGGGCGGCACTGGGCGGTGGCCCAGAGTTCCTTGCCCTCCATCGCCTCGGCGACCGTCGTCGACAGCACCCCGTCGTACGAGGTGATCTTGCCGTCGGTGATCTGGAGCAGTTCGGTCGACATGCCGAACTTGTGCGCCAGCGGCTGCAGGAGCTGGGTGCGGACCATCTTCGCCGCGCGCTCGACCGCGCCGCCCGAGACCCAGGTGTGGCGGCCGTGGGTGGCCGGGCCGGCCGGCGGCTGATCGGTGTCGACGGGGGCCACGTGGACCTCGTCGACGCCCAGGGTGTCCTGCACGATCTGGCGGGCGAGCGTCGAGAAGCCCGAACCCGTGTCCACGGCCGCGCAGATGACCGTCGCCACGCCGTCCTGGACCCGTACCGTCGCCGTCGACACCTCGTCGGTGCCCTCGGCGCCCAGCATGTGCACCATGCCGATCGCGTAGCCGACGCCCCGCCGCACCGCGCCCGGCTCCCCCGCGCCGTCCGGCCCGCCGGGCAGCAGCCAGTCGTCCTCCGGGGATTCCATGGGCAGCGACGGCAGCGGGAAGTCCCGTACGGCGGCGAGGAGTTCGGCCACCGGAGCCGGGCAGGTCACGGTCTGGCCGGTGGGCAGGATGTCGCCGGTCGCCAGCACGTTGCGCATCCGCAGCTCCGCCGGGTCCAGGCCCAGCTTCCCGGCGAGCTTGTCCATCTGCGCCTCGTACGCCGCGCACACCTGCATCGCGCCCTCGCCCCGCACATGGCCGGACGGCGGGTTGTTGGTGCGCATCGCCCAGCCTTCGACGAAGGCGTGCGGGACGACGTACGGGCCGCAGGCGAAGGAGACGGCGGCGGCCAGGGATTCGGACGAGGAGTCGGCGTAGGCGCCCGCGTCGAGCAGGATCTGCGCCTCGACCTTCACCAGCCGGCCCTCGGCGTCCGCGTGGTGGCGGTAGCGCAGCAGGGTGGGATGGCGGTGGGCGTGGCCGAGGAAGGACTCCTCGCGGGTCGCGGCGAGCTTGACCGGGCATCCGGTGCGGAGCGCGAGCAGGCCCAGCGGGATCTGGAAGCCCGGGTCCTCGCGGTCGCCGGTCGCGCCGGGCACACCGGTCACGACGACCTTGACCTGCTCGGGCGGCAGCCCGAAGCAGGCGGCGGCCAGGTCGCGGTCGGTGTGCGGGTCGGTCGACGCCGTGTAGATCTCCACGCCGCCGTCGGGCCGCGGCACCGCCAGCGCGGCCTCGGCGCCGATCGGCGCCGTGTCCTGCCGGCCGATCCGGTACAGGCCCTCGACGACCACCTCGCCGGTCACCTCCGGGTCGCCGAAGCTGAGCGGGATGTGCCGGATCAGGTTGCCGTCGGGGTGCAGCGGCTCGGCGGCGAAGGCCTTCTCGGGGTCGGTGACCGGCTCCAGGACCTCGTACTCGACCGCGATCGCGGCGGCCGCGAGCCGTGCCGTGTCCGGGTGGTCGGCGGCCACGGCGGCGATCGCCTCGCCGTGGTGCCGGACCAGGTCGGAGGCGAAGACGGGACGGTCGGCGACCCGCCGGCCGTACGTCGCGGCGCCCGGCACGTCGGCGTGGGTGACCACGGCCCGTACGCCGGGCATCTCGGCCGCCGCCGACGTGTCGATCGACACGATCCGGGCGTGCGGGTGCGGCGAGCGCAGGATCGCCGCCCACAGCAGGCCCTCGGCCCACAGGTCGGAGGCGTACGGGAAGGTGCCCTCGGTCTTCGCCCGCGCGTCGGCCTGCGGGAGCGAGACGCCGAGACCCAGGCCGAGGCCCTCGGGCTCCGTGGTCGTCGGGTCGCTGCTCACGCCGTGCCTCCGTCGTGCGGGTGGGGAATCTGGTGCGGGATACGGGCGGCCGCCCCGTCCGGGGACGAGGACGAGGACGGCACCGAGGACGGGGACTGCATCGAGGACGGGGACGCCGCCGACGGCGACGCCGACTGCGCGGATTCCGCCCCGGCCCCACGCCCCGCGACGATCTCGTTCACGGCGTCGAGGACACCGCGGTAGCCCGAGCAGCGGCACAGGTTGCCGCACAGCGCCTGACGGGTCTCCAGCTCGGTCGGCGCGTGATTGCCCTCGAGCAGGTCGTGCACGGTCATCGCCATGCCCGGGATGCAGAAACCGCACTGCACGCCGCACTTCGCCAGCGCCCGCTGCACATCGGACGGCTCGCCGTCCACGGCGAGGCCCTCGACCGTCCGCACCTCGGAGCCGGCCGCCGTGGCCGCCGGCACCAGGCAGGAGGCGACGAGCCGGCCGTCGACCTGCACGTTGCACGCGCCGCACTCGCCCTGCGAGCAGCCGTCCTTGGCCCCGGCGAGGCCGAGCCGCTCCCGCAGCACGTAGAGCAGCGACTCGCCGATCCAGGAGTCGGTGACGGGCCGGTCGACGCCGTTCACACGCAAGGTGTACGCGCTGGTGGGGTGCTCGTCGCTGTCCCGGCTGTCACCGGGGACGACGTCGTCGAACCTCGCCCCGGCGGCGTCCGTGGGAGCGGCGTCGAGCGACTCCCGCGGAAGCACGAGCTCCGGCTCGGGCACGGGATCCGGCTCCGGCACGGGATCCGACTCCGGCTCGGGCGCCGGATCCGGTTCCGCGGATTCCTCTACGGGTTCCTGTACGGGTTCCTGTACGGATGCGGGGACGGGCTCCTGTACGGAGGCGGATTCCGGTACGGGTACGGGCTCCGCCGTCTCCTCGGCGACCGGCTCCGGCTCGGGCTCCGCACCCAGGTCCGCGATCGGCTCCGGCTCCGGCTCCGTCACCGCCCACGGCGCCGGCGCGCCGCCCGGCAGGGTCGCGGGGGCGCCGCTCGCGTACTGGGCGAGCCGGGACGCCGTGTACTCGCCCGAGTCGTCGAGGCCGTCCGTGCCGTCCTCGACCGTCGGGATGGTCCACTGCCCCGTCGAACCCGGCCCGGCATCGTACGCGGGCGCGGGCGCCGACTCGTACGCAGGCGCGGGCGCGGGCTCGGTGTCGTACGCCGGCGCGTATTCCCGCCCGTACTCCTGCCCGTACTCCTGGAACTCCTGCCCGGGTACCTGTTCCTGCCCCTGCCCGGGTACGGGCTCCGCCGGCGGTGGCACCGGCCACGTGCCCGTCGCCGACGGGTCGGTCTGGGCCAGCGGCGTCAGCGGGACGATCATCGGCGGCACGTAGCCGTGGCCCGGGGCCTCCAGCGGGATGCCGTCCAGCATGAAGTCGGGCGGCAGCTGCACGAAGGCCGTGGCGTCGCCGTCGTAGCCCTCGCTCTGCGGGATCGGCTCCCAGCCGCCCGAGCCGTGGGGCCCGTGGGACCCGTGGGGCCCGTCGTGTCCGTGGTTTCCCCGTGCCTCGTCGCTCACGACAGCGCCCTCCCCAGTGCCCGTCGGGACAGCGCGGCGACCGTGCGCCGCAGGTGCAGTACGGCGGGCGGCAACGGCTCGTCGCCCTCCGGGTCCGGAATGCACGCGGCGGCGACGTACTCGCCGAACGCGGTCAGCGCCTCCGGCGCCAGGCCCCGCTCCGCGTCCCAGTCGACCAGCGAGGCGATCCACTGCTCGGCCTCCAGGGGCCGCAGCGGCATCGGCGCGATGGCGCCGACCGCGCAGCGCACGCCGCGGCGCGCCGGGTCGAGGACGACGGCGACGGAGGCGGTGGCGCGGGCCGGGCCGGTGCGGCCGGTGGCCTTCAGGAAGACCTGCGGGGCGTGCAGCAGCGGCACGCGCACGAAAGCGACGAGTTCGCCGGGCGCCAGCATGTCGCGGCCTGCCAGGAGGTGGCCGACGGGCAGCTCGCGGGTGCCGAGCGGCCCGACGACGACCAGCTCGGCCTCGAGCGCGGCGAGCACGGGCAGCGAGTCACCGGTGGGCGCGGCGGAGACGACGTTGCCGCCGAGGGTGCCGGCGTTGCGGATCTGCGGCGGGCCCGCGACGCGCGAGGCGGCGGCCAGGGCCGGGATGAGCGCCGCGAAGTCGGGGCGGCCCATCCGGGCGTGGGTGAGGCCGGCGCCGAGCAGGGCGTGTCCGTCCTGGTACTGCCAGCCGCGGATCTCGTTGATCCGGCCGAGTCCGACGAGTCCTGCGGGGCGCAGCTGCCCGCGGTTGACGGCGGCCATCAGGTCGGTGCCGCCGGCCACGGGAACGGCGGCCGGCATGGCCGTGAGCGCTGCCACGGCCTCGTCGAGCGAGGCGGGCAGCGTCACGGCTCGCGCCGCCCGTGATGCCGTCTGTGGTGCGTGCGTGGTCAACCCGCTGCCCCTTCCCGGTGTCCCGGTGATCCCCGACCGTCCCCGGCTGTCACGCCTGTGTCACGCCTGTGTGGGCGTACCGTACGTGCTCACAGCCCGGACGTGGCAACTCTGGCACATCTTCCGAGCCGTTCGTCGCGAGGGTCCGCGAAGGGACGGTTCCGTCCAGGATGCCGGGAGACCCCCTCGGGGACCGGGAGTTCCGTTTTGCCGCTCTTGGGTGACACCGGGCGGTAGGTGCCGTCACACGTTCGGGGGCTCCCCCTCCAGGGGACGGCCGAGAACACCGGGGCGGCGCTGCCAGGGGCGGGGGCCGGAGGGCGGCCGGTAGTCGACGCCGAGGGCGTCGAGCCGGCGGTAGTGGGTGGTCATGCGGCGTTCGAAATCGGCGAGATCACGTACCTCGGGGGCGGGCAGCCGGGACCAGGCGACCTCGGCGAAGGCGGCGAGCCGCGGCTGGGTCTGGTAGTCGACGCGGGCCCGGTTCTCCATCACCTCGGTCCACACGTTGGCCTGGGTTCCCATGACGTGGGCCGCCGCGGCGGCGGACAGGCCGGGCGGGACGGGCTCGAAGCGGTAGACGTCCGCGAGCGTCCGCACGTACCCGATGGGCATCGGCTCGTCGTCGCCGGGCGCCTGCCGGTGGTCGAGGTAGACGTGCTGTTCGGGGCACATCACCACGTCGTGGCCGGCCTCGGCGGCGGCGATCCCGCCCGCGTAGCCGCGCCAGGAGGACACGGCGGCGCCGGGCGCGAGCCCGCCTTCCAGGATCTCGTCCCAGCCGATGAGGCGGCGGCCGCGCTCGGCGAGCCAGCGGTCGAAGTGCCGGACGAACCAGGACTGGAGACCGTCCGCGTCGCCGACGCCCAGTTCCCCGATCCGGGCCCGGGCGGCGGGCGAGGCCTTCCACTGGTCCTTGGGGCACTCGTCGCCGCCGATGTGGACGAAGGGCGAGACCTCGGCCGGGAAGAGGTCGAGGACCTCTTCGAGCACCTCCTCGTAGAAGCGCAGGACGTTGTCAGTGGGGGCGAGTACGTTCGGACTGACTCCCCAGGTGTCCCAGACGGAGAGGGCGGTGGTGTCGATGACGTCGGTGTTGCCGAGTTCGGGGTACGCGGCGATGGCGGCCTGCGAGTGGCCCGGCACGTCGATCTCGGGGACGACCGAGATATGCCGGTCGGCGGCGTAGCCGACGATCTCGCGGATGTCGTCCTGCGTGTAGTAGCCGCCGTGCGGCGTCTCGTTCCACAGCGGTGAGGCCCGGTGTCCCCACTTGCTGCGCGCCCGCCATGCCCCGACCTCGGTGAGGCGCGGGTGCCGCCTGATCTCGAGGCGCCAGCCCTGGTCGTCGGTGAGGTGCAGGTGCAGCACGTTCAGCTTGTGCGCGGCCATCAGGTCGAGCTGTCGCAGGACGTCGTCCTTGGGCATGAAGTGGCGGGCGACGTCGAGCATGAGGCCGCGCCAGGGGAAGCGGGGCGCGTCGGTGACGGTGACCAGGGGCAGGTCCCAGTCGCGCGCGCCGCGCACCAGGCGTGCCTTGCGGTGGGCGTCGGGCCCGAGGAGCTGCCGGAGGGTCTGGGCGCCCCAGAACACGCCCGCGGGGCCGCCGCCTTCGATGAGGACGGCGGCGCCGGCCGACCCGGATGTCTCGGATTCGGGTGCCATGGGTGCCATGGGTGCCTCGGATGACTCGGATGACTCGGGCGCGCTGGACGCCCGGGGCACTCCGGTCGTGCTGGGCGCCCCGGGCGCGCCGGTCGTCTCGGCGGCGGAGCCGTCGGTGCTCAGCCGGTAGCCCTCGGGGCCGTACGCGCGCCGTACGTCGGCGCTGATCCGCAGGCGTACGGCGAAGGGGCCGGCGCCGTCGGCGAGCGGGAGGCCGGTGGCGGCGCCGAGCGTCGCCCGCAGCCAGCGGGCGGTGTCGTGCGTGCCGGGTCCGGCGTCGAGGGTGGTGCGTTCGTCCAGGGAGACGTACCCGGTCGAGCTGCCGCGTACCTCCATGGCGAGGGGCGCCGGGATCAGGTCCATGCCGGGGTACGGCTGTTGCACGGTCATCGCGTCCGTCCTGTCAGTCCTTCACCGCCCCGCCCAGTCCCGAGACCAGGCGGCGCTGTACGAGTACGAAGAAGACGAGCACCGGGACGGTCATCACGGTCGAGCCGGCCATGATGCCTCCCCAGTCGTTCTCGTCGGGCTTGAAGAAGACGAGCAGGGCCATCGGCAGGGTGGACCGCGAGGTGTCGCTGATGATGAAGGACTTCGCGAAGAGGAAGTCGTTCCAGGTCGAGATGAAGGAGAAGACGCTCGTCGCGACGAGTCCCGGGAGGACCAGCGGGAAGAGGATCTGCCACAGGAAGCGGGTGCGGCTCGCGCCGTCGATCGTCGCCTGTTCCTCCAGTGCCTCCGGCACCGCCTTCACGAAGCCGCGCAGCATCCAGATCGCGAAGGGGAGCGAGAAGGCGAGGTGCGGGAGGATCAGCGAGCCGAGGGTGTTGAGCTGCCCGAAGTCCCGCATGAGGAAGAACAGCGGGATCGCCAGCGCCTCGACGGGCACCATCTGCGCGACCAGGAACATCACGAGCAGGGTGGTCCGGAAGCGGAAGCGGAACCGGGTGACGGCGGTGGCCGCGAGGAAGGCGATGACGGTGGAGGCGAGGACCACCGTGCCGGCGACGACCAGCGAGTTGAGGAAGTAGCGGCCGAACTCCTGCTGGTCGAAGACCCGGCGGAAGGAGTCGAGGGACGGCGACAGGGTCCAGGGGCGCGGCCGGGCGGACTGGATCTCGCCGGCCGGTCTGAGGGCGGAGAGGACCATCCAGTACAGCGGGAAGGCGACCACGGCGGCGACGAGCAGGGCGGCGGCCTCGGCGGCTAGCCGCCGGGGGCGGCGGATCAGGGTCCTCCCGGGCGTCTGCCCGGGCCCGCGCGTCCGGAGGCTTCCGGGCCCGCGGGTCTGGAGTGCCCCGGGCCCGCGGGCTCCGAGGGTGCGCGGGGTGCTCGGGGGCCGGGGCGGCTGCGGGGCGCTCACCGCTCCTCCTCCCCCTGCCCGCGCAGCAGCCTGAGGTGGACCAGGGTCACCGCCAGCAGGATCAGCAGCATGACGACGCCGATGGCGGAGCCGAGGCTGTACTGGGAGGAGGCGAAGGCCTTCTGGTAGGCGTACACGTTGAGGACGAGGTTCTGTCCCGCGATGCCGCCGCCGCCCGTCATCACGTAGATCTGGGTGAAGATCTTGAAGTCCCAGATGATCGACTGGATCGTGACGACCACGAGGACCGGCCGCAGCATCGGGGCCGTGACGGAGCGCCAGGTCCGCCACGGGGACGCGCCGTCGAGCGCGGCGGCCTCCAGGACCTCGGCCGGGACGGCCCTGATGCCCGCGTAGACGGTGACCATCACGAACGGGAACGAGCACCAGACGACCTCCATGAGGACCAGCGCGAAGGCGCTGTAGCGCCCGTACGTCCATGAGAAGTCGCCGAGGCCGAGCAGGCGGTTGACGGGACCGTGGTCGGGGTCGAACAGGAAGACCCAGACGGTGGATCCGGTGACGGCCGGGGTGGCCCAGGCGCCCAGCGCGGCGAGCATCAGGGCGAGCCGGGGCAGGGCGCGGACACGGGTGAGGAGGACGGCGAGGGCGCAGCCGACGGCGAGGGTGGCGACCACGCAGGCGGCGGCGAAGAGGACGGTGGCGAGGAGGACCTGCCGGAACTGGGGGTCGGAGAAGAGGTCGGTGTAGTTGCCGAAGCCCCGGAAGGAGGTGGGCCGGCCGCCGCTGACCTGGGCCTGGGTGTACTCCAGGAAGGAGATCAGGCCGAGCTGGTAGAGCGGGTAGACGAGGAGCCCGCCGAGGACGGCGAGGGCGGGCAGCAGATAGAGCCAGGGCGTCCAGGCGGAGCCGGCCCGGCGGCCGCCCCGGCGACCGGTCCCGCGACCGGTCCGCCGTGGCGCGGAGCGCCGGGGTCGCGCGGCGCCGCTGCCCTTGCCCGGGCGGGTTGCCGTGAGGGTCATCGGGTACGCCTCAGCCCGCCGCCGCGAAGGCCGCGTCCATCTTCCTGGCGGCGTCGCCGGACGCGGTCCTGACGTCCTTCCGGCCGCTGACGACCTCCTGGAACATCGTCGGCAGCACGAGCGAGGCGTCGATCCGCCCCCAGCCGGCCGAGGCGGGGACGAAGCGGGCGCCGGCGCCGAGGGTGTCGATGAACGGTTGCACGAACGGCTGCTTCTGCGCGGCCTGCCGGCGCACGTCGGTGTACGTGGGCAGGAAGCCGAGCGCGTCGAAGAGCCGGGCCTGGGTGTCCTTGCCGGCGAGGGCCTTCATCAGGTCGACGGCGAGGGTGCGGTGGCGGGTGCTCCTGAGGACGCCGATGTTGTTGCCGCCGGCGAAGGCGGGGGCGATGGAGCCGGGCGTGGTGCCGGGCAGCGGCACCACGGCGTACTTGCCCTTGACCGCGCCGGCCTCGACGGCGGCGTGGCTGAAGTCGCCGCCGATGGCCATGGCGGCCTTGCCGGAGGCGAAGGCGGTGACGGTGGCGTTGCCGCCCATCTCGGCGCACTTGGCGGCCGGGCAGTTGTCGTCGCCGAAGAGGGAGGTGTAGGCGGTGATGCCCTTGCGGGCGGCCTCGCCGGCGATCGCCGAGCGGTACGAGTCCCCTTCGGCGGTGGCGAGTTCGCCGCCGTGGGCCCAGATGAAGGGCAGGGCCCCGTAGGTGTAGGCGCCGCCGACGGCGAGCCCGTACAGCTCGGGCCTGGCCTTGCGGACCTTCTTCGCGGTCGCGATCAGTTCGGCCTGGGTCCTGGGGGCGGCGAGGCCGAGCTCGCGGAAGACGTCGGTGCGGTAGTAGAGGGCGCGGACGCCGACGAAGAACGGGGCGCCGTAGACCTTTCCGCCGACGGTGACGGAGGCCCGGGCGGCGGGATCGGTGTCCTTGGCCTCGGGCCAGGCGCCGAACTCGGCGGTGACGTCGGCGAGTCCGCCGTCCTTGACGTACGACGCGGTGTCGGTGTTGCCGTACTCGACGAGGTCGGGCGCGGAGGCGGGGTCGTTGAAGGCGGCCTTGATGCGCTGGGCGCGGCTGTCGACGGGGATGTACTCGACCTCGACCTTCGCGCCCGCGTGCTGCTGCTCGAAGGCGGCGACGACCCGGTCGACGACCTGTTCCTTGGGCTTGTTGGCGACCTCCTGGAAGAGCCAGACGCGCAGGGTGCCGGTCTTCTCGTCGGCGGTGGCCGTGCCGCCGGAGGTCTGCGGGGCGCAGGCGGTGAGGGTGACGAGGGCGGCGGCGAGGGTGGCGAGGGCGGTGCGGGCGGGCAGCTTCACGGCGGTTCCCCTCCAAGCGTGTTGCAACATACGCAACGAGCGTTTCGTGTTGCACAACACGCGTGAGGTTAGGGGCCGGCCACCGCCACGACAAGTGGTCTCGACCACTCCTCACCACTCCGTGACCCGGCGCGGAGACCGGCCCGGC
Organism: Streptomyces roseicoloratus; assembly: GCF_004117935.1. Lineage (GTDB taxonomy): Bacteria > Actinomycetota > Actinomycetes > Streptomycetales > Streptomycetaceae > Streptomyces > Streptomyces roseicoloratus. The sequence goes on along the minus strand of NZ_SDOY01000156.1, from coordinate 44,672 downwards.
GCATGCCCGAACCGGTGACGGGCGAACGGCAGCGGCCCCCGGCGCGCGCACCCTGGGGTACGCGCGCCGGGGGCCGCCCCGAACCGCGGAGTCCGGCCGACCGGACTCCCGGACCGCCGGACCGGCTGCTACTTGCCGCCGCCGTCCTTGCCGCCCTTGTCCTTGTCGCCGCCCGACCCCATCGACTCGTAGATCTCCTTGCACATCGGGCAGACCGGGTACTTCTTGGGGTCGCGCCCCGGTACCCAGACCTTGCCGCAGAGTGCCACCACGGGAGTGCCGTCGAGGGCGCTCGCCATGATCTTGTCCTTCTGGACGTAGTGGGCGTAGCGCTCGTGGTCGCCGTCACCGTGGGACACCTGCGGCGTCGGCTCGACGAGGGTTCCCGTACCTGCCCCGCGCTCGGGCTCGAGAGTGCTCATGGCCCCCAGGGTACTGAAAGACGCCCGGCTCAGTTCAGCGAAGGGTCGTCCGGGTACGTCGCGACCATCGCGAGTTCGCCGCGCTGGCGGCGGAGGACCTGGCGCCAGAGGGTCTCGGGGTTCGGGGAGGAGACGTCGCCGGGTTCCGACTCGACGACGTACCAGGCGCCGTCGCGCAGCTCGGTCTCCAGCTGGCCGGGTCCCCAGCCCGCGTAACCGGCGAAGATCCGCAGGGCGCCGATGGCCGGCCCGAGGAGTTCGGGCGGGGTCTCCAGGTCGACCAGGCCGATCGCGCCGAACACCCGGCGCCAGCCGAGCGGGCCCTCGTCGCCGGGGATGACGGCGATGCCGAGGGCGGCGTCGAGGGAGACCGGGCCGCCCTGGAAGACGACGCCCGGTTCGCCGGCCAGTGCGGCCCAGGGGGCGAGGATGTCGCCGACCGTCACCGGCGTCGGGCGGTTGAGGACCACGCCGAGGGAGCCCTCGTCGTCGTGGTCGAGCAGCAGGACCACCGCGCGGTCGAAGTTCGGGTCCGCCAGCGCGGGGGTGGCGACGAGCAGTCGGCCTGTGAGCGAGGACACCTCGGTCATGCGACACATGATTCCGCACTTTCGGCGTTCGCGGGGGTTCTGCGGGCGTTCTGCGGGGGTTCCCCGGACGGGTCCGGGGTAGGCGGGCGCCATCGCAGGTCAGCCGGGCGCGGTCCGGGCCGTGGTGTGCGGCGGGAACGCGGTACCGGGAAGAAGCGGACGGTGACGCTCCGCGAGAGCGCGGGGACGGAGGGTGTTGTGCCGAATTCATTACCTTCGCGGGGCCCCCTCAGCCACACAAGTGAGGTCTCCTGGCCCCTTACTCTTTTCTCTGGCCACCCGACCGACGACCCGGAACGCGAGATTCATGACCGGCACAGACAGCCATGATGTACTGCTTGTCCATGGCGGAACCCCGCTGGAGGGCGAGATCCGCGTTCGCGGCGCGAAGAACCTCGTGCCCAAGGCGATGGTCGCCGCCCTGCTCGGCAGCGAGCCGAGCCGACTGCGCAATGTGCCCGACATCCGTGACGTCCGCGTGGTCCGCGGACTGCTCCAGCTGCACGGGGTGACGGTCCGCCCCGGCGAGGAGCCGGGCGAGCTGATCATGGACCCGACGCACGTCGAGTCCGCCAACGTGGCCGACATCGACGCCCACGCCGGATCCTCCCGGATCCCGATCCTCTTCTGCGGCCCGCTGCTGCACCGCCTCGGTCACGCCTTCATCCCGGGCCTGGGCGGCTGCGACATCGGCGGCCGGCCGATCGACTTCCACTTCGACGTCCTGCGCAAGTTCGGCGCCACCATCGAGAAGCGGGCGGACGGCCAGTACCTGGAGGCCCCGCAGCGGCTGCGCGGCACCAAGATCCGCCTTCCGTACCCCTCCGTCGGCGCGACCGAGCAGGTGCTGCTGACCGCCGTCCTCGCCGAGGGCGTCACCGAGCTGTCCAACGCGGCGGTCGAGCCGGAGATCGAGGACCTCATCTGCGTGCTGCAGAAGATGGGCGCGATCATCGCCATCGACACCGACCGCACCATCCGCATCACCGGTGTGGACAAGCTCGGCGGCTACAACCACCACGCCCTCTCCGACCGCCTGGAGGCGGCGTCCTGGGCCTCGGCGGCGCTCGCGACCGAGGGCGACATCTACGTGCGCGGCGCGCAGCAGCGCTCGATGATGACCTTCCTCAACACCTACCGGAAGGTCGGCGGCGCCTTCGAGATCGACGACGAGGGCATCCGCTTCTGGCACCCGGGCGGCTCGCTCAACGCGATCGCCCTGGAGACGGACGTGCACCCCGGCTTCCAGACCGACTGGCAGCAGCCGCTGGTGGTGGCGCTGACGCAGGCCTCGGGCCTGTCGATCGTGCACGAGACGGTGTACGAGTCGCGGCTCGGCTTCACCTCGGCGCTGAACCAGATGGGTGCCCACATCCAGCTGTACCGCGAGTGCCTGGGCGGCTCGGACTGCCGCTTCGGCCAGCGCAACTTCCTCCACTCGGCGGTCGTCAGCGGCCCGACCCGGCTCCAGGGCGCCGACCTGGTCATCCCGGACCTCCGCGGCGGCTTCTCGTACCTGATCGCCGCCCTCGCGGCGCAGGGCACCAGCCGGGTGCACGGCATCGACCTGATCAACCGCGGCTACGAGAACTTCATGGAGAAGCTCGTCGAGCTGGGCGCCAAGGTCGAGCTCCCGGGCAGCGCGCTGGTCTGACCGGAGTCGTACGCGGCCTCCGGCCGGCCGCCGCACGGCGCCCGCACGGGGCCGTACGGCGGCCGTACGAGGCCTCTGAAGGGCAAAGGAAAGGGCGGCCACCCCTGGAACGGGTGGCCGCCCTTTCGGCTGCCTACAGGCTGCTTACTTGCCCTTGGCGGCTTCCTTGAGCTTCGAGCCCGCGGAGACCTTGACGCTGAAGCCGGCCGGGATGTTGATCGGGTCGCCGGTCTGCGGGTTACGAGCGGTGCGAGCGGCACGGTGGGTGCGCTCGAAGGTCAGGAAGCCGGGGATGGTGACCTTCTCGTCGCCCTTGGCGACGATCTCGCCGGTGATCTCGGCGAAGGCGGCCAGCACGGCGTCGGCGTCCTTGCGGGTCACCTCGGCGCGGTCGGCCAGGGCGGCCACCAGCTCACTGCGGTTCATTTCGTTACTCCCGTATTTCTTCTTGCCTGTGAGGCGGGTTGCCTGTGAGGCGGGCCACGCGGCGGGGCCGCATGATGGGCACTGCGAAGCCGATGCTGCCAGGGCCCTCGGACAGTGCCCGGACCCGGGTCTGGTGACAGACCATCGCGCCCAGACCGCATCCTGCCCCCACCAGCGGCGGGAACGCCAATCCGGCACCCTCTGGGGTCACACGAAAAGCGCCAGTGCCCCTCGATGGTGACGTTGCGTCGACTCCGCGCGGACGGTGCGGAGCCGGACTACCACCCTAAAGGCGGGTTTGGGATGCGGCGACCCGCGACACGCGCCGGGGTCGCCGCCGGGTCCGCGTCGGGGCCGCTCCCACGGCCCCGCCGGAGGCTCAGGCGCCCGCCGCCTTGGCCGCGTTGCGCACCGCGCCCGCGACCGCTCCCGCGACCTTGTCGTTGAAGACCGAGGGAATGATGTAGTTCGGGTTGAGCTCGTCCTCGGTGACGACGTCGGCCAGGGCACTGGCGGCGGCCAGCATCATGTCCGTGTTCACCGTCCGGGACTGTGCGTCGAGCAGACCGCGGAAGACGCCCGGGAAGACCAGCACGTTGTTGATCTGGTTCGGGAAGTCCGAGCGGCCGGTGGCCACGACGGCGGCCGTCTGACGGGCGACCGCCGGGTCGACCTCGGGGTCCGGGTTCGCGAGCGCGAACACGATCGCGCCCTCGGCCATCGCGGCCACGTCGTCCGCGCCGAGCACGTTCGGGGCCGAGACGCCGATGAACACGTCGGTGCCCGCGACGGCCTGCTTGAGGGTGCCGGTGACGCCCTCGGGGTTGGTGTTGTCGGCGATCCAGCGCAGCGGCGAGTCCGCCGGGGCGGCGACCAGGTCCTCACGGCCCGCGTGGACGACGCCGTGGATGTCGGCGACGACGGCGTGCTTGACGCCGGCCGCGATCAGCAGCTTGAGGATGGCCGTACCGGCGGCGCCGGCACCGGACATGACGACCCGTACGTCGCCGATGCCCTTGCCGACCACGCGCAGCGCGTTGGTCAGGGCGGCGAGGACCACGATGGCGGTGCCGTGCTGGTCGTCGTGGAAGACCGGGATGTCGAGGGCCTCGCGCAGCCGGGCCTCGATCTCGAAGCAGCGCGGCGCGGAGATGTCCTCCAGGTTGATGCCGGCGAAGCCGGGGGCGATGGCCTTGACGATCTCGACGATGGCGTCGGTGTCCTGGGTGTCCAGGCAGATCGGCCAGGCGTCGATGCCGGCGAAGCGCTTGAAGAGGGCCGCCTTGCCCTCCATGACGGGCAGGGCGGCCTTGGGGCCGATGTTGCCGAGGCCGAGGACGGCGGAGCCGTCCGTCACGACCGCGACGGAGTTGCGCTTGATGGTGAGGCGGCGGGCGTCCTCGGGGTTCTCGGCGATCGCCATGCACACGCGGGCCACGCCCGGGGTGTAGATCATGGACAGGTCGTCACGGTTGCGGATGGGGTGCTTGGACGCCATCTCGATCTTGCCGCCGAGGTGCATCAGGAACGTACGGTCGGAGACCTTGCCGACGACGATGCCCTCGATGTTCTTGAGCTGCTCGACGATCTCGTCGGCGTGCGCCGTGGAGGTCGCGGCGATGGTGACGTCGATGCGCAGCTTCTCGTGGCCCGAGGCGGTCACGTCGAGGCCGGTGACGGATCCGCCGTGGGTCTCGACCGCCGTGGTGAGCTGGGAGACCGCGGTGCCGCTCGCGGGCACCTCGAGCCGGACCGTCATCGAGTACGAGACGCTGGGCGCCGTTGCCATGGCCGTGTTCCTCTGCTTTCCCTAGCTTCGTTGCTACGCCGGCCCGACTGGTCGCCGGACGGCGCCCTCCGATCGTCGCACCTACCTGCGGGTAGCAGGTAATACGGTCATTTCGTTTTCGGAAAGTAGTTTCCACCATACGAGAGATGACCGGGAAACAGAAGAGGCCCCCGGCACGGGACGGGCAACGGAAGAGGCCCCCGTCACCCGAAGGTGACGAGGGCCTCCCCACGTAGGCGACACCGGCCCGCCATGCTCGCCTCGCGGCAAGTGGTCCCTCTGAGGGACGAAGGTTGGGCCCGGGGGCTTGGATCGAGCCGGTGTCACGACCAGGCTAACAAAGAGCCCGGCGAAGTGATTCCTGCGGCGCGGGTTGACCGAAATCGATCCCGCGCCGCTTCGTCGTCAGTCCCGCAGCAGGTCCGGTACGCCGTCCGCGTCCGGCAGGTCGCGCTCGCCGGAGATCACCGAGAGCGCCTGCGTCGAACGGGTCAGCGCCACGTAGAGCACCCGCAGGCCGGCCGGCGACTCGTCCGCGATCTCCGCGGGCGAGACGACCACCGTGGCGTCGTACTCCAGTCCCTTCGCCTCCAGGGAGCCCAGCGCCACGACCCGGTCGCCGAGCCCCGCCAGCCAGCGGGCGGCCTCGGCGCGCCGGTTCATCGCGACGACCACACCGACCGTGCCGTCCACCTCGCCGAGCAGCCGCTCGGCTTCCCGACGTACGGTTCCGGCCAGGTCGCCCTTCTCGGCCACCGCCGCGAACCGGGGCTCGACGCCCGTGGAGCGGACCGCCTTCGGCGACTCCTTGCCGGGCATCGCCAGCGCGAGCACCTTGGCGGCGAGCTCGGCGATCTCGGCCGGGTTGCGGTAGTTCACGGTGAGCTCGAAGCGGCGCCGGGGCCGGGTGCCCAGGGCCTCGTCGCGGGCCGCGGCCGCCTCGTCCGGGTCGGACCAGGAGGACTGGGCCGGGTCGCCGACGACCGTCCAGGTGGCGTGCCGGCCGCGGCGGCCGACCATGCGCCACTGCATGGGCGTGAGGTCCTGGGCCTCGTCGACGATGACGTGGGCGTACTCGGTGCGCTCGGCGGCGAGCCGCTCGGCCCGCTCGCGCTGGCTCTCCTCCCGTACCGGCATCAGCTCCTCCAGGCCGGTGAGCTGGTCCAGCGGGTCGTACTCGCGCTTCTTGCGGGGCCGGGCCGGGGCGCCGAGCAGGGTGTTCAGCTCGTCGAGCAGCGCCACGTCGTGCACGGAGAGGCCGGGGCGGCGCAGCGAGCGGGCGAGCCGGCGGACCTCGCCGGGGTTGAGGATCCGGCGGGCCCAGCGGCCGAGCCGCTTCTCGTCGGCCATGGCGTCGAGGACCCGGCGCGGGGTGAGCTCGGGCCACCAGGCGTCGAGGAAGGCGAGGAAGGAGTCCTCGGTGGAGACGTCCTCGTCGAAGGAGGAGCGCAGCTCGGCGGCGAGCTCGGGGTCGCTGTGCCGGCCGGCGGCACCGGACTTGGCGTACAGCGCGTCGAGCAGCAGGCGGCGGGCGCGCGGGCGGAGCAGGTTGACGGGGGCGGTGCCGGACAGCACGTTCTGCCGGATCCGGCGGAGCTCGTCGGCCTCCAGCTCCAGGCGGCGGCCGAAGGCCACGACCCGCAGGAGGGTGGGGGTGACCGCCGGTGCCGCCGCGGTGCCGGCCTCGTCGTCCTCCTCCCCCAGCGTGAGCTGGGCCTTGGGCGCGGGCGTCTCCAGGGCGCCGCGCGCGGCCTTGCGCAGCACGGCGAGCATGCGCGAGGAGCCCTTCACCCGGGCGACGGCGGGCTCGTCGTACGCGTCGGCCTCGACGCCGTCGACCAGCGAGCCGAGGGCGCGGATGGCGACCTGGCCCTCCTCGCCGAGCGAGGGCAGCACGCCCTCGGTGTACGAGACGAGGAGCGGGGTCGGCGAGACGATGAGGATGCCTCCGGCGTAGCGCCGCCGGTCCTGGTAGAGCAGGTAGGCGGCGCGGTGCAGGGCGACGGCGGTCTTGCCGGTGCCGGGGCCGCCCTCGACGTACGTGACGGAGGCGGCGGGCGCGCGGATGACCAGGTCCTGCTCGGCCTGGATGGAGGCGACGATGTCGCGCATGGTGTGGCCGCGGGCCTGGCCGAGAGCCGCCATGAGGGCGCCGTCGCCGATCACGGGCAGCTCGCGGCCGTCGAGGCGGGCCTTGAGCTCGGGGCGCATGAGGTCGTCCTCGACGCCGAGGACCTTGCGGCCCTTGGAGCGGATGACGCGGCGCCGTACGACCCGGCCCGGGTCGACCGGGGTGGAGCGGTAGAAGGGGGCGGCGGCGGGGGCGCGCCAGTCGATGACGAGCGGGGCGTAGTCGGCGTCGAGGACGCCGATGCGGCCGATGTGCAGGGTCTCGCCGATGTCGGCGGTGTTGTCCGGGCGCACGGCGTCGGCGGCGGGTTCGACGGAGGTGTAGGCGCCGTCGGGGCCCTTCTTGCCGTCCTTGCCGTACAGCAGGTCGATGCGGCCGAAGAGGAAGTCCTCGAACTCGTTGTTGAGCCGGTTGAGGTGGATGCCGGCCCGGAACACCTGGGCGTCGCGCTCGGCGAGGGCGCCGGGCGTACCGACCTGGCCCCGCTGGGCGGCGTCCCGCATCAGGAACTCCGCCTCGTGGATCTTCTCCTCGAGGCGGCGGTAGACCTGATCCAGATGTTCCTGTTCGACACCGATCTCACGGTCTCTGACCGTGTCGACGGCTTCCTGCGCGGCCACCGGGCCCCCTTCTGACGTGCACTGGGCAGCCGTCGAGCGTACGCCACCCGGAGGCGGTATGTCAGGCCTGGCGGCGGCCCGGCCGGGGATGGGCGGCGCGGTGCCGGGCGACGCGGGCCCGGTTGCCGCAGGCCGTGCTCGAGCACCAGCGGCGGCGCCGGCCCCGCGAGGTGTCCAGATAGCAGCGGCGGCAGCCGGGTCCCTCGCAGCGGCGCAGCAGGGCGCGGGCGGCGGGATCGGTGAGCAGGTCGACGGCGTCGCGGGCGACGGCGGCGAGCAGGGCGCGGCAGTCGGGCTCGCCGCTGAGGGTGCGGACCAGGGCTCCGGAGCGGGTGCGGACGGCGCGGGGCGCGGGCGGGGCGGCGGCCGCGGCCAGCGCGTTGAGCAGCTCCAGGGCCGCGGGCCGGACCGGTCGGCCGTCCAGCTGGGCGGCGACCAGGTCGGCGACGCAGTCGCGCAGTTCGCGGAAGGGGCCGAGCCAGCGGGTGTCGAGGCCGCGCAGCCGGGTGGCGGGCGGGACGAGCCCGGTGGTGCGGAGGAAACCGGCGAGCGCCTCGGGAGTGTCGAGGCCCTCGACGGCGAGATCCAGGCAGACCCGCCCGGACTCCCAGCCTCCGGTCACGCCCCTGCCACCTCCCGCTGCCTCCTGCGGCTTCCTGCCGCTTCCTGCCGCGGTGCGCACTGCTCCGGGCGGGCCGGGACCAGAGTGCTCCTGGGGAGCGGAGCTGACCAGAGGGCGTTCCGCCGAGGAGATTCCGGGCGGGACCTCGCCACGTCCGTGGTGATCGCTAGGGTCCGTATCGGATCGCGACGGGCTTTCCGCACGGAGGGCCGTACGCGGAGGGGCGCCGGCCGGGGCGAGGCGAGGGGTGAGGCGAGGGGTGGTGGCGAGGGGGTGGTGGTGCCGAGCCGTACGAGAGGCGGACAGCGGTCGGCCCGGGCGTACGGGGGAGCCGCCCGGGCCGACCGAACACCGGACCGCTCGGGGGAGCGCAGTCCGGTGGTTCATGGTGTCCTCGCAGGTCAGCGGGGTCCGCTGGGGCCCGCAGGTCGAGGCACCCACAGCATGAATGTTGAACTGTCTATTATCTACGGGTCGTTTTTCCTACAAATTCGCACACGGACAATTCGGGAGGCCAGGTGAACAGGACGGCACTGCGGGCACTGCTCAAGGAGCGCCGTGAGCTGATCGCCCCCGAGGCGCACGGCCTCTCCCGCCCGACCGGCCGCGGCCGGCGTGCCCTCGGCCTGTCGCAGCAGCAGGTCGACGAGCTGACCTGCCGCGCGGTCGACACGTACAACCGCCTGGAGACCGGCCGCTACCCGAACCCGCCCGCCGACTACCTGCGCCAGGTCGGCCGCCTCTTCGGCCTCAACGAGCAGGAGTGGGTCTCGCTCTGCCGGTACGCGGGCATCGGCGACCCGCCCGGCCCGCTCAACCCGTCCTCCGGCCTGGAGGTCCCCGGCGCCTGGCAGGAGGCCGTCGACGGCATCGGCCACATGGCGTACCTCACCGACGCCTCCTGGAACGTGCTGGCCCACAACCGGCACTTCGCCGAGATGTACCCGGCCGGCCGGCCTCCCGCGAACACCATCCGCTGGATGCTCCTCGACGAGAGCGCGCGCGAGGACACCCTCATCGACTGGCACGACGTCTGGGCCCCGCTGATCCTCCCCCAGCTGCGCGCCGCGATCGCCGCGCGCCAGGAGGACGAGACCCTGCGCGCGATCGAGCGGGAGGTGCGCGCCGACGCGTTCCTCGGCCGGCTGTGGGAGGAGGGCGGCTTCCACATCCACCCCGACGGCGACGAACGCCCGCTGCGCCACGCCCTCCTGGGCCCCGGTCACGTCACGATCTGCGCCGCCCAGCCGCTGACGGCGCCGGGCGCCCGCCTGATCATCATGATCTTCCGCCCGGGCCTCCAGAAGTCCCACGTCCGCGCCCCGATGCTGCGAGCGGCCCCTCGGGGCACCTCTTCCTGACCGGGGCCGCCCGGGCCGGGTACGGGGCCGGAACGGTCCGGGCCGTATCCGGGTCAGTACGGGGCCGGGGCCCAGACCCGCCCCGGGTCAGGAGGACCCGGCCTGGTCCCCGTCCTCCTGCCCGTACTTCGTGTCCGCCGCCGGGTCCACGGCCAGGCGGTAGCCGCGCTTCACCACCGTCTGGATCAGCTTGGGCGTGCCGAGCGAGGTCCGCAGACGGGCCATCGCCGTCTCCACGGCGTGCTCGTCGCGGCCCGCGCCGGGCAGGGCGCGCAGCAGTTCGGGGCGGCCGACGACCCAGCCGGGGCGGCGGGCGAGCAGCCCCAGGAGGGCCATCCCGGCGGGCGGCACCGGGCGCAGCGCGCCGTCGACGAGGACGGCGTGGCCGCGGATCTCGACGTGGTGGCCGGCCACCGGCAGGATCCGGGCCCGGGCGGGCAGCCGGGTGCAGAGCAGCTGGACGAGCGGGCCGAGCCGGAAGCGCTCCGGCTGGTGGGTGTCGACGCCCAGACCCTGCAGCGGCAGCGCCGTCACGGGACCCACGCACACCGCGAGCACGTCCTGCCGAAGCGCCGTCACCAGCTCGTCGAGCAGCCCGCGTTCGCGCGCCCGGTCGATGAGCGAGGCGGCGGCCGGGGCGCTGGTGAAGGTCACCGCGTCCAGGGCGCGGGCGACGGTCGCGTCGAGCAGCCGGTCCAGCGGGCCGGGGTCCTCGGGCGGCATCCAGCGGTAGACGGGGACGGGCACGACCTCCGCGCCGCCCTCGACCAGCGCCTCGACGAAGCCGGGCAGCGGCTCGCCGTGCAGCTGGAGCGCGATCCGCCGGCCCGCGACGCCCTCGCCGAGCAGCCGGTCGAGGACCTCGGCCATCGACTCGGACGAGGGCGACCAGGACTCGGTGAGCCCGGCCGCGCGGACCGCGCCCTTCACCTTGGGCCCGCGGGCGAGGAGTTCGACGCCGCGCAGCCGGTCGAGCAGCTGCTCGCCGTACCCCCATCCGTCGGCCGCCTCGACCCAGCCGCGGAAGCCGATCGCCGTGGTGGCGACGACGACGTCCGGGGCGTGGTCGATGAGGTCCTTGGTGGCGGCGAGGAGTTCGGTGTCGTCGGCGAGCGGCACGATCCGCAGCGCCGGACCGTGCACCACGCCCGCGCCGCGGCGGCGCAGCAGCGCGATCAGCTCGTCGGCGCGCCGTGCCGCCGTGACTCCCACGGTGAAGCCCGCCAGCGGGCCGTGGCCCTGTTCCTGCCGCTCGTCCATGTCGTCGCCCCTGTCGTACTCGTCCCTGCCGGCCGAGACTGCCGGGGTCGCGTGTCGGTCTCGGTTCACCATTATTTCCTGGTCGTTACGGCCGTGCGGGGCCACTGTGACTCATGCCTCGGCGGGGGCGCGGTCCGGCTCCGCGCCGGCGGCCGTGTCCGGCACGGGCGCGACGTCGGCCGGCCGGCGAAGGTATACCGCCCAGGTCACGGCCATGCACGCCGCGTAGAAGAGCAGGAAGGCGACGAAGGCGCCGGTGCCGGAGCCGACGGTGAGGAAGGACTGGCGGAAGGCGAGGTTGATGCCGAGGCCGCCGAGCGCCCCGACGGCGCCGATGAGGCCCATGGAGGCGCCGGAGAGCCGCCGCCCGTACGCCTCCGCCGCCTCGCCCGCGAGGCCCCTGCGGCGGCCCTGGGTGAGGAAGATCGCCGGGATCATCTTGTAGGTGGAGCCGTTGCCGAGGCCGCTGAGCGCGAAGAGTCCGGTGAATCCGATCAGGAAGACCGTGAGCGACTCGACGACGGAGGCGTAGAGCACGACCCCGGCGGCGACGGCCATCGCCGCGAAGGTGAGGAGGGTGATCCGGGCTCCGCCGTGCCGGTCGGCGAGCGAGCCGCCGACGGGCCGGACGAGCGAGCCGAGCAGCGGGCCGATGAAGGTGAGCGAGGCGGCCTGGAGCGGGGTGCGGCCGAACTGGGTCTGGAGGACCAGGCCGAAGGCGAAGCTGTAGCCGATGAACGAGCCGAAGGTGCCGACGTAGAGGAAGGCCATGATCCAGGTGTGCCTGGCCCGCACGGCCTCGCGCACCGCGCCGGTGTCGTTCCTGACGGGCGCCAGGTTGTCCATGAAGAGGGCGGAGCACAGGGCGGCGACGGCGATCAGCGGCAGGTAGACGCCGAGCACGATCCTCGGGTGCATGGCGCCGGCGGTGCCGATGACGAGGAGGCCGACGAGCTGGACGACGGGCACGCCGATGTTGCCGCCGCCCGCGTTGAGTCCGAGCGCCCAGCCCTTCTTCCGCAGCGGGAAGAAGGCGTTGATGTTGGTCATGGAGGAGGCGAAGTTGCCGCCGCCGACGCCGGTGAGGGCCGCGACGAGCACGAAGGTGCCGTACGAGGTGCCCGGCTCCATCACCGCGTACGCGAGCCCGGCCGGCAGCAGCAGCAACAGGGCGCTGATCACCGTCCAGTTCCGGCCGCCGAAGCGGGCGACGGCGAAGGTGTACGGGATGCGGATGACGGCGCCGACGACGGTGGCGGTCGCGATCAGGAAGAACTTCCCCGCCGCGTCGACGCCGTACTCCGGCCCCATGAAGAGCACCATGACGGACCACAGGCTCCAGACGGAGAAGCCGATGTGCTCGGCGAGCACCGAGAACCACAGGTTCCGGCGGGCGATCCGCTCGCCCTGCTCACGCCAGAAGGTCTCGTCCTCCGGCTCCCAGCGTTCGATCCACCGACCGCCGCCCATCCCGCACCTCCGCTGTGTCGTCCGCGCTCGTCCGCGCCGTGCCGTGCCGTGCGCGCCGTGTCGTCTGCCTGCGGGACCGACGCTAGGAAGCGCGCGTTTCAGGGCGGTGGCGGGACGTGACGGGTGCGGAACCTTGCTCTCACCCGGAGCGCGGGCGGGCTGTGAGCGCCCCCTGGACGCCCGCGACGATCTCGCCCTCCGGCAGCCAGGAGCCGGGCGGGCGGACGTGCCAGCCCTCGTGGGCGGCGATCTCGGCGGCGGCCCGGCGCAGGGCGTCGAGCCCGGGGTGTCGCAGCCCCTTGCGCCACACCAGGCTCACGGGTGCCAGGGGTACGGGGTCGACGAGGGGGCGCAGGACGCTGCCGGGCATGGCCGGGAAGTCGACGACGGCGAGGACCGGGACCTGGGACTTGGCCATGACCCGGCGGAACTCCTCCTTGCCGACGGCGAGCGGAGCGGGTGCGGCGACGCGGATGTCCCGGCCGGCGAAGAGGAGCGCGGCGTACGCGGTCCACTCGGGCGTACGGTCGTTGCCGGCGCCCGCGTAGACGTCGCGGCCGGCGAGCGCGGCCAGCGGCACCTCGGGGAGTCCGGCCAGCGGGTCGCCCTCGGGCAGCACCACGGCCATCGGCTCGTACCGGACGAACTGGGCCTCCAGACCGGCCCGCAGGCCCGGCGCGAGCCCGCCGTACCGCCCGAAGGACACGTCGAGCCGGCCGGCGAGGATCTCCCGCGCGGCGCCGGTGAGGCCGCTCTCGTAGCGGGCCATCAGCTCGAGTTCCGGGGCGAGTTCGCGGGCACGGTGGAGGACGCGCTCGTGTCCGAGGCCGGCGCTGTTGAGGTCGACGAACAGCGGGCGCGGCGCGGCGCGGAAGGCCTCGGCGAGCTCGTCGTGGGCGGCGAGGACCCGGTGGACGTAGGGCAGGAGCCGTTCGCCGTCCGGGGTGAGCGCGACCTGACGGGTGGTGCGCACGAACAGCTCGGCGCCCAGCTCGCGTTCGAGCCGGCGGATGTCGCGGCTGAGGGCCTGCTGGGCGACGAGGAGCCGGGCGGCGGCGCGGGTGAAGTGGAGTTCCTCGGCGACGGCGAGGAAGGCGCGCAGGAGGCGGGGGTCGAGATCGTCGGGTCGGGTCACCGCCGCACATTAACAACACGGGTGCGTGAATGGCCATGGAAGAGGTGTTGGACCGCCAGGGGCAGGCCGACGGAGCCTTGGTCCATGCCGCAACCGGAACTCCTCCTCACCCCCCACGGCCCCGCCCTGGCCCCCCGCTACCGCGAGGCGGCCGCCCGTACCCCGCACCCGAACAGGGCCACCACCCCGGCCCACCGCTCCGCCGAGGCCGCCGGCCCGGTTCCGCCGCACTCCGACGAGGCCGCGGACCCGGTTCCGCCGCACTCCGACGAGGCCGCGGGCCCGATTCCGCCACACTCCGACGAGGCCGCGGCCCGAGTCTCACCCTCCGCCGGGACCGCAGCCCCGCCCCGCAGGCTCCCCGCCACCGCGGGCGGATCCGCCAACGCCTACCTCCGTCTCTTCTCGCTCCCCGGCGCCCGGGCCTTCACCGTCGGGAACCTGATCGCCCGGCTGCCCGCCGGCATGTTCGGGGTCAGTGCCGTCGTGATGATCGCCGGGACGTACGGCTCCTACGCCCTCGCCGGGGCCGTCGGAGCCGCCGGGCTGGCCGCGGGTGCGCTCGCCGCGCCCTGGATCGCGCGGCTCGTCGACCGCCACGGCCAGGCCAGGGTCGCGGTGCCGGCCACGGTGTGGGCCGTCCTCGGCCAGCTGGCGCTGCTGCTGTGCGCGCACGCGCAGGCGCCGGCGTGGACGCTGTTCGCGGCCGCCGTGCTCGGCGCCACCGCACCCAACACCGGCGGCATGTCCCGCGCCCGCTGGGCGCATCTGCTCAAGGACGATCCGGGCGCCCTGCACACCGCCAACGCCTTCGAACAGGCCGCGGACGAACTGTGCTTCATGCTGGGTCCCGTCCTGGCCGCGCTCCTCTGCTCGGCCCTGTTCCCGGAGGCGGGCACGCTGGCCGCCGCCGTGCTCTTCCTCTCCGGGATGCTGCTCTTCGCCGCGCAGCGGGCGACCGAGCCGCCGGCCGCCCCGCACGCCGGGGGCGGCGCGCCGCTGCGCGCCCCGGGCATGCCCGCGCTGCTCGCGGTGTTCCTCGCCACGGGAGCGGTCTTCGGCTCGATGGAGGTGGTCACGCTCGCGCACATCGACGGGCCCGTGGCGGGCCCGGTGCTCGCCCTCCAGGCCGCGGGTTCCGCCGTGGCCGGCCTGGTCTACGGCCGGGCCCGCCGCACCGCGACGCTCGCCCCCTGCCTCGCCGTGATGGCCGCCCTGATGACCCTCCCGCTCCTCGCGGCCACCACCGGCTCGCGGCTCGCCCTCGCGGGCGCCCTGCTCGCGGCGGGCATGGCGATCGCCCCGACGATGCTCACGGGCATGGGCCTGGTCCAGCGGCTCACCCCGGAGGGCCGGCTCAACGAGGGCATGACGCTCGCGGTCACCGCCCTGCTCGGCGGCATCGCGGCCGGCTCGGCCACCGGCGGCTGGCTCGCCGAGCACGCCCCGTCGACGACGTACGGCTACGCCCTGCCGGTCACGGCGGCGACCCTGGCGCTCGCGCTGCGCGTGGCGACGCGGCGGCAGCGGATCCGGTGATCCGAGCACCTCAAGGAGCGGGAGGAGACCGTCTGCCTTCCGCGCTCCCCCGCCGACGCGGCCCGCCTCATGGCCGCCATCGCCGGGCCGCCCATGACAAAGGCCCGGCCGTCGCGTGCGACTGCCGGGCCTCTGCCCACATGGGATGAGTGGAGATGGCGGGAATCGAACCCGCGTCCAACGGTGCGGAACCAGGGCTTCTCCGTGTGCAGTCTGGTACGAGTTTCTCGGCCCTCCGGATCACCCAGACAAGTCCGGAACGGGCTCAGTCACTGTGTGATTTCCCTCTTCACCCCGTGACCGGGATCAAGGTTTAGTCCCCTAGCTGATGCCAGGATCCGGGTCGGGAACAGCCCCGGGCTGACACTTCGCGAGTCGCTACTTAGGCAGCGAGGGCGAAGGAATCGCGCTTGGTGTTGGCGATTATTGGTTTCGGCGCGTGGTTAACGAGATCATTGCCGCTTCCTCGACACGCTTCCCCTGCTTCGACATCCGCTGTCGAAACCGATCATCCCCATGTTGATTTTTCAATCGTGCGCCCGCTGCGGGGCGCGTGCACCCTCCGTGGGGTGCGTGGCCCATCGTACGTGACCAACGGACACGGTTGCCAGCGTATTCCCGGCGACCGGCCGCACCGGTTGCCGGGCCCGGTCGCCCCGGCTACCGGGCCTCCGCCGCCCGCTGCCGGCGCCGGGCCGCCGCGATGGCGCGGCTCGCCTCGCGGGTGTCCTGCTTCTCCTTCAGCGTCTGGCGCTTGTCGTACTCCTTCTTGCCCTTGGCGAGCGCGATCTCGCACTTCACCCGGCCGCCGAGGAAGTACAGCGACAGGGGCACGATCGTGTGACCCGTCTCCGAGGACTTCTGCTCCAGCTTGTCGATCTCGGCGCGGTGCAGCAGCAGCTTGCGCTTCCGCTTCGCCGAGTGGTTGGTCCAGCTGCCCTGGGAGTACTCCGGGACGTGGATGTTGTGCAGCCAGGCCTCACCGCCGTCGATCTGGACGAAGCCGTCGACGAGCGACGCGCGGCCCATCCGCAGCGACTTCACCTCGGTGCCCATGAGCACGAGACCGCACTCGTAGGTGTCGAGGATGTGGTAGTCGTGCCGCGCCTTCTTGTTCTGCGCGATGAGCTTGCGCTCAGGCCCCTTGTCCTGGCTCTTCTTCTTCGCAGGCTTGCCCTGCACGTTGACGAGTCCCTTAGCCATAGTGCGGTCATTTTCGCACTACGAGCCCCCTCCGAGGCCACTCAATACCGTGCGGGCCCGCTCCTGCGCCCGGTCGCCGCCGCCCTCGCCGCCTCCTCCGCCCTCGGCGGCGAGGTCCGGGGTGATGCCCCGGCCGTCCACCGCGTGGCCGGCGGGCGTGCGGTAGTGGCCGACGGTGAGCTCCGCCACCGAGCCGTCGGGCAGCGTGCTGGGCATCTGCACCGAGCCCTTGCCGAAGGTCCGCGAGCCGACCGTGACGGCCCGGCCGCGGTCCTTGAGGGCTCCGGTCAGCAGTTCCGCCGCGCTCATGGTGCCGCCGTCGATCAGCGCCACCAGGGGCCGGGCGGTGTCGCCGCCGCGTTCCGCGTACACCGCGTGCTGTCTGCCGTCGACGTCGTACGTGGCGACCAGGCCGCCGTCCAGGAAGGCGGAAGCGGCGGTGGTGGCCTCGGCGAGCAGCCCGCCGGAGTTGCCGCGCAGGTCGAGCAGGACGCCGGCGTGGGCCGGCGCCGAGCGCACCGCCTGCCGTACCCGCTCCCCGGTGCCCTTGGTGAACGCGGCCACCCGGATCAGTACCGTGCGGTCGTCGAGCCGGCGGACCGTGACCGGGTCGACGTCGAGCCGGACGCGGCGCAGTGACGGGGTCCAGGAGTGGTCGCGGCGCTGCACGCCGAGGGCGACCGTGGAGCCGGGGACGCCGTCGCCGCGCAGCAGGGACACGATCTGGGAGACGGAGAGCGCGTCGACCGGGCGGCCGTCGACGGCGGTGATCCGGTCGCCGGGCCGCAGCCCGGCCCGCTCGGCCGGCCCGGCGGGCGTGACCCGGCTGATCTCGACGCGGTCCCGGGACGCCCGGCGGGCGGAGAGGCCCACGCCGGTGTAGGAGCCGTCGAGGGCCTGCTCGAACTCGGCGTACTCCCGCTTGTCGTAGACGGCGCCCCAGCGGTCGCCGCTGCGGCTGACGAACTCCTCGGCGGCCTTCTTGCCGGACTTTCCGTCGGCCATGGCCTCGGCGGCGGCCCGGGCGAGCGCGGCGCGGTCGACGGTGTCGCGGCCGGTGCCTTCACGCCCGGAAGTGCCGCGGGTGCCGGCGTCCGCCGCGGAGGCGGGTCCGGACTCGTAGGCCTGCTCCCCGCGGGGCAGCACCCCGGTGGCGGCGGCCGCGCCGAGCACCCCGGCGAAGACCAGCGTCAAAGCGGCCCCACGGAGGACTCCGCGGGGCCTGCGACAGAACTCGGGGCCGGCACCGGCACGCATGTCGCCCACTCTAGGACAAGCAGATGGCGCCGTACGGGGGTTGGCCGTACGACGCCATCCGGTCACGACGAGTGAACTGTCACACCTTCAGGTACTTGCGCAACGCGATGAAGGCGGCCAGAGCCGGCATCAGCAGACCGATCGCGAGGACGAGCGGCAGCTTGGCGAAGACGGCGTCCCAGCCGATGAAGTTCACCAGCTGCATCTTCTCGGCGAGCGCGATGCCGTGGTCGATCAGGAAGTAGCGGCCGACGAGGAGCATCACGCACGCCACCGCGCCGCCGAGGAGACCGGCGAAGGCGGCCTCCATGATGAACGGCATCTGGATGTAGAAGTTGGTCGCGCCGACCAGCCGCATGATGCCCGTCTCGCGGCGCCGACTGAACGCCGAGACGCGCACCGTGTTGACGATCAGCATCAGCGCGATGACCAGCATGAGCCCCATGACGCCGAGCGCGGCGATGTTCATGCCGTTCATCAGGTCGAAGAGGTTCTGCAGGATGTTGCGCTGGTCCTGGACGGACTCGACGCCGTCACGACCGGCGAAGGCGGTCGCGACGACCTTGTACTTCTCCGGGTCCTTGAGCTTGACCCGGAAGGACTCCTGCATCTGGTCCGGGGTGACGACGGAGGCGATGGCCGTGTCGCCGTACTGCTCCTTGTAGTGCTTGAAGGCCTCGTCGGCGGACTCGTGGTGGACCGTCTCGACGATGTCCATCTTCTTCAGATCGGCCTCGATCTGCTCCTTCTGCTCCTTGGTGACGGCACCCTTGGCACACCTGGCCGTGGTGGTCCCGTCGCTCTTGTTGCAGAGGAAGATGGAGACGTTGACCTTGTCGTACCAGTAGTCCTTCATCGTGCTGACCTGCTCGCGCATGAGCAGGGCACCGCCGAACAGGGCCAGCGACAGGGCCACGGACACGATGACGGCGAAGGTCATCGTCAGATTGCGCCGGAGACCGACCCCGATCTCGGAGAGCACGAACTGAGCGCGCATGGTGTGACTTTCCCCTGTCCGCTCAGTGCTGGTAGCCGTAGACGCCGCGCGCCTGGTCGCGGACGAGGCGGCCCTTCTCGAGCTCGATGACGCGCTTGCGCATCTGGTCGACGATGTTCTGGTCGTGGGTCGCCATGACGACGGTGGTCCCTGTCCTGTTGATGCGGTCGAGCAGCTTCATGATGCCGACCGAGGTCTGCGGGTCGAGGTTGCCGGTGGGCTCGTCCGCGATCAGCAGCATCGGCCGGTTGACGAAGGCCCGGGCGATGGCGACGCGCTGCTGCTCACCACCGGAGAGCTCGCCGGGCATGCGGTCCTCCTTGCCGCCGAGGCCGACCAGGTCGAGCACCTGGGGCACGGCCTTGCGGATCTCGCCGCGCGGCTTGCCGATGACCTCCTGGGCGAAGGCCACGTTCTCGGCGACGGTCTTGTTCGGCAGCAGCCGGAAGTCCTGGAAGACCGTCCCGAGCTGGCGGCGCATGTGCGGCACCTTCCAGTTGGACAGCCGGGCGAGGTCCTTGCCCAGGACGTGGACCTGGCCCTGGCTGGCGCGCTCCTCGCGCAGGATCAGCCGCAGGAAGGTCGACTTTCCGGAGCCGGAGGAACCGACGAGGAAGACGAACTCCCCCTTCTCGATCTCCAGGGAGACGTCCCGGAGCGCGGGGCGGTTCTGCTTCGGATAGGACTTGGAGACGTTGTCGAATCGGATCACGGATGCACCACGGTCGGCCGGGAGTAGGTGTGCGTGACCATACGCGAGTCGGGATGGCCCGTGCAGTCGCGGTCCGGGCTTGCGTGCTTTATCCTTTTCGTCCTTTCGCTCGCACTCTTACGGGGCGCGCCGAAAAGCCCGGGAGCTGGCACAGTGGTAAGGGGAACGCACGGACCGTGCCGGGCGTTGTCCTGATACGGACCCCTGCGGGAGGAGGAGAGCGCATGACCTATGACCGGCTGGTGTGCGCCAACTGCGCGGCCCCCGTCGCGGAGGGCCGCTGCCCCGTCTGCCGCGCCAATCGCGAGCGACTGCCCCAGCCCGCGGGCCTGACCCCGGCGATGCTGCTGACCCTGGTGATCGCTCTGGTGGCGGCGATGGCACTGCTGGCGGTCGTACAGGGCGCGTGAGCGCCGGAGCGCGAAGGAGTACGCAGGGGCCCCCGGAGGGGCATACGGCGGAAGGGCCGGA
The DNA here is from genome assembly GCF_004117935.1 of Streptomyces roseicoloratus. GTDB lineage: Bacteria > Actinomycetota > Actinomycetes > Streptomycetales > Streptomycetaceae > Streptomyces > Streptomyces roseicoloratus. The sequence goes on along the minus strand of NZ_SDOY01000156.1, from coordinate 25,013 downwards.
GGTGCGGGAAGCACCTCCGGCCCTTTCGCGCGCTGTACGCCTCAGCCGGACGGCCTACGGCGTCCGCGGCCTACGCCTGACGGTCTCAGGCGGCGGTCCGGCCGCTGACGAGACGCGGCAGGAAGCGGAAGCCGATGCCGCCGGCGATCATGGTGGCGGCGCCGATGATCAGGAACGAGGTCTCGGCGGCGCCGGTCTCGGCCAGCTCCTCCTTGGCCTTGCCCTGCTCGACGGGCTGCGAGCCGGCGTTGTTGGTGCCCGGGTTGTTGTCCGCGCACTCGGCACCGTCGAGGTCGACGGTGCAGGTGCCGGCGCCACCGTCGGTGGAGCCACCGGAGGTGGTGGAGCCGGTGCTGCCGGTGGAGCCGGTGGACGTGCTGCCGGTGCTGCCGGTGCTGCCCGTGGACGTGGAGCCGGTGGAACCGGTGCTGCCGGTGGACGTCCCCGAGGAGGTGCCGTTCGAGGTACCCGAGGAGGTGCCGTTCGAAGTGCCCGAAGAGGTGCCGTTCGAGGTACCCGAGGAGGTGCCGTTCGAAGTGCCCGAAGAGGTGCCGTTCGAGGTACCCGAGGAGGTGCCGTTCGACGTGCCCGAAGAGGTGTTGCCCTCGGACGTGCCACCCTCGGAGGTGTTGCCCTCGGAGGTGTTGCCCTCGGACGTGCCACCCTCAGAGGTGTTGCCCTCAGAAGTGTTGCCCTCGGACGTACCACCCTCAGAGGTGTTGCCCTCAGAGGTGTTGCCCTCAGAGGTGTTGCCCTCAGAGGTGTTGCCCTCCGACGTACCACCCTCGCAGGAGAGCGGGTCGACCTCACAGCTCGGGTCGTCGAGGGTGATCGAGATTTCGGGGCCGTTCACGGCCTGAGCGGCACCCGCGACGGTGAGCGACGCGCCGGCCGCGATCACGGCACCGGCAGCTATCCGCGCGACGCGGACCCGCGTCTTCTTGGTCATCTGGCTGCTACCCCCAGTAGCTGAAAATCGTCTGTAGAGCCGCGCGCGGGGCTCCGGAACCACGGGGGTGCCACACGTACTGGACCTGCCCCCGTTCACACGCGCCCCAGAAACACGCATGCCGCGTGCCACCCTTCCGAGTTTCCGATGACACGTCAAGGTCGTTGCGCGTGCGATGCCCGAAAGATCACCTTCTGCCCGCCATGCGGCGATGCAACTGTGACGTAAACCCTGAACTCCCGGCCACGCTCGACTGGTTCTCATGTCGACAAAGCGTCAGAACCGCCAACGCACCGCTTGCGCCCGCGAATCGTCCGAACGAAGCGACCATTCAGCTCGGCGAAGTGCCGGTCCAGGAACACCACGAGGCAGAGGTCACGACGACCGAGGTACCGGGGAGCCGTCACCACAGCCGAGGCTCAGGCGGCGGCCCAGTCCATCGCGTACAGGCCTACCAGGATGGCCAGGAAGCTCACGGAGGCACCCCATCGCCCCGCGGTTCCCCAGTTCTCCCAGCCGCGCCGACCTTTGGTCGATACCAGGAGCCCCAGCGCTCCGAGTATGAACAGCGCCAGTCCGTAGTGCGGCATGAAGGTCAACATCCTTCCGGCATCAATCCGCAGTTGGCTCTGAAATACCGCGCCTCGTAAGTCACCGTTGCGGCCACGCCGATGCTCGTGTTGATCTTGTCGTATCGCTCTGCGGCTTTGCCGAGCCGAACGGCTTCCCCCAGTCCGCGGCGCATCTTGTGGAACCCGTTCCGGGGTTCGTGGCACTGCGAGTCGTCGACCTGAGTGCGCTCTGTGCGGACGCCCCACGGTACAGAACCCTGCCGAGCGTGAGGGCCGCACCTCCGCCGGCGATTCCGACGAGATCCAGGGTTCCCCGTGGTGAGTGCGACTCCGCGCGCGTCCGTGGACGTCACCGGGCGGTCGGCGTTGTCGTACGTGGTCCTGGTGACGCCCTTGTCCGGGTCGTTCGCCTCGGTCACGCGGCCTCGGGCGTCATAGGTCCAGGAGACACCGGCCGGGTCGGTCATCCTGGCGAGCTTCTCGTGCTTGTCGTACGCGTAGGTCGTGGCCTGGAACCCGGTGCGCGTCCACGATGGTCGTGACGGCGGTACCGCCCTTGGGCGGCGCCTGCCGAAGACCGGCGACGTGCGGGTGAAGTGGTCCCGCTCCCTGCCTTCGACGCCGTCCACGGTGACCGTCGTCAAGGACAGCGCGGGCCGGTACTTCGCGAGCTTCGTCGTGGAGAGTGGCCCGGAAGAGGTACTGCCGCAGACGACGCCCGAGATCGGCATCGACCTCGGACACTTCGCGGTCCTCTCCGACGGGACGAAGATCGACTCCCCGCGCTTCCTGCGCCGGGCCGAGAAGCGCTAACAGGAGCAAGGCCCGGCTGAAGGTCGCCCGCGCTCACGCGCGAGTGGCCGACGCGCGGTCACGAACGCCGACCATCCGGCGTCGTGGACGGACTTGGCCAGGCGCGTACGCGCGAGTCCTTTCACCGCCAGGTCTCCACGGCGACCGCTTGGTTCTCGCGGATCAGCCGTGTGGAGAGCCGGTGGTGGAACTCGCGGCGGCCGCCCGGTACGGGCGGACCTTCGTCCGCATCGGCCGCTTCGAGCCCACGTCTCAGGTGTGCTCGGCGTGTGGCGTCAAGGACGGCCCGAAGCCCCTGCACGTCCGCGAATGGACCTGTGGGGCCTGTGGGACGGTCCTGGACCGGGACATCAACGCCCCGGTCAACATCGCCAAGGCCGCCGGACTGGCGGTGTCAGCCTGTGGAGCGCAGGTAAGACCGGGACTCGTCCCGGCACCGCGCGGCGAAGCAGGAACCCACCCGAAACCGCAAGCTTCAACGGCGCGGTAGGCGGAAATCTCCCCCCTACAGGGGGGAGAGGATGTCACTGCGCCTGTTCCTGCTGCTTGCGCCAGCGGATGCCGGCCTCCAGGAAGCCGTCGATCTCGCCGTCCAGGACGGACTGCGGGTTGCCGACCTCGAACTCCGTACGGAGGTCCTTGACCATCTGGTACGGGTGCAGGACGTAGGAGCGCATCTGGTTGCCCCAGGAGCTGCCGCCGTCGCCCTTCAGGGCGTCCATCTTGGCGCGCTCCTCCTGGCGCTGGCGCTCGAGGAGCTTGGCCTGGAGGACGTTCATGGCGCTCGCCTTGTTCTGGATCTGCGAGCGCTCGTTCTGGCAGGAGACCACGATGCCGGTCGGGAGGTGGGTGATGCGCACCGCCGAGTCGGTCGTGTTGACGCCCTGGCCGCCGGGGCCCGACGCGCGGTACACGTCGATGCGCAGGTCGGACTCGTCGATGTCGACGTGGTCGGACTGCTCGACGACCGGCAGGATCTCGACGCCCGCGAAGGAGGTCTGACGGCGGCCCTGGTTGTCGAAGGGCGAGATGCGCACCAGGCGGTGCGTGCCCTGCTCGACGGAGAGCGTGCCGTAGGCGTACGGCGCCTTGACCACGAAGGTGGTCGACTTGATGCCGGCCTCTTCCGCGTACGAGGTCTCGTAGACCTCGGTCGAGTAGCCGTGGCGCTCGGCCCAGCGCAGGTACATGCGCTGGAGGCGCTCGGCGAAGTCGGAGGCGTCCACGCCGCCGGCCTCGGCCCGGATGTTGACCAGGGCCTCGCGGGCGTCGTACTCGCCGGAGAGGAGGGTGCGGACCTCCATCTCGTCGAGCGCCTTGCGGACGGACACCAGCTCGGTCTCGGCCTCGGCCCGGGTGTCCGGGTCGTCCATCTCCTCGGCCAGCTCGAAGAGGACCGCGAGGTCGTCGATGCGGCCGCGCAGTGCCTCGGCCTTGCGCACCTCGGCCTGGAGGTGCGAAAGCTTGCTCGTGATCTTCTGCGCCGCCTCCGGGTCGTCCCACAGGGACGGGGCCGCGGCCTGCTCTTCGAGCACGGCGATGTCTGCCCTCATCTTGTCGAGGTCCAGTACGGCCTCGATCGACCCCATGGTCGAGGAGAGGGACTTCAGCTCTTCGGATACATCGACGACTGCCACGCGTCCAGCGTAACGGCTCCGGGCCGGGACCCGGACTCCCCTACGCCCGTGAGGCTTCCGAGGCGCCCCGGAAGCCGCCGGAACCGGCGCCCACGGGCGGCCCGGCACCAGGCCGCCCACGGGTCGCTGACGGGCCGCCGCCTGCTGCCGGGCCGCCGCCCACCGCCGGGACCGGACCGCCTGCCGCCATGTCCGTCACCCATGGGCGGCCCGGCTCCTACGGCTCCTACGGCTGCTGCGACTGCTTCGAGTCCTGCGGCGGGGCGTCCTCGCCGCCCGAGGCCGCCACGTAGCCGCCGACGCCCAGCGCGCCCGCGATCACGGCCGCGGTGACGCCGAGGACGATCCGGCGCTTGCGGACCGCGTCGGCCTTGTGGCGTGCCGAGCCGGGGCGGCGTGCGCCCGTGGGGCGCGGGGCGCGGGCGGTGCCGAGGGGCCCGCCGGAGAGCTCGTCGGGGCCGGGGACGCGCATGGAGGTGTGGGTGTCCCGGTTGGAGTCGGTGGAGGCGCCGGGGACCAGCGGTACGGCGGCCCGGCGCGGGGCGGCCTCGCCCGCCGCGCCCGCGCTCGCGCCGCCCGTCGCGTACGGGTCCTCCTCGGGCTCCGCCGGGTCGGCGTCCGGCTCGTCGACGTCGAGCGGCGGGATGCCCTTGAGCATGGGCAGCACGTCGCGCAGCCGGCTCCCGAGCTCCGAGGCGCGCAGCCGGGAGGCGGGCGCCTTGGCCAGGCACTGGACGATCAGCTGCCACAGCTCCTCGGGGATGCCGGGCAGCGGGACGACGGTCTCGGTGACGTGCCGGCGGAGGACGGCGCCGGGGTGGCCGCCGCCGAACGGCGTGAAGCCGGCCAGCAGCTCGTACAGGACCGTGGCGAGGGCGTAGATGTCGACGGCGGCGCGCGGCGGCAGGCCCTCGACGATCTCGGGGGCGAGGTAGTCGGGGGTGCCGATGATCCGGGTGGCCTTGGTGCGGCCGGGCGTGTCGATGAGCTTGGCGACGCCGAAGTCGGTGAGGAGGGCGGGGTGGGCGCCGCCGGGGCCGAGCGGGCCCTCCATGTCGAGCAGGATGTTCTCGGGCTTGACGTCGCGGTGGACGACGCCTGCCTTGTGGGCGACGGCGAGGGCGTCGGCGACGTCGGCGATGATCGCGACGGCGGCCTCGGGCGCGAGCCGGCGCTCGCGGTCGAGGCGGGTGCGCAGGTCGGTGCCGCGGACCAGGTCCATGACGAGCGCGAGGTCGTTGCCGTCGACGACGAGGTCGCGGACGGAGACGACGTGCGGGTGGTCGAGCCCGAGCAGCGCGGTGCGCTCCTGGACGAAGCGTCCGACGAGTTCCTGGTCGGAGGCGAGGTCCTCGCGCAGCAGCTTGATGGCGACGGGGCCCTCGGGGCCCTCGCCGAGCCACACCGTGCCGGCGCTGCCCCGCCCGAGGATCTGGTGGGCCGTGTAGCGGCTGCCGATATTCCGTGCCAAGACTGCTCCCTCAGCGGCTGCGGTTCGGCTCAAAGTTACGCGTCCGAGGGCGTCGACCGGCACTTCCGAGGGGAAATCACCCCTCGGAAGTCGACAAATCGACACCCTGGCCTGCCGCCGGGCGCCTCAGCGGGCGTCGGTCACTGCCCCGTACCGCCGGTGGCACCGCTGCCGCCGGTGTCGCCGCTGCCGCTGACGCTGTCGCCGAGCGAGGAGACCCAGTCGGTGAAGGAGCTGATGCCGTCGCCGATGGCCTCCCAGTAGCCCTTGCCCTGGGCGACCCAGTCCTGGAGCGGCGTGAGCTCCCAGATGAGCCAGCCCGCGACCACGAACAGCAGGATCGTGAACAGGCAGCCCTTGAGGCAGCCGAGGCCGGGGATGCGCATCGGGTTGGCGCTGCGCTGACGCGGCGGACGCGGCTCGCGCGGCACCGGGGCGGGCGCGGGCGCCGGGGGCGGCGGCTGCGGCGGCGCGTACTGCTGCTGCGGCTGCGGCGCGTACTGCTGCCGCTGGGGCTGCTGGTACGGCTGGGGCTGCGGGGCCTGCTGGTACGGCTGGGGCTGCGGGGCCTGCGGAGGTCGCTGCTGCCGGTACTGCTGCGGCGGCTGCTGGCCCGGCCCCGGCCCGTAGCCCTGCTGCGGCGCGCCCTGCGGCGGCTGCGGGCGCCGCTGCGGACGGCGGCGCAGCGGGTCGTCGTTCGGGTCGAGGTACTGCACCTGCGTCTGCTCGTTGCGGTCCCGCAGGGCGCCGAGCTGGGTCTGCCAGGGGTGCGGCTGCTCGGGCGGCGCGTCCTGCGGTACGGGCGGCATGACCGCGGTCGGGTCGGCGGCCTCCACGGGAGCGCCGGGCGGGCCGCTGGTCGGCATCACGCTGGTCGCCGCCGCCGGGTCGTACTGCGGCGGCTGCGGCACGCCCGCCGGGGCGGCCGAGCCGCTGGGCAGCACCTGGGTGGCGCCGGCCGGGTCGACGCCCGGGGTCTCGGGGACCGGCGCCGGGGCCGGGTCGGGCGCGAGCAGCGCGCCGACGCCCTCGGCGGCCTCGATCTGGGCCGGCGTGGCGTGCACGCCGATGCCGGCGGCGACCGTGCGCAGGCCGCGGGCCAGGTTCTGGGCGCTGGGCCGGCGGTCCGGGTCCTTGCTGAGGCAGCGCTCTATCACCGTCCACAGCGGGCCGGGGACGGTCGAGGGGCGGCGCGGCTCCTCGCTGAGGTGGCGGTGCAGGACCTCGAGGGCCGTGCCGCCGGCGAACGGCGGGCGGCCGGTGACCAGCTCGTAGAGGAGGATGCCGGCGCCGTAGACGTCGACGGCGGAGGTCTGCGGGCGGCCCTCCGCGGACTCGGGCGCGACGTACGCGGGCGTGCCGACGAACTCGTGGGTGCGGGTCAGGCCCGGGGAGTCGGCGAGGCGCGCGATGCCGAAGTCGGTCAGCATCGGGAACATCGCGCCGTCCCGTTCGGCGAGCAGCACGTTCGCCGGCTTGAGGTCGCGGTGGACGACGCCGTCGGCGTGGCTGGCGGCGAGCGCGTCGGCGATCTGCGCGGTGAGCAGGGCGGCGGCGACCGGCGTGAGCGGGCCGTTCTCCCGGATGTAGCGGTGCAGGTCGGGGCCCTCGACGAGGTCCATGACGAGCGCGAGGACGTCGCCTTCCACGACCAGGTCGCGGGTGCGCACGATGTTGGGGTGGGTGAGCCGGAGCAGCACGGACCGCTCGCGCAGGAAGCGCATGACGATGTCCGCGTCGTTGGCCAGCTCCTCCTTGAGGACCTTGATCGCGACGGTCTCGCCGGGCTGGCCGGGCACGGCTGCCTCGGCGCCGGCCGTCTCCCGCTGGCGGGCTCGCCAGACGGTGCCCGTGGCGCCGCGGCCGAGCGGCTCCTCGAGCAGGTACTTGCTGCCGATAGGCCGCACGTCACGCGCTCCCTGCTGATCGTGGTCCTGGGATCCCAGGCGCCGGGGCCCGGGATTCTGCGTCGTAGTCTCCCCGGGGTCCCTGTGTTGTTCTGTGACCCGTCCGGGTGTCCGACCCACTTTAGTGCCGCCGAACGGGTCATCGACCGTCCGCGAGATGGCCGATTCCGCTGCCGTACGTGTCCGGAAAAGAGACGCCCGGCGCGGGTCGCAGGTTGCGGGAAGAGCGGCGAGACGTACGCAACCAGGCGAAATAGCGTCCATGCGCGACCGAACAAGATCACTTCCGGGCGACCCGTGGGCGTGTTGTCAGTGGCAGGTGCGAGGATGCCTGCAGCACGTCGTGTCGGGGACGGGAGCCCCGCGCCGTGCCGACCTGTACCGGACGACGCGTCCGTGCGGGGCGGGGGGTTGCCAGTGGTCCGGTTCCCCTGCCCGGTGCGTCGCGCAGAAGGGACCGCTGACGGCGATGCAGATCCGGCTGACCGTCCTCGCGCCGCACGCCGGCCACGGCCTCGGGCGCGCCTGCGACGTGCTCGTCACCGCGCCCGCGGGGACCGAGCTGGCCGCCGTGGCCTCCTCGCTCGCCACGGCGGTCTCCGGCCCCGACACCTCCTCCTCCGGGACCACCGTGCTGTACGCGGGCGGGGAGCGGCTCGACAGCCGCCGCTGCCTGCTCGGCGAGCCGCCGCTGGTCGACGGGGCCGTGCTCTCCCTCCAGGTCCCGGGCCCGGACGACGCCATAGGCGAGGGCGCCCCGGCCCGGCTGCACGTGGTGGCCGGACCGGATGCCGGCGGTGTGCATCTGCTGCACGGCGGAGCGATCAGAATCGGCCGTTCTGTGGACGCGGACGTGCCGCTCGACGACCCGGACGTCTCCCGCGCCCACTGCACGGTGACGGTCGGCCCGGACGGCCGCGTCACGGTCACCGACGAGGGCTCCACCAACGGCACCGCGCTCGACGGTGCCGCGGTCGGCCCGCGCCCCGTGCGCTTCCCGCCCGGCGGCACGCTGCGGGTCGGCGAGTCCGCCCTGCGGCTGACCGGCCACGGCGGCCCGTCCGACGCGGCCCTCGCCACGGCGCCTGACGGCGAGGGTCACCTCCGGGTGACCCTCGCCGGCGACCCCGCCGGCACGCCGGCCGAGCCGGGCCCGGCCGCGTACGCCCCGGCGCACGGCGGTGCTCCCGTCCCGGGCGCCCGGGACGGGAGCACCGCCCACGCCCAGGACGCCACCCACGGCCAGGGCCGGTCCTACGGGCAGGAGCGGACACCCGGCCGGGGCGACGGCGAGGACACCGGCGCCGGCCTCGCGCACGCACGCGCGGAGGAGCCCGCCGAACCCGAGGCCGGGATCGAGTCCCACAGCCGGAACCGGCAGCCCCGCCGGCGCGGCCTCGGCGCCTGGGCCCGCCGGCTCGCGGGCGCCCGGGACGACGCCCGGGACGGCGAGTACGGCGTGGCGCCCGTGCCCGTGTTCACCGGCGCCCGCCCCGGTACCGCGCCCGGCGGCGACCCCGGCAGCCCGCCCGACACCTGGCCCGATCCGGCCGCCGTGCTGCTCACCGCCCTCGGCCCGGGGCCGCGCCTGTGGGAGCGGGACGCCGGACATCCCGAGGCGCTGGTGGTCCGGCTCGGCACGACGGACCGCGCCGATCTGTCCGGAGTGCCCGTCACCGTGGGGCTGCGCGAGGTCGGTTCGCTCGGCCTCGCCGGACCCGCGCCGCGGCTCGCCGGTCTCGCCCGCTCCGTGGTGGCCCAGCTCGCCGCCCTGCACGCCCCGGGCGACCTGGAGATCGTCCTGGTCAGCGCCGACCGGAACCGGCCGCTCGACGAGCGCCGCCGGGCCTGGGCCTGGCTCGGCTGGCTCCCGCACACCCGGCCCGCGCACGGCCAGGACTGCCGGCTGCTCCTCGCCTACGACCGGGAACAGGCCCACGCCCGCTTCACCGAACTCACCCGCCGCCTGGACGACGGCCCGCTCGGCCCCGGCTGGCCCAGCGCCGACAAGGCGGCCGTCGCCGAGGCCGCCGCCCGCCACGAGGGACCCGCGACCGTCGTGATCGTCGACGGCGACCCGGGCACCGCCGCGCTGCGCGAGACGGCGGCGCGGCTCGCCGGCGCCGGCCCGGCCTCCGGCATCCACCTGCTCTGCCTCGCCGAGGCGCCCGCCGCCTCACCGTCCTCCCCCGTCGCGGCCACCTACGAGACGGCCTGCGCCGCCTCCCTCGCCTTCCGCGAGTGCGGGGCGGCGGCGCTGCTCAGCGGCGACGTGGCGACCGCGCTGCGACTGCTGCGGACGGCCGGCGGCCGGGCCGCGGGGCACGGCACGGTCGGCGTCGTCGACGCCGTGTCCGTCGCCTGGGCGGAGCGCTTCGGCCGCGCCCTGGCCCCGCTGCGGACGGAGACCGCCGGACACCACGGACCGGGCAGGGCCGCCGCCGCGCTGCCGCCGTCCGCCCGGCTCCTGGACGAGCTGGGCCTGGCCCGGGCCACGCCCGCCTCCCTGATGGCCCGCTGGGCCTCCGCCGCGGACGGCACCGCGGTCCTGGGCGCGGGCCCGCGCGGCCCGGTCGCCGTGGACCTCACGCAGGAGGGCCCGCACCTGCTCGTCGAGGGCCCGGCGGGCAGCGGCCGTACGGAGCTGCTGCGCGCGATCGCCGCCTCGCTGGCCGCCGGGGCCCGCCCCGACCGGCTCGGCCTGCTCCTCGTCGACGGCGCGGGCGGCGAGCGCGGCGAAGGCCTCGCGGCCTGTACGGAGCTGCCGCACGTGACCGAGCACCTGGTCGCCTCGGACCCGGTGCGGATGCGGGAGTTCGCGCAGGCCCTGGGCGCCGAGCTGAAGCGCCGCGCCGAACTCCTCGGCGACACCCACTTCGCCGACCGCCGCTCGGCCCGGCTGATCGGCCAGCGCTCCGCGAGCCCGGCCGAGTCCGTACCGGCCGCCGCCCGCGTCCCGGAGGCCCGCACGGCGGCCGCCCCCGCGGCCCCGGCCGCCGGGGGCACCCCGCCCCCGGGCTCGGACCTCCTCGCCGACCGCGCCAGCGGCCGCACGCTGCGCGTGGCACCCGACGGCGCGGTCGGCGACGCGCCGGGCAACCGCGCCCCTCGCAGCGGCGCCTTCCCGCTCGGCGACACGGCGAGCGGCCGGACGCCGCGTCCGCGCGAGGTGTACGACCAGCAGACCGACACCACCACGTACCGCACTCCGCCGCCCGGCGCCGACCTCCTCGGCGACCGGCCCAGCGGACGCACCCTGCGGCTGACGGCCGACGCCCTGGGCGACACGCCGAGCAGCCGGACCGACCCGGTCCGCAGCGGCCCGGCGGCGGAGGGCGCCGGCGCGCTGCCGCGCCTGGTCGTCCTCGTGGACGACTTCGACGCGCTGGTCGCACCCGCGCTCGGCGCACCGGGCCGCCCGGCGGCCGGCTCAGTGGTCCGCGCGCTGGAGGCGGTCGCGCGGAACGGGGCGCGGCTCGGCGTCCACCTGATCGCGGCCTCGGCACGCCCGGACCGCACGGCGGACACGGAACTGGCCCACGGCGCCCGCCTGCGCATCGTCCTCGACCCGCCTCCCGCCTCGCCCGGCCCGGACGCACCGCAGCCGGGCCGCGGCCGGCTGGGCCACCCGGACGGCCGAGTGACGCCGTTCCAGGCGGGCCGGGTCACCGGCCGCATCCCGCGCACGGCGACGCTGCGCCCGACCGTCGTCCCGCTGGAGTGGGAACGCATGGGCGACCCGCCGGCCCGCCGCCCGGTCCGCGAACTGGGCAACGGCCCGACCGACCTGGCCCTCCTCGCCAGCGCCCTGGACCGCGCGGCCCGCTCGGTGGAGGCCACACCGATACCGCCCCTGGTGTCGCCGACCCACGCCTGAATCCCGTACCGCCCGGGGAGTCCAGCGGGCTCGGGAAACGGCGGAACCGCCCTCGAGCCCCGCTTGACGCCACGTCACGACCGCATCACGAATGCCCACTTGACACGCAAGGCGCTATTGCGGCCCCTCCGCACCCGGCGTAGACCTGAGCGCACGGGACCGGAAAACGCGGGAGAGGCGGGGCTCGGATGCGTAACGGCAGAACTCTTCGACTCGGTGTCGTGGCGGCGGTCGCCGTACTCGCGGCCACGGGCTGCGGTGGCGGCGGCGACGACAACGGCGGCGGAAACGGCACCCAGCCCGGCACCTCGGCGCCGGGCAACGCGCCAGGCGTCGCGCTGCCCTCCCTCAAGGGCGAGAAGATCGAGGTCGCCGCCGTCTGGACGGGCCCCGAACAGGCCAACTTCACCAAGGTCCTGAAGGAGTTCGAGAAGCGCACGGGCGCGACCGTCACCTTCGTGCCCGCCCAGGACCCGATCGTGAACTTCCTCGGCACGAAGATCGCCGGCGGCTCGCCGCCGGACGTCGCGATGCTGCCGCAGGTCGGCGCGATCCAGCAGGCCGCCGCCCAGAAGTGGCTCAAGCCGCTCGGACCGGAGGCGAAGGCCCAGCTGGAGAAGAACTACTCGAAGGGCTGGCAGGACCTCGGCGCGGTCGACGGCACGTCGTACGGCGTGTACTTCAAGGCCGCCAACAAGTCCCTGGTCTGGTACAACGCGACGGCGTTCGACAACGCGGGCGCGAGCGAGCCGAAGACGTGGAAGGACTTCCTCGCCACCGCCGAGACGATCTCCGCCTCGGGCGTGACGCCGGTGTCGGTCGGCGGCGCGGACGGCTGGACGCTCACCGACTGGTTCGAGAACGTCTACCTCTCGCAGGCGGGCCCGGAGAAGTACGACCGGCTCGCCGGGCACACCCTCAAGTGGACCGACCCGTCCGTCGCCCAGGCGCTCACCACGCTCGCCGAGCTGTTCGGCAAGCCGGCCCTCATCGCGGGCGGCACGAACGGCGCGCTGCAGACCGAGTTCCCGGTGTCCGTGACGCAGACCTTCACGGGCGGCGACCAGCCGAAGGCGGCGATGGTCTTCGAGGGCGACTTCTCGGCGGTGAACATCGCGGAGACCGGCGCGAAGATCGGCACGGACGCGAAGGTGTTTTTGTTCCCCGCCGTCGGCGACGGCGCGGCGCCCGTGGTGACCGGCGGCGACGCGGCGGTGGCGCTGAAGGACAGCAAGGGCGCGCAGGCCCTGCTCACCTTCCTGGCCTCGCCCGACGCGGCCAGGATCTGGGCGGCGGAGGGCGGCTTCCTGTCGCCGAACAAGGCGCTCGACCCGGCGGCGTACCCGAACGAGGTCCAGCGGAAGATCGCCACGTCGCTGATCGGCGCGGGCGACGGCTTCCGCTTCGACATGTCGGACCAGATGCCGCAGTCGTTCGGCGGGACGCCCGGGAAGGGCGAGTGGAAGGCGCTCCAGGACTTCCTGAAGAACCCGAAGGACGTGGCGGGCACCCAGGCGAGGCTGGAGGCCGAGGCGGCCAAGGCGTACAAGGACTGAGCGATGACGGGCACCCGCAAGACCGCCGCCGACGCCCGCCACGACACCGAGGGGCCCCGCCCTCGGTCCGGGCCCCGGTCCCGGACCCGCTCCCCCTCCCGGTCCGGGGCCCGGACCGGAGCCCGGACCGGGACCCGCACGCGCAGGACCGTGACGGCCGCGGCGTTCCTCCTCCCCGCCCTCGTCCTCCTGGGCGCGCTGGTCGTCTATCCCATCGGGTACTCGGTCCAGCGGTCCTTCTTCGACCGGTCCGGAGAGTCGTTCGCGGGCCTGGACAACTACGTCACGCTGTTCACGGACGACACGATCCGCACCGCCGTCCGCAACAACCTGATCTGGGTGGTCGTCGCCCCGGCCGTGGCGACGGCACTCGGCCTGATCTTCGCGGTGCTCACCGAACGGGTGCGCTGGGGAACGGCGTTCAAGCTGGTCGTCTTCATGCCGATGGCGATCTCGATGCTCGCCGCCGGGATCATCTTCCGGCTGGTGTACGAGCAGGACCCGGACCGCGGCGTGGCCAACGCCGTGTGGGTCGGGGTGCACGACACCTTCGCCGAGTCGTCGGGCTTCCCGCGCGCCCGGCCCCTGCCGGTGCACCCGCTGGAGGCGGCGGGCGGCGGCGCGTACGTCACCAAGGCGCCGGTGCGCGCCGGGGAGCCGGTGGCGCTGCCGCTGATCGGTGTGCCACCGGCGCGGATGCCCGGGGACGCCCGGCCGGCCCGCGCCCCGGCCGCCTCCGGCGGCGGGATCTCGGGCACGGCGTGGCTGGACTTCACCCGGGGCGGCGGCGGGAAGCCGAACGCCGTCGACCCGAAGGAGCTGGGCCTGAAGGGCCTGCGGATCGAGGCCGTGAAGGACGGCGAGGTCGTGGCCCGGACGACGGCCGGCGCCGACGGCACCTTCACGCTGCCGGCCGTCGCCGACGGCGCGGTGCTGCGGCTGCCCGCGAGCAACTTCCGCGAGCAGTACAACGGCGTGGCGTGGCTCGGCCCCCACCTCGTCACTCCGGCGATCATCGGCAGTTACGTGTGGATGTGGGCCGGATTCGCGATGGTGCTGATCGCCGCCGGGCTCGCGGGACTGCCGCGTGACGTCCTGGAGGCGGCGCGGGTCGACGGGGCGAACGAGTGGCAGGTGTTCCGGAGGATCACGGTCCCGCTGCTGGGGCCGGTCCTCGGCGTCGTCCTCGTGACGCTGATGATCAACGTCCTGAAGGTCTTCGACCTGGTCTTCATCATCGCGCCGGGCTCGGCACAGGACGACGCGAACGTGCTCGCGCTCCAGCTGTACCGCTCGTCGTTCGGCACGGACGCGGACCTCGGCGTGGGCTCGGCGATCGCCGTGCTGCTCCTGCTGCTGGTCCTGCCGGTGATGGCGGTCAACATCCGCCGCATGCGAAGGGAGAACCGCCGATGACGTCCTTCGCCTCGGACAAGGCCGACCGCCCGGGCGGGGACCCCGCGGCCCGTCCCGCCGCCGAGCCCTCCGCGCGGCCCGCGCGGGCCCGTACGTCCCCCTCCGGCACGGCCGCGCGCCTGGCCGCGCGGGCCGCGTCCGGCGGGATGCGGCTCTTCCTCGTCCTGGTGGCGCTGTTCTGGCTGATGCCGACGGTCGGGCTGCTGCTGTCCTCGCTGCGCTCGCCGTCCGACATCGCGTCGAGCGGCTGGTGGCAGGTCTTCACGGCCCCGGCGCAGCTGACCACCGAGAACTACCGCGATCTGCTCGCGAACGACGCGATCACCGGCTCGCTCGTCTCCACGGTCCTGATCACGGTGCCGGCGACGCTCCTGGTGATCGTGATCGGCTCCTTCGCCGGCTACGCCTTCGCGTGGCTGGACTTCCCGGGCCGCGACTGGTGGTTCCTGCTGGTCGTCGCGCTGCTGGTGGTGCCGGTGCAGGTGGCGCTGGTGCCGGTGTCGAAGCTGTTCGGCGCGGTCGGGATCTTCGAGACGACGCTGGGCGTGGTGCTGTTCCACACGGCGTTCGGCCTGCCGTTCGCGATCTTCCTGCTGCGGAACTTCTTCGCGGAGATCCCGCGCGAACTCCTCGAGGCGGCCCGGCTCGACGGCGCCGGCGAGATCCGGCTGTTCACCCGGGTGGTCCTGCCGCTGGGCGGCCCGGCGGTGGCGTCGCTGGGCATCTTCCAGTTCCTGTGGGTGTGGAACGACATGCTGGTGGCCCTGATCTTCGCGGACGCCCAGTCCCCGCCGATCACGGTGGCCCTGCAGCAACAGGTCCGCCAGTTCGGCAACAACGTCGACGTCCTCGCCCCGGGCGCCTTCGTCTCGATGCTGATCCCGCTGCTCGTCTTCTTCGCCTTCCAGCGCCAGTTCGTCTCGGGCGTGATGGCGGGCGCGGTGAAGTGACCACGGCCCGACGACCGCCCGGGGCGCGGGCCGCGTCACCGGAACGGGCGCCACGTCCGTAGCAAAAGCGACAAAGCGGACTACAGTGCGGTGGGGTGACGACCGATCCGCCCGCGCCCGACCCCACCCGCACCACCGGACCGCCGCCCGACGGGGCCCGTGCCGGCGCGAGCGGCCCGCCCCCGGACGGAGCCGCCCGCGCCCGCACCACGGACCCGCCGGCCGGCCGGGGCGCCGGCCGAGGAGACGGGTCGCTGCCCGCGCTCAGACGATCGCCGTTCGAGTCCGAGACCTTCACCTCCGCGACCTTCGTGACCGTCGGTCGCGGGCCGCTGCTCGCGCTCGTCGCCGTCTGGGTGCTCACCCGTGCCGGGATGCTGCTGCTCCTGGTCCGCGACGACCTCGGCATCGGCGGGGTCGCCAGCGAGGTGTCCGGGCTCTACCGGCACTGGTACGGCCAGTTCGCGCACGGCACCTTCCCGCCCCACGACGTCACCTGGCAGTACCCGCCGGGCGCGGGCCTGGTCATCATGTCGCCGGGCGCCCTGCCCTGGCTCACGTACTTCCAGGCCTTCGTCGCCCTCGCCCTGCTCGCCGACGCCGCCGTCACCGCCGCGCTCGCCCGCGCCGACAGCGCCCGGCTCACCCACGGCGCCTGGTACTGGACCCTCGGCCTGCCGCTGCTCCTGCACATCCCGCTCGCCCGCTACGACGTGCAGACCACCGCCCTCGCCGTCCTCGCGCTGCTCGCCCTCACCTCCCGCCGCGCCGCCGCCCACCGGATCGGCGGCGTGCTCGCCGGCATCGGCGCCATGGTCAAGGTCTGGCCCGCGCTCGCCCTGATCGGCACCCCGCGCGGCCGCACCACCCGCGAGGCCTGGACCGCCGCCGCGGCCACCGCCGCGACCCTGCTCGCCGTCCTCGCCCTGCTCTTCGCCGAACCCCTCGGCTTCCTGCGCCAGCAGGGCGACCGGGGCGTCCAGATCGAGTCGCTCGGCGGCACCGGGCTCGCCCTCGCCGGGGCGGCCGGCATCTGGCCGGGCGCTGCGCAGTTCCGTTACGGCGCCTTCGAGTACGTCGGCCCGTACGTCTCCACCATCGGCCACCTGGCGCTGTTCCTCACCGCCGCCGCCTTCATCTGGCTGGTGTTCTGGCGGATCAGGGCCGGCCGCTGGACCGAGGCCACCCCGCTCGACGCGGCCCTCGCCGCCGTCCTGCTGTTCACCGTCACCAGCCGGGTGATCAGCCCCCAGTACATGATCTGGCTGCTCGGCCTCGCCGCCGTCTGCCTCACCTCCCGCCGCACCGTCATGCGCCCGGTCGCCCTGCTGCTCCTCCCGGCCGCGGCCCTCAGCGCCCTCGCGTACCCGGTGCTCTACCTGGACGTCGTCGCCGGCACCTGGCAGGGCCTCACCGTGATGGCCCTGCGCAACGCGCTCCTCCTCGCCGCGGCGGTGCTCGCCGCCCGCCGCCTGTGGACGTCGACGGTCACCTCGTAGCCGGGCACGACGCAGGGGCGCCCCCGCCGTTCGTGCCGGCGGGGGCGCCCCTTCCTGCGCCGCGGAGGGCGTCAGCTGTGGGTGCGCAGCAGCGAGCGCATCGTCCGCATCGCGACCGACAGGTTCGCCAGGTCGAAGGCGTCCGAGCCCTGGATCTCCTCCAGGGTGGTGCGCGCGCGGCCCAGGATCGCGCTGTTCTTGTCCTCCCACGCCTTGAACCGCTGTTCCGGCGTCGAGGTGCCGTTCCCGGCCGCCAGGACGTCCGAGGTCAGCGCGGCGTGCGCGGCGAAGAGGTCCTCGCGGATGGAGGCGCGGGCCATCGACTGCCAGCGGTCGGCCCGCGGCAGCTCGATGATGCGGTCCATCAGGTCGGTGATCCGCAGCCGGTCGGCCAGGTCGTAGTAGACCTCGGCGACCGCCAGCGGGTCCTTGCCGGTGCGGTCCGCGATCGCGACGATGTCGAGCGTCGGGAAGGCGGAGGAGAACCCGGCCACGCGCAGCGCCAGCTCCTCCGGGACGCCGACGCCGGTCAGCTCGTCGAAGATCGACTGGTACCACTCCAGGTCCGCGCCGCGCAGCAGCTGCGGCAGCTTCTCCCAGACCTGCCCGACCCGGTCCGCGAAGAACTCGATGGTCTCGCCGATCTGGAGCGGCTGCGGCCGGTTGTTGAGCAGCCAGCGGGTGCCGCGCTCGACGAGCCGGCGCGAGTGCAGCCGCATCCGGGTCTGGAACTCGGCGGCGACCTTGTTGTCGAGGGCCTCGACGGCGTCCCAGACCTCGCCCAGGCGGAAGATCGTGCGGGCCGCGGTCTGCGCGCGCACGATCTCCTCGACCGACGCGCCGGACTCCTCGCGCAGGCGGTGCAGGAAGGTCGAGCCGCCGGTGTTGACGGTGTCGTTGACCAGGACCGTGGTGACGATCTCCCGGCGCAGCGGGTGGTTGTCGACGGCCTCGGCGAACTTCTCGCGCAGCTGCGTCGGGAAGTACGCGTGGAGCAGCCCGCGCAGGTACGGGTCGTCCGGCAGGTCGGTGCCGATCAGCTCGTCGGCCACCGTGATCTTGGTGTACGCGAGGAGGACGGCGAGCTCCGGCTGGCTGAGGCCGCGGCCGGTGTTGAGCAGCTCGCGGATCTGCCGGTCGTTGGGCAGGAACTCCAGCGAGCGGTCGAGCGCGCCGTCGCGGCCCAGGCGGCGCATGAAGCGCTGGTGGGCGTGGAGCAGGGACGGCGACTGGGCGACGGCGTTGGCCAGGGCGGTGTTCTGCGCGTAGTTGTTGCGCAGCACGAGCGCGCCGACCTCGTCCGTCATCTCGGCGAGGATCTTGTTGCGCTGCTTGACGGTCATGTCGCCCTCGGCGACCAGTCCGTTGAGCAGGATCTTGATGTTGACCTCGTGGTCGGAGGTGTCCACGCCGGCGCTGTTGTCGATGGCGTCGGTGTTGACCTTGCCGCCCTCGCCCTCGGGTCCGCCGGAGCGGGCGAACTCGATGCGGCCCAGCTGGGTCGCGCCGAGGTTGCCGCCCTCGCCGATGACCTTGGCGCGGACGTCCTGGCCGTCGACGCGGATGGCGTCGTTGGCCTTGTCGCCGACCTCGGCGTTCGACTCGGCGGAGGACTTCACGTACGTGCCGATGCCGCCGTTCCACAGCAGGTCGACGGGCGACTGCAGGATCGCCTTCATCAGCTCGGCCGGTGTCATCTTGGTGACGCCCGCCTCGATGCCGAGGGCGGCCCGCATCTGCGCGTTGACCGGGATCGACTTGGCGGTGCGCGGGTGGACGCCGCCGCCGGCCGAGAGCAGCGCGGTGTCGTAGTCGGCCCAGGAGCTGCGGGGCAGCTCGAAGAGGCGGCGGCGCTCGGCGTACGAGGTGGCCGCGTCCGGGGTCGGGTCGACGAAGATGTGGCGGTGGTCGAAGGCCGCGACGAGCCGGATGTGCTCGGAGAGCAGCATGCCGTTGCCGAAGACGTCGCCGGACATGTCGCCGACGCCGACGACGGTGAAGTCCTGGCTCTGGGTGTCGTGGCCCAGCTCGCGGAAGTGCCGCTTGACCGACTCCCAGGCGCCGCGGGCGGTGATGCCCATGCCCTTGTGGTCGTAGCCGGCGGAGCCGCCGGAGGCGAAGGCGTCGCCCAGCCAGAAGCCGTACTCCTCCGCGACGCCGTTGGCGATGTCGGAGAAGGTCGCGGTGCCCTTGTCGGCGGCGACGACCAGGTAGGTGTCGTCCTCGTCGTGGCGGACCACGTCGGCCGGGGGCACGACCTCGCCGGCGACCAGGTTGTCGGTGATGTCGAGCAGCGCCGAGATGAAGGTCTTGTACGAGGCGACGCCCTCGGCCAGCCAGGCGTCACGGTCGACCGACGGGTCGGGGAGCTGCTTGGCGACGAAGCCGCCCTTGGCGCCGACCGGCACGATGACGGTGTTCTTCACCATCTGCGCCTTGACCAGGCCGAGGATCTCGGTGCGGAAGTCCTCGCGGCGGTCGGACCAGCGCAGACCGCCTCGGGCGACCTTGCCGAAGCGCAGGTGGACGCCCTCGACGCGCGGCGAGTACACCCAGATCTCGAAGGCGGGCCGCGGCGCCGGCAGGTCGGGGATGGCCTGCGGGTCGAACTTCATCGACACGTACGGGTGCCGCTTGCCGTCCGCGGTCTTCTGGAAGAAGTTGGTCCGCAGCGTCGCCTTGATGACTGTGAGGAAGGAGCGCAGGATGCGGTCCTCGTCGAGCGAGGCGACCTGGTCGAGGGCGCCGTCCAGCTCCTCGAGGAGTCCGTCGATCAGTTCGGTGCCGGCGCGCTGGCGCTCCGGCGCCATCCGGGCCTCGAAGAGGGAGACGAGCAGCCGGGTGGTGTGGACGTTGTTGCGGAGGGTGTCCTCCATGTAGTCCTGGCTGAACGTCGAACCGGCCTGGCGCAGGTACTTCGCGTAGGCGCGCAGCACCATCGCCTCGCGCCAGGTGAGCCCGGCGGACAGGACGAGCGAGTTGAAGCCGTCGTTCTCGGCCTCGCCGGTCCAGGTGGCGGCGAAGGCCTCCTGGAAGCGCTCGCGGGCGTCGTCGCCGAGGTAGTCGCCGCCGTTGCCGGAGGGCTGCGGCATCCGCAGGCCGAAGTCGTAGACCCAGGCGTGGGTGCGGTCGGCGCAGCGCAGCTCGTACGGGCGCTCGTCGGTGACCTCGACGCCGAGCCGGTTGAGGACCGGGAGCACGGCGGACAGCGAGATCTGCTCGCCCGTCTTGTAGATCTTGAAGCGGCGCTCGCCGGTGCCGGAGGCGACCGGCTCGTAGAGGGAGAGCGCGAAGTCCTTGCCGCTGTCGGCCAGGGCCTCCAGGTGGCACAGGTCGGCGACGGCGGCGCGCGGCGAGTGGTCGGCCTTGTAGCCCTCGGGGAAGGCGTTGCCGTAGCGGCGCAGCAGCTCCGCGGCACGCTCCTCGCCCAGCTCGGCGTTGAGCGCCTCGCCGAAGCCGTCGGCCCAGGAGCGGGCGGCGTCGGCGAGCCGGGACTCGATGCGGTCGACGTCGGCCTCGGTCAGCTTGCTGAGCACGGTGCCGGGCTCGACGCGGATGACGAAGTGCAGCCGCGACAGGATCGACTCGGTGTTCCAGGCCGTGAAGTCGACGCTGGTGCCGTTCAGCTCCTCCTTGAGGAGGTCGATGATCCGCAGCCGGACGCGGGTGGTGTAGCGGTCGCGCGGCAGGTAGACGAGCGCCGAGTAGTAGCGGCCGTACTCGTCCTGGCGCAGGTAGAGGCGCAGGCGCCGCCGCTCCTGGAGGTACAGGACGCTGGTGACGATGGACTGCAGCTCGTCGACCGGGGTCTGGAAGAGCTCGTCGCGCGGGTAGGTCTCCAGGATCTGGAGCAGGTCGCGGCCGTCGTGGCTGCTCGGCGAGAAGCCGGCGCCCTCCAGGACCTCCTGGACCTTGCGCTTGACGACGGGGACGCGGCGCACGGACTCGGTGTACGCGGCCGAGGAGAACAGGCCGAGGAAGCGGCGCTCGCCGATGACGTTGCCGTCGGCGTCGAACTTCTTCACGCCGACGTAGTCGAGGTACGAGGGCCGGTGCACGGTCGAGCGGCTGTTGGCCTTCGTCAGGATCAGCAGCTTGTGCTCGCGCGCCTTGGCGCGGGCGTCGGCGGGCAGCCGGCTGAAGGACGGCGAGACGGGGTGGGCGTGGTGGTCGTCGCCGCTGTGGTGCGGGTCGGAGCGCAGGATGCCGAGGCCGGTGCCGGGGATGGCGGCCAGGGCGTCACCGTTGACGAGCTCGTACTCGCGGAAGCCGAGGAAGGTGAAGTGGTCGTCGGCGAGCCAGCGGAGCAGCTCGCGGGCCTCCTCGACCTCGGTGGGCCGCAGGTCGGAGGCGGTGGGCTCGTCGGCCAGGCCGTCGGCGATGCGCAGCGCGGAGTCGCGCATCTTCTCCCAGTCCTCGACGGCCTCGCGGACGTCGGACAGGACGCGCAGCAGGTCGTTGGTGATCTGCTTGAGGTCGGCCTTGTCGGTCTCGCGGTCGATCTCGACGTGGATCCACGACTCGGTCAGCGCGTCGTGGGGCAGCTCGCCCTCGGGCCGCCTGGCGAGCACCTCGATGAGCCTGCCGGTGACGTCACGGCGGACCGTGACCTGCGGGTGGATGACCACGTGGATGCCACGGCCCTGGCGCGACAGCTCGTTCGTCACGGAGTCGACGAGGAAGGGCATGTCGTCGGTGACGACCTCGACGACGGAGTGGCTGCAGGTCCAGCCGTTCTCCTCGACCGTCGGGGTGTGCACGCGGACGTTCGCGGTGCCCTGCGGCCGGTTCTCGGCCAGCCGGTAGTGCGAGAGCGCGGCGCCGAAGACGTCGACGGGGTCGCGGTCGGCCAGGTCCTCGGGCGCGGTGTGCAGGTAGTAGCGCTGGAGGTAGTCGAGCACGGTCGCGTGGTCCGGACGCTTCCCGTTGTCCGGCCCTGTCGGAAGTCGCCCCCCGACCGGGCTGTTCTCAGCTACCCGGGCGGCCCGATCGAGCAGCTCGGCCTTGGCTTCGTCCAGCTTGGTCTGCATGTCCTCTGACTCCTGTCGCGCGCCGTTGCGTGACGTCGGTGGAAGAAAGGACACAACGCCACGACGCGGTGGTACCGGTCGAAAGAGACGTTATGCCGCGATGAGAGATGCCCGGGCGCTTCTCGGCCACCGGGCGGGAATCGGCGTACGCACTCTCGGCCCGGCCGCTGCGGCGGCCCGGGCGGAAGCCGGGGGCTGCGCTGCCCCCACGGCGTATCGCGCTGATCACGCTAGAAGCCTATCGCTGATGACCCCCCGGCCGTCATGAGCCTTATGTGTACAAAAGCGGGGCGGGAAGTTTGACAGTGTGGACAGCGACGAATGTTCTCCCGGGCACACACCGACATCAGGGGCCTGACGGATCTGGGAGTCGCCATGGCGAAGATCTTGATCGTGACCGGGGACGCGGCGGAGTCGCTGGAGGTGTTGTACCCGTACCAGCGGCTCCTCGAAGAGGGGTACGAGGTCGACATCGCGGCCCCGTCCCGCAAGCGGCTGCGCTTCGTGGTCCACGACTTCGAGCCGGGCTACGACACGTACACGGAGAAGCCCGGCTACACCTGGCCCGCCGACCTGGCCTTCTCGGAGGTCGACCCCGGCGCGTACGTGGCGGTGGTCGTCCCGGGCGGCCGGGCGCCGGAGTACCTGCGCAACGACCCGGAGCTCCGCAAGATCCTCAAGTCCTTCTTCGACGCGGACAAGCCGGTCGCCCAGATCTGCCACGGCCCTCTGCTGACCGCCGCCCTGGGCTCCCTGGAGGGCCGCCGCGTCACGTCGTACCCGGCGCTCGAACTCGACATGCAGGCGGCGGGCGCGACGTTCCAGGACACGGAGGCCGTGGTGGACGGCCGCCTGGTCTCGTCCCGGGCCTGGCCGGACCACCCGAGCTGGATGCGGGAGTTCCTGAAGGTGCTGCGGGAGGCGAAGGCGTAACGCCCCCGCGTCGGCCCCGGCCCGGCCCGCGGGCCGGGGATGACCGCGCGGCCTGGGGCCCGATCCGCCGGACGGGCCCTCGCCGGACGGGCCCTCGCCGGACGAGCTCGTCCGCGAGGTGCGCGTCGGTCCCGGCCGCCCGGCCCGCCGGGGCCGGGGCGACCACGCGTCCTAGACGAGCTCGTCCGCGACGGCGACCGCCTCCGCGAGCGAGTCGACGACCGGCACGCCCGCCGCCGCCAGGCTGCGGCGGCTGTGCGAGCCGCCCGTGTACAGCACGGCCTTCGCCCCCACGTGCGCCGCCGCACGGGCGTCGTCCGCCGCGTCGCCGATGACGACGATCCGCGCGGCGTCCACCTTCAGGGCCGCCAGGTGGCGCACCATGTGCCCGGACTTCCCGTCCGTCGACCGGTCGGTCCGTCCGTCCATCCGCACGAACCGCTCGGCGATCCCGTGCCGCCGCACCAGCGGTATCAGCTCCTCGTGCGGCGCGAGCGAGAGCAGCGACTGCGTGTGCCCGGCCGTCTGCCGCGCGGCCAGCAGGTCCGCCGCGCCGGCGGTGAGCCCGCAGCCCTCGGCCTGGGCCCAGTAGTGGCGGTGGAACGCGTCGTCCATGACGAGCCACTCCTCGTCGGTGGGCAGCCGCCCCATCAGCCGTTCGTAGAACTTGGGCACCGGCACCGTGTACAGCTCGCGGTACCGCTCCAGGGTGATCGACGCGAGCCCCAGCTCGGCGAAGGCCGCGTTGGTGGCGCCGATCACCGCGCCGATGTCGTCGAGCAGAGTGCCGTTCCAGTCCCAGACCAGGTGCTTGCCGAGCCTGCCGTGCGTGCCGTGCGTCCCCATGGGAGGCCACGGTACCGGTCCGCTCCGACAGCCGGCGCTGCCGAGCGGCCGGCGCGGCCCTGGCGGACCCGGTCAGCGACAAGGCCTGGCAGCCGGGCAGCGGCTCAGCGGAGCAGCGCGGCGGGGCGGGGCGGGCGAGGCGAGGAACGGGCGGTCGAGCAGCGCGACGACCCGGCGGCGGCTCAGCCGAGCAGCGCGGGGATCTCCTGCACGCCGAACCAGAGCAGTTCGTGGTCCTCGGCACCGTCGACGACGAACTGGGCGTCGTCGTCGCCCTGGTCCGCCGCTCCGAGCGCGTCCGCGGCGGCCGAGACGTCCGCCTCGGCGTCGTCCGCGTCGGCGTGCACGGCCGCGGCCTTGGCCAGCGGCACGGCGGCGGCGATCCGCACCTCGCCGAGCGCGCCCGGGTCGAGCCCGCGGTCGGGGTCCACGACGGCGTCCTTGTCGGGGACGTCGACGGCGACGACGACCCGGCGGCGGGCGGCCTCGGGGTCACCGGCGAGCAGCCGGAGCGAGGCGGCCGCGGCGCGGTTGAGGGCGGCGTACTCCAGCTCCTCGATGTCGTCGGACACGTACCACTCCCGCAGGGCGGGCGTGACGGCGTAGGCGGTCAGCGGTCCGGGACCGAGCTCGCCCGCCTTGTGCGCCTGTGCGAGACCGGGGAGGGTCAGGGGTACGTACACGCGCATGGCTGGCCGCTTTCGTAGTCGGAGACGCCCTCAGGATACGTGCGCACCCCCGGCCACCGGGACCCCGCACCCGCCCGGGACGGGCCTCGCGGCCCCCGGCCGTCCCCCTGATAGGTGAACCACTCCGGGTGACCGCCGGAGGGTGATCCCGGCTTGCCGGTCCGGCGGCCGACCCCGTACAAGATCCCCCGACGGGGGTTACCGATCGGTACGGCTCGGTGACTCAACGCGACGAACACGGGGATCGCCATGACCACTTCTCCACGCACCGCACCACGCCGCCCTTCCGGCCCCTCCGGGCCCTCCCGGCCGTCCGGCCCCGCGGGCACCCGCCCGCGCGGCCGGGCCGGCACCGCTCCCCGCCGCCTGGTCCCGCCGCACGTCATGTTCGCGGAGCGGCTGCTCGCGGTCCTGAGCGGGGAACGGCCGGTGCACTGGATGCTCGGCCGCACGATCGGCGAGGCGTACGAGCAGCTCGTCCGGCTCGCCCCGGCCACGCCGCTCCGCTCCCCCGGCCCGCGCCCGGTCCTGCGGCGCTGCACGGCCCACCTGCCGGGCCACGACACGGCCGTCGAGGCCTTCGCCACCATCGCCACGGGCGACCGCGTCCGCGCCATGGCCTTCCGCCTCGAACGCGGCGAAGACCACCGCTGGCGCTGCGCGGCCGTGGAACTCGACGGCCTGCCCCCGGGCCCGGACGCGGGCTTGGGACGGCCGGGACGGCCGTAGACCCGCACGGCAGACCGGCAGGGGGGCGCGGGGGCCCGGGGCCCCGTGGCCAGCGCGGCAGGGGCGGAGCGGGGGCCCGGGGGCCCCGTGGCCCAGCCCGGCAGGGGCGGAGCGGGGGCCCGGGGGCCCCGTGGCCCAG
>NZ_SDOY01000155.1 GCF_004117935.1 Streptomyces roseicoloratus | reverse complement strand
TGAAGTTTCCCCGTGATCTCGGACACTCGTTCGTTATGCCGCGAGGGCGTGTTGGTGCCGCTGTCTGGTCTCGGCCGGGGTGAGGTAGCCGAAGATCTTGTGCTTGCGTAGGCGGCGGCGGTTGTAGAAGGTCTCGATGAAGGTGAAGACCTCGGCGCGGGCGGTGGCCCGGTCGGGCCAGGTCCGGGTTCCGATCTCTTCCTTGAGCAGGGCCCAGAAACTCTCCGCCGCGGCGTTGTCGAAACATGATCCGGTGCGTCCGCAGCTCTGTCGCAGCCCCAACTCCCGTATTCGATCTCTGAATTGCGTCGATGTGTACTCGCTGCCGCGATCGCTGTGGATCACGCATCCCGGCTCCAGGCCGCCTCGGCCGTAGGCCATGTCGAGGGCGTCGACGACGAGCTCGGCGCGGTGGTGGTCGGCCATGGCGTAGCCGACGACCTCGCGGGTGGCCAGGTCCAGCCAGCAGGCGAGGTAGAGCCAGCCCTCGGCCGTCGGCAGGTAGGTGATGTCGCCGACCAGCTTGATCCCGGGACGCGCGGCGTGGAAGTCGCGGCCGATCAGGTCCGGGGCCGGCTTCGCCTTCTTGTCCGGCCGGGTCAGTGAGCGGTGCTTGCGGCGGGTGACGCCGCGGATGTCGCGCTCGCGCATGACGCGGGCGATGCGCTTGCGGTTCACCCGCCGCCCCAGACGCCGCAGCTCGGCGTGGATGCGCGGGACGCCGTAGGTGCGACGGGAGGCGATGTGGAGCACGGTGATCTCGTGGGCGAGCGCGTCGTCGGTGGCCTGGCGCTCTCGGCGGGCGGCCTCGCCCTCGCGCCAGGCGTAGTAGGAGGAGCGGGTCACGTGCAGCACCCGGCACAACAGCACGATCGGGTAGTTCGCCTTCTCCGCATGGATCAACCGGTACAACATGGTCACCGGTCGCTCTCCTTCACGAAGAAGGCCGTCGCTTTTTTCAGGATCTCGATCGTCTGCTGCTGTTCGCGGTTCTCCCGCCGCAGCCGCTTGAGTTCCTCACGCTCCGCGCTGGTCAGCTCGCCCGGGACGCCCTCGCCCTGGTCGGCCTTGGCCCGGCGGTACCAGCCGCGCAGGGACTCGGAGCTGATGCCGAGTTCCCGGGCGACGGCGGTGACCGTCTTGCCCGAGGAGTCGACGAGCGCGATCGCGTCCCGCTTGAACTCCTCGGTGTACCGCTTCGTGTACTTGCTTCCCACCTGGTGCTACTTCCTCTGGAACCTCAGATCCCAGTCTCCAGGTGTCCACGATCAAGGGGAAGCTTCAATGGTGACCTCACCCGCCCGGACGTCGCTGGTCCTACTCGGGTTTCCATGTCTCCCGTCGGCGCTTGGCGCGGGCTGAGGGGTTCACGTTGCCGGACATGTGGGGCTTCGGTGGGAACCGGCAATGGAGCGAAATCTCATCGACGCTCGAGCCCCTCCTTGGCTCTTCGGCTGACCGTGAGAAGAACCCGGCACCAGCCGGAGAGCAGGGACGGCTTCGAGGAAATGACATGGTCGTGAGACAGGACCCCTGCCAACCCGCGTGAGACACCGCCAAGACCCGCAGGTCACAGCGTCGCGATAGGACACCGCAATCGAGAACCCACAGGCCCGTGCCGGAGCTCAGCTTCGACGGGTCTCGTACGTGGTCAGGACCACGCCGCCGGGATACGTCCGGGTCTCGAGCAGGTTCAGGTTCACCCAGGTGTCGAGTGCGGTGAAGAACGGCGTTCCGGCGCCCACCAGGACCGGGTGGGTGGCGATCACGTACTCGTCGATCAGTCCGGCGCGCAGGGCCGTCGCGGCGAGGGTGGCACCGCCGATGCTCAGCGGGGCGCCGTCCTCGGCCTTGAGCCGGGCGATCTCCGCGACCGCGTCGCCGGTGACCAGACGGGCGTTGCCCTCGACCGTGTCCAGCGTCGAGGAGAAGACCACCTTCGGCGTGTCCCGCCAGGCCCGCGCGAACGCGATCTCGTCCGGGGTGGCGTCCGGTTGCCCGTCGCGGGTCTGCCAGTAGGGGCTCATCGTCTCCCAGAGCTTGCGCCCGTACAGGGACAGGCCGCTCGCCTGCTCGTGGGCGAGCCAGAACCGGAACAGCTCCTCGCTCGGCGGTCCGCTCCAGCCGATGTCGTCGCCCGGCGCGGCGATGTAGCCGTCCAGGGTGGTGTTCATGCCGTAGATCAGTTTCCGCATGGCCCGGCCTTCCGTCCGTGGGTGTCAGGCGTACGGACCAGCGTGGCGCGGGGACCCCAATGGGGCGGGTTCCGGCGCGCCGGGAGGTGCGAGAAGCGGTGCGACCCTACGCCCTGCGGGAAATGAGCGGCCGCCTGGCACAACGGGCGGCGAGGATGGGCCGCATGACCTCCTCCTCCGAAGAACTCCTGCCCACCACCCAGCGCGCCCTGCTGCACCGGATCGCCGTCGCGCAGACCGAGGGGCGTGCGCCCTCGTTCGTCGCCGGCGTGATGCGAGGAGGGCGGACGGTCTGGTCCGGTGCGCGCAGTTGCGTGGACGGGCACGCCCCGGACTCCGACACCCAGTACCGGATCGGCTCGATCACCAAGGTCTTCACCGCGGTCCTCGTGATGCGACTGCGGGACGAGGGGCTCGTCGGGCTCGACGATCCGCTGGAGAAGTACCTGCCGGGGACCGGGGTGGGCGAGGCGACGATCGCTCAACTCCTGTCGCACAGCGCCGGTCTGGCCGCCGAGACGCCGTCTCCGTGGTGGGAGCGGTCGCCCGGATCGACGCGGCCGGAGCTGGCCGACGTGCTGGGGGAGCAGCCCGCTCTGCACCCGGCGGGGAGGCTGTTCCACTACTCCAACCCCGGCTACACGCTGCTCGGTTCGCTCGTCGAGGCGCTCCGCGGAGTGTCCTGGGAGGAGGCGCTGCGCACCGAGATCCTGGAGCCGCTGGGACTCGGCCGTACGACGGTCCGGCCGGTCGCCCCGCACGCCGGCGGGTGGGCGGTGCATCCGTGGGCCGACGTGATGCTTCCGGAACCGCTGGAGGACCTCGGCATCATGGCGCCGGCCGGGGTGCTCTGGTCGACGGTCGACGACCTCTGCCGCTTCGCCGCGTTCCTGGCCGATGGCGACGACCGGGTGCTCTCCCCGGCGTCCGTGGCCGAGATGCGGGTGCCGGCGGTGCCGCCGGCGGCCGGTGACGGGGTGTGGGGGTACGGCCTCGGAGTCCAGTTGATGCGCAGCGGCGACCGGACGTTCGTCGGTCACACCGGCTCGCTGCCGGGGTTCGTCGCCGGCCTGTGGGTGTGCGTCGAGGAGGACCTGGCCGCGGTGGCGCTCGCGAACGCCACCTCCGGCCCCCTCGCGCCCGCCGTGGCGGCCGATCTCGTGCGGATCGCGGCGGAGGCCGAGCCGCGCATCCCGGAGCCCTGGCGGCCCCTTCCCGTCGCCGAGGTGGACGAGGAGCTGCTCGCCCTCACCGGCCCGTGGTACTGGGGCACCTACGCCTTCGGGCTGAGGGTCGGTGCCGGGCGTTCGGTGACCCTGGAGCCACTGAAGGGAGTCGGGCGAGGGGCCTCCTTCCGGTCGCTGCCGGACGGCGGCTGGATCGGCCTCGACGGTTACTACCAGGGCGAGACCTTGCGGGTGGTGCGGCGCCCGGACGGCTCCGTGAGCCATCTGGACCTGGGTTCCTTCGTCTTCACCCGCGAGCCGTACGAGCAGGGGAACGCCGCCGTCCCCGGTGGTGTGGACGAGGCGGGTTGGCGCGGCCTCTGACCGGACGTGTGCGTGCCGGGTGCGCTGTTTCACGTGAAACAGCGCACCCGATCACAGGCTCAGCTTGAATCCCACGTGTGAGGCCTGGAAGCCCAGCCGCTCGTAGAACCGGTGCGCGTCGGTGCGGGTGACGTCCGAGGTCAGCTGCACCAGTCGGCAGCCCTCCTCGCGGGACTTCTCGACCGCCCACTCGATGAGCCGGCTGCCGAGGCCGCTGCCGCGCTCGTCGGCGTGGATGCGGACGCCTTCGATGATCGAGCGAATGGTCGCCCGCCGGGAGAGGCCGGGGATGACGGTCAGCTGGAGCGTTCCGACGACCTTGTCCGCGCGCACGGCGACGACCACGTGCTGGTGGGGATCACCGTCGAGCCGGTCGAAGGCGGTGGTGTACGGGCCGAGGTCGTCGGGGGACTCCCGCTGGGCGCCCAGGGGGTCGTCGGCGAGCATCGCGACGATCGCCGACAGGTCCTCCCGCCGGGCAGGCCGGATCTCAAGATCGTTCATGGGGCCAGGCTACGCCCGCCCCTTCCCGCTCAGGCCGGAACGCCGAGCCCTTCCAGGACGTGCACGAAGGGGGCCAGCTCCGGGTTCTTGGCCGCCTCGTCCAGGGCCTCGCGCAGCGCGGCGTCGTTGGTGGGGCGGGCCTCGTCGAGGAGCTTCTGGCCGGCGTCGGTGACATCGGTGTAGATGCCGCGCCGGTCGGTCGCGCAGAGATAGCGCGTGAGCAGCCCGCGGTCCTCGAGGCGGGTGACGAGCCGGGTGGTCGCGCTCTGGCTGAGCACGACGGCATCGGCGACCTGCTTCATCTGCAGATGGCCGCCGGGACCGTCGTGCTGCCGGCTGAGGACGTCGAGGAGCGAGTACTCGCGCACGCTCAGACCGTGCCGGGACTCCAGGGCCCGCTCGATGTGCGACTCGATCCTGCCGTGCAGCAGGGAGAGGGCGCACCAGCCCTGGGAGAGGGCCGTCAGGGCGGGATCCGTCGCGGTCATGATCTCTCCTCGCTTCCAGGGTCCGGCATGTCCGGTGTTGCTCCTTACCAGCGTAGAGGATGCCGCGCAAAATTCCGCGCGTGCAAGTATCGGCCCCGCTGCGCCGCTGCCCCGGCGCCCCGGACGTCCGACGCCCTTGCCGTCAGGGCTTCACCCCGCGGCGACCGTCAGCGGGGCGAAGCGGCGGCTCCCGTCGCCCGGCAGGCCGGGCAGCGAGCGGATCATGACCGCGTTGGTGGCGATCAGCTCCAGGCCGTTGGCCTTCAGCCAGGTGACCAGGCCACCGTGGTCGACGTCGACATCGGTGCGCAGCGGACGGTCCGTGGCGGCTGCCAGGGAGGCGACCAGTGCCTGGGCCGTGCCCAGGTCGTGGGCGATGAGCGGGCCGATGACGTGGGTGTCCATGTTGGGCCAGAGGGCGCCGAAGCCGGTGACCTCGCCGTCCTGCTCCGCGACCCGCAGATGGTCGGCGAAGGCGGGCAGCCGGGTGATCATGTGGGTGCGGTCGGCCCCGAAGATCGCGCGGTCGAGCCGCAGGACGTGCTGGAGGTCCTCGGCGGTGGCGGGCCGTACCGCCCGTGCGGGCGCGGGCTCGGCCGCGGTGAAGCGCCCCTTCAGCATCTCCGCGCGGCCGACCTCGGCGAAGCCCAGCTCCTCGTAGAGCGGCTGTCCGTTCGGGGTGGCGTACAGGCTGAGCGGGGTCTCGCCGGCCTCGGCGAGGACATGGCGCATCAGCCGGCGTCCGACGCCCCTGCGGGAGTAGCGCTCGGCGACCAGGACCATGCCGATCGCGGCGAGACCGGGGCCGTACGGGGTCACCACGCACGCCGTCACGAGACCCTTGCCGGCCGGGTCGTCGATGCCGTATCCGGCACCTGCCGCGAGGAGCAGTCCCCACTTGTGCTCCTCGCGCAGCCACCCCCGGTCCTCGGAGAGGTCGGCGCACGCCGTCAGGTCGTCGAGGGTGAGGCGCCGGATGGGGAGCCGGTCGAGGGAGATCTGGTCGAGCGGGAGCTGGTCGAGCGGGGATTGCGAGAGCGGCATGACGATCAGGCTGGCCGACGCCCCGAGGGTGCGTCCACCGGTTTACCGGAACTG
Organism: Streptomyces roseicoloratus; assembly: GCF_004117935.1. GTDB lineage: Bacteria > Actinomycetota > Actinomycetes > Streptomycetales > Streptomycetaceae > Streptomyces > Streptomyces roseicoloratus. The sequence goes on along the minus strand of NZ_SDOY01000155.1, from coordinate 18,638 downwards.
GCCCCGACGGTCGCCCCGGAGCCCCGCGGGGCAGGGCGAGAAGCGGATTTCCGCAGGCGGCGACCGCGGGCCGTCAGCCCCCAGGGCTTCAGCACGGAGATGGCGGTCATGAACAGGTACGCCGATGTCGAGACCGCGCGGGCCGCGACCAGACTGCTGTCCGGCACCCCTGCGGCCGCCGCGTGGGAGATCTCCGGGCGGAGCGCGAAGATCGTCGCGGTGGCGGTGGCCACGGTGATCCAGAACTTGATCCAGACCCAGTGGTGCCGGGCGAGTCCCCAGGGAGTCCCCAGGGACAGCACGAGGCCGCTGCCCAGGGTCACCAGCGCGACGGGGGCCAGCAGCCAGTCGGCGAACACCTTCATGGCCCGGTAGGCCGCATGCGTCAGGGAGAGGTCCCGGGTCGTGTACGCGGCGAGGCCCAGGGCCAGCAGCCCCACGCTGAGGCCGAGCCAGGCCACGGAGACCGCCACATGGACGACGAGGAGTGCCCGCCGTGCGGGCCGCGGGAGATGTTTCACGTGAAACACCGTGCCGAACGACGGCCGTCCGCCGCGTCTGACTGGGGGAGTATCCGGTCGTACTAGCCTCGGCGTACATGACGACCCTGCGCGGCCGGCGGCTGCATCTCTTCGATCTCGACGGCACTCTGATCCGCGGCTCGGCGGCAGCGGTGGAGATCTCGCGCCAGCTCGGGCTGAGCGAGGAGATCCAGCAGCTGGAGCAGGACTTCCTGCTGCGGGAACTCGCGCCGGACGAGTTCGCCGTGCGGGCCCACGCACTCTGGGCGGACCTCACACCGCAGCATGTGACCGCGGCCTTCGAGGGAGCGCCCTGGCTGGCCGGCATTCGAGAGGTCTGGGCAGAGATCCGCGCCGAGGGCAGCCACTGCGCGGTGATCTCCTTGTCACCGGACTTCTTCGTCGAACGGCTCCTGGACTGGGGGCTCGACGCCGCCCACGGATCGCGCTGGCCCGCCGTTCCCTTCATCGAGCCGATCCACCGGCCCGGCATCCTCGACGCCTCGGCGAAGGTGCGGATCGCGGCCGACCTCTGCGCCCGCTTCGGCGTCGACGCGGCCGACTGCGTGGCGTACGGCGACTCGATGTCCGACGCGGAACTCTTCGCGATCGTGCCCGAGACCGTGGCGGTGAACGCGGACCATCACCTGGCCGACCTGGCCCGACACCGCTACACGGGCGGTGATCTGCGCGAGGCGTACGCCTTGGTCCGAAAGAGCGCAGCCTAGTCCTCCGGGCGGGGAGAATCACCGGGAATCCCACTTTCTGCCCAGGACCCCCCCACGGAGTGTCATCCTGCGAACACGGAGGCCGACTGCGGGGAGGCAAGGACATGAAAGACGCTCCGGCTGCGGCCACGGACGCGCCGCCCCGAATACCGATGGACGAACCCGCTCCCGAGCCGGCGGCCATGACGGGCGCGCCCTCGCACGACGCGGTCCTGATCCGCCGCACCCTGGTGGAGACGGCCTCCGTCGCCGACCGGCTGACCTCGTACTTCTACGCGCTGCTCTTCACGCGCCATCCCGATCTGCGCGCCTTGTTCCCCGCCGCCATGGACACCCAGCGGGACCGGCTCCTCAAGGCGCTGCTCACGGCGGCGGAGCACCTGGACAACACGCCCGTCCTCACCGAGTACCTCCGCGGCCTGGGCCGCGGGCACCGCAAGTACGGCACCCGGGCCGAGCACTACCCGGCCGTCGGCGAGGCCCTGATCGGGGCCCTGGAGCGGTACGCGGGCAGTGCCTGGGACGCGGAGACGGAGGCGGCCTGGGTCCGGACGTACACGAAGGTCTCGCAGATGATGATCGACGCCGCGGCCGAGGACGAGCAGCTCGCGCCCGCCTGGTGGCAGGCCGAGGTGGTCAGCCACGATCTGCGGACGCCCGACGTCGCCGTGATCACGCTCCGGCCCGATCAGCCGTACCCGTTCCTCGCCGGGCAGTACACGACGCTCGAGACGCCGTGGTGGCCGCGGATATGGCGGCACTACTCCTTCGCCTCGGCGCCCCGCCCCGACGGACTGCTCTCCCTGCACATCAAGGCGGTGCCCGCCGGCTGGGTGTCCAACGCGCTGGTGCACCGGGCCCGCCCGGGCGACGTCCTGCGGCTCGGCCCGCCCGCCGGATCGATGACCGTCGACCACTCCACCGACAACGGTCTGCTCTGTCTGGGCGGCGGAACCGGCATCGCGCCGATCAAGGCCCTGGTCGAGGACGTCGCCGAGCACGGGGACCGGCGCCGCGTCGAGGTCTTCTACGGCGCCCGCAACGGCCACGACCTCTACGACATCGACACGATGATGCGGCTCCAGCAGACCTTTCCGTGGCTGGCCGTCCGCCCGGTCACCGAGGAGGAGGGACGGCTCCCGGACGCCGTGCGGCACTACGGGCCCTGGGCCGAGTACGACGCCTATCTGTCGGGGCCGCTCGGCATGATCCGGAGCGGGGTCGACGCCCTGAAGGGCGCCGGCATCCCGACCGACCGGATCCGCCACGACTACCTGGGCGAACTGGTCCTGCCGGCCTCCTGACGCCGTGCCCGGGAGCGCCCCTGGCGCGAACCTCCGATCCGAGGGACACGCCCTGACCCAGCCCTAACCCAGGTCGGGCGCGTGCATGGCGCGGACGCCCTCGATGTTGCCGTCCAGGTAGTGGCGCAGCGAGAGGGGGACGAGATGGACGGCGGCGATCCCGATCCGGTTGAACGGCACCCGGACGATCTCGTACTCGCCCTGCGGCTCGTCGATCTCCGGGCCGTGCCGCCGTGACGGGTCCATGGACTCCAGACGGCAGACGAAGAAGTGCTGGACCTTCACCCCGGAGACGCCGCCGTCCACGATGTGCTCGACGGTGTCGACGAAGCAGGGGACCACGTCGGTGATCTTGGCGCCGAGCTCCTCGTCGACCTCGCGGTGCAGGGCCTCGACCACGGTCGAGTCGGAGGGCTCGACACCTCCGCCGGGAGTCACCCAGTAGGGATCCATGCCCGGCTTGGTGCGCTTGATGAGGATCAGATCGTCCCCGTCGAGCAGGATGGCGCGTGCGGTGCGCTTGACCACTGGTCGTTCGGTCATGGGAAGAAAATGGCCCGCCCCCGCTGTCCTGAAACACGCGCAGCCCTTCCCCATGCGGAGTCCCGCCACTCACCAGTCCCCCGCGGCCCGCAGCAGCCACTCGTGGGCGCGCGCGATGTGCGGCAGGGCGAGCGTGCCGGTGCGGACGACGAGGAAGTAGGTGCGCAGCGGCGGCACCGGAGGATCGAGCAGGGCCACGAGCCGTCCGCGCGCCAGGTCGTCCTCGCACAGGTAGCGCGGGAGCACGGCGAGGCCCGCGCCGGAGGCGGCGGACGCCTGCACCGCGCGCAGGTCGGGGGCGATCACGGTCGCGGCCGGCTTGGACTCGAAGACGGCCGCCCAGTAGCGGGCGACGAACGGCAGCGACTCGTGCACCTCGACCACGGGCAGCTGCTCCAGGACGACGGCGCCCTCGCGCAGCCCGCTCGGGGGGAGGCGGGCGGCCCAGCGCGGCGCAGCGACCAGGACGTGTTCCTCGTCGCACAGCGGGGTGGCGGTGAAGAGGCCGCCCCGCGGCCGGGCGGTGGCGACGGCCAGGTCGTGACGGCCGGCGGCGAGCCCGTCCAGGGTCTCCTCCGCGCTGCTCAGGAGGGAGGCGCGGACGGAGAGGCCCTGGACGATCAGCGGAGCCAGGGCGGGCAGCAGCCGGGCCGAGGTGAACTCGGGCGGTCCGGCGACGTGCAGGGTGCGCAGGCCGTCCCGCTCGTCCTGAGCGGTCCCGGCGATCTCGACGAGGGCGTCCAGATGCGGGGCGGCGCGGTGGGCGAGCTCGTCGCCGACGGTGGTGGGGGTGACCCCACGGGCCTGTCTGAGGAAGAGCGGGCGCCCGAGCTGCCGTTCCAGGGTGCGGATCTGGCTGGTGACCGCCGGCTGGGAGAGTCCGAGGAGTGCGGCGGCGCGGGTGAAGGAGCCGGCCCGGTGCACCGTGACGAACGTGCGCAGCAGCGTCAGATCCATGCCCGCCCCTCCCGGCCCGTCGTGCGTGCCGTTCGACTCAGGCGGTCCGCGGACGGCGCCTCAGGACCGTCCAACTATAAATAAGTCGATAGGTCGCTGTCGCTACCGTGATTGGACACTGACGCAGAGTCAACTAGCCTTGTACGGGCGGTCGTCCGCCGAGGAAACCGCAGGGGGACGGGGGCGTTCCGAGCCACGAGGGGGGAGGTTCGGAACGCCCCGGCCACGCCCGCCGCGCCCATCGGACGGGCCGTCCGCCACCGCCCGACGTGGCTCGCCGACATGCCCCGCCCGCCCGCCGGACGGCCCGCAGCACCGCGGTCAGCCGGCGTCCTCGGCCGCCGTGTCCAGGGCCCGCAGCACGTCCGCGATCAGGTCCTCCGGGTCCTCCGCGCCCACCGAGAAGCGGACGAAGCCCTCGGGCACCGCGTCACCGCCCCAGCGTCCGCGCCGCTCGGCCGTGGAGCGCACGCCGCCGAAACTGGTCGCGTCGTCGACCAGCCGCAGCGCCTCCAGGAACCGGTCGGCCCGCTCCCGGTCCGGCAGCACGAAGGAGACGACGGAGCCGAAGCGCCGCATCTGCCGCGCCGCCACCTCGTGCGACGGGTCGCCGGGCAGGCCCGGGTAGCGCAGCCCGGTCACGTCCTCGCGGGCGGAGAGCGCCTCGGCGAGCGCGAGCGCGGTGGCGCACTGACGGTCGAGCCGCAACGGGAGAGTGGCCAGGGAGCGGTGGGCGAGCCAGGCCTCCATGGGGCCGGGGATGGCGCCGACGATCTTGCGCCAGCGCCGCACCTCGGCGGCCCGTTCGGGATCGCGGCAGCTGACGTGTCCGAGCAGGACGTCACCGTGCCCGGTCATGCCCTTGGTGTCGCTCGCCACGGAGAAATCGGCGCCCAGCCCCAGGGGCCGCTGGCCGAGCGGCGTGGCCAGGGTGTTGTCGACGGCGACCAGCGCCCCGGCCGCGTGGGCGGCGGCCACCATACGGCGCACGTCGCACACGTCGAGCCCGGGATTGGACGGCGTCTCCAGCCACAGCAGCTTCGCCCCGGCGAGGACGGACAGCTGGGCGTCGTCGCCGGTCGGCGCGGTGCGGACCTCGATCCCGTACGCGCGCAGCTGCTCGTGCAGCAGGGGCAGGGCCTGGTAGCCGTCGGAGGGCAGGACGACGGCGTCGCCGGACCTGAGCTGTGAGAAGAGGACGGCGGAGATGGCGGCCATGCCGGAGGCGAAGACCAGCGTCTCGACCCCGCTGTCCGCGCCGCTTCCCGCCCCGCTCTCCCCCGGTGCCTCCAGCGCGCCGATGGCGCGTTCCAGATGGGTCCAGGTCGGGTTCTCGTCGCGGCCGTAGGTGTACGGGCCGGTCGGCTCGCCGGGCAGGTGGAAGTGGGCCGCGAAGACCGGACCGGGCAGGGTCGGCTCGTACTTCACGGGCTCGGGCAGCCCGGCCCGCACCGCTCGCGTGCCCTCGCCGAGCGTTCCTGCCCCGCCGGTTCCGCCGGTTGCGCCGCCGACCTGGTGGCCCTCGTGGGTACCGCTCACACCGCGGGTACCGCTCGTATCGTTCGTCGCGCTCATGCCGTCCGTTCCGCTCATGTCGTCCGCTCCTCCACCGGCGTGGGCGCCGGCGCCGGCGCCGACGCCGGTGCCGGTGCCGGTGCCTGTGGAGGTTCCTGTTCCCGCTCCTGGTCCGTGACCGCCAGCGTTCCGCGCACCGCCGCGAGCAGGCCCCCGCTCGCCGCCTCCACCATTTCCAGGCATTCCTCGAACAGGTCCAGGCCGCCGTAATAGGGGTCCGGCACGTCGAGGTCGGGGCCCGCTCCGGGATCGTACGAGCGCAGCAGCCGGACCTTGGCGGCGTCCCCGGGCGTGGGCGCGAGCCGGCGCAGGTCCCGCGCGTGCCCCTGGTCGAGGGCGATCACCAGGTCGAGCGCGGGGAACCAGGAGGCGCGGAACTGCCGGGCGGTGTGCTCCGACCCGTAGCCGTTGTCGTCCAGGACGGCGACCGTGCGCGGGTCGGCGCCGTCGCCCTCGTGCCAGCCTCCGGTACCGGCGCTGTCCACCTCCACCGCACCCGCCAGACCGGCCTCCGCCACGCGGGCGCGGAAGACGTGCTCGGCCATCGGGGAGCGGCAGATGTTGCCCGTACAGACGAAGCAGACGCGGTAGGTCATGGTCGGCCCTCAGTCGTTGTCGGGCAGGACGACGTTCAGCGCCCAGGAGACGACGGAGATGATCAGGCCGCCGAGCACGGCGGTCCAGAAGCCCTCGACGTGGAAGCTGAGGTCGAGTTCCCCGGCCAGCCAGGACGTCAGGAGCAGCATGAGCGCGTTGACGACGAGGGTGATCAGACCGAGCGTCAGGATGAAGAGCGGGAACGTGAGGAGCTTGACGACCGGCTTCACGAGCCAGTTCACCAGGCCGAAGACCAGGGCGACCAGGATGAGGGTCCAGGCCTTCTTCGCGGTGCTGTCACCGGTCAGCGTGATGTCCTGCAGCAGCCAGATGGCCACGGCGAGGGCGCCGGCGTTCGCGAGCGTCTTGACGACGAAATTCATCATGTGTCTGATCGTGGCAGACATGATCCGGCCAAGGCAGGGGCGTACGACGATGAAGGCATTCCGACTGGACGAGCTGGAGGCGGAGCGCGCCGCGAACGACGGCGCCTACCTCCAGTTCCTGCGCGAGCGCAACATGTCGGTGGGTCTGTACGCACTCGACGCGGGAGCGATCGACCCGCAGCAGCCGCACGGGCAGGACGAGGTGTACTTCGTGGTGAGCGGCCGGGGCGCCATCACGGTCGGGACGGAGACGACCACGGTGGCGCGGGGCAGTGTGGTGTACGTGCCCGCGGGCGTCCCGCACAAGTTCCACCACATCACCGAGGACCTGCGGGTCATGGTGGTCTTCTCGCCGCCGGAGGGCTGACGGGCCTCCGAGGCCTGGCGCCTCCCGGAGGCCCGGCGGCTCCCCGAGACCCGAGACTGACGGCCCCCGAGACTGAGGGCCCCCGACACCTGACGGCTTCTTGGCACCTGACGGCCCCCGAGACTGAGGGCTCCCGAGAGCTGACGGCTCCCCGGCACCTGACGGCTTCTTGGCACCTGACGGACCCCGAGACTGACGGCTCCCGAGAACTGACGGCTCCCCGGCACCTGACGGACCCCGAGGCCTGGCGGCGCCACCGGTCGCGACCCCCTAGGGGTCGGATCAGGGAAGAGCGGGGGCCGGGAGGGCTCCATGGGCGTGGTGCGCGCACCTAGCATCGAAGGTGTCCGGCGCAGAGTGCGACGGCGAACCGTTCGGAGATGAGGTAAGCGCAATGGCGGTGAAGGAGATTCTCGCGGGGATGCCGTGGTGGGTGAAGTGGATCGCCATACCGGTCATCGCTCTGGTCGTCTTCGGCGGTCTGATCACCAGCCTGCTGACCTTCGTGGTCGGCCTGCTGTTCAAGCTGCTGGTGTTCGTGGCACTGGTGGCCGGTCTGATCTACGTCGTCAGGAAGTTCACGTCCTCGTCGACCTCCCGGCGCGAGGACTGGTAGCACGCCCGTCCGGCCGGTATGAAGAGCCCTCCGCCGATTAGCCCGGCCGAGGGAACGCGCAGGTGAAACCCGGGTAGGGCCCCGGAACCTGCCATTAGAGTGGAAATCCTCTGCCGCCCAGGGAACCACAGGCGTAGACCTCCGCAACGACTCGCGTGATCGTGTCTGCCTCCGGACGGGTCCGCCACAGACCCCGCCGGTCCCAGGCCGCGGCGGGCGCGCGGGGGCGGCCCCCGCGGGCGGGTGCGACGCACCCGTCGACACGCCTGGGGGTGACCTTTGGCCACTGCTTCGCAGCCCGCTGCTCCTACTCTCATCGGTTCGGTGCAGCGGGCGCTGAGACTCCTGGAGGCCGTGGGCACCCACCAGGACGGGGCCCCCGCCAAACAGCTCGCGCGCGAGGCGGGACTTCCGCTTCCCACCGCGTACCACCTGCTCCGCACCCTGACGCACGAGGGCTATCTGCGCCGCGAGAAGGGTGTGTTCGTCTTCGGCGACGCCGCCGGCAGGCTCGTCGGCGGCGGAGTCCTGCAGAATCGTCGCACCAGGGTCGAGGACTCTCTCGCCCGCTGGCGGGACTCCATCGGGGTGCCCGTCTACTTCGCCATGTACCGCGAGGGCGAGATCGAGCTCGTCGCCGTTGCCGACACCCCTGCGGCACCCGCCGTCGAGGAGTGGGCCGACTTCCGGGAGACCGGCCACGCGCACGCCATCGGGCAGTGCCTGCTGAGTCAACTGGATCTGAAAGCTCGTCAAGACCACCTCGACCGTCACCCGGTGGAAGCGATCACGCCGTATACGCTGCGTAATCGACAGTCCCTTTTGGAGCGTTTGGGCGGTATGGGGCGAATGGAGCCCCTGGTGGAGCGTCAGGAATATGCACTTGGCACAGTCTGTGCAGCTATTCCTATCACCGCGGGGTCAACAGCGGCCGCGATGGCGATTTCACTCCCGCTACATCAGGAAGAACGGTTGCTCCCTGCTATCGGTCGACTACAGAATGAGATCGGAAAGCTCTTCAGCTCACTCGCTTTCTCTATCAGTATCTGAAAAATCACTCCTTGTGATCTGCTAGCGCGTACAGCACGATTGCGTCAAGAGGGCCGTGAGGGATCATTCCCGGCCGTTTCGACCACAGTTTTCAGCAGGGTGTCCACACAACTGCTCCATCTACTGCGGGGTACATGATGCGAGAGACGGTTCAGGCCGAGGTCCTGATGAGCTTCCTCGTCTCCGAGGAGCTCTCCTTCCGGATTCCGGTGGAACTGCGATACGAGACCCGCGACCCCTACGCGGTGCGGATGACGTTCCACCTTCCCGGGGACGCACCCGTGACCTGGGCCTTCGGCCGCGAGTTGCTGCTCGACGGGATCAACCGCCCGAGCGGAGACGGCGATGTGCACATCGCGCCGACCGACCCCGAGGGCCTCTCCGACGTGATGATCCGTCTTCAGGTCGGCGGTGACCGGGCCCTGTTCCGCGCGAGCGCGCCACCGCTCGTCGCCTTCCTCGACCGGACGGACAAGCTCGTCCCGCTCGGTCAGGAAGAGACCCTGGGCGACTTCGAGGACAGCCTGGAAGCGGCGCTCGGGCGCATCCTGGCCGAGGAGAACGCGGGTTGACCGCCACCGGCTGACAACGGACCGCCCGCCGGGCCTACTTGGCCCGGCGCCGTCGCCCGCCCCCGCCGTAGCGCACCGGGCGCTTCTCGCCCGCACCCGTCGGCCGCATCAGGCCGGACCGTGCCGGGCGCTTCCCCTCGGCCCGCGCCGGAGGCCTCCCGCCGGCACCTGACGGGTCCTCGCCGGCTCCCGGGCCCGGCCGGTCGGCCGACACCACCAGCGCCGCGAGGCCGGTGGTGATCGGGACCGAGGCCACCAGACCGATCGAGCCGACGAGCGTCCGGACGATCTCCTCGGCCACCAACTCGCTGTTGGCCACCGTTCCCACGCTGCTCTGCGCGATCGAGAACAGCAGCAACAGCGGCAGCGCCGCACCCGCGTACGCCAGGACCAGGGTGTTCACCACCGAGGCGATGTGGTCGCGGCCGATCCGGATCGCGGACCGGTAGAGCCGCCGCGGACCCATCGTCGGGTCGGCCTGGTGGAGCTCCCAGACCGCCGAGGTCTGGGTCACCGTCACGTCGTCGAGCACGCCCAGCGAGCCGATGATGATTCCGGCCAGCAGCAGGCCCGACATGTCGATCTGCGGGTACAGGCCGTGGATGAGCCCCGTGTTGTCGTCCGTGTTGCCGCTGAGCGAGGCCCAGCCGATGAAGAACGAGCCGAGCAGACCGATCAGCAGCAGCGAGACCAGCGTGCCGAGCACGGCGACCGAGGTGCGGGCGGACAGGCCGTGGCACAGATAGAGCGCGATGAGCATGATCGCGCTCGATCCGACGACGGCGACCAGCAGCGGGTTCGACCCCTGGATGATCGCCGGCAGGATGAACAGCGTCAGCACCAGGAAGCTCGCCGCGAGCGCGATCAGCGCCATGACGCCACGCATCCGGCCGACGACCACGACGGCGAGCGCGAAGATGCCGGCGAGCACGGTGATCGGGAGCTTCCGGTTGACGTCGGTGACCGAGTACTGCAGGTCGCGCGGGGCGTCGGGGGCGTACGCGACCACCACGCCCTGGTCCTCGTGGAGTTGCCGCGGCGCGTCGGGCTGCACGATCTCGGTGAACCTGCGGCCCTTGTCCTGACCGGTGGTGACCTCGACGGTCGCCTTCGCGCACTGCCCTTGCCGGGCGTTGACCGCCTCGCGCCCCTGCGGGGTGGAGGTGTCGCCGGTCGGCGGGACCTGGCCGGCGTTCACGTCCCTGCAGTCGACCCGCTCGACGGAGACCACCCGGCCCTGCTCGGTCTGCCGGTCGAAGCCGACGCCCGTGCGCTCGTGCGCGGGCGTGCCGCCGGGCCACAGCACGAGGAGGCCGACGGCGACGGCGGTGGCGAAGGGGATGAGCACCGCGGCGATGACCTTCCGCAGGTGCCGGGAGACGGGAGCGGCGGGGCCGTGAGCGTGCGCGTGGCCGTGCGCCTGATCGTGCGCGTGGGCACGCCCGTCGCCATGGGGTTCGTGGGGCTGCTGCGTTGACGTCACCGACCGATCATCGCAACAACGTCGAGACCCCCACTGTTCAGCACGCCAGGGATGACGCTAGCGTGGTGACACCTTTGCACACGCGGGAGCTCGGAGCACCGGGCTGAGAGGGCGCTGATCACCGTACGCGCGTACTGACGTACGTACGGGAGGAGGCTGCGCCGACCGCCGAACCTGTTACCGGGTAATGCCGGCGTAGGGAGATTCGGTCTCATGACCATTCAGGATGCACGCACGCCTGCCTCCGACCAGGACCAGAGCGGCCCGCAGCAGCGGACGCCGGGCTGGCACAAGGGCTACGTCGAGGGTTCCCGCCCCGACATCCGGGTGCCGGTCCGCCAGGTGCACCTCACCAACGGCAAGGACGTGACGCTGTACGACACGTCCGGTCCGTACACCGACCCGACCATCGACACCGACGTGCGGCGCGGCCTGCCGCCGCTGCGGGAGAACTGGATCATCGGCCGCGGCGACACCGAGGAGTACCCGGGCCGTCCGGTCCGGCCCGAGGACGACGGCATCAAGCACACGTCGCCGCGCGGCGGCGGTCTGAAGAACCTCGACGCGGTCTTCCCCGGCCGCCCGCGGCTGCCCCGCCGGGGCCGCGACGGCCAGGCGGTGACGCAGCTCGCGTACGCTCGCCGGGGCGAGATCACGCCGGAGATGGAGTACGTCGCGATCCGCGAGAACGTCTCCCCCGAGGTCGTACGGGAGGAGATCGCGGCGGGCCGCGCGGTGCTGCCGGCGAACGTCAACCACCCGGAGATCGAGCCGATGATCATCGGCAAGCGGTTCCTGGTGAAGGTCAACGCCAACATCGGCAACTCCGCGGTCACCTCCTCCATCGAGGAGGAGGTGGAGAAGATGACCTGGGCGACCAAGTGGGGCGCCGACACGGTCATGGACCTGTCCACCGGCCGCAACATCCACACCACCCGCGAGTGGGTGCTGCGCAACTCCCCCGTGCCGATCGGCACCGTGCCGCTCTACCAGGCCCTGGAGAAGGTCGACGGCAAGGCCGAGGAGCTGACCTGGGAGATCTACAAGGACACGGTCATCGAGCAGGCCGAGCAGGGCGTCGACTACATGACGGTGCACGCCGGCGTGCTGCTGCCGTACGTGCCGCTGACCGCCCGCCGCAAGACCGGCATCGTCTCGCGCGGCGGCTCGATCATGGCCGCGTGGTGCCTGGCGCACCACAAGGAGAACTTCCTCTACACGAACTTCGAGGAGCTCTGCGAGATCCTCGCGGCGTACGACGTCACGTACTCGCTCGGCGACGGCCTGCGGCCCGGCTCGATCGCGGACGCCAACGACGCGGCGCAGTTCGCGGAGCTGAAGACGCTGGGCGAGCTCAACACCATCGCCAAGCGGCACGACGTGCAGACGATGATCGAGGGCCCGGGCCACGTCCCGATGCACAAGATCAAGGAGAACATCGACCTCCAGCAGGAGATCTGCGAGGAGGCGCCGTTCTACACGCTCGGCCCGCTGACCACGGACGTCGCCCCGGCGTACGACCACATCACCTCGGGCATCGGCGCCGCGATGATCGCCTGGTGGGGCACCGCGATGCTCTGCTACGTCACGCCCAAGGAGCACCTGGGCCTGCCGAACAAGGACGACGTGAAGACCGGCGTCATCACGTACAAGATCGCGGCCCACGCGGCGGACCTCGCCAAGGGCCACCCGGGTGCGCAGGAGTGGGACGACGCGCTGTCCGACGCGCGCTTCGAGTTCCGCTGGGAGGACCAGTTCAACCTGGCGATGGACCCGGACACGGCCCGCGAGTTCCACGACGAGACGCTCCCGGCGGAGCCGGCGAAGACGGCGCACTTCTGCTCGATGTGCGGCCCGAAGTTCTGCTCGATGAAGATCTCCCAGGACATCCGCCGCGAACACGGCGGCGACCTGAAGGCGGACGAGATCGAGGCGGGGATGCAGGAGAAGTCGAAGGAGTTCGCGGCTTCCGGCAACCGGGTCTACCTGCCGCTGGCTGACTGACCCGGCATCCGGAACCACGCGCCGGGCCCGCGACCCACGGGGGAGTCGCGGGCCCGGCGCGGCGGCGTCAGGACGGGGCCCGCCCCCGGGCACCGACGAGGGACGACGGGCGACAGCCCGCGACCACGGTGCGGGGGTCTGCGCCTATCGTCGTCCGTATGACGGTGAGAGCGGGCGAGCCGCGACGGCTCGGGGTGTCCGGCTCCGCGGCGAGACTGCGCTTCGAGACGGAGTTCCAGGAGCCGGGCGGAGGCGCCCGGCGGAGGCTGCTCGCACTCGACGGGGATCCGGCTTTCGAGCTCTCCTTCTTCTGCGGGACGTGTCCGTTCCTGTTCCGCCGGCTGGACGGCGCCAACCAGACGCTGTCGATCGAGAGCATGCGGGAACGCCTCGCGGAGCCGCTGGCCGATCCGGACGGCGAGCTCCTCGGCACCTTCGGCTCCTTGCTGCCGGACGGCGACTACCTTCCTCTGCTGCTCACCGTCGAGCCGCGTCTCGTCGCCCCGGGACGCGAAGGTGACTACTTCAGCGGCGAGCAGGTGGCCACCTGGGGGATCGACCAGTTCTGGGGCCTCCCCGAACATCCGAGGGTCCCGTACTACCGGACGTTCGAAACCGTGGTCGACGACGACGCACACCTCTACGAGTTCGTCGTGCCGATGGTGCCGCCGCTCTGGAACGACCGCGAGCGCGTCGCCGAGTACGCCGAGCTGCTGCGGCAGGGGGCGATGCCGACGGCGGTGGCCGTGTCCACGCTGGATCTGTGCGCGCCCTCGGTGGCTCTCCCGGCGGCCGACGAGTACCGGCACTGGGGGCTGACGCACTTCCTGCTCGACGGCCACCACAAGCTGGAGGCGGCCGCGGCGGTGGGGCGACCGGTGCGGCTGCTGTCCCTGCTGGCGCTGGACGAGAGCCTGGCCGGGCGCGATGCCTGCCACGGGCTGCCCGGACTGAGAGCCCGGCCTCGCCAGGACCGTGCGGCTCGGTAGTTTCGGCCGGATCGATGCGGCGGCGGCCGGGGGCCCCGCATGTACGCGTACCCCTTCGACCGAGCCGTCGTTTCGCCGTCCGGCCGGTACGCCGTCGTGTACACCGAGCGGGGGACGAAGGCGCTGCTCCTCGACGGTCAGCGGATCGTCCGTGAACTCGACCGGAGCCACTACCACGCCAAGGACTTCGACTACCCGCTGGCGCTGGGCTCGCTGGCCGACGGTCGGGAGGTGCTGGCGCACTGTCCCGACGCCCATGAGGTCATCGAAGTCGAGGACGTGGCCACGGGTGAGCGGCTCACTCGCGGCGAGCGGACGCCGATGGACGTCCTCCATTCCCGGCTTGCGGTGAGCCCTGACGGCACACGGCTCCTCTCGGCCGGCTGGCTGTGGAGTCCGTTCGGGATCGCCCGGGTGTACGACCTCGAACAGGCCCTGACGGAGCCGGCCGTGCTCGACGACGAGGGCCTGCTGCCGTCGACGAGCTGGCGGGACGCCGAGATCGACGCCGCCTGTTGGCTGGACGGCGATCGCCTCGTGGTGGCGGCGGGCGAGGACGAGGACGAAGACGGGGAGGACGGGGAGGACGAGCCGGCGGCGCTGGGGCCCCGGCAGCTGGGCGTGTGGTCGCCGTCCGAGAGGAGATGGCTGCACCGGAGTCGGCTGGAGATACCTGCGGGCACCCTCATCGGGCGGGGTGACGACGTCGTCGCGCTGTATGCGCACCCGCGGCTGATCGAGGCGGCCACGGGAACCGTGCTCGCCGAGTGGCCCGAAGTCGGCCTCTCGCCGCGGGTCGGCAGCTACGGGGTGAGGCACGTGCCGACTGCGGTGGTCGCGCTTCACCCGGACGGGAGTCGCCTGGCCGTGGCTCAGCCGGACGGGATCGCGATCATCTCGCTTCCCCGGCCGGTCTCGCTTCCCCGGCGCGCGTGACCGGCGCGCGTGACCGGCGCGGCCGGCGGCCCGCGGTGCTCCGGGCTCGGCCCGGTCAGGGACGTCGGGCAGGAGAACGGCCGGAGCGGGGAAATCCGGGGCCGGCAGTCGGCAGACTGGGGGCATGACAGCGAGATCCCTCAGTAAGGGTGCCAACGTCGCCGTGGATGCTTCGGCGGTGCGCGTCGAGCTCGTGTGGGTGCCGGGGGCCGGCGTGCCCGATGTCGATGCCTCGGCGTTGCTGCTGACCTCGGCCGGTCGGGTCCGGGACGACGGCGACTTCGTGTTCTACAACCAGCCGCGGCACGCCTCCGGCGCCGTGGTGCACGAGGGGAAGCAGGACAGCGGCGGCGTCGTGGCGGACGGCGTATCGGTGGACTTCCGTGCCCTGGGGCCCGAGGTGGAGCGTGTTCTGTTGTGCGCTTCCGCCGACGGCGGGACGTTCGGGCAGGTGCCAGGGCTGCTGCTGAGAGTGCGCGACGCCGCCTCCGGGGACGAGCTGGTGCGCTTCGACATGGCGGCCGGGACCGAGACCGCCTTCATCTGCGGCGAGCTCTACCTGCGGCAGGGGCAGTGGAAGTTCCGTGCGGTGGGCCAGGGTTACGCGGCGGGGCTCGCCGGTCTGGCGACCGACTTCGGCATCACGGTCGACGACGAGCCGTCGCCCGCCGGCACCGGTTCTGCAGCTCCGTCTGCTCCCCTGCCGGCTGCCACGGCGCCCGGCGTGCCCGCCCCGCCCGGCGTGCCTGCCTCGCCCGGCGTGCCTGCCTCGCCCGGCGTGCCCGGCGTGCCTGCCCCGCCCGGCGTGCCCGCCCCGCCCGGCGTGCCTGCCTCGCCCGGCGTGCCTGCCTCGCCCGGCGTGCCCGGCGTGCCCGCCCCGCCCGGCGTGCCCGCCGCGCCGGTGTCGGCCGTTCCCGCCGCCGGGGCCCGTGCCTCCGCGGGTGAGGAGCGGTTGCCGGTGGACATGCGCAAGCGGCTGTCCTTGCGGAAGGAGCAGGTCGCGGTCAGCCTGCGCAAGCACGGGGCCGAAGGGGTCGTCGCGCGGGTCGTGCTCGTGCTGGACGCCTCCGGGTCCATGGGCTTCCTGTACTCGCGGGGCGTCGTCGCCGACGTGGTGGAGCGGATGGCCGCGGTCGCCGCGCAGCTCGACGACGACGGCGAGATGCAGGCCTGGACGTTCGCCTCCCAGCCGGCCCGGCTGCCCGACCTCCGTCTCGGTGAACTCCCCGACTGGCTGCGCCTGCACGTACGCGTCGGGCAGGTCGGCCTGTTCCGCCGCAACAAGAGGCCGAAGGGTCTGGAGCCCGGGCAGGTCGACATGCGGACCGTCGGCATCCAGAACGAGGAGCAGCGCGTCATCGCCGAGGTGCGCTCCTACGTCGCCCGGAACCCCGCGCCCGTGCCCACGCTGGTGCTGTTCTTCTCCGACGGCGGCGTCTACCGCAACGCCGAGATCGAGCAGGAGCTGCGCGCGGCGGTGGAGGAGCCGGTCTTCTGGCAGTTCGTCGGGCTCGGGCGGAGCAACTACGGGGTGCTCGAGCGCTTCGACACCCTGCCCGGGCGCCGCGTCGACAACGTCGGGTTCTTCGCCGTCGACGACATCAGCACGGTGCCCGACCCGGAGCTCTACGACCGGCTCCTGTCCGAGTTCCCGAGCTGGATCACCGCGGCGCGCGGGGCCGGCATCCTCTGACGGCCGCCGCGGTCTCCTCGGCGTGTCCACGGGTGACAGCGGCGGCTACTCGGGCCGGGGCTCCGGCGATCCGCGGTCCGGGCTCGTGAAGTCCGGGCTCGAGTACGTGGGGCGGACGTCGGAGGCACCCTTGCTGGGGCTGGTGAAGTCCGGGCCGCTGTAGCCGATCTTGGGGATGCGGCCGGCCGGCGGGGGCGACTGGCGGGGGAGCGGCGGGGGCGGTGGCGGGTCCGCCGAGGCCGCGGCCAGGGCCTCGCGGAGGAAGGGCAGCACGCCGCGTTCCAGGAGGGCCCGGCGCCAGGTGTCCCTGGCACGGGTCAGTTCGTCGTCGGGGATGTCGCCCGCGACCTGGGTGGCGCTGTTGCGACGGGCCGTGACGAGGAGTCCGGTCGCCGCCCAGAGCAGGCCCGCCGCGGCGACGACGCCGAAGAACAGGCCCGCGGTCAGCAGGGTGTCGGCGAAGGCCGGAGCCGGGTCCAGCATCTTCAGGATCGCGCCGACGAGGAGGACGACGACCGCGGCGGTGCCCGCCAGGAGCGGTGCGAGGACGGTCACGACGGCGACGACACCCGCGCCCTCGGCGCTGCCGGTCTCGCCGCCCGTGCCGGCCGGCCGTTCACCCGTACCGCTGCTGGTGCTGGTGCCCGTACCGCTGCCGCTGCCGCTGCCACTGCGCTCGTCCGTACCGCTGCTCTGGTTTGTGCCGGTGGTGCTTCCGGTCCCGGTGCCGTCCCGCGTGGCGCTTCCCGTCGCGCTTCCGCTTGTGCCGGACGGGCCCCGTGACGCCGCGCGGACCTGTTCGCGGACCTTCACGAAGTGGTCGTACTCGGCCGCGGCGGCCGTGGTGATGAGCGCGGTCGCGTTCAGGGCCATCGCGCGCAGCTGGGACGTGCTGAGCCGGATCCCGGCCTCGGCGAGATCCGGATGGTCGCGCGCGTTGCGCAGTGCGTCGTCGACGACCCGCTCGAACTCGGCGCGGTCCTCGGTCAGCAGGTGCGGAGCCACGTTCATGTGCATCCCCCGATGCTCCGTAGGGGCCGGAACCGGCCGTGCGTGACGGCGGATCAGGCGGAAACGGAGGAGAGCCTGCTACGGATGAGCCGATGGTAGGGCGGTTACGGCACGCGGTGACAGGGTGTTCCCGGAAATCGCCTTCCCCGGATGCGGAGGGTTATGCGTCAGGCGGGCAGCGGGAGTTGGACGACCAGCAGCTTTCCGGCCATGGTCACGCCGCCGTCCATCGCGATGGCGAGACCGTCCGCGTAGACGTGCGGACCGTCGACGACCGGGCGCTCGCCCTCCTCGCCGTCCTCCGTGCCGACCTGGCCGAGAAGGTACGGGATGGGGCTGTGGCCGTGCACGATCCGGCTGCCGCCGTAGGTGGCGAGCAGCTCTCGCACCGCCTGCGGGCCGGCGGCCTCGTCACGGAACGCGAAGCGCTTGGTGAACTTCCGGAAGAGGTCCCAGACCTCGTCCGCGTCGTTCCGGTTGATGATTTCGTGGACCTTGTCGTTGACGTCCTCGATGGTGCCGCCGTAGTCCAGGTACGCCGTGGTGTCCGAGTGCAGGAGCAGGTGGCCGTCCTGCTCCACGACGGCGTCGAGCCGGGACATCCACTGCAGGTGGACGTCCTGGAGTCGGTCCATGTCGTGCTTCTGGCCGCCGTTGAGCAGCCAGGCGGCCTGGAAGGTGGCGGTGCCGGCGCCGGAGCTGACCGGCGTGTCGCCGAACCGCTTGGCGCCGATCAGGAGCAGTTCGTGGTTGCCCATGAGGGCCTTGCAGTAGCCGCCGGCGGCGGCGGCCTCGGCGGACAGGCGCATCACGAGGTCGATCACGCCGATGCCGTCGGGGCCGCGGTCGGTGAAGTCGCCGAGGAACCACAGGCGGGCGTTGCCGGCGGCCCAGCCGCCGTTCTCGTCGATGAGGCCCTGGGCGCGCAGCGCCTCCAGGAGCTCGTCGAGGTAGCCGTGGACGTCGCCGACGACGTACAGCGGGCCGGGGCCGTCGCCCGGCGCGGGGGCCGGGCCCGGCTGGGGCACGGCCGTGACGTGGACCTGGACGGTGTCGCCCCGGTTGATGATCGGCAGGTCGCGCTCGGTGGGCGTGTAGCCCTCGGGCGGCTCGCTGTCGGGGTACGCGTTCCCGGGGTGGCCCGAGGGGATCGAGCCCAGGTGCAGGGTCGCGTCGGCGGGGGCTGGCGCTGCCGGGGCGGAGAGCGGGGCGGCGGCCGGTGCGGCGGCGGGCTGGGCCACGGGAGCTGCGGCCGGCGGAACCACCGGGGCGGCGGCGGGCTGGGGCGCCGGTGCCGCCATGGCGG